>CAZHLM010000028.1:0-22488 GCA_964533295.1 uncultured Verrucomicrobiota bacterium
TCGCCGCCGCTCACGTATTCGAGAAAGAGATAAGGTTTACCTTCGATAGTCTCAACGAAACGGGCCTGAGTGATGTTCTGGTGGAGGTCGAGGTTGACCCAAGTGATAGCTTCTTGGGTGAAGCGGTCGGCGGTGGTGGTATTGCGGGCAAATACTTCGTCTTGAAACGTCTTGGCGGCGAACGCTTCCTTCCACTCATGGTCATACACGATGTACACGACACCCATGCCGCCGCGCTTGATGTCGTGAATTTCCCAGCGCCCTTTGATTCTGTCACCGACTTTCCAATTCGAGGACATTAACCGCCTCCCTTCCTTCGCACAGTGAAAGTTAACCTACCGGCAGACGCGGCCAAAAGCACACGGTCGCCTTCTTTGAGTTCACCCCGCACCAGCATTGCGGCAATCTGGTTTTCGACGCCCTGCTCGACGGCCCGGCGCAGAGGTCGAGCACCAAGAGACTCGTCTCGCTCCTGTGAGCAAATCCAGTCAACGGCTTCCGTCGTTACCTCCAACTCAATTCCTGGAGCTTTGAGCCGCTCTTGCAGTTGGTCGAGCATAGCCTTGGCTATCTGCCGCAAGTCTGAATCGGACAGCGCGTTGAAGGCGATGATGGCGTCCAGCCGGTTGACCAACTCCGGCCGGAAGGCTCGACGCACAGCGTCGTCATAGCTTGGGGCAGCGGACTTCTGAGTGCGTTCTCCGAAGCCGATGGCGGGCGGGGTCTTCGTTTGGCCCAAGTTGGACGTGAGGATGAACAGGGCGTTGGTGGCGTCGGCAACACGACCTTTTGCGTCTGTCAGGCGGCCATCGTCGAAGATTTGCAGGAACAGGTTGAGCACGTCGGGATGAGCCTTTTCCACTTCATCCAACAACACTACGCAGAAGGGCGAACGATGCAGAGCGCCGGTCAATTGGCCTTCTTCGTCGTGGCCAATGTAGCCGGGAGGCGACCCGATCAGGCGAGACACGTTGTGCTTCTCCATGAACTCGCTCATGTCGATGCGAACCATGGCTCGATCGCTGCCGAACAGGAATGTTGTGATGGCTTTCGCCAACTCGGTCTTGCCAACACCGGTTGGCCCGACGAATAGGAGCACGGCCACGGGACGATTCGCCGCTTTCAGTCCGACACGGGCGCGTTGCACAGCTTGCGCCACGGCCTCACAGGCGCGGTCTTGTCCGATAACTCTGCGCTTTAGTTGTGCAGCCATACCGGCAAGGCGCTCGCGTTCTTGTTCGGCCATTTGGGCGACCGGAACTCCGGTACGCTCCGAGACCACTTGGCGAATCACTTCTGCGGTCACCGCGCCAGTCTCGTTCATGTCTCCCGGTTGTGCGCTCAGCATGGGGACAGCGACGTGCGCACATGCTTCGTCCAGAAGGTCAATCGCTTTGTCGGGTAAACGGCGGTCAGGCATGAACCGGACGCTGAGCGTAACCGCAGCTTGGATTGCGGCGGGATTAATCATGACTGAGTGCTTGTCTTCAAATCGCTTGTGGTAGCCACTGCGCAAGATTTCAATGGTTTCGTCCGCTGTCGGTTCGTTAATTGTGACAGGCTGGAACCGGCGCTCCAACGCAGCATCCTTCTCGATGTATTTCCGATATTCGGCAGGCGTTGTCGCGCCGATACAACGCAACTCGCCACGCGCCAGCGCCGGCTTCATGATGTTTGCCGCATCCATGGCGCTGCTTGTCGCTCCCGCTCCAACCAGTGTGTGGATTTCGTCAATGAAGAGGATCAGGTTGGGAGACGTAGCAACCTCACGCAGTAGTCCCTGCATCCGCTCCTCGAATTCGCCGCGATACTTCGTCCCGGCAACGAGGTCGGCCATGTTCAGTTGCACGAGGCGTCTGCCCAGTAGTGCCTTGTCTTTGTTCTGGGCGATTCGCCAAGCCAAGCCCTCCACGATGGCTGTCTTGCCGACGCCAGCTTCACCGACCAGCACAGGGTTATTCTTGGTGTCGCGGCTCAAAGCACGAATGACTTGCAGCATCTCGTCGCGCCGCCCGATACATGGCTGGAGTCCTCCGTCTCGTGCAAGCTGTGTCAGGTCTTTGCCGAATTGCTGCAAGAAAGTGCGAGGTGGTGGTTGTGGCTTTGGTTCGGGCGCTGGCGGAGCAACGCAAGCAACAACGGCCAGTTTGAATGCCGGCAAGTCAATCCCTCTGTGCTTCATCGCAGTCGCGCACCGGCCTGATTCGTCCTCCAGTATGGCCGATAAGAGATGGAGCGAAGAAATCGGTCGCGTGCTCGCCGCAAGCTCCGCTGCGCGCTCGAACGCACGCCGACTAGCTGCGGAGCGGCTGATTTGCTTTCGTCCGTTACCAGAATAGTTCCCAGCCCCAAGTTGCTTGCGAACTTCCCGGTAAAGCGCGATCCGGTCAAAATGAGCGTTCGAGAAAAGCGTGGCGATGGATTCTGCCTCTGCTTTCAGCGAAGCCACGATTTCAGCCGGAATCTGTAAGTCGCTCCACTTCTCGAGCGCCAGCAAATTGCCAAGCTTGCAGACGCCGATGAACAAGTGTTCTGGCTCGATGAACTCATGTCGCGAGCGAGCGGCCTCACTGGCTGCCGTCTGCCATGCAAAATCTAAGCCGGCGGACAGGTTTGGCATAAAGCCTCCGTTGATGATGGGCAAGTCATGGCGAAAGAGTATGCCGTCGTAAGTGCTGTCGGGCAAGTTTGCATACGACGGGCTCGGACCAAGCGTCGGCTTCGGCGATACCGGCTTTGGCGGCGGTCGGGTCGAGCAGCTTGTATTTCGTGTCCACGATCAACGCAGTTTCGCCGGTAGCGGTCTCGAAGCGGATGTCGGGGACGAGTTTTAAACGGTTGTTGCCGGTTTCGTCGCAGAGGAGATGCCGGGTGCCGCTTTGAGCGTGGAATGTCCAGCCGCGTGTATGCCAGACTTTTGCGCAGTTCGCGGGGGATGAATTCCTCGAAGAGGTGGGTCGGGTCGAACCGAAACGCGAAGGTTTCGGTGGGGCCGGGACGGGGACAGGGAAAGGCAGAAGGATGAATTCAGAATGATGAAGGGCGGAAGTTTGTCAGTTCACCACGCCAACAGGTTCAATCCCGACACTGATTTGAAGTGGTCGTCGCGAGCCGCCAGCGGCAACTGGTATTCCGTGGCGAGGGCGGCGATCCAGATGTCGTTCTGTGGGACGGGCGTGCCGGCCTGTGCCAACGCTGCTTTGATCTGACCGTAGTTGTCCGCCGTGGTCTCGCCGGGATGCAGGATGACGACGGCCTTGAGGAACTCGCGGATCTGCGCCAAGCCTTTTGGAGGATTTTTGGACCGGTATGCGCCGTAGTACAACTCACCCAAGGCGGTCAGCGGGAGATAAAGCGCATTGGATTGTTCCAGCTTTGCCGTCAACGCGGCGTCGCCGCGCAGGTGCGCCACGACGATGGTGGTGTCGAGCAGGACGTTACCATTCACGAGCGTCCACCTGCTCGCAGCCTTCTTCGATGACCCGGGCAAGTTCGTCCGCCTCGTCAGCCGTCAAGGCACCGGCGGTTTTTCCCAACGCGGCACGTCGCTCGGTGGCGCTCGTCTCTTTCAAGCGATGAATGTAGTTGGCCGCGTCCGCCAGTTTGGCGTCGGGCAACGTCCTCAACTCCTCCACAATGAGTTCGATCTTACTCATGTGCGACACCTTATCAGCAAAGGCTCCACGCGTAAAGGATACAACGGTTTCGCGATTGCCAGGCCTCGCGCAGTGCGCGGCGGATGAATTCGGCGATGAACTCTTCGAAGAGTTGGTTCATGTCGAACAGGAACGCGAAAGCTTCGGAGCGGCCGGGAGGCGGCGGAACCTTAGCCACAGATCGACACAGATAGGACACGGATGTAATCGGTGAGCGTCCGTGTGCATCTGTGGCAACTGCTTTGGCGCATGTCTTGCATTGGGCGCAGTCGGCTGGCATATTTTGCGGCATGGCAACGACCAAGCGCGAATTCAGTGTCATCATCGAGCGTGATGCCGATGGCTACTACCTGGCGCTGGTGCCGGAGTTGAAGGGCTGCCATACGCAAGCCAAGTCACTCGACACGCTGATGAAGCGTGTCCGGGAAGCCATCGAGTTGTGCCTCGAAGTCGAAGGCGAACGGGCCGCCATGCCGGAATTCGTCGGCGTCCAGCGCATTGCGGTCTAACGATCCCGAAACTCCCCCGCCGTCGAGGCCGCGAGGTGATCGCCACACTGAAGCGTGCCGGCTTTGAAGTTGTGCGAATCAAGGGCAGTCATCATTTCCTGAAGCATCCCGATGGCCGCTGCACGGTTGTTCCGGTTCATGCCGGTGAAGTGATCGGGGTTGGATTGATGAAGACGATTCTCGATGACGCCGAGATGACCGCCGAGCAATTCCTTGATCTGGAGTGAAATCCGCGACGACTGTCGGCAATCCTAGCGCCTTCCGGCGTTGCGGGGATTTTGGGGCGTTCAGTTGCGGGCCGGTGCCGGTCCAGAACATCCGGGCCAGTTTCAGCAGCGGACGATAGAGGCGGCCCTCGTTGGCGCGGCGACGATGGCGGAGCATCCATTGGGCGGCTTGGTCGAAATCGTGCGGCTGCAGGGCGACATCGGCCACGTCGGCAAACACGGCGCGGAGTTGCGTCAGGTGCCGGCGGGTGTCGGTCCATTGCGACCAGCGGGAGAGGCGATGGACGGTGGCCTTGAAGAGCCGGTTGGGGAGGTTGTCCTCGGTGAATTCGTCGTAGGCGACCTCGAACCGGTCGCGTAGCCGCGCAGGATTTCCCGATGGACGGCGTCCCAGAGCCGGTGGGCAAAGACCCAAAAGAGGATTTCACTCAGGGGCGCGCGCTGTTCGGTCAACCGGCTGATCTCCGGCTCGGTCACATCCAGCTTGCGGGTGTAACTCAACAGGAACAGCAAATTGGCGGTGGCTTCGTGTTCCTTGGCTTCCTCGTGTCGGTACATCTTGGGCAGAACCTGCAAGGTGGTCTGCGGCAGTTGCACGACCCCGACGAACGAAGTCGCCCGCGCGAAGAAGGCCAGCAGTATGCAAGGCAACCCGGTCGTGCTGACCGATGCCGACCTGCGGGAAATCCTCGACCGCGCCTGGTGACTCCGTTTGCATGACTTTGTAACAATTGCTACAAAGTCGTGCAAAGAAGTGCGGGCAGGGGATGATGCTGAGGCTCTGCCTGGGTCGCGCGGTGGATCGGCCATGGGCGTCGTTTCGCGCCGCCGCGCGGGTCCGGGCTCAGCGGCGGCGGCGGGGGGCGAAGCTGTAGCCTTTGGCCGTGCGGCTCATGTGGACGCTGCGGCGGTCGGTGACCGGGGCGTCGGGCTTGAGCATCGCGGTGGGGTCGTAGCGGAAGTTGTCGAGTTGGAGGCGGGGGATTTTTTGGCCGATGAAATGTTCGATGGCGGCAACGGCGGCGGCTTCTTCGCTGGTGCAAAGGGTGAAGGCATCGCCGACTTTTTGGGCGCGGCCGGTGCGGCCGATGCGGTGGACGTAATCCTCGGGATGTTGCGGCACGTCGTAGTTGATGACGTGGGTGACGCCTTCGACATCAATGCCGCGGGCGGCGATGTCGGTGGCGACCATGACCTCGTACTTGCCGGACTTGAATCCCTCCAGCGCCTCGATCCGTTCGCGTTGGGTTCGGTTGGAATGGAGCACGGCGACCGCGTGGTTGGCCTGCATCAAGCGGCGGGCGATTTTGTCGGCGCCGTGTTTGGTGCGGCAGAAAATCAGGACGCTGTCGAAGTTCGTCCGCTCCAGCAACGTGACGAGGAGTTGGAATTTCTGGGTGGCGGCGACGGGATAAAATGCGTGGGTCACGGTTTCGGCGGGGGAGCGACGCTCGCCGATGGAGACGTTTTCGGGCCGGTTCATCGCCCACTTGACCAAGCTTTCGATTTCGGGGGGGACGGTGGCGGAGAAGAGGAGAGTTTGTCGTTGTTTCGGGCAGCGGTCAATGATGCGGCGCACATCCGGCAGGAACCCCATGTCGAGCATCCGGTCGGCCTCATCGAGCACGAGGATTTCGATGCCGCGCAGATCCACATCGCCCTGGCCCATCAAGTCGAGCAACCGGCCCGGGGTGGCGATGATGATGTCGGCCTTTTGTTTCAAGGCGTCCCGTTGCGCGCCGTAGCCGACGCCGCCGAAGATCACGGCGGTGCGCAGATCGCAAAACCGGCCATAATCCCGAAACGCGGTGTCCACCTGCGCGGCCAACTCCCGCGTCGGCTCGAGCACGAGGCAACGGCCGTGGCTGTGGCGGTGCTGGCCGAGTTTGGTGAGGATGGGCAGCGCGAAGGCCGCGGTTTTTCCGGTGCCGGTCTGGGCCGAGCCAATCAGGTCTCTGCCCGCGAGCACCAGCGGGATGGCGCGGGTTTGAATGGCGGTCGGTTCGGTGTAGCCCGCGGCTTCGACACCGCGCAGCACCGCTTCGGAAAGTCCCAGCGACTTGAAAGGCATGGCGGGGAGAGTACGGTCCGCGGCGCCCGCCGGCAAGTCGCGAGTTCGCCAGCCGCGGACATTCCTCGCCGCGCGGTGGGCGGGCGAGGCGGGTGGAGGTTTCTTCCCCGGCGGCGGGCGAGCCAAAATGCGCTTGCATGGCGGGAGGGTTTTGTTAGCTTCCAAGTGAAATTTGTCACAAAGTCTGCCGGAGGCTGACGGGCGGACTTGGGTTTTGCGATGTCGGACCAACTTTTACAATTTGTGCCGGTCGGTTTGTTGATTTTGGCGGCGATGGGGTTTGCGGCCACCAACATCGCGTTGCCGACCATTCTCGGGAAGAAGCGGGTCCATTCTCCCGTGAAGGATAGTCCGTACGAATGTGGCTTACCGGCGATGCAGGAGGGGCAGCCGCGGTTTTCGGTGAAATTTTATCTGGTCGCGATGTTGTTCATTCTGTTTGATATCGAGGTGGTGTTCCTGATCGGGTGGGGCGCGGTGTTTCGAGATTTGATTAAGCCGGTCGAGGAGGGCGGGATTGGCTGGGCGATGCTGGGGGGCGCGGCGGTGTTTTTGTTGTTGCTGGAAGTGGGGCATCTTTACGCTTGGACCAAGGGCGCGTTGGATTGGGCGCCGAGGAAGGGGGCCCGGTGAGCCAGACGCTGGAAACGGGATTCGATCCGAAGGTTGAGGGGCGCGATGTCATCGTGACGCGGTTGGATGCGGCGGTGGATTGGGTGCGGAAGAATTCGTGCTGGCCGATGCCGATGGGGTTGGCGTGTTGCGGGATTGAGTTGATGGCGGTGGGGGCGAGTCGGTTTGATATTGCGCGGTTTGGGGCGGAGGTGATGCGGTTTTCGCCGCGGCAGGCGGATTTGATGATCGTGGCCGGCACGTGTGTGTACAAGATGGCGGGGGTGGTCAAGCGGGTGTGGGATCAGATGCCGAATCCGAAGTGGTGCATGGCGATGGGGGCGTGCGCGAGCACGGGCGGGATGTACCGCAGTTATGCGGTGGTGCAGGGCGTGGACCATTTTTTGCCGGTGGATGTGTACGTCTCCGGTTGCCCACCGCGGCCGGAGGCGGTGTTGGAAGGGTTGATGGCGATCCAGCGCAAGATTGCGCAGGAGCAGGCGTTGAAGAACATGAAGACCGGTGAGCAACGCCAGCCCTTGTACGAAAAACCACAGGGACCGATCATCGTGCGCGGGGAATATGCGCCGAAGTTTGCCGAGCGATGACAACGCAAGTGGCCGTCGAAAAACTGAAGGCAACGTTCGGCGACACCATCGGGGAGCCGGTGGAGTTCCGGGGCGAGATATCCGTGTCGGTCGCGCGGGAGAAGATTCTCGAGGTTTGCCGGTACGCCGCGACGGAGTGCGGGTTTGATTTGCTGACAGATTTGTCGGGCGTGGACAACTATGGCGACGATCCCCGGTACGGCGTGGTGTATCACTTGTATTCGATCGCGAATCGGTGCGCGTTGCGATTGAAGGTGGCGGTGCCGGAGGAGGATTTGACGGTGGATTCGGTGGAGAGTGTGTGGAAGACGGCCGACTGGCACGAGCGCGAGGCGTTCGACATGTTTGGGATTCGCTTTCGCCAGCATCCGAATTTGAAGCGGATTTTGATGTGGGAGGGGTATCCGTATTTCCCGTTGCGGAAGGATTTTCCGCTGGCGGGATTGCCGACGGAGTTGCCGGCGACGGCGGTGGAGGCGGATACGGTGCGGACGGCGCCGATGTTGGGCGGGCCGTTCGTGGCGCCGGCCGCGTCGCGCAGCGCGATTCGGCGCGAACCGCGGCAGGTGGATACGCCGGCGGAGAATCTGGAACGGTTGAAGAATCCGACGAAGAAGGAGCCGGTCTAGGTGGCGACGTACCAGGAGATGTCGGTGATTGAATCCGCCGCGCGGGCGCAACAGGCGCTCGAGGAAGAGGTGCGGGGCGAGAAGTTGATCATCAACATGGGGCCGCAACACCCGAGCACACACGGGGTGTTTCGGATGGTGTTGGAGTTGGACGGCGAGGAGATCGTCAACTGCTGGCCGGAGGTCGGCTACCTGCACCGCGGCGACGAGAAGATTGCCGAGAACATGACGTACACGCAGTTCATCCCGTACACCGACCGGCTCGATTATCTGGCGCCGCTGGCCAACAACGTGGCCTATGCGTATGCGGTGGAGAAGTTGATGGGGATTGACGTGCCGGAGCGCTGCAAATACATCCGCGTCATCTGTGCGGAGCTGGCGCGGATCAGTTCGCATCTGCTCGGCATTGGGGCGATGAGCATGGACCTGGGCGCAATGACGGTGTTCCTGTACGCGTTCCGCGAGCGGGAGAAGATTTACGATTTGTGCGAATTGATTTGCGGGGCGCGGTTCACGACGAGTTACACGCGCATTGGCGGACTGGCCAACGATTTGCCGGCGGATTTTCTGCCGCGGTTGAAGGCGTTCTTGCGGGACCTGCCGGCCACGATTGACGAGATGGATCGGTTGTTGACGCGCAACAAGATTTTCCTCGAACGCAACCGCGGCATCGCGGTCCTGTCGCGGGCCGATGCGATTAACTACGGGGCGACCGGCCCGATCTTGCGCGGCAGCGGCGTGGACTACGATGTCCGCAAGGCGCAGCCGTATGGCGGGTATGAGTGGTTTACGTTCGACATTCCGACCGGCACGGTCGGCGATTGCCTCGACCGGTATCTGGTGCGGATGGAGGAGATGCGGCAGAGCATCCGGATTCTGAACCAGGCGGTGGCGCAGATTCCGGGCGGACCGGTGAACGCGCCCGAAGCGAAGGTCGTGCTGCCGGAAAAGACGGCGGTGCTGACAAAAATGGAGGAGCTCATCCATCATTTCATCAACGTCACGCAGGGCGTCAATGCCCCGGTCGGCGAAGTGTATTTCGGCGCGGAGAATCCGAAAGGCGAACTCGGTTTCTACATCGTCAGCAAGGGCGGTGGCGTGCCGCATCGGTTGAAGATCCGCGCGCCGAGTTTTGTGAACCTGCAACTCGTGCCGCTGCTGTGCAAGGGCCACCTGTTGAGCGACACGGTGGCCATTCTGGGCAGCATAGATTTCGTGATGGGGGAGTGCGACCGGTAGCCACAGATTCACACAGATGTTCACAGATGAACGACGTTCAGCATGGAGAGATTACCGAAAAGATTATTGGAGCAGCGTTCGAGGTGCATAGCGTGCTTGGCTATGGCTTCTTGGAGAAAGTGTATGAGAACGCGTTGCTCGCCGAGTTGTGTAAGCGGGGAGTGAAAGCGGAGACCCAGAAGGCAATCAAAGTGAAATACAAGGACGTGATCGTGGGTGATTACGTCGCTGATTTAGTGGTGGAAGACAAAGTGATCGTCGAACTCAAAACCGAAGAGTCGTACAACAAGATACACGAGGCTCAGTTGCTAAACTACCTGAAAGCCACGGGCACGAAGGTCGGCTTGTTGATCAACTTCGGAAGAAAGAAATGCGAATTCCGTCGATTGGTCATGTGACCAAGCGACAATCCGTGTCTATCTGTGTGAATCTGTGGCTAACTTAACTGTCCCAACCGAACTCGAACGTCAGATTGACGAAATCATCACGCACTACCCGACGAAACGGGCGGCGGTGTTGTGGCTGTGTCATTTGCTCCAAGACCACTTCGGTTTTCTCGGCGCGGAACAGGTCGAATGGATTGCCGGCAAGCTTGGTCTTCAGCCAATCAACGTCTGGGAAATCGTCACGTTCTACCCGATGTTCACCCAGCAACCGCGCGGCAAATTCCACTTCAAGGTCTGCCGGACGCTGTCGTGTCAACTTGCCGGCAGCCGCGAGCTTCTGAAAAAGTTGGAAGGCTGCGGCCACACGGTTTCGACGGTCGAATGTCTCGCCGCCTGCGGCACGGCGCCGGTGATGATGGTCAACGATGAACATTTCGACAACGTCACGCCGGAGAAGATTGACCAGATTCTTGCCGAGCTAAAGACAGGCACACTTTCCAAACAGCCCATTGCCAAACCGTTGCCGGCGCACCCGCTCGAAAAGCGCATCCTGCTCGCCAATATCACCAAGCCCGGCTACACCGGCTCGCTCGCCGACTACGAGAAGGAAGGCGGCTATCAGGCGTTGGCGAAGGCGTTGACGATGAAGCCCGAGGAGATTGTCAACGAGGTCAAGAACAGCGAGATTCGCGGTCGCGGCGGCGCCGGTTTCCCGTGCGGGCTGAAATGGAGTTTCCTCGCCAAGAATACCGGCAAGCCGACTTACCTCGTCTGCAACGCCGACGAGAGCGAACCCGGCACCTTCAAAGACCGGCAACTCATTCACTACGACCCGCACCAGCTCATCGAGGGCATTCTCATTTCGTGCCACGCGACCGGCGCGAAGGTGGCCTATATCTACATTCGCGGCGAAAT
The DNA here is from genome assembly GCA_964533295.1 of uncultured Verrucomicrobiota bacterium. GTDB lineage: Bacteria > Verrucomicrobiota > Verrucomicrobiia > Palsa-1439 > Palsa-1439 > OMJI01. The sequence goes on from CAZHLM010000028.1 coordinate 10,853, forward strand.
GCCGGTCGGCGCGCAGATTCTTCTCAACGCCATCGAAGAAGCCCGCGCCAAAGGGTACGTCGGCAAAGGCGTCGAGATTTACGTGCATCGCGGCGCGGGCGCCTACATCTGCGGCGAGGAAACCGGGCTGATCGAATCGCTCGAAGGCAAACGCGCCTATCCGCGGATCAAACCGCCGTTCCCGGCCGTGGTGGGATTGTTCGGCTGTCCCACGGTCGTCAACAACGTCGAGACGCTCTCGAACATCCCGCACATCGTGAAGAACGGCGCGGCGTGGTTCAAAGCGATGGGCGTACCCGGCTCAACCGGCACGCGCCTCGTTTGCGTCAGCGGCCCGGTCAAACGCCCCGGCTACTATGAATTTGAGATGGGCAAACTCACGATGCGCCAGCTCATCGAAGACGTTTGCGGCGGCGTCACGAACGGCAAGAAAATCAAAGGCGTCATTCCGGGCGGCAGTTCCATGCCGGTGTTGCCGGCCGACAAGCTGGATGTCCCGCTCGATTTCGAGTCGCTCCGCAAAGCCGGCACGATGGCCGGTAGCGGCGGCATCATCGTGTTGACGGAAGACGTGAACATCGTGGACGCGACGCTGAACGTCTCCCAATTTTACGCCCACGAAAGCTGCGGGCAATGTACCCCGTGCCGGGAGGGGACGTTGTGGATGGAGAAAATGCTCCATCGCATCCAAGTCGGTCACGGCCGCCCGGAAGACGTGGATTTGTTATTCGAGGTGGCCGACAACATTGACGGCAAGACGATCTGCCCGCTCGGTGAAGCCGCCGCGTGGCCGGTTAAAGCGTTCCTGAAAAATTACCGGAGTGAGTTTGAGGAAGCGTGCAAGAACGGAAAGAAGCCGCAGATGCACACCGATAAACACGGATGATTATTTGTGAAAATCCGTGTGAATTTGTAGCTAAAGAAACATGGCTGACACTGTAAAATTGACGATTGATGGCAAGGAGGTCGTCGCGCCGAAGGGGATGAACCTCATCGAGGCGGCGAAGCTGGCCGGCATTGAGGTGCCGCACTATTGCTATCACCCGAAGCTGACGATTGCCGGCAACTGCCGCATGTGTCTGGTGGATGCCGGCATGCCGAAGCTCGACAAGGACAAGAAACCGGAACTCGGCCCGGACGGCAAGCCGGTGATCCTGTTTCCGCCGAAGCTTTCGATTGGCTGCAACACGTCGGTCGCGGAAGGCATGGTCGTTCACACCCGGTCGGAGAAGGTTCACAAGGCGCGCGAAGGCGTGATGGAATTCCTGCTCATCAATCATCCGCTGGATTGCCCGATTTGCGATCAGGCCGGCGAGTGTCGGTTGCAGGAGTTTTCGGTGGATTACGGGAAGGGACAAAGCCGGTTCATCGAGCAAAAGGTTCACAAGCCGAAGAAGACGCCCATCGGTCCGAAGATCACGCTTGACGACGAGCGTTGCATTTTGTGCTCGCGTTGCATCCGGTTCATGAAAGAGGTGGCCGGGCAGGATTGCCTCGGGTTTGTCAACCGCGGCAGTTACTCAACACTGACCTGCTATCCCGGGCAGGAGCCGAACACCAATTACGATCTGAACATCGTGGATATCTGTCCGGTGGGCGCGCTGACCTCCAATGATTTTCGGTTCCAGCAACGGGTTTGGTTCTTGAAAGAGACGAAATCCGTCTGCCCGAACTGCGCGACCGGCTGCAACACAGTGCTCTGGTCGCGCGAGGGCGTGGTCTACCGGCAGACGCCCCGGGACAATGACGCGGTCAACCAGTGCTGGATGTGCGACTATGGCCGGTTGAAGTTCAAGTTCGTCAACGATCCGGCGCGGCTGACGGCGCCGACGGTGAAATCGGCGGTGATGGGGGAGCGGTTTCGCCTGACCTGGGTCGAGGCGACGCGGCAGGTGGCCGGCAAGCTGAAGGGGGCGAAGGGCATTGCGGGAATCGCGACCGGCAAGGGGACGACGGAGGAGTTATTCCTCTTTCACAAACTGCTCAAGCAGGTGCTCGGCGCGGAATGGATGGACATTGTGCCGAACCGCGGCGAGGCCGACGGCAAGCTGTTGCAGGCTGACCGGAATCCGAACACCGCGGGCGCGAGACTGACCGGGCTGGCGACCGGTGACTTGCCGAAGATACTCGCCGGCATCCAGGCCGGCACGATCAAGACGCTTGTCCTGTTCGGCGAAGATTTGGTGGATGAGGACCTGCTGAAGAAACTCGAGTTGCTGGTGGTCATTGACACGTTGCCGGGGAAGGCGACGGAGTACGCGCAGTTCGTGTTGCCGGGCGCGACGTTTGCCGAAAAACGGGGGACGTTCATCAACCATCAGCACCGGATTCAGCGATTGAACCCGGCGATTCCCAGCCCGGGGATCGCGCGGCCCGAGTGGCAGACGCTGGCGGCGTTGCTGAATGAGTTGCAGGCCGACGGCAGCTATTTGACGATTGAGGACGTCTTTGCCGACATGGCGCGGACGCATCCGGTCCTGGCGGGGCTGAATTTGTCGAAGATTGGCGACCTCGGGATTGATTTGACCGACAGGTTCCCACCAGCGGACACCGGCAAAAAAACTGAGGAACTCCCTGTTTCACCGGTGGCGGGCACGGCATGAACGAGATTCTGATCCATCTGCTGAAGATTGCCGGCGTCATCGGGGTGATGCTGACGATTGTGGCCTACACGGTGATGCTGGAGCGCTGGGTCTGCGCCTGGATGCAGGACCGAATCGGGCCGAACCGGGTGGGACCGTTTGGCTTGTTGCAGCCGTTGGCCGACGGCGTGAAGTTCATTTTCAAGGAGGACGTGCTGCCGCATCATGTCCGCCACAAGATTTACTTCACGCTGGCACCGGCGATCACGATGGTGCCGGCGTTGATCACGATCGCCGTCGTGCCGTGGGGCAGTTACCTGCCGCTCTTCGGCCAGAACATCAAAGGCGTGCTGGCGGACTTGGATGTTGGCATCCTCTACATTTTCGCGATCGCGTCGCTCGGCGTGTACGGGATTGTGCTGGCGGGGTGGGCGAGCAACTCGAAGTATCCGTTCCTCGGCGGCATCCGTTCCAGCGCGCAGATGATCTCCTACGAAGTGTGTCTCGGGTTGAGCGTGGTGCCGGTGTTCATGCAGGTCGGCGCGTTGAACCTGTCGCGGGTGGTGGAATATCAGGCGGCGCACACGTGGTTGGTGCTGTGCCAGCCGTTGTCGTTTTTCATTTTCATGGTCAGCGCGTTTGCGGAGACCAATCGGACGCCGTTCGACCTGCCGGAGGCGGAGCAGGAACTCGTGGGCGGCTATCACACCGAGTACAGCTCGATGAAGTTCGCGATGTTCTTCCTCGGCGAGTACGCCAATATGTTTGTGGCCTCCGCCCTGATGGTCACGTTGTTTTTCGGCGGGTGGTCGCTGCCGTTCGCGCCCTTCAACGCGCCCGCCGTGACGCTGCCGGTTGGCCTGGCGCACGTCGGGATTTTTCTGGCGAAGGTGATTTTCTTCCTGTTTGTGTTCATCTGGGTGCGCTGGACGATTCCGAGGTTCCGCTACGACCAGTTGATGGCGCTGGGCTGGAAGGTGTTCGTGCCGCTGACGATCGTAAACATCGTTATCACCGGCGTGGTGATCATGGTTTTCTTCAACAGGTAACATGCAAGTTCAACGACCCCAATTGAACCTGTGGGAGCGGACGTATCTCCCGCAAATATTGAAGGGGATGTGGCTGACGTTGAAACACATCCCGCAGCGGAAATTCACCCGCCAGTATCCGGAGGTGAAACCGGTGCTGTTCGGCGATTATCGCGGCGCGCCGACGCTGGTCAAAGACCCGGACGGCCGCGTCAAATGCGTCTCGTGCCAGCTTTGCGAATTTGTCTGTCCGCCGAAAGCCATCCGCATCACGCCCGGCTTCCGCGCCGACGGGGCGCCCGACGAAAACGTCGAGAAGGAACCGCGCGAATTTGAAATTGATATGCTGCGCTGCATCTACTGCGGCTTCTGCGAGGAAGTCTGCCCGGAAGAGGCGATTTACTTGCAGCGCGATTTTGCCATTGCCGGCTACAGCCGCGAGGAGCTGAAGTTCAACAAGCAGAAGTTGCTCGAGCTGGGCGGGGTCCGGGAGGACTCGATTTGGAAGTGGAAATACAAGGGCGCGCCGCCGCCGGGGACGCCAATCGGGCCGGTCAGGGACGGAAAGGGAATGGAGGCAAGCGAGCACCATTGATTTCCAATGTTGTCATTCTGAGCGCTGCGAAGAATCTCCGTTGTGGGGTGACTGGGACGAACAACGAACGACAGAGACCCTTCGCTTCGCTCAGGGTGACAGGCTAAAGAGAAGATGAGCGTTCACGACACATTGTTCTGGTTTTTCAGCCTCGCGATGCTGCTGTGCGGGGTGTTGGTGATTGTCCATCGCAACCCCGTCAACAGCGCGATGTGTCTGGTGCTGTTGTTTGTGTTCATGGCCGGGCTGTTCCTGCTGTTGGACGCCATCTTCCTGGCCGTCATCCAGATTCTCGTCTATGCCGGGGCGGTGATGGTGTTGTTCCTGTTTGTCCTGATGCTGCTCGACATCAAGGCCAGCGAACGGCGCCGCATTTTGTGGTGGGGGCTGGTGGGCGGGCTGGGAGTGGCCGCGGCGCTCGTCTGGGAACTGGCGACGATCCTCCGTCAGCCCCTGCCGCTGCGTGCGGCAATGAGCGAGTCGTTTTCGGCCGGGCTGAAGGATGTGATCCGGCCGCTGTTTCTCAACTACATGTTGCCGTTCGAGATCACCGCGTTGTTGCTGCTGGTGGCGATGGTCGGCGTCGTGTTGCTTTCCAAGAAAGATTTGCGATGACCAGCGACATCACCCTCCATCATTACCTCCTCGTCAGCGGCTTGTTATTCGCGCTGGGCATCCTCGGGGTGATCGTGCGGCGCAACGCGCTGGTGATTTTCATGGCGCTGGAAATGAACCTCAACGCCGCCAACCTCGCGCTGATCGCGTTCTCGAAATACAACCAGATCGTGGACGGCCAGGTGTTGGTGTTTTTCATCATTGCCATCGCCGCCGCGGAAGTGGCCGTCGGGCTGGCGATCATCGTGGCGTTGTTCCGCCGCAAACAAACCGTGAGCGTCAGCGAACTGAACTCGATGCGTCTATGAACTTTCTATTCTGTCATTCTGAGCGAAGCGAAGAATCTTCGTCGGGCTGCCGGGTGGCGGAAACGACAGAGACCCCTCGCTGCGCTCAGGATGACAACCATTTGAAATGATGAACCTGGTCTGGATCATTCTCTTTGCTCCGTTGTGCGCGGCAGTCGCGATCACGCTATTGACACAGCGGTGGAAAATGCTTAGCGCGGCGCTTTCGATTGGCGCAATCCTGACCGGCTTTGTGCTGTCGCTGCATCTGTTCGCCCAACAGGGCCAATGGCAGTCGCCCGAGCCGCTCCCGTGGCTTCTCGTTGGCGACCTCGTGAAGATCGAGTTTGGCGCAACGATTGACCGGCTCAGCATCCTGATGCTGCTCGTGGTGACCGGGGTTGGCTCGGCAATTCACATTTACTCGCTCGGCTACATGAACGGTGACCCGGGATTCTCGCGGTTTTTCGCCTGCCTGTCGTTGTTCACCTTCTCGATGCTCGGCATCGTGCTGTCGAACAACTTCATTCAAATTTTCATCTTTTGGGAGCTGGTCGGCGTCAGCAGCTATTTGCTGATCGGGTATTGGTTCGAGAAACACAGCGCGGCCGAGGCCGGTAAGAAGGCGTTTCTCACGAATCGCATCGGCGATTTTGGGATGATGCTGGGCGTGTTGTTGCTCTGGCAGCAGACCGGCACGTTCAACTTCGCGGAGCTGCCCGGCAAGATCGCGGCGATCCCGCCCGGCGCGCTGGGGTTGATCGGGGCGCTGATTTTCTGCGGCGCGGTCGGCAAGAGCGCGCAGTTCCCGTTGCACGTGTGGTTGCCGGATGCGATGGAAGGCCCGACACCGGTCTCGGCGCTGATCCATGCGGCGACGATGGTGGCGGCGGGCGTGTACATGCTCTGCCGGGTGGCGTTCCTGATTTTGCCGAGCGAGACGGCGCTGACGCTGATTGCGTGGATCGGCGGCGTCACGGCCTTGATGGCCGCCACGATTGCCATCGCGCAGAACGACATCAAACGCATCCTTGCCTACTCGACGCTTTCCCAACTCGGTTACATGGTGATGGCCGTCGGCTTGACCGGCATCACGCCGGCCATGTTCCACCTGACGACGCACGCCTTTTTCAAGGCGCTGTTGTTCCTCGGCGCCGGCAGCGTGATCCATGCGCTGCATCATGAACAGGACATCTGGAAGATGGGCGGCCTGTGGAAGAAAACGCCGATCACCTTCGTTACGTTTCTCATTGGCACGCTGGCGCTGGCGGGCGTGTGGCCGTTGAGCGGGTTTTACTCGAAGGACGAGATTTTGTTGCTCGCGCTGGAGCATAACAAGTTCCTCTTCGTGATGGGCGCGTTCACAGCGTTTCTAACGGCGTACTATATGGGCCGGGAATGTTTCGTGGTGTTCTTTGGCGAGCCGCGCGATCATCACGCCTACGATCACGCACACGAATCGCCGTGGGTGATGACGGCGCCGTTGATCTTCCTGGCAGTGCTCTCGGTCATCGGCGGTTGGGGCAGCTATATCCCGCATTTCCTCAAGCCGCAGGAACACGCGGCACATCACGACGCCTGGAAAGGGTTTGCCCTCCTGCTGGTGCCGGCCGCGGGCTTCCTGTTGTCGGCGAAGATTTATTTGAGGGCCAACCCGAGCGACGCTCCGGTCAAGGCTGCATTGGGTCGGGTGTGGACGTGGGTCGAGAACAAGTACTACTTCGACGAGTTGTACGCGCTGATCATCAAATACGTGCAAGGCACGATCGCGACGCTGTGCGAATGGTTCGACCGCTGGGTGCTGCAACGCTTGGGAATCGGTGGGTTGGCTGGCGCGACGAGCGTGGCCGGTAAGACGCTGCGGCTGTTGCAGACCGGTAACATCCAGAGCTACGCGTTCCTGTTTGGCTTGGGGGTGACGGTGATCATTTATTATGTGGTGGTGAGGTGAAACAGGTGAACACACCAACCAACTTTTGTCATTCTGAGCGAAGCGAAGAATCTCTGGTGTGCCGGGGTGGACAGCAGAAACGACAGAGATTCTTCGCTTCGCTCAGAATGACAAGGGCGGGGCTGAAAGGCGAATGAGTAACGGGCAGCACAATTACTGGGCGTACATCATGGCAAGCGTTTCGCGGGTGATTTACGTCGGTGTGACGAATAATTTGGAACGACGAGTGTGGGAACACAAGAATAAGGCAGTCGAAGGGTTCACGCAGAAGTACAACTGCACGAAGCTGGTGTGGTTCGAGGAGTTCAGGGAGATTCGCGACGCGATTGCGTGCGAGAAACGGATCAAAGGATGGCTGAGAGCGAAGAAGATGGCGATGATTGAGGAGAGGAATCCGTACTGGAAGGACTTGAGCAATGGGTGGCACGAAGGCGTGCCGGCGAAGGCGGAAACGTTGGAGATTCTTCGCTGCGCTCAGAATGACAGGCCGTGTGGTTGTCGTGCTGAGCGCAGCGAAGCATCTCGGTTGTTGCCGATATCACGGAAGAACGACAGAGATTCTTCGCTTCGCTCAGAATGACAAACTAAACAAATGGAAAATCTACTGACCATAGCCGTGCTGCTGCCGCTGGGGTCGGCGTTCGCGGCGTTTTTGTTGCCGGCCCGGAAGCCGGGGGCGATTCGGGCGCTGGCGATTGCGGCAACCGGGGTGTCGCTGGCGCTGACGCTCTACCTTTTTTCGCAATTCGACCGGCAGAATGCCGGGTATCAATTTGTGAAATCCATGGAGTGGTTGCCGTCGCTCGGCGTGCATTTGAAGTTCGGCGTGGACGGGATTTCGATGACGTTGTTGTTGCTGGTGGGGATTGTGTCGTTTGCCGGCACGCTCATCTCGCACGAGATCCACGAGCGGCAGAAGGAGTACTACATTCTCTTCCTCGCGCTGACGACCGGCATCAGCGGGACGTTCTGCGCGATGGACATGTTTTTCTTCTATTTCTTCTATGAACTCGCGGTGATTCCGATGTACCTGCTCATCGGGATGTACGGGTCGTTGCCGGCAGGGAAGCATGGGCGGACGAAGGAATATGCGACGATGAAGTTGACGTTGTATCTGACGGCGGGCGCGGTGCTGGCGTTGATTGGGTTGCTGACGATGTATTACGCGGGCGGGCGGACGTTTGACATGGTGGAGTTGAAGGACAACCTGCGGCTGGCCGGTAGCTCGCAGAAATGGGTGTTTGCGTGTTTGCTGTTCGGCTTTGGATTTCTGGCGTCGTTGTTCCCGTTTCACACGTGGTCGCCGCTGGGGTACGCGGCGGCGCCGACGGCGGCTTCGATGATGCATGCCGGGGTGCTGAAGAAACTCGGCGCATACGGCATCATCCGGTTGGCTTTGCCGTTGTTGCCGGAGGGGGCGCGGCATTGGGTGGATTTGCTGGCGGTGCTCTGCACCTTCAACATCCTGTACGCGGGTTGGGCGGCGTTGACGCAGAGGGATTGGAAATTTGTCATTGGCTATTCGTCCGTCAGCCACATGGGCTACGTGTTGCTGGGGATTGCGACGTTGAACGTGATTGGCGTGAGCGGGGCGGTGCTGTTGATGTTCGCGCACGGGGTGATGGCGGCGCTGACGTTCTCACTCATCGGTTGGTTTTATCACCAGACCCACAACCGCAACGTGCCGGACCTGAGCGGGCTGGCGCGGAAGATTCCGTTCATCGGTGTGTGCATGGTGATGGCGGTGATGGCGTCGAGTGGGCTACCGGGGTTTGCCAACTTCGTCAGCGAAGTCATGGTATTCCTCGGCGCGTGGTCGCAAGGCTCGCTGGTGTTCCGCCTCGCCACGATTGGCGCGGTCTGGGGGATCGTGGTGACGGCGACGTATTTGTTGGGGGCGGTGCGGACGAGTTTCTTTGGGCCGTTCGATGAGAAGTGGAGCATGCTCAAGGACGCGGTCACGTTCCGTCAGAAGTTTCCGTATGTGATGTTGATCGTGGTGTTGTTGGTCGTGGGATTCTGGCCGCGGTTGTTGACGGATATCATCGAGCCGAGCGTCGCGCAGCAGGTTTTGGCCGCGGATTCGTCCCGACTGGCCCGGATGGAGAAGCCATGAATTTGTACGCAATCCAACTCGAAGTGTTGCTGGTGATTCTCGGCGTGACGGTCCTGCTGGCCGATGCGTTTCGGCCGGTGGCCGACCGTCGCGCGCTCGGGGTGCTGCTCGGGACGCTGGTCGGGGTGTTGTTTTTGTACAGCTTCGCGTTGCGGCCGGTGGAGGAGCCGGTGTTTCACGGGATGTACCGGTTGGATGCGTTTGCGTTGTATTTCAAGCGGCTGTTTCTGGTGGCCACGGCGTTGGTGCTGGTGATCAGCGCGGAATTTGCGCCGCGAATCGAAGCCGGGGTGGCGGAGTTCTACTCGCTGATGTTGTTCGCCGCGACCGGGATGTTGCTGATCGCGTCGGTGAACGATTTCATCCTGCTGTTCGTCGCCCTCGAACTGGTCACGATCACGTTTTACATCCTCGCCAGCTATCTGCGCCGCCAGATTCCGTCGCTGGAAGCCGGCACGAAGTATTTGATTCTCGGCGCGCTGTCGAGCGGGTTCACGGTGTACGGGATTGCCTACATTTTCGGCACGACCGGCACCACAAACTTCGCAACGCTCAACGCTCAACTTTCTACAGCCAACCTTCAACCCACCGCGGCGTTCACATTCGGCGTGGTGCTCGTGTTGACGGGGTTGGGATTCAAGATTGCGAGCGTGCCGTTTCAGATTTGGGCGCCGGATGTGTATCAGGGCGCACCGACGCCCGTGACCGCCTTTCTGGCCGTGGGCAGCAAGGCGGCCGGGTTTGCCCTATTGTTGCGGGTGTTGTATGCCGGGTTGTTGCCGGTCCAGAGCGTGTGGGTTGGATTGTTGGTGGTCCTTGCCGGCGCGACGTTGCTGTACGGCAATCTCGGCGCGTTGCCCCAGCGCAACCTCAAGCGGTTGATGGGGTATTCCTCGATCGGCCATGCCGGGTACCTGCTGATGGGTGTGGCGGCGGCCAACGCGCTGGGGGCCGGTGCGGTGCTGTTTTATCTCGGCCAGTACGCGTTTACGAACCTGTGCGCCTTCCTGGCCATCGTGGCGGTGACCAACGCCACCGGCACCGACGAGATTGGCGGCTATGCGGGGCTGGGCCGGCGCGCGCCGATGTTGGGGCTGGCGCTGTTCCTGGCGATGGCATCGTTGGCCGGCGTGCCGCCGTTGAGCGGGTTTTTCGGAAAATTCCAGTTGTTTGCCGCGGTGATGGAGCGGGCGGGGACGGACAGCCGGTATTACTGGCTGGCCGGCATCGGCGCGGCGGCGGTGGTGGTGTCGTTGTATTTTTACTTCAACGTGGGCCGCGCGATTTACCTCGAGGAAGCCGCCGACCCGACCGCCATTCCGGTCGGTTTGCCGACGCGGGTGGCGTTGTGGGTCTGCATGGCGGCGATGATCGGCTTGGGGATTTTCCAGCGACCGCTGGTGGAGATGTCGGTCACCGCGGCGAGCGTATTCGGCTTGAAATGAGGAGCGCCATGAAGTTGAACCGGATCAATGTCGTTTACCTTTACGTTCAGGATTTGGCGAAGCAGCGCCAGTTTTACGAGCAGGCCTTTGACCTGGGCAAGCCGGTCATTGACGCGAAATGGTGGCTGGAATACGCCGCCGGTGACGGCTCACATTTTGCGTTGCAACAGGGCGACGCCGCCCGCTTCGAAGGCGTGCAGCGCGCCAAGAACACCATCAAGTTCAGTTTCGACGTCACGGACATTCAGAAGATGACGGAGCGACTGAAAAAGCTCGGCGCGAAGTTTCATTACGAGCCGCGGCAGGAATACGGTTTCTGGCTGGCGGAGTTTGAAGACCCCGAGGGGAACATTCTGCGGCTGTACGAGAAGGTGAAGAAATGAGTACACGCATTGAAAAAGACTCGATGGGGACGCTGGAGGTGCCGGCGGAAGCTTACTATGGCGTGCAGACCCAGCGCGCCGTCACCAATTTCCCGATCAGCGGTTGGCCATTGCCGCCGCGGTTGATCCACGCGATGGGGCGGATCAAACGCGCCGCCGCTCAAACCAATCTGGAACTCGGCTTGATCGAAAAGAGGCTCGCCGACGCCATCGTCGCGGCGGCCACCGAGGTGGTGGACGGTCGGCTCGACGCGCAGTTTCCGGTGGATATTTTCCAGACCGGCTCCGGCACCTCGACGAACATGAACACCAACGAGGTCATCGCCAGTCGCGCCAACGAGCTGCTGGGCGGGAAACGAGGAGACAAATCGCCCGTGCATCCCAACGACCACGTCAATCTCTGCCAGTCCAGCAACGACGTGTTCCCGACGGCGATTCACCTCAGCGTGCTGGCCGCGATTCAGGAAGAACTTCTCCCGGCCCTGCGGCAGCTCCACGACGAACTGGCGAAGAAGGCGGGGGACTTTGACGACGTTCTGAAAATCGGCCGCACTCACTTGCAGGATGCCACGCCGGTGCGGTTGGGACAGGAGTTTGGCGGGTACGCCGCGCAGGTGGAATACGGCATCGCGCG
>CAZHLM010000028.1:22588-30227 GCA_964533295.1 uncultured Verrucomicrobiota bacterium
TGGGCGGGCTGCAGAGCTTTTTTGAGTTAAATGTCGCGATGCCGCTGATTGGCGCCCAGATGCTGGAGAGCGTCCACCTGCTGGCCAACGGCGCGCGCAACTTCGCCTCCGCCTGCGTGGCCGGTATCGAAGCCGACCGGGAACGTTGTCTGTCGCTCATCGAGCAGAGCTTGGCGATGTGCACGCCGCTGGCGCCGGTCATCGGCTACGACAAGGCCGCCGAGATTGCCAAGAAAGCCTACGCCACCGGCAAGACCGTGCGCGAGGTGGCGCGCGAGATGTCCGGCCTCTCCGAAAAGGAGCTTGCCGAGATTTTCAACCTCCGCCTCCTCACCGAACCCGGCATTCGCGGCAAGGGCGGGGAATAGAATTTGCCGCGGAAGCGATTCGCGGCTACCATCGCGTCCGATGACAACGGCCACGGACACACCCCGCATCGGCTCGGAAAAACTTGTTCGTCTCACGGAAGCGGCCGGGCGGAAAATGCGGCAGCTGATGCAACGGGATGGAATCACCGACGGGGCGTTGCGGGTCAAGGTGGTCGGGGGCGGCTGTGCGGGGTTGGAGTACAAGATGGATTTTGAGAAGCATCCGCCGACGGCGAAGGACATTCTGATTGAGACGGCCGGGGTGCGGGTGTTGGTGGATGTGAAGTCGGCGCTGTACGTGTCCGGCTCGGAGATCGATTTTCAGGACAAGCTGATCGGCGGCGGGTTCAAGATCCACAATCCGAACGCGACGGCCACCTGCTCGTGCGGCGAGAGTTTCTCGGTGTAATCAGATCAGCAGTTCGTCGTCTTCGTCGCGCTTTTCCGGCAGGTCGCGGCACGCGTTGGTTCCGCCAATCAAGAAGATGCCGTAGGCGATGAGGTAGATCAGCCAGACATTGACGCCGCGGAGCCGGAACGAGGTGTACACGGCGAAAATGATCGCCGCCGGGGTGACGGCGTGAATCGCGACGCTGAGAAGTTGGTTCATGGTCAGAGGGCCGGGCATGGACCGTTCCGTGAACGAGGCCACGACCGAGAACAGATACGCCTGCAACAAGCACGTCAGCGTGCCGACCAGTACCAGCAGTCCGTAGAGGAACGGCAGCGCGACCCACAGAAACGACCGGATCAGACCGCGGATGTACGCGCCGTTGACGTCCCCATCCGGGAAGCCGCGCAACGGCTGGCGCTTCATCTGGACGGCGGCGCCGGGCGCGTTGGTGGTGCGGACCCACATCAAGAAGTGGTCTTTCGTGAACAGCATGCCGTACGGGGCGACCGGGTCGGCATTCGTCACCGTGCCGGTCGTGTCGAGAATCAGGCGGAAGTTCTCGTCGCCACCGTAGTGCGGCTGCGCCACGGCGGTCACCACCTCACCATTGCGAATGGCAAACGGCGGGAAATGACCGTCCACCCACGCAGCGAAATCTTCGCCGCGGCCAAACGCCCAGGGGACAAAACTGGCCAGCAATCCCAGCGACACCAGCAACATGAGCAAGAGCAGATACTTGATCGCGCTGCTGACCGGCACATCGCGAATGGCCCGGTACGCGCGGAAGCTGGCACAAAGACTGGCGACGGTGCGGAGAAAATTCACAGTTTGGCAAGCACGCGGCGCCGTAAGGTGGGTTTGCCGAGCTTGGCGAGAGTTTCTTTCTGCAGGCGCTTGAGTTGTCCCGCCAGACTGGCGCGCGTCGCGGCATCCATCCGGTCGGTGAACAGAATCCCGTTGAGATGGTCAATCTCGTGTTGCGCCGCGCGCGCCAGCAGACCCGTGCATTCAAACTCGATCGGCTGGCCGGTCAGGCTCTCGGCCCGCACCGTCACGCCGGCGGCGCGGCGGATGTCGGCCGAGATTTCCGGGATGCTCAGGCAACCCTCCGTTCCCACCTGCTCGCCGCGCGGCTCGCTCAGTTGCGGATTGAGCAGCACCAGCGGCTGCGGCAAGGCGGGTGTCATCGTCCACGGCAAATCGCTTTTCGTCACGTCAATCACCGTCAGTTGCAGCGGCTGGCCGACCTGCTGGGCCGCCAGCCCCACCCCGTTGGCGGCGTACATCGTCTCAATCATGTCCGCCGCCAACTGCCGGATCTCGGCGGTCACGCGCTCCACGCGCCGACCCTTCGCGCGCAGCACCGGGTGCCCGTATTTGACGATCTCTCGAATCACGCGCGCACTATAGAACAACTGACGGCGGTATGGTAGAAGGAAGCGCCGGGAGGTGTTGGTGCCGCTGGAAGCCTATTTCATCACGCTGCTGAAACTGCTCGCCGTGCCGTTCCGCAACCTCGACACCGTCTGGGGCATCCTGCCGGTCTACGCGACGCTGGTGCTGGGCGAAATCTACGACGGCAAAATGAACTTCGGCCGCGCCGTCGTCAACGGCGTGATGATGATCCTCGTCGGGGCCGACTGGGCCTGGCACCTCTCGCGCGCGTCGAGCTGGGCCTACATGTTTTCCGAAATGAAACTCCCGTGGATCGTTACCGCGACCTGTCTGGCCATCGGCACATTCACCGTCATCCTCGGCGTGCGGCGCAAAGACAAACGCCTCGCCACCCTGCTCGGTCACACCCGATTCTCCGCCTATTTCCTGATCACGCTTTATCCCATGCAATCGCGACTCGTGCCGTGGAGCCAGGACGCACTCGTGGCGGTGCTCGTGTTTGCCCTGCCGGCCTGGTTGCTGATCTACGCCGGCGGTTATCTCGCCCGCGTGGCGCTCAAATAGCGACCGCCGCGCCGCCAAGCCCTACCGGAGTCGGCGCGCCAGCCAGCGGCCAAACTTGCCGGTGGCAGCCAAGGCATCGGTCAGTTTCGTCAGCTCCGCTTGCCGCGCGGCTTCGTCGGGCACGAGGTCGCGGAAGGGAATCGCCGCGCGCCCCGCCAACCACAGTCCGAAATTCCGCGGCTCGGTCGGGTCGTGAATCGTCTTGTGGATGGTCATTCGCTGACCAGATTGTTGGTTTGGACGGTCGGTGAGGAGCGCGACGAGACTGTACCAGCGGTCGCCGTCGCTGTCGGTTGACTCGGTCAGTTCCAGGGCGCGCGTCTCCGCCAACTCCGTGACCTCGCCGCCATACCGGCGTTGATGCACCAACCGGCCGCGTTCGATCCGCCATTCTTTGCGGCCGCGGTACAACCACAGGGATTGTCGAACCAACCACGCCGCCAGCGTCCCCACCATGACCGTCAACACCCACAACGTCGGCTCACGCAGACTGCCCCGCACCAGCAGACAAAAAACACTCCCGACCACGCCGGCAACCGCCGCGACCACATGCGCCTGACGCCACCGCATCCGCGGCTCTGGCGCGACCACCACACCGCCGCGCAATTCCGTGATTTCCTGCCACTCCACCGGCAGCGCCGCGCCCGTGCCTGCGGGATCGGGCGGCAATGCCCACCGGACGCGCAACTGCTCCGCCGCCGCCGCGCGCTCCGCCGGCGTGCCCAGATCGGTCAACGTCACCAGCCGCCCTCCCACCTGGGCCACCAACTCCGACCGGGGGCGTTGGAGAAACACCTGCCGAATCTCCCCGCGCGCCAACCGCCGTCGTCTGACAAACGGTCCGAGCCGGCGCGTCAGCACCAACCCGTCGGTCTGGATACCAATTCGATCCTCCGCCCACAACAAGCGGAGCAATTCCCGCAACGCCACCAGTCCGCCGATGGTCCAGAACGTCAGCCAAATCACGAGAAAACCGCCGACAGCCAACGCCGGCCCGATATCCAACGGTTGCGTCTTGCCGGGCAGAGGATGACCCGTCAGCAACGCCACGAGACCGGTGAACAACACAACCAGCGCGAACATTTCCCCCGCCACCCAACCGCCCAACCAAACCAACAAAAAAGCCGCGCCGAGAAACCGCCCGCCACCGGCGGGCCGGAAACGGAGCTCGCTGGCTGCTTCGATCCTCATCACGGCGCTTCTTTAACCCGGATCTTGCATAAAGAGAAGCGGCGAACCACTTGGAACTCGCGATGGGAGCCCATCCCAGAAACCTTGCTAGATGTGATAGAAGGTACTGGCTAGGAGGTCTCCGTGGGGAAAGTTGAATCGCGCGAGCGTTGGCTCGTGTCAGACGAATTGTGGAATCGTGTCGAACCGTGTTGCCCAAATCGCGTCGGTGGGCGGCGGTGTGTGCCCGACCGCCAACCCCTGAACGGAGTTCTGTTCGGGATGCGCACCGGCTGTGTGTGGACCGATTTGAATGCCTCGGGCATCTGTGGCTGTTCCACCGCTCATTCGCGTTTTCAAGAATGGGCGCACGGCCGGGGTGTTCGTCAAACGGGGTGAACAGGGGTTGACCGAATACGACGAACTCAAAGGGATTGACGGACGGTGGCAGGGCAAGGACGGGGCGATGACCAAAGCGCCGCTGGGCGGTGGAACGGACACACGGCTGGCTGAATCGGATTCGACGAATTCTGATACGGTGGAGAAAAAGTGGAACACTGCCCGGGATGATTGCCCTGGGCTTGCGCTATCATCACCCGTCGCCACGCGGATGTTTAGGGATCGGCTCTCAGCGGGGGTGTTCCATCCGTTAACCAGGGAGGTGTCGCCGTGACCGTTTGTGCCCATCATCGTTCGAGTTTTCAGTCGCCAATCACCGCCGTGTGCAGGCCCGTTTCACGGGCGGTGATGGGAACGACGACGGCGGTCACAGACCGCCGCGACGGTTTGTTTCATGGCCCATCGCGTTGCTGAATCCGGCTAGCCGCGTTTTGGGCGCCACGAACGTCCGGGCAATTGGGCAATTTCTATGGTGCCGCGGTGGAAATCGCCTGTTGAAAACCGGTGGGGCGGCGCGTATAAGTCGAGGGGCTTCGATGAAACCAACCGATTTGCGCGGTATTCTGCATTACATCCCGCAGTTTCGCGACCGGGTGTTTATTCTGGCGTTGGACGGCGCGGTGGTCGCCGATGACAACTTCGGGAATCTGTTGCTCGACGTGGCGGTGTTGCGGAGCCTGAACATTCATCTGGTGCTGGTGCACGGCGCGGGGCAGCAAATCCAGACACTGGCGACGCGGCTGCAGGAGCCGATCACGAATTGGGACGGCACCGGGGTCACCGACGCCGCGACCTTGCGGATCGCGATCATGGCCGCCAACGGCGTGACCCACGAGATTTTGGAGGGGTTGTCGCTGAACAATATCCGCGGCGCGCACACGAATTGCATCGAAGCCGTGCCGGTCGGGATCATCAAAGGCGTGGATCATCAGCACACCGGCAAGGTGCATCAGGTGGATGTGGAGATGTTGCGGACGTTGCTGGCCAGGGGCATCGTGCCGGTGATTCCGCCGGTCGGCTTCGACGGCAACGGCAACACCTACCGGCTCAACTCCGATACCGTGGCCGTCGAAGTGGCGCGGCAGCTTGGTGCGGTGAAGTTGTTGTTTCTCGGCACGGCGCCGGGCATCGTGCTCGATGGCAAGCTCGTCTCGCAGTTTTCCGTCGCGGAACTGGCGGGAGCGCTGAACAACGCGCCCGAGAAGTTCGACCCCGCGGTGCTGTCGAAGGCCCGCCATGCGCTCCAGGCGTCGCAGGGCGGCGTCGAGCGCGTCCACATCATCAGCGGCGAAATGGATGAAGGTTTGCTGGCGGAAGTCTTCTCCAACGAAGGCGTCGGCACGTTGATCTACGCGAATCAATACCAGGGTATCCGGCTCGCGCAACGAAAAGACCTGCGGCACATCATGGCGTTGATCCGCCCCTCAATTCAGGGCGACCAGCTGCTGCGGCGCAATCGCAAGAGTGTCGAAAAGGATCTCGGCGAGTTTTTTGTGTTCGAGATTGACGGCAACATCGTCGGCTGCTGCCAGGTCCATGCCGTGCCGGAACTGAAACGGGCCGAACTGGCGTGTCTGCAGGTCAACCCCGCCCACGAGCATCGCGGCATCGGCACCAAACTGGCCCAGTACGCCGAAACGGTCGCCCGCGAGAAGGGTGCGGAGACGATGTATTGTCTCTCGACCCAGGCGTTCACATTCTTCCAGCACAAGCTGAACTACCGGGAGGGAACGCCCGACGACCTGCCACCGGCTCGCCGCGAGAAGTACGAGCAGAGCGGTCGCAAATCAAAAATCCTCATCAAGAGCCTCACCGCCGCCACCCCGGCGCCAGCCGGCGTTGCCGCGCCGCTCTGAGCCGCAGCGATGTTTGACCAGAATCGTGTCGGCTATTGAAACCGCGCTTCGTCGAACCATTCCGCCGGCAATTGCAGATCAAACGCGCCGTCGTAAATCTCGATCCGGGATTTTTCCTGCGCCGGCAGGGATTGGCCGGGCGGAACGCGGGCGATCTCGATCCCGCGCGGGATCCAGACTTCGCCGACCCTGCGAAAACTCGTCACCGCCAGCCGCCGCGCCACGTTCTCGTCGCGATCCACCAGTTCGGCGCGCAGCAACGCCCCGTACTCCCGGTCAATCCACAGCCGCGCCCGCGCAAACGGCTCGTCGGCCGCGGCGGTCTCCAGCCGGTAACACTCCCGGCCGCGGTATTTTTCCGTCGTCAATTTCGAGACCACCGGCCAGTGCAGGAAGCCCAGCCCCAGATCGTAGTACACAATCGCCGAATCGCCGAACGACGCCAGCCGCGCGTCCCCGCGCAACTCGCCGGCGCCTTTCTGAAAGAACCGCGTCGCGCCGGCGAGCGGTTGCACGACCAACAATTCCGTCGCCGCAACCCGGTAAAGAGTGCGCGTCTCAGTCGGACGATTCTGGATCAGCACCTCCAGCGGGACCGCGCGGTCGCGGGTCGTCCACAACCGCGCCTGCAGTTTCAGATCGCCCGCGGGCCGGTTGGCCACCACCCGCGCCAGCAGTTCGCGGCCTTCAGTGAAGAAATCCCCGCTGTCGGCCCCCGCCGGACCGACCAGCGCCGCGACCATCACGAGCCATCGCCATCTCATCGTGCCGCCCATAGTAGAGGGGGGCGGGAAGTGAATCAATCCGCTTCCCGAACGCTGCCGCCACCGCCGGTTTGTGAAAGCCGCGGGCTACGCCTTGCGCAACGCCGCGTGATACTCCTGCAACGGCGCGACGCTCAGTCCGCGTTCCCGCAGCGCCCGAATGCCCAGCACGGCCGCCTTGGCGCCGGCCAGCGTGGTCATGATCGAGATCTTGTTGGCGACGGCGGCGGTGCGGATTTTCACCTCGTCCGCGCGCGGCGATTTGCCGGCGGGCGTGTTGATGATGAGTTGCAGTTCGCCATTCTTGATCAGGTCGAGGCAGTTGGGGCGACCTTCCGACAATTTGAACAGGGTGGCAACCTTCAAGCCGGCTCCGGTCAGCAGCCGCGCCGTGCCGTCGGTCGCGCACAACTCGAAGCCGAGCGCCGCCAGTTCCCTGGCCACCGGCACGATGGCTTTCTTGTCGGAATCGCGGACGCTGATGAACACCCGGCCCTGCCGGGGCAGGGCCGGTGACGCAGCCATCTGCGCTTTGGCGTAGGCGACACCCCATTCCGCGCCGATACCCATCACCTCGCCCGTGCTGCGCATCTCGGGGCCGAGCAGGATGTCCTGACCGGGGAACTTGCTGAACGGGAACACCGATTCCTTCACGGAAAAAAACTTTGGCCAGATTTCCTTCGTAAATCCCAACTCCGGCAGCGTCACGCCCGTCATGACTTTCGCCGC
>CAZHLM010000028.1:30327-36789 GCA_964533295.1 uncultured Verrucomicrobiota bacterium
CCCACGCCGATGTCGGCGATGCAATCCACATCCACCTCGGTGGCTTCTTCGAGAAACTTGTCCACCAGCACCGGCCGCTCGGGCGACGCTTCAACCGCGAACCGCATGTACTGCCGCAGTTCATCGTCCGCATACACAATCTGCATCGCCCGCCCGCCGAGCACGAACGACGGGCGCACCAGCACCGGGTACCCGATCCGGGCGGCCGCCGCGAGCGCCTCTTCCTCATTGGTCGCCAGGCCGTTCGGCGGTTGCGGGATGTTCAATTTGTCGAGCATCGCGGCGAACAGCTTGCGGTCCTCCGCGATCTCGATGCTTTGCGGCGACGTGCCGATGATGTTCACGCCGTTCTGTTGCAGGCCGAGCGCGAGATTCAACGGCGTCTGTCCGCCGAACTGCGCGATCGCGCCCCAGCAACCCTCCCGCTCGTAAATGTGCAGCACGTCCTCCAGCGTCAGCGGCTCGAAATACAGTTTGTCCGACGTGTCGTAGTCGGTGGAGACCGTCTCGGGATTGGAGTTGACCATGATCGTCTCGAAGCCGAGTTCCTTCAGCGCAAACGCCGCGTGGACGCAGCAGTAATCGAACTCGATCCCCTGCCCGATTCGGTTGGGACCGCCGCCGAGAATCATCACCTTGCGCGTGTCCGTCTGGCGCACCTCATCGTCGCCGGTATCGTACGTCGAATAATAATACGGCGTGTACGCCTCGAACTCCGCCGCGCACGTGTCCACCAGCCGGTAGGCCGGCACCAACCCGATCCGCTTCCGCAACGCCCGGACGTCCGCCTCGGTCGCGCCGACCAACGCCGCAATCTGCCGGTCCGAAAAGCCCAGCGATTTCGCCCGCGCCAGGAGAGATGGTTTTGCCCCCGCCATAAACGCGGCGCAGCATAGAGACACCCCGCCCGGCGGTCAAGCGTCCCGCCAGCGCTACCGGCCGTCGGCCAACTGGTCGGGAAAATGCCTCCGCAGTTTCGCCAGCTTGGCCGGCACCCACGCGCGCACGTACGGGTCCTGCGGATGCCGCGCCACGTAATCCTGATGATACTCCTCGGCGGGATAAAACCGGGTCAACGGTTCCAGCGTGGTCACAATCGGCTGCGCAAACGTACCGGCCTCGGTCAGTTGCCGCAGATACGCCGCCGCGATGTCCCGCTCCGCTTCGGTCGCGTAAAAAATCGCCGACCGATACTGCCGTCCGCGATCCGCTCCCTGGCGGTCTTTCTGCGTGGGGTCGTGCGTCGTCAAAAATATCTGCAACAGTTTCCCGTAGCTGACCTGCCGGGGATCATACGTGATCTGCACCGCTTCCGCGTGGTCGGTCTGGCCCGCCGACACCCGGTCGTACCGGGCCGATGCCGCATCGCCCCCCGCATAACCGCTGACCACCTTCGTCACGCCGCGCACCGGCTCAAACACCGCCTCGACACACCAGAAACAGCCGCCCGCCAAGACCACGGTGGCCACCGACCCCGTCGGCAAGAGATCGCGCTGTGGCGCCGGCACAAGTTCCGCCGCGCCGCCCGCCGGGGAACAAGCCAGCACCCACAGCAGCGCGACGGCCGCTGCGTGAACGAGAACGCGGTTCATGGCGGCACCCTTTCCCAAGTCGCGGCCGAATGCAACTCCGCCGGGATCACCGCGCGACCGGCGCGGGCGGCGTCTCGAAGCGGAAGATGGTTTCGTTGGGGCGGGCAAGATTGAGTTTGTCGCGGGCGGTGCGTTCGACAAAGGCCGGGTCGGTGCGCAGCGCTTCGATCTCGGTTTTCTGCCGCAATTCGATGGCTTCTTGCCGGGCAATTTCGCGGTCGAGCCGGTCCTGTTCCACCTGCATCTGATGGCGTTGACGCAGGAGCGGCAGGAACAGCAAGCCGACGCCGAGCGCCACCACGCCGGCAAACACCGCAAAGCCGGCCGGCTGGAGGCGTTGCCAGATGGTGTCGGACCACGTCATCGGCTAGAGCTTGCCTCCGTACACGGCGTGCCGGCCGAGTTGTTCCTCGATGCGCAGCAGTTGGTTGTACTTGCAAACCCGGTCGGTGCGGCAGAGCGAGCCGGTCTTGATCTGGCCCGCGTTGGTCGCCACCGCGATGTCGGCGATGGTCGTGTCCTCCGTTTCGCCGGATCGGTGACTGATGACGGCGGTGTAGCCGGCCTCCTTCGCCATCTCAATCGCATCCAGCGTCTCGGTCAGCGAGCCGATTTGGTTCACTTTCACCAGAATCGAATTGGCCGTGCCCGTCTCAATCCCGCGCTGGAGGAATTTCGTGTTGGTCACGAAGAGATCATCGCCGACGAGTTGCAGTTTGTCGCCGAGCTTGTCGGTGAGCAATTTCCAGCCGTCCCAATCACTTTCGGCCAGGCCGTCCTCGATGGAGATGATCGGGTATTTTTTGGCCAACTCGCTCCAGTACTCCACCATCTGGGCGGCGGTGCGTTTCGAGCCGTCGGACTTCTTGAACACGTACCGCTTCGCCGCCGCGTCGTAGAACTCGCTGGAGGCCGGATCGAGCGCGATGAAGATGTCTTTACCGGCCTGGTACCCGGCCTGTTTGATCGCCGCGAGAATAACTTCAAACGGATGCTCGTTGTTCTTCAACGCCGGCGCGAATCCGCCCTCGTCGCCCACCGCCGTGCTGTACTTGCCGGACTTCAGCACGCTCTTGAGCGCATGAAACACTTCCGCGCCCATCCGCAACGCCTCGCGAAAGCTGGTCGCGCCTTTCGGCATGATCATGTACTCCTGCAGATCAATCGGCGCGTCGGAGTGCGCTCCGCCATTCATGATGTTCATCATCGGCACCGGCAACACCTTCGCGTTCGGCCCGCCGAGATAGCGGAACAGCGGTTGCCCCACCGCGTCGGCCGCGGCGCGCGCGTTGGCCAGCGAGACGCCGAGGATGGCGTTCGCGCCGAGTTTCCCTTTCGTCGGCGTGCCGTCGAGCACGATCATCGTGTGGTCGAGGCCGACCTGGTCAAGCGCGTCGTGGCCGAGGAGCGCCCTGGCGATTTTCGTGTTCACGTTGGCGACAGCTTTCTGAACGCCCTTGCCGAGATACCGGCGCTTGTCGCCGTCGCGCAACTCCCACGCTTCATGTTCGCCGGTGCTGGCGCCGCTGGGCACCGCCGCCCGGCCGCGGGCGCCGCCCGCGAGTTCGACTTCCACTTCCACCGTTGGATTCCCGCGGGAATCGAGGATTTCGCGGGCGTGAATTCGAGTAATTTTCGTCACGGAATGTAACATCCTCCTTGCGCCGCATATTAGGGACGCGCAGAGGCCGGTCAAGATATTAAACTCACCCCGGGAAGAGGACCGGATTGAGGCGCGAGGCCGCCACATCACCCGGTTTCAACCCCGGCAGCCAGCGCTCCAGATCGGCCGCGTGATTCTTGTGCCTGGGCGGAATGACCCGGCAGCCGTCTTCCATGTAAATAATGGTCATCACGCGGCGCGGCGCGGCGGTGCGGTTCGCCCCCGCGCGGTGAAACGTCCAGCCATAATGAAAACTGACTTCGCCGAGGTCAAACGCTGTTTCGTTTTGCGGCAGACCGCGTTCGAGCAGTTCTTTGCTGATGCGGGTTTCGCTTTCATCGCTGATTTCGAGTTCGCGGCCGACGTTGTACCGGTGACTACCGGCGCTGAACGCGAGCGGCCCCATTTCCAACGGGGTCGGCTGGAGCGGCACCCAGGCGGTGCAGGTGTTGTCGGTGCTGACCGGCCAATAATACTGATCGGCGTGCCACGGCGTCAGACCGCCGCCCGGTTCTTTGTACAACGCCTGATCGTGGTACAACCGCACGCCGGCCACGCCCATCAGTTCCGCCGCCAACCGCGCCAGCCGACGGCTGAAGACAAACTCGCGGACGACCGGGCTTTCCTCCCAGATGTTCATGATCTGCAAAAACGCCTTCTCATACGTCGTCCGCTGCGCCATCGGTTTGGTCATCGTGTTGCGGCGCGCGACCTCGTCGGAAATCGCCTGACCGTAGCGCGCGAGGGTGGCCGGGGTGAGCACGTTCTTGAGTTTGATGAATCCCTGTTCCCGAAACGCCGCCTGCTGGGCGGGGGTGATCGGATACGGATCGTGCAAATCATTCATGGCGCGCGCCAGCCTGCCAAAAACCGCCCCGCGCGGCAATCATTCGTACCGCAACGCTTCAATCGGATGAAACCGCGACGCTTTGAACGCCGGATACAATCCCGCCAGCACGCCCACGCCCACGCTGAAACACAGACTGACCAGCAACGACCGGCCCGTCACCACCGGCGTGAAATCAAACGGCGCCAACCGCCCCAGCAGTTCCACCAAACCGAACGCGCACGCCAGGCCCACCAGCCCGCCCAACCACGCCAGCGTCGTGCTCTCCACCAAAATCTGCGCGAAGATGTCGCGGTTGCGCGCGCCGACGGCTTTGCGAATGCCGATTTCATGAATCCGCTCGCTGATCGAGGCCAGCATGATGTTCATGATCCCGATGCCGCCGACGATCAGCGAGATGCTCGCGATCAATCCCCCGGTCCGCACCGCATTTTGATTTTGCTCGCGGATGCTGTCGGCCCAGTTCTCCCGCGTGTCGAACCCGAAATCCTCCACGCCCCGATGCGTAAACAGCAACACATTCTTCACCTGCTGCAACGCCTCGTTCAGCCGCTCCGCGTCCGCCACCCGCAGATTCAGGTACGTCAGCTTCGGGTCGGCATCGTTGCTGTTGATCGAGCCGGACTTGAACACCAGTTGCATCGTGGTTAGCGGCATGACGATCACCTCGTTCTTCGCCGCAAACCAGTTCCAACGCCGCCCCGGCGGCCCCGTCCGCCGCGGGCCGCTCGGGCGCGACTCGGTTCGCCCCGCCAGCCGCATCTTGCGCGCCCGCTCGGTCTCGAACAACCGCGCCACGCCCACGACGGTAAAAATCTCGCCGTTGACCTCCACCCGCTCGCCCAGCGGAGCCGGCGTGCCGGGGAACAACTCATCGCGCACCTGCGAACCGATCACACACACCCGCGCTGCGGTCGCCACGTCCACGTCCGCGATGAACCGCCCAAACTCCACGTCGAACTTGTTCACCCGCATGAACGCCGGCGTCGCGCCCACCACCTGCCGGGGCCGGGTGGACTTGTTGCCGCGCACCGCCGTCGCGCCGCGCAAATCCACTTCCGGCGAGATCGTCTCAATCAACGGGCAATTCGCGCGGATCGCCGCCACGTCCGTCATCGTCCGGCCCGGCGACAAGTCCGCCAGATGCGACTGGGCGGGCGGCGGATCCTGATCAATCACATTCACCCTCTCCAACCCGCCCATCTCATTCAGCGCCGATTTCATCCCGCTCGTCATCCCGGCCACCAGCGCAAACATCCCCACCAACGAGCACACGCCGAGAATGATCCCCAACATCGTCAGCGCCGAACGAAACTTGTGCGCCGCGATTTCTTTCAGCCCGACGACAATGCCCAACCACAGATTCACGCGCGCACTCTAGCTCCGCGCGGGCGGCGGCACCAAGACGTATTTCATCCCCGCCGCCTGCGCGGCGGCGATGCCGGTCGAGGTATCCTCGAACACCAGACACCGGGCCGGTGCCACGCCCAGTTGCCGGGCGGCTTCCAAAAACGGATCCGCCGCCGGTTTGCCCTGCCGGTAATCCTCGGCGGTGACAATCGCCTGAAACTTCTCCCGCAACCCCAGCCCCGCCAGCGTTCGCGTCACAATATCCCGCGTGCCACCCGAAACGACGGCCAGCGGGTAGCGGCCGTGGAATTGATGAACCAATTCCACCACCGGCTCAATGGGCCGGACCTGTGGAATCAGCGCGCGGAACAACGCTTCCTTCCGCTCGTACGCCTCGCGCACCGGCAGGTTGTGCCCGTGGCGTTCATTCAGAATCTCGATGATCCGCTCCGTCGGCACCCCGCCCAACTCATAGAAAAGCGCCTCCGGAAATTCCGCCTGATACTCCCGCAACGCCGCGCACCACGCCTGATAATGCAACGGCATCGTGTCGGCCAACGTGCCGTCGCAGTCGAACAGATACGCGGCGAAATCGCCCTCTGGCAGGTCCAGTTTCAACGCGCGCGCACCGTACCACAATCCCGTGGCCGTCACAGCCGCAAAAAATGCCGGAGGGGAGCGAGAGGTTGGGGGCTGCACATTCGGACTGCTTCGTCAATGCCAGGGCCATCGAACGTGTTTGGAATGTCCATTTGTAGCCGCGAGCCTGCTCGCGGTCGTGGTCGAACTCACCTCTCGTCGCCGTGCCGCGAGCAGTCGCGGCCAACAATTCCATCACCCAGAGACCTTCCCAACACACTCGGGCACGTGTTGACGCTGTGTCACCCCCGCGCCACCGTCGCCCGAGTCAGCCACCATCTTCTCAATTGCTGGCTTCATTCAAATCCAGAATCCAGAGGGCGTGTTGCCCAAAACGATATTTTTGTGAAGATTTTTCTTCCGGCCCTGCC
>CAZHLM010000029.1:0-36470 GCA_964533295.1 uncultured Verrucomicrobiota bacterium
TACTCCCCGCGAAAACCTACCATTTGAGCAACACGCCCATCAGATGTGACCCTAACACCCATTTGCTGTTGTGTCATCTCTGTCGCCGGTACGACAAACAACTGCACAGCCTGCACGCCATCCTCCACCGGCATCCCGAAACCTTCACTCCTCCCGACGTCGGATTGTCGCCCGCCGCGCGGGAGCGCTTAGTGCGGACATTGCGAGCGCAATGAGGTGACGGCCATGAAAAGCATATCTGAGATGGAAGACACGGCTGCCGCTTGTCGCACACGCGACGGCACTGGTAAGAATTGCACCACCCAAAAAGGAAGTGAATCATGAGCGAATACAGCATCTCAACGTTGATCAAGCTGCCCTTCGACCAGGCACTGGTCGAAACACGGAAAGCTCTCGAAGAAGAGGAGTTCGTCGTTATCACGGAGATTGACCTCCAAGCCCAACTGGCCAAGAAGCTCAAACAACAAATCAAGCCGTACATCATCCTCGGCGTCTGGGTGCCGGCGTGGGAGTTTGAAGCGTTGCGCAAGGAACCGGACATCGGCTTGCTCATGCCGAGTCACGTCTGCCTGTGGGACAACGGCGACGGCACTTGCACGCTGGCGACCGCCGACCTCAAACACCTCTGCCACGTCGAAGACAACCCGCCGCTGGCGCAGGCCGCCCGCGCCGTCAATGCTCGTCTCCGCGCCGCTGTGGACCGCGTCCAAACCGCGTGGATGGACGGTCTGTCCAAAACAACGAGCAAGTGAGACAGCCAGGTTCACGGTGGGGCGATCTTGGTTGACGCTGTTTCTCTCCCGCCGGCTGATTTCACGAACCGGTGGACGTTGGAGTCGAGGGCGGGCGGGACGATGGGACCCGGTCGTGGTAAGCCGCGAGTATGTGATGCCGACTGAGTACGCCGACAATGCGCTGCGGGTCAGTGATGGAAACCACCGGGAGTTCCTCGCGGCCTGCAATGCGGAATTTACGCAACGCCGCCGACAAATCCTCCTCGCGCGCGATGGTTGTGATCTCGTTCGCCAACAGGTCTTGTGCCACGACGGCACGGGCGGGCAGTCCGCGTTCGGTGAAGAAAATGCGAATGTCGTCGAAATAAATCACCCCGGCCAAAGTGCCGTCGGGATTGACCACCGGGAAGACATGCTGCTGGCTGCCGGCCACCATCTCCAGAATCTCCGGCAACGGAGCGTCCCGTCGCAGGACCGTCGGCGTGGCGGCGCGCGGCATCGCGTCGGCCACTTGGATGCGCTCGAGAATGTCGGTGACGAATTCGCCCTCGTGTGCCGGTGAATCCGCGCGCCGGTTGACTTGATGTTCGTACAGCGAGATGCGGCGCGGAGTTAGCAAATACGAGACAGTGGTGGTCAACATCAATGGCGCGAGCAGCCCGTAGCCCTTGGTCATTTCGGAGACCATGATCAATGACGAGACCGGCGTTTTCGCCGCGCCCGCGAAGAAGCCGGCCATGCCGACCAGCGCAAACGCCGCCGGCTGCATCACGATGCCCGGCAATAACCGCTGCCCGACGATGCCAAACGCCGCGCCCAGCAGTCCACCGATGACCATCGAAGGGGCGAAGACGCCGCCACTGCCACCCGAGCTAATCGTCAGACTCGTCGCCGCGATTTTCGCGAAGGCCACGATGAGAATCAGGGTCAGCGGCAGTTGACCGTCCATCGCCAGTTGCACCCAGCCGTATCCCATGCTCAGAACTTGCGGTAGAAAATACCCCAGCCCGCCGACCGCGAGTCCGCCCAACATCGGCTTGATGTGGCGCGGGACCGGCAGGCGCCGGAAAACCCAGTCGCGTGTGCCGTAAAAGGATTTCACATACAAGATCCCCATCCCGGCACAAGCCACGCCGAGCAGGACGTATAACGGCAATTCCAACGGATGGTTGAACTGCAACGGCGGTACGGCAAAGATGGCGCCCCACTTGCCGGTCACCCCGGAATAGATCGAGTACGAGATGATGGAAGCGATAAACGTGGGCACAAGCGCCGCCGATTCGAACTCCATCTCGCGATAAAGCACCTCACTGGCAAAGATCGCTCCCCCCAACGGGGCGCGAAACACCGCGCCAATCCCGGCACCCGCACCCGCCAGCAGCAAAATCCGCCGTTCCCGGTCGCTGGCCTTGAGCCAGCCGCCAAGCGCCGAGCCGAACCCGGCGCCGACTTGTGCGATCGGACCTTCCCGTCCGGCCGAGCCGCCGGTACCGATCGTCAACGCCGACGCCAGCGTTTTGAGGAAGGGAATGCGTTTGCGGATCACGCCGCCTTTCCGATGATAGGAATCAATCATCGCATCCGTTCCGTGCCCCTCCGCCTCCGGGGCGAACGTGAACACGAGCAGACCCGAGAGCAGCCCACCCAGGGCCGGCACAATCAGCAACAACCACCGTCGTTGCGGTGGCTCCGGCATGACGGTCGCGCCTTCGCCGCCGGGTTTGGGCAATTCGTAGCCGACGATCCGGTGCAGGAACACTTCGTTGCTGGTGTCGAGAACAAGATTGAACGCCAGCGCGCCGACTCCCGCCACGACCCCGACCAAGACACTGAGCACCACCAAGCGTGTCACGTGATGCGAGCGCAAGCCGGCACTCAATCGTTGCCAGAGAATCATTGAGCTGGAAGCTACTCGAACCGCACGCCTTCGCCAAACCATTATTGAGATGGGAGGGGGGTGGGGTCACATCTGATCATTCGATATTAATGCGCTGTCGGTATGCGTAGGGTGCGTAGGTAGTGCGTAGTAGTGCGTAGGGGCGTAGGTAGTGCGTAGTAGTGCGTAGGGGTCAGATCTGGTTATTCGATATTTGGCTTCCGTGGCGGTTGGCGGGCGGTGCAAACCATATTGGTGGCGGATGCGGAGCGTGACAACCGGGAGCGGCGGCGGTCACTAACTGCGGCTGCCGTTTGGTCGGTTGATGAATCATGCGCGCTAGGTGGCGCGGAGGGACTGGAGGCTCTTGATGTATTCCTCGGTGCGGCGGTCGTCGTCGTGGATGTTGCGGACGCGGAGCATGGAGCGGACGCGGACGACCAGTTCGGTGGTGTCAATGGGCTTGGTCAGGAAGTCGTCGGCGCCGGCAATGATGCTTTCTTCGAGGGCGCGGGTTGGTTCGAGGCCCGAGACGACGAGGATGCGGGTGTCGGCGGTGGCGCGTTCTTTGCGCAGCAGTTCGCACGCTTGGATGCCAGTCAGGCCGGGCATCATGATATCGAGCAGGATCAGATCGGGATGGTGTTCGCGAGCCAGTTGAATGGCCCGCTCGGCGTTCTCGGCTTCGAACACGTCATGGCCGAGTTCTTCCAGAACGTGCCGTTCCAGCGAGCGGATGACGGCTTCGTCGTCCACGACGAGGATTTTGGCTTTGCGTTTCGCGCTGGTCTTTTTGGGGGTCTCGTCCATGAAGGATTCCTCTCAGTGGCGGAAGTGGCGGATGCCGGTGAAGACCATCGCCATGCCGCGTTGATCGGCGGCGGCGATGACCTCGGGGTCGCGGACGCTGCCGCCGGGCTGGATGGCGGCCGTCGCGCCGGCGTCGGCGGCGGCCAGAATGCCGTCCGCGAAAGGGAAGAAGGCGTCGCTGGCCACGACGCTGCCGCGCAGGTTCAGGCCGGCCTCACCGGCTTTCCAGACGGCGATTTTCGAAGCGTCCACCCGGCTCATCTGGCCAGCGCCGATGCCGAGGGTGCGAGCGGTCGTCTCGGCGGCGGTGGCGTAAACGATGGCGTTAGATTTGACGTGTTTGACGATGCGCCAGGCAAACAGCAGGGCGTGCCGTTCGGCCTGGGTGGGATGGCGCTGGGTGACGGTTTTCAAATCCGTCGCCGAGACCAGCCGGGCATCGCGGTCTTGGACGAGTAAGCCACCGGTGACGCTGCGGACGGACAGGGGCGCGGGCGCGGTCGGCAGGCGCTGGATCAGGCGGAGATTTTTTTTCTGTTGGAGGATGTCGCGGGCGGCCGGCTCGAAATCGGGGGCGACGATGACCTCGCTGAAGATTTCCGCGATGGCCCGGGCGAGACCGGCATCCAGGGGACGGTTGACGGCGATGATGCCGCCGAACGGCGCTTGGCGGTCCGTGGCGTAGGCGAGGGTCCACGCCTCGGTCAGGGTGGGGGCGCTGGCGACGCCGCAGGGGTTGGTGTGTTTGAGGATGGCGACGGTCGGGTCGTCAAACTCGGCGATCAGGTCGGCGGCGGCGGTCAGGTCGAGGATGTTGTTGTAGGAAAGCTCCTTGCCGTGGAGTTGCCGGAAATGTTGGGAGAACTCGCCGTACAGCGCGGCGCGTTGATGCGGGTTTTCGCCGTAGCGGAGGTCTTGGGCTTTCGGCAGGGCGAGGTGGAACAGGGCCGGGAAGCCGGCCGGCTCGGCTTTGGCCTTCGCACGTTCGGCGTGCAGATGGGCGGCGATGGCGGCGTCGTAGCGGCTGGTGGTTTCGAAGACTTTGACGGCGAGTTTCCAGCGGAACATTTCGCAGGTGTTGCCGCCGTGTTCGCGCAGGTCGTTCAACACGGCCGGGTAGTCGGCCGGATCCACCACGACGGTGACGTGGGCGTGATTTTTGGCCGCGCTGCGCAACATGCTCGGTCCGCCGATATCAATGTTCTCGATCGCTTCGGCCAGGGAGACGCCGGGGCGGGCGACGGTTTTTTCAAACGGGTAGAGATTGACGACGACCAGATCAATCGGGCGGATGCCGTGTTGAGCGGCGGCGGCTTCGTGGTCGGGGTTTCCGCGCAGATACAGCAGGCCGCCGTGGACTTTGGGGTGGAGAGTTTTGACCCGGCCATCCATCATTTCGGGAAAGCCGGTGTACTCGCTGATTTCGATGACCGGCAGGCCGGCCTCGCGCAGCGCGCGCGCGGTGCCGCCGGTGGAGATGATCTCCACGCCCATCGCCCGCAACTCGCGCACAAACTCGACCAGCCCGGTCTTGTCGGAGACGCTGACGAGGGCGCGCTGAATCTGGCTCATGTTGCGGGGCACCGTATCGAAATTTCCCGCGGGCGTAAAGTCTGCGGCTACGAAATTTGGCCCAACCGGCGCAGCAGATCCACGCTCAGGGCGGTGCCGTTGTAAAAATTTTCCAAATCGAATTTCTCGTTCGGTGAATGCCAGTTGTCGTCCGGTAGTCCCAGCCCGACCAACAGAATCTCGGCTCCCAGATGGCGTTGGAAGACGGACAGGATCGGCAGCGTGCCGCCTTCGCGCGTGCAGACGGCCGGGTGGCCGAACGCGGTCTCCAGCGCCGCCCGCGCCGCGCGCGCGCCCGGGCCGTTGGGCGCGGTGAAAAACGGCGCGCAGGCATCGCCGCGCAACGTCAGTCGCACGGAGTTCGGGCAGAGGGCGCGCAGGTGTTGCATCACGGCGCGCAGGACCTGCGGCGGGTCTTGGTCGGGGACGATGCGACAGGTGATTTTGGCGCTGGCCCACGCGGGAATGATGGTTTTGCCGCCCGGCCCTTGATACCCGCTGGTCAGTCCGTTGATTTCAAAGGTCGGCCGCGCCCAGAGTCGTTCGAGAGTGGAGTAGCCGCGTTCGCCGCTGAGCTGGGGCGCACCGAGGGCGCGGCGGAAGCGCGCCTCGTTGAAGCCGATCTGCCGCCACGCGCGCCGTTCCCACGGGGCGATCGGGCGCACGCCGTCGTAGAAGCCGCGGATGCGGATGTGGCCGGCTTCATCCACGCAGCCGCTCAGCAACCGGGCCAGCACCATCGCCGGGTTGGCCACGCTGCCGCCGAAGACGCCGGAGTGCAGGTCGCGGGCCGGGCCGTCCACGCGCACTTCCAGGCCGACGATGCCGCGCGTGGCGTAGGTCAGCGTGGGATGACGTTTCGAGTACATGCCGGTATCGGAGATGATGAGGTAGTCGGCTTGCAAGCGGCGGGCGTGCTGTTTGACGAACGCGAACAGGCTGCGGCTGCCGGTTTCTTCTTCGCCTTCGATGAGGAAAGTCACATTGACCGGCAACGGCGTACCGGAGCGGAGATAGCACTCGACGGCTTTGACGTGGGCGAAGAATTGGCCCTTGTTGTCGGAGGCGCCCCGACCGAAGAGTTGGCCGCGGCGGATGACCGGCTCGAACGGCGGGGTGCGCCACAGCTCGAGCGGTTCCGGTGGTTGGACGTCGTAGTGACCGTAGATCAGGACGGTCGGAGCGCGGGCCGGTTCGGCGGCCGCGGCGCGCGCTTCGATGATCGGATGGCCGGTGGTCGTGTGGACGGTGACGCGCAGACCGAGTTGGCGGAAATGCCGCGCCACCCAGTCCGCGCAGGCTCGCACATCGGCTCGGTGTTGCGGCTGGGCCGAGACGCTGGGGAAGCGGACGAGCTGCCGCAGCTCTGCGACAAACCGCGCGCGGTGCGCGCGCCGGTAGGCGTCGGGGGCCGATATCGCCGGACGTTTCACGACGGGCCGCGGTCAGTGATGATGGCCGCCCGGGCCGTGGACGTGGCCGTGAGCGAGTTCTTCCGCGGTGGCGGCGCGCACCTCGGTGATTTCGACCTCGAACAGCAGGTCTTGGCCGGCAAGCGGGTGGTTGGCGTCGAGCGTGGCGTGGGTGTCGGTGAGTCTCGTGACGGTGAGCGGGGTGGGGTATTGGTTGGTGCGGAACTGGTCGCCGACTTTGACGGCCTTGTTGGGCAGTTTCTGGCGTTCGACTTCGAGCACGAGCGAGTCGTCGCGCGGGCCGTAGGCGTCGGCGGCTTTGACGTGGACTTTGCGTTTGTCGCCGGACTGCATCGTGCGCAGATGGGTTTCGAGGCCGGGGATGATCTGGCCGGCGCCTTCAAGGAAACTGAGCGGGTGGTCGCCGCGCGACGAATCGAGTGTTTCGCCGCGGGTGTTGGTGAGGGTGTAGTGAAAGGAGATGACGCGTTGGCTCATGGCGCGGTTCTTATACCGAGCCGGCCGGGACAGGGGAAGGAAAAAGCCGATTACGGCGCCTTGGGTTTGGGCGGCAACGGCGACCAGTCGTGAAACAGTCCCAGCAGGCCGACCGCCAGGAAGAGCAAGCCGAAAAACCGCAGCGCATTCGCGTCCAGCGTGTACCCGGCAATCAACGCGAGCACGCCAACCGCCAGCAGGATGACGAACGGCGCGAGTTTTCGCTTGGGCGCTTCCAGAAAGACAACCTCTTCTTCCACGGGAGCGGGGCGGGGCGGGGGACTGACCGGCGTGGGGGCGCGGTGTGGTTCGGCGACGGGAGCCGAAGGGAGCGGCGGGGCTTTGGTCTCGGCGACCGGCGCGGCGACCGGTTCTGGTTTCAGTCGGATTGGCTTGTTCGCCACGGGAGCCGGTTCGATTTTCAGCAGCGGCTTGGGTGGGGCGGCCGCTGGCTCGGCGGCCGGCGCGGGGGAGGCAAAGACGCGGGTCTTCAATCCAACGGGCGGGGTCGCTTTGACGGGAACCGGCTCGGCTTCGAACCGCAGTACGACATCCGCGAGGCGCACCGTGTCGCCGTGGTGCAGGATGGTTTCGGTCACGGGCTGGTCATTGACGAAACTGCCGTTGGTGGATTGCAGGTCGCGAAGAAAATAGTCGTCGCCTTCGCGCACGATTTCGGCATGGTGCCGCGAGACCAGACCGTCTGGGAGACAGATGCCGTTGTTGAGGTCGCGGCCGGCCAGCACGCGCGTGCCGTTCAGCGGGAATTCCTCGCCCTGGTGCGGGCCGGCGATGACGGTCAGTTTCGGCATACTCTCCGCCTGTTTATACCACAGCCGCCTTGA
This sequence comes from uncultured Verrucomicrobiota bacterium, assembly GCA_964533295.1. Lineage (GTDB taxonomy): Bacteria > Verrucomicrobiota > Verrucomicrobiia > Palsa-1439 > Palsa-1439 > OMJI01. Next base: position 7,748 of record CAZHLM010000029.1, read on the forward strand.
TTTTCCAAGCGGCGCGGGCGGTCATCGCAGGGCGCGGAGGATGTCGTCCGCGCGTTTCTTCACGGTCGGGTCCATGCGAATCAGTGGCGGCCACTCGCGGCAATTCGCCTCGCCTTTGATCTTGTGCGTGGCGTCAAGGCCGACTTTCGTGCCGAAACCGATCACCGGCGTGGCGTGGTCGAGCACGTCGGCGGGACCTTTCGTGAAGATCATGTCACGCTCGGGATCCACGTTGGCCGTCAGCCGAAAGACGACCTCGCTGAGGTTGTGGACATTCACATCCTCGTCCACCACGACGATCATTTTGGTGAACATCATCTGGCCCATGCCCCACAAGCCGTGCATGACTTTCATCGCTTGGTAGGGGAAGGCTTTCTTGATCGAGACGACGACGAGGTTGTGGAACGCGCCCTCGGCGGGCAGGGCCATATCCACGATCTCGTTGAAGTTCAGTTTGAAGACCGGCAGGAAAATCCGCACGCTGGCTGTGCCCATGTAAAAATCTTCCATCGGCGGCGGGCCGACGATGGTGCTGGGGTAAATGGCGTCGGCGCGGTGGGTGATCCGCTCGATGTGAAATTTCGGATACGGCTCCGGCAGGGTGTAGTAGCCGGTATGATCGCCAAACGGTCCTTCCAAATCCAGCTTGTCCTCGGGCTCGACGTAGCCTTCGAGGACGAAATCGCAATTCGCGGGCACCTCCAGGTCGTTGGTCTGGCATTTGACCAACTCGACGCTCTTCTTCCGCAAAAATCCCGCGAGCAAAAACTCGTCCAGCCCGTCCGGCATCGGCGCCGTCCCCGCAAACGCATAGACGGGATCGCCGCCGAGCGCGACCGCCACCGGCATCCGCCGTTTCAACTCCACGTACCGCCGCCAGTGTCGGGCGCCGGTCTTGTGCAGTTGCCAGTGCATAAACGTCGTGCGCTCGTCAACGACCTGCATCCGGTAGGTACCCACATTGCGCGCGCCGGTGTCGGGATCGCGCGTGATGACCAGCGGCAACGTCAGGAATCGGCCGGCATCGAGCGGCCAGCATTTCTGCACCGGCAACACCCGCAGGTCGGGCGCTTTCATCACCATCTGCTGACAAACGCCGCTGCCAACGAGTTTCGGTCGCGCGTGCCGCAACTCCAGCGCCGCGCCGAGCAACCCGATCGCCTCGCGAAACGACGTCGGCGGTTTTGCCTTCAGCAACGTCTCCAGTTCGCGCGCGATTTCCTCGATGTCCGCCACGCCCAGCGCCAGCGCCATCCGTTTCGTCGAGCCGTAGGCGTTGATCAGCAGCGGGAAGCCCGCATCCCGGCACTTCTCGAACAGCAACGCCTTGCCGCCGCCCGGTGACTTCATCTCGCGGTCGGCGATCTCGGTGATTTCCAGAATCGGATCCACCTCGACCGGGATGCGCTTCAATTCTCCCGCCGCTTCCAACTGCTGGACGAAATGCCGCAACGATTCGTAAGCCATGCCGCCAGATATAGCACCAACCCCGCGCCACACAAAGCCGTTCCTGCCGGCCCGGCTACACCGCGCGAGGGAAAGACTCGACAGGCCGGGCGGCTCGCTTACAATGCGCGTCATGCTCGCGCAGGTGGACTCGGCCGCTGTCCTGGGCATTGACGCCTATCCGATTGAAATCGAGGTCAACTCGGGCTGGGGCCAGCCGGCAGTCATCATCGTCGGCCTGCCGGACACCGCCGTCAAAGAATCCCGCGACCGCGTCAAGACGGCCATCGAAAACTCCGGGTTCAAGTACGTCATGGGGCGCACCACCATCAACCTCGCCCCGGCCGACGTGAAAAAGGAGGGACCGAGCTTTGATCTGCCCATCGCCATTGGCATCCTCGCCGTCAGCGAACAAATCGCCGCGCCGACGCTGCGCGAGTTTGCCATCGTCGGCGAACTGGCGCTCAGCGGCGAAGTGCGCAGCGTCAACGGACTGCTGCCGATTGCGCTCTGCGCGCGCGCGCAAAAGAAACGCGGCCTGATTGTGCCCGCCGGTAACGCGCCCGAGGCGGCGGTAGTGGAGGGAATGGATGTTTATCCAGCGCAGAATCTCCGGGAGGTTGCCGAGTTCCTCGCCGGCAAACGGCGGCTGGAACCGTACCGCGAGGACGTGGCCGCGATTTTCCAGCGTCACCGGCAGTACGACGTGGATCTGGCCGACGTGAAAGGCCAGGAGACCGCCAAGCGCGCGCTCGAAGTCGCCGCCGCCGGCAATCACAATCTCCTGTTCATCGGTCCGCCCGGCAGCGGCAAGACCTTGCTGGCGAAACGTGTGCCGACCATCCTGCCGCCGCTCGAACTGAGCGAGGCGTTGGAGACCACGAAAATCCACAGCATCGTTGGTCTGCTGGCCAACGGCCAGGCGCTGGTGGCCACCCGGCCGTTTCGCGCGCCGCATCACACCACCAGTCATGCCGGCTTGCTCGGCGGCACGAGCAACCTGACGCCCGGCGAAATCAGCCTCGCGCATCACGGGGTGTTGTTCCTCGACGAGCTGCCGGAGTTTCATCGCGATGTGTTGGAAGCGCTGCGCGAGCCGCTCGAAGAAGGTCGCGTCGTCATCTCGCGGGCGTCCGGCACGATGACGTTTCCCGCGCAGTTCATGCTCGTGGCGGCGATGAATCCGTGCCCGTGCGGGTTTTACGGCGACCCGAAAAAGGAGTGTCGCTGTTCGCCGTCCCAGATCACAAAGTACCGCCACAAGATTTCCGGGCCGTTGCTCGACCGGATTGATCTGCACGTGGAAGTCCCCGCCGTGAAGTACCAGGAAATGGCCGGCGCCGCCACTGGCGAGACCTCCACCGCCGTGTGTGCCCGCGTCCAACAGGCGCGCGCCATCCAACGCCGCCGCACCGGCCAGCCCAACGCGCGGTTGACGCCGAAACAAATCAAAGAACATTGCCGGCTCAGCGAGGAGTGTCAGGAACTGTTGAAGCTGGCGATGGCGGAGCTGAATCTCAGCGCCCGCGCCTACGACCGGATCCTCAAAGTCAGCCGCACCATCGCGGACCTCGATGCCCGTGATGACATTCAGCCCCAGCACGTCAGCGAAGCCATCCAATACCGCTCGCTCGACCGCCAGTTGTGGGTCTGAGCCGCCGCGTTTGAACCGCCGCGCCGCCGCTTACCGGGGTAAATCCGGGTTGCGCGGGAATTTGGCGAAGGGCAGGCGGGCGCCCCGGTAGGTGAAAAAATCCGCGCGGGTGCCGGGTGGCGGCAGGAAATCCACCGTGCCGGCCGCGCCGATGATTTCGTCTTCGTCCACGCCGTCGCCGCTGACGCCGATGGCGCCAATCAGCTCGCCCGAGTTGTTGTACAACGGAAACCCGCCGGGGAAAATCGTGATCCCGTTGGGCAGACGCGGTTCGGGCGGGATGGTGCTGGTCGTGCTGCTCAGCGTTTCCTGAAAACCGTGAAACGGCCCCGGCGCGGTGCCGTCTATGCCGGGCGGATACAACGCCTGCGCCAGAAATCCGACGCTGCGGCACGACATCGCGACATTGGTTGGCAGGGGGAAATACGGAATGTTGGCCGGCTCGGAAAAGAAAACCGCCGTGCGCGCTTTTTGGACCGCGACGTCCCAACTGAAAATCGTCGCGTCCGGCGTGCGGAAGGCGCCGAGCACTTGCGCGGGGCCATTGGTGCCCGGGTTGTTGACAACCGCAATGAAGACTCGCGCCGGTACGTTGCGCGGCAGGCGAATCCGGGCGCGAGTGAACGCCGCGCGCGCGGCGGCCTGGCCGAGAATGTTTGAGACCTGCCCGGCTGTGAGTTGGCCGAGCGGGTCGTCAATGATCGCGTTGCGGACTTCGCCGGTCACGCCGCCGAGGACAGCCATCGGGTAACTGATGGTGGTCGGGGCGTTGGTGAACGTGAACGGCGCGACTTCGTTGCCGGGCGTGGCGCCGCTGAAAAACACGACGTTCGTGTTGATCCGCGGATTGCGCCCGCGGACGTACGGCAGCCGTATGCCGTCGGCAAACACACGCGAGCCGAAAATCCGCGGAGACGGCGCGTAGCCGGCCTGCGCCGCCAGCGCAATGTCCTCGGCCACCGTGCGCGACAGAAAGTTGAACGTCTCGTTGCTGGTCACAACCCCGACGCCGCCGACAAGAATGCCATTCTTATAAAGCGGCAGGCCGCCCGGGATGCCGCTGAAGGCGAACGGGCTGCCGGGGTTGAGAATCGGGATGCCGTTGGTGCCGGCTTCGGTCGGGGTGCCAACGAGTTGTTTGAAAAAATTGATGTCGGAGTGCGGCAGGTTGGAGTTCTGGACGCCAACCAGCGGGCCGGGCGGCCGGTTGCGGACACCGCGCGGGATGGGGAATCGCGCGAGAGGCGCGTTGGTGAAGACCGGGGTGAACAGCGGGAAGTTCGATTGCAGCGGCAACAACGGCGGATAGTGCTGGAGGATGATGAAGCCGGCCGTGCGCGTGCTGAAACTGTGTTGGCCGCTGCTCAGAAACGCCGCCGTGCCGGCCTTGGCGATGGCATTGCCGATTTCCGCGGCGCTCGGCGGCGCGCCGCCGTTGACGTCCCAGACGACCAGCACATAGCCTTCGCGATCGGTGATGGCGACAACCGCGTCCGGGGCGGTGTTGGTGGCGCGGAAGACGGCTTGGGCGACGATTTGTTGCAGATCGTTGGTGGTCAGCGATTGCGCCCACGCCGCCAGGGCCGTCAACCACCACGCCGCTGCCATCCACACGCCACGTCGCACACACCACGCTTACCAAACCAACTCCACGCTTGCAATCCGCGTCCGGAAACATTTTCAATCCGCGCGTGAGGCGACTGGCGTTCTTGTGGGTCTGGGCAACGCTGGCGGCCGGGGGCGAACCCGGCGCGGTGAAATTACCGGCGCACACCGAAGCGGTACCGGACCGCTGGCGGATTCCCGTGGGCATTTGGGAGCGCTACGAAAACCTGGCCAGCCGCGGCACCGAGACGCCCTACCAACACGCCCCGCGGCTCTGGGACCCGTACCTGCAAAGCAAGCTCAAGGGCGATTTCCCCATTTACGGTCAGGATGTGTTTCTGAACCTGACCGCGTTCAGCATCTGCGATTTCGAGGCGCGCGCCCTGCCGAAACCTTCCGGCGTCAGCACCGAGCGCCCCAACAGCACCGAGTTTTACGGTCGCTCCGAGGAATACTCGGTCGCGCACAACCTCGGTTTTCGGATGGATTTGTTTCGCGGCGAGACAGCCTTCAAGCCGGTGGAGTGGCTGCTGCGGCTGGAGCCGGTGCTGAACTACAACTACACGACGGTCGCCGAACGAAACATCCTCAACCCCAATCCGCAGACCGACACCGACCGGTTCAAATCCCACATCGCGCTGCAGGAAGCCTTCTTCGAACTGCATCTGGCCGACCTCTCGCCGAACTACGATTTCCTCGCCAGCAAGGTCGGGCTGCAGGCGTTCAACGCGGATTTCCGCGGGTTCGTGCTGGCCGACACCGATCTCGGCGTGCGGATTTTCGGCAACGCCGCCAACAACCACTGGCAGTACAACTTCGTCTTCTTCGACAAACGCGAAAAAGACACCTACTCCGGCCTCAACCGCTTCGAGTCGCGCGACCAACAACTCTTCGTCGCCAACCTCTACCGGCAGGATTTCCTCGCCAAAGGCTACACCGCCCAACTCAGCTTCCTCGCCAACCTCGACCGCGGCGACCTCCACTACGACCGCAACGGCAACATCGTCCGCCCCGCCCCGCTCGGCGATGTCCGGCCCCACGACGTTCACGCCTACTACCTCGGCTGGTCGGGCGACGGCCACATCGGCCGGCTCAACATCACCCACGCCTTCTATCAGGTCTTCGGCGCCGACGAGTTCAACGGCCTGGCCGGCCAGCGCACCGACATCAACGCCCAAATGGCCGCGCTCGAACTGTCCGTGGACATTGACTGGCTGCGCCCGAAACTGTCCTTCTTCTACGCCTCCGGTGATCCCGATGCCGAGGACGACACCGCGGCCGGCTTCGACACCATCCTCGACAACCCCAACTTTATCGGCGGTCCGTTCAGCTTCTGGACCCGGCAGGGCTTCAACCTCGGCGGCACGCTCGTCGCCTTGAAACAACCCGGCAGCCTCGTGCCCAACCTCCGCACCAGCAAAACCAAAGGCCAGGCCAACTTCGTCAACCCCGGCATCCTCATCGCCGGCGCCGGTCTCGAAGCGGAACTAACCCCCAAACTCCGCGCCCTGATCAACGCCAACTACCTCCGCCTCGCCGAAACCAGCGCCATCGAAGTCGCGCTGCTCGACGAAAACATCCGCCCCGAAATCGGCTGGGAATTCAACCTCGGCGTCATCTACCGCCCGCTGCTGACCGACAACATCATCATCCTGGCCGGCATCGGCGTCCTCGTCCCCGGCGGCGGTTTCCGCGACATCTACAAAACCGCGCCCACACCCGTGCCCGGTGTCGGCGGCGGCGGCGGCGACGTGGACCCCGCCTACTACAGCGGCCTGCTCAGCGTGACACTGACGTATTAAATTGCGCCAGCGCGCCGGCAAACTTGCCGGGATCGAAATCCGATCGCGACTGCGCCAGCGCAAACAGCGTGTCCAACTCCGCTGACTTCTGGCCGGCCAGCAACCGATCCAATGCCAGCACCAACCGCTCGGCCCGGTGGGCGTGCTGGAGCCGCGACACATCGGCCCGCTCAAAATCCGCGCTCGAGCTGGCCAGTCGCTGCAACAACTCGCGCGTTCGCTCCGCCGTCCAACTTTCCGCCGCCACCCGCCGCGCCAACGCATCCGGCTGGCTGGGATCCGCACCGGCCCGCGTCAACAACCACACCAGCGCGTCGCGCTGATCGCGGTTGCGCTCATGCGGCTGACCGGCCAGCTCGCGCAGCGCGACCGCCTGACCAACCAGCCAGGTTTGGGCGGCGGGCCGGTCGAGGTCCGACCGCCAGTGCTTTTTCATGCCGGTCAGTTGCCCGTCCAACTCGAAGATCAACTCGGGATGACCGGCCTGCAACAAATCCAACGGCAGGTACTGGTGACAGGCCACACAGGCGTTGGCGCGGGCATACGGGTCGCGCAAGTCGCGCATGCCGGCGGCCAGCCGGTCGGCATGGGTGTAATCCGGCCGCGTGTGCGACCGCAACCACGACTCACCGGCTCCGTGACAGTTTTCGCAGGAGACGCCTTCGAGTCGTTGCGTCGGGTGCGGCGCGTGACAATCGGTGCACCGCCGGTCGCGCGTGGCGTCCGTGCCGCCGAGCACCTCCATCATGCGGGCCGACCGGCCCATCGTCAGGGTGGCATGGGCGCGGGAGTGCGGATCAAACTTGTCCCAGATGGCGCGTTGCCGGCTTTGGTCGGCCGCGCCGCCGTGGCAACCGGAGGTGCTGCAACTGTCGGCCCCGAGAAATTGTCCGGCCGCCGTCGTCACCACGCCGAGCCAAACCGCGACCGCGCCCCATCGTCGAAGTTCACGCACGACGGGTCTGTTAGCCGAACGACGTGTGGAAAGCAACTCTGGATCAAGCCGTCAGGAAACCGGGACGATGGCTGTTAAGATTTTTGAGACGATCGTCTCAAAGATGTGAACAGGGGTTTGGCAGCGGAGCGGTGGAGGTGGCGGAGCAGGGCGCGTTCGGCGGCGCGCATGCGGCGGCGTTGACGCGGTGTGCGGTCGTCGTAGCCGGCCAGATGCAAGAGGCCGTGGACGAGGTACAGGGTCAGTTCGTGTCGGGCGGAGGTGTGGTAGTGACGGGCGTTGGCGGCGGCGTGGTCGGCGGAGATCAGCAATTCGGCGGTGTCGCCGTAATCGAAGGTCAGGATGTCGGTCGGGCCGGGGGTTTGATGGAATTGCTGGTTGAAGCGGGCGATGGCGGCGTCGCTGAGCACGACGATGTTGAGGGTGGCGTGGCGGAGGGCGAGGCGGGCGGCGGCGGCGGCGGTGAGGCGGCGCAATCGCAGCCGGGCGACGCGGTGTCGTCGTTGCCGGTTCAGAACGACAACCGTCATGGTTTGGCGGCGGGGCGGCGTCGGTCGCGTTCCTCTTTGAAGCGGGCGTAGGCGGCGATGATTTTTTGGACCAGTTCGTGGCGGACGACATCCGTTTCCTGGAAGTAAACAATGTCGAGGCCGGGAATGTCGTGGAGGACGTTTTGGACTTCGATGAGGCCGGAGGTTTTGTTGTTGGGCAAATCCACTTGCGTGATGTCGCCGGTGATGACGACCTTGGAGTCGAAGCCCATCCGGGTCAGAAACATCAACATTTGCTCGCTGGTGGCGTTCTGCGCTTCGTCCAGAATCACAAACGCGTTGTTCAACGTGCGGCCGCGCATGTAGGCCAGCGGGGCGATTTCGATGGTGCCGCGTTCCATGTTCCGTTGGATTTCGTCCGGCTCCATCATGTCGTAGAGCGCGTCGTACAACGGGCGCAGATAGGGGGAAATTTTCTCTTCGAGCGTGCCGGGCAGGTAGCCGAGGGCTTCACCGGCTTCGACGGCGGGCCGGCAGAGGATGATGCGGGCGACGCGTTCGGTGCGCAGGGCGTGAACGGCGGTGGCCATGGCGAGGTAGGTTTTGCCGGTGCCCGCCGGGCCGATGCCGATGACGATGTCGTGGGTGCGGATGGATTCGAGGTAGCGTTTCTGGCCCATCGTTTTGGGAACGATGGCGCGTTTGCGGGCGGAAACATCCACGCGTTCTTCCGCGAATTCCTGAAAGCGCAACGGGTCGCCGCGGGCCGCCGCCGCGACCGCCTGGGAGAATTCCTGACGGCGGATGTGGGCGCCGCGGGCGGTGGCGATTTGGAGTTGTTCGAACAGGGACTTGGCTTTGGCGATGTTGGCGGCGTCGCCTTCGAGGCTGATCCAGCCGTCGCGGGCGGTGACCTTCAGGGTCAGGAGGTCTTCCACAAGCCGGAGGTTTTTCGGCTCGTTGGCGTAGAGCGCTTGGGCTTGGCGGGCACTGTCGAAATGCAGGGTTTCGCTGGGCATGGTTAGCGGCGGTCGCCCTGGAAATTACCCCAACACCGCGCGCGGCTCAATCCCAGGGGATGGTCAGCACCTGACCCGGGTAGATTCGGTGGGGGTTTTTGATTTTGTCCTGATTGGCCCGGTAAATCCGCGGCCATTTGAGCGGGTTTTTGTAGAGCCGGCCCGAAATTCGCCAGAGCGAGTCGCCCTTCTTGACGGTGTAGGTCGCGGGCCGGTCGGGTTGCTCGACGACCGGCGCGGGGGTTTCGACGATGGTGGGGGCCGGTAGTTCGGTCGCCGCGGGCAACGGTGTGATTGCCGTTTCGACCGGGGCCGGCTCGCCGCTGGGGGCTTTGCCGACGATGTAGCCGCGGTTGCCCCATTGTCCGCGATCCACCCAGTAATGTTTTCGCCAGTTGGGGTAATACTGCTTCACCCAGCCCGCCCAGTCCGGCTCCAACTCCGGCTGTTCGACCACGTCCATCTCCTTGAGGAAATCACCCGATGCCGTTGGCGCGGCGGTGGGGTTGGACGAGGTGGTGCGGGTGGTGGCGCAGCCGTTGCCCAGGATGAGCGCGGCGGCCAGTGCGAGAAGCCCAACAGAAATCTTCATAACGAAAACGATCCTCCTTGAAACGCTGGCGGCGTGATAACACGGGCACCCGACCCCGTCAACGCCATTTTCCATCACGACGCCGCGCGACCGGCCGATGCGCCGGCCAGCAACTGGGCAATCTCGGTGGTGTATGGGTGAAACGGGTTGCCCATGATCAACGGGTCCTGGTCGCCGATGCGGATGGAATCCCAATTGATGACGTAATTGCCGTGTTGGTGGCGCAGATATTCAACGGCCAGGCCGCGGGCTTGGGCGCGGGTGTTGGCCGGCGGGTGGGCGGCGCAGAACGCAATGCGTTCGTCGCTGAGCAGCCGCACGACCCGGCCCTGGTCGCGCAGCGCGTGGTAGAGGCCGGTCGCGGGGTTGAGGTTGTGGTATTCGAGGTCGAGCGAGGCCAGCCACGGGTCATCCCAGCCGAGTTGTTGATCCTCCAAAAACGTTTGGAGCAGCCATTTTTTGGCGATCCAATCCACCTTGTGGGCTTGGGACATCACGTCGCGCTCCAGCCCGTCGAGCACGGCGGCCCATTCGCGCAGCAGCCAATCGTACTCGGCGTCCATCCCGGCCAGATAGTTTTGCGCGAGGGCGAGGAAGGAACGCTGGATTTCAAAAGCCGAGCGGGTCTGGCCGTTTTCGAGGCGGACGATCCAGCCGTACGTTTGGTCGCGCGAGATGTCGCGGGTGGATTGGACGGGGTCGAGCAGCCCGACCCGTTTCGGCACGATGCCGTCCTCCAAGAGGTCGAGCACCATCGCGGTCGTGCCGATCTTCAACGCGGTGGTGAACTCGTTCATGTTCGAGTCGCCGATGAGCAGGTGCAGGCGGCGATACTTCCGGTAATCGGCCAGCGGCTCGTCGCGGGCGTTGATGATGGCGCGGTTGAATTGCACCCATTGATAGATGTCGTTGACGATGTGGTCGGCGCGCTGGGAGATCTGGAACACGACCCGCTGGTCGGGCCGGTGCGGCTCGAACTCGAACGCCAGCGGATTGGCCTGGCCAACTCGTCCCGCGCCGGTGAAGATCTGCCGGGTCGCGAGGAACGACAACAACGCCCCCAGCACTTGCGGGGTGAACTGCGCGCCGCGTTTCATCAGGTAGTTTTCGTGGCAGCCGAAGGTGGCGCCGGTGTGATGGTCAATGTTGTTCTTCACGAACGACACCTTCTCCGCCAGTTCCATCTCCCCCAGCGCCTGCTGTAACAAGTAATCTCCCGCCTGATCGTACGCCACGATGTCGCGCAGCGTGAGACATTCCGGCGTGGCAAACTCGATGTGCCCCATGTCGAGGTAGAGCCGGCCGCCGTTGAGCAGGAATCCGCCGTTGCCCGGCGGCTCCTCGTAATCCCGATAGTGCAGGTCAATCGCCCCGGCTTGGGCGACCTTGAACAGATGGTTCTTCACCCGGATCGGAAACGCATCCGGCCCGCCCGGCCGGTCGTCGCTGCGCACCAGACAACCGTACTCGGTTTCCAGGCCGACGATGCGGTTCATAAATCCTTCAGCGCCGTCCGGATTTCCTTCTCGTCGAGCAACCGGAACTTCGCCGCGCCGCGCCGCGTGCGGTCCAACACCGCCGCCTCGACATGCCGGGTCTTCAACGTCTCGCGCAGGGCTTTCACCGCATCGAAATCGGGCGGCAGTTTCAGTTCGCGCTCATCCGCCGGCCGGCCGCGTTCGGACAATTGCATGCCCACCGCCCAGGTTTGCGCCGCCAGCCGGACCGCATCCGCCAGATCGCGCTTCGCATGCCCGTCGTGCTCGACGAGGTATTCCAGCATCAACTTCTCCGCCGGGTGCGTCCCGGCCACCACATCAAACGGCTCGCGCATCTCAATCTCGCTGCGACCGTAAGACCCGTCGTAGTCCAGTTTCACGATCAGGTCGTGATCCGGCGTCTCCCCCAGTTCGGCGAGCACCATCTTCACGATATGCGGCGCGCTGAACACCTGCTCGAACGCGGTCTTCAAAGCCGGACTCAACCCGAAATTCACCAGCCGCCGCAGCGACACATCGGCCACGGCCCGGTGGAACCCCTCGACGTGGGCCAGATCAATCGCCGCCAGCCGCAACCGCTCGATATCCGCCGGATGTCCCAGCGCCGCGAACGCGATCCGGTCATAGACCTCGAAAATCTTCCGCGTTTCCCGGCTGACGGTCAACAGCAGCAACCCGTCCGCATAGTTCAGCAGCACGATCGGACTGCCGCGGGCGAGCTGGTCTTCGATGTACTCGCGCCGGTTGGCAATCGCCTCGACCCAACGATAGGGTTCCTCGGTCATATCTCGCTCTTGTAAAGCTTCGCCAACTCGGCCTCTTCGATGTCGTGAATGCCGTCCTCGGTGATCGCGCGGACATTCGGGAACACATTGGCCCTGCTGTTGTAGCTGCCCGTGGCGGTGTCACTGGCAGCCGCCGTGTCCAGCGCGCGCAACGCGACCACGACCGTCTCGGCCTCGGAGTATTTCCCGAGCGGTTTGCCGCCCCACGTGTTGAGATAGTGCAACACGCTGCGCACCGCCAGCGCCCCGGACCCGCTGGCGGCGAAGTCCGCGCTCTCGAACTGCGCGCCCAGCGCATCGTAGAGAAACACCTTCCCGCCGTCGTCGTACGTCGCGAAAATCGGCACCACCATTCCCACCCCCTGCAGCGTCATCGGCAGGTTTTCCTTCAACAACTTCGACAGCGATCGCACCTTGCCGGGCGTGCTCATCTCCTGAAGCTGGCTGCGCTGGTAGTACTGAAAACTGTGCTCCAACACGCGCGCCATCTCGTAAGCCACCGCCGGCACCCCGGCAATAGCCAGAACCGAGCGCGCATCAATGTTGATCAATTTCTCCGCGCGCTCATACATCACGAGATGGCCGGCCGTCGCGCGGCGGTCGCCGGCCACCAGCACCCCGTCCTTGTATTTGATGGCGAGCACGGTCGTCCCGTGCGTGAGCGGAGCGTGAGCCGCCGCCGCGGCGGCCAGGCGCGGCGCCAATTCATATCCGCGCGACTTCAGGACCGCGAGAAAATCGCCGCCAGCCGGAACCGGATCCATCATTCCCCCGTGCGCTGCCGGTAACGGCGGGCCTGATTGGGGTCCACCCGCCGCATCTTCTTGAGCAACTCCTTCGTGTCGGGCGCGTCCGTCTCCGGGCGGCGCGGCCCGCTGTCATCGGCTTCCTTCTTCTCCCACGGCGCAGGGCCGGTCGGTCGTTGAATCCGGTCAGGCATGGCGACTTCCTCTGTTCATGGTTTCGCTCCACCGCACTTTCGCAACGTCCGCCGCAAAGTCAATGCGCGCATCCTACCGCGCCCGGCCCGGCCTCGCAAGCCGCCACTGCTCACAGGGCGCGCGCCCAAATCACCTTCAGATACCGGCTCGCGAGACAGTTCGACAGGACCGGGTGGTCGGGACCGGCCGTGGTCCGGTCGAAAATCTGCAGGCGGCGGTTGAGCCGGTGGGCGGCGCGGATGACGTGGTACTCGAATTGTTCCAACGACAACAGGCCGGAGCACGAACAGGTCACGAACAACCCCCCGGGCTGAACCAGTTGAATCGCCAGCGAGTTCAAGTCCTCGTACTTGCGGATCGCGTCGCGCTCCTCCTCCCGGCTGTCGAGCAACTTCGGCGGATCGAGCACCACCGCGTCCCACCGCCGGCCGTTCTGGTGCATCTGGCGCGCGTACGCAAACGCGTCGGCGTGAACCCAACTGAGCCGGTTCTGCTGATTCAGATTGGCATTGCGACGCGCCTGCGCGATGGCCTCTTCGTCGAGATCCACCCCCGTCACATCCGGGGCGCCGCCGAGCACGGCCGCCGCGATGGCAAAGCCCCCGGTGTAACAGCACAGATCCAGCGTCCGCCGCCCCGCGACGAGTTGGGCGAACCGCCGGCGATTCTCCCGCTGATCGCAGAAAAAACCCGTCTTGTGGCCGCTGGCGAAGTTGACTTCGTAGCGGACGCCGTGTTCGCGGATTTTCACGCGATGACCGGCCAGCGGTTGATGATGGATGCCTTCGTTGCGCGCGGAGCGCTCCTCGACGTGGATGACCTCGCGCCGGGTGCCGAGCCGCTCGTGCAACAGCGGCAACCACTGCGGCAACCGCTGGTACACGCCGAGGCTGTGGACTTCGACGCTCAACGTGTCGCCGTAACGGTCCACCACCAGACCGCTCAAGCCGTCGCCGTCGGAATTGACGACCCGGTAGGCGTCGGTCTGTTCATTCAACCGCCACGTTCCGACCCGCCAGTCCACGGCGCGCTCGAGCAAGCCCCGCACATACTCTTCGCCGACCGGCTCCGGCCCGTGATGGTACACCCGCAACGCGATGCGCGCGCGGGGATGGTACAGGCCGGCGCCGAACCGCTGGCCGTCCTTGTTGTACACCGCCACCCAGTCGCCCGGCCTCGCGTCCGCCGAGGCCGCGCCGATCATGCCGGGAAAGATCGTCGGGCTGAAACTGTACGTCCGCATCTGCACCCACGGTGTTGGCCAGCCTTCGCTGCCGGGCGGGACACGCGTTGTCTTCGGCGGACGACGATGCGGAACGGGAGCCACCACCGGCTTGGCCTCAGCGCAAGAGGGGCAGACAGGCTTTGAATTCCGTCGTGCCGGCCTCGCGCAGCAACTCGAAAATCGCGCTCTCCACGGTCGTGATCACCGCCCCGCAGTCCCGCATTCGCTCCAGCGCCACATCCCGGTCGAGGTCGCGGCGCGACCCAATCGCGTCGGCGCAGACGTACACAAAGTAATCCTTCAACAAATCTATCGCCGTCTGCTGAACGCACACGTGCGCTTCCACGCCGCAGACCAGCACCCGTTGCCGGCGCAGGTCGCGGACGGCGCGCACAAACTCCGGTGCTCCGCAACAGGAAAACGCCAGCTTCTCGATCACCGGCGGCCCGGCCACCTCGGCGCAGACCGGCCCCAAACCCTTCACATACTGCGCCGTCATGATCACCGGCAGGTTCAGGACCTTCGCCGCGCCCAGAAGTTTTTGGACGCCGGCCAAAATCTCCGCGCGGCGGGCCATGACGTTGAGCAACTTCTCCTGCACATCCACCACCACCAGCGCCGTGTTCTGCGGGGTCAATCGCCAATCCGACATCGAGATTCTCCTGTGGCGGGCATCAAACAACATCGCCCCGCCAAAGGCAAGACCGCCCGCCGCAACCGTCGCGTCCCGCGCCCGACCGGCTCAGGCGCCGTAGGTGGCTTGGGCAAACTCGACGCCGCAGGGGCCGCCGCTTTGATTGGCTTCGTAGGTGACTTCTTCGCCGGCGAAGTTCAGCAGCGGGAAGTACCACTTGCTGATGCACCGCGCTTTGGCCGGCATGTAGTGGCAGATAAACGACCGACGCCACAGCGTCGGATGCCGATTCGGGCCGCTGCCGTGAATGACGTTGCCGTTGAAAAAGAGCGTGTCGCCCGGCTGCAACTCCGCCGGGATGGCTTTGGCGCCGGGCGGCGGCCGCACGAGGTGTTGGAAGAAACTCTCCGTCATGTCGGCCTGCTCGGGGCAGACGAGATTGTAGTCCTGCGTTTTCGGGACGACGTACAAGCCGCCATTGGCCGGGGTGGCCGGATCAATCGCCGTCCACGCCGCGATGCAGGTTTGCGGCTCGACTTGGAGGTAGAAATTATCTTGATGCAACGCCTGGCCGCGCGAGGTGGGCGGCTTGAAATAGAACATGCTCTGCGTGGCAATCGGCTCGTCCTGGAGCAACTGCGCCAGCACCGCCCCGACCCGCGGATGGAGCAACATCCGTTTTGAGAGCGGGTCCCAGCGATGCGGATGCATCACCCGCGGATACCGCAGCAACGGATCGGTGGCGGAAAGGTCGCGATCCCACTTGCCGGGCGGCGCCGGGTCCCGGTCCTCGGCCAGATCCTCAAACCGGCGCCGCAGCGCCTCCACTTCCTCCGCAGCAAACAATCCCCGCACGATCAAATATCCCTCGCGCTGGAAAAAAGCGATCTGATCGTCGGTCAGCGAATACACTGGCTGGGTCGTCGTGTTCATACCCCTATCCTAGCGAATCTTGCGCCCGGCGCCATAGACACGATTAGTTTTCCGATGGACAATCTTGGCGCGCCCGGTAAGCTGGCGGCGTGCGGGCCGCCCTGGAAAAACAACTCCGCCTCGCTGCCAGCGGGCATTTCGTGAACATGCCCGACCACGCCATGCAGCGCGAGGATCCACTGGACTATCTGATCATCTGGGTACTCGCCGGACGCGGCATCGTGCGGGCGGAAGGTCAAGAGATCACGGCAAAGCCCGGTGATCTGTTCTTGTTTCGGCCGTATGTGCCGCAGGAATACCGGGCCGATCCCACCCGACCGTGGGACATTTTGTGGGCGCATTTCGACGGCGACTTGGCGGAACCGTTCGTCGCTGCGCTGCGGCAGTTCGGCGGCGTGCGGGTGGATTTGGGGCTGGACCCGGAGATTCGCGACCGCTGGGTGGAACTGGTGATCGCGGAGTACTCGCGCGACGCCGGTGCCGATGTTCGTTGTCACACGGCATTGGCGGCGGTGCTTGGCTTGATCTGGCAGCGGCTCCAACAGCGGGCGCTACGCCCCGCGCGGGCGACCGGGTTGAATGTCCACGACCTGCAGAGTTACATCCACGAACATCTCCGCGAACCGATCACCCTCGCCCAACTGGCCGGGGTGGCGCACTTGTCGCCGACGCATTTTGCGCGCGTGTTCAAAAAACAATTTGGCGTCAGCCCGCTCTACTACGTCATCCAAAAACGCGTCGCGCTCGCCGGCACGATGTTGACGGAAACGGACCTGCCCATCAAACAGGTGGCGGCGGCCGTGGGCTACGACGACCCCTACTATTTCTCCCGCATCTTCCGCAAGGTGACCGGCACCAGTCCCACCCAGTACCGTGCGGGGCACCGGGCGCTACCTCTTTGATTGGGGGCGGGCGATTTTGGCGAGCGTCTCTTCGAGGACGAGCCGGTCGTCGAGTTGGGTGGAGACCAGACGGAGATGAGCTTCGAGCAGCAGGTCGAGCGCGCGGATCAGTTCGCTCGATGTGAAATGTTTCGCGGCGGTGGCGCACCGGTAGAGCCGCCAGGCGTTCGGCAACTGACCTTCCTTGGTGCGCGGCAGGTGCGCGGTCTGCGCGGGCGGGAGTTTCTCGAATGCTTTGGCGTACTCGAAGTTGCCGCCCGGCCCGTCGCGCGGGACGAGGACTTTGCGCTCTGCCAAATCGCGCGCCAGCAGCATCAGGCGGAACTGGCCGACGAGCATCATCACGATGCCGATCGGTTGGTCGCCTTGTGCGAGCAGGTGTTCCAGCGCGGCGATCGCCTGCGGCAGCCGGCGCGTGCCGAGCGCGTCGGTCAGTTCCCAGATCACCGATTGCCGGGAGGGCGAGACGATGGCGCGCACATCGGCTTCGGTGATCTCGGTTTTGGGGCCAACGTACACAAACAGTTTTTCGAGTTCGTTGGCCATCTCCCGGTAGCTCGCCGCGACAAGATGCGTAAACGCATCAGCCGCCTGGGCAGTCATTTTTTTGCCCTCGGCTTTCAGCCGGTCGTGGAGAAACTCCGCGATTTCATCCTGCCCGGCCTGCTTGTCGGGATCGGGCGCGGCGAAGAGTTGGACTTCACCGAGCTTTTCGATCGTCTTGTAGGCGGACCGGCGCCGGTCCAGGCCGATGGCGCTGATGAGTAGGGTCGTGCCGTCCGGTATTCCCTTCTTCAATCGCTCCGCCAAATCGGTCAGGGCCTCTTTGACGGCTTCCCCGCGCGTGGTGACGTTGTCGGCGAGCAGGTCGGTGTTTTTCCACCAGACGAGTTTGTCGCCGCCGCCAAACAGCCCGCCGGTAAACAGGGCTTCCCGGAGCCGGGCGAGCAGTTTGAGCGCGGCGTCCTGATTGGAGGCGTCGCCTTCGACGATCTCGGTGCCGAACTCGCCCCCGGTTTTTGGCGCAAGTTTCGCGGCGAGCTTGGCGGCGGTCTCCTTGATCGAAAACTCGTCGTCCCCACCCACCAGATAAATTGTCGTGGTCGTTGCGGCGGGCATGGCGCAGAGAGTACCGGGGCGGCGGGCGCTTGGCAAGCGACCGGGCTGTGATAAACTGGGCGCGTGAAACTCGGGATTGCCTGGTTGGGAGCGATCGTTGCGGCGGCGGCGCTGGCCGGTGACGTGATTCCGCGGTTGGAGATTGACGGGCGGACGTACGAGAGCGTGCGCTGGGGTCCGGTCAATCAGGGCAAAGTCGTCGTCATACACAGTCGCGGCTCGGCCTTCATCCCGGTGGAGAAACTGCCGGAGCCGTACCGCCAACAGTTCGGCATCCGCGGCCCGGACAGCCCGGCCGTGCCCGCGCCGGAATCGCGCGGCGATTCGGCCTACGAGCGCGCGCAACGGGAGCAACGCGAACGGGCCGCGGCCGCCGCGCAGGAGCAGGAACGCGCCGCCGCCGCCGAACAAGCGCGTTGGGCGGTGCTCGATGGCGCGCTCGTGCCCAGGGCGGAACTGACGCAATTGACCGGCTTCGTGCGCAGCCGCGCGGAGACGCGCGACGGCGACCAGGTCGTGCAGCGCGGCGTGGTCATCGAACTGGCCCAACGCCGCGATCCGACCAGGGACATCCCGGCTTATCTCGAAATGCGGCCGGGCTTGTGGCAGGAGACCGGCGAACGCGTCCTAGTGGTGGGCCACGGGCTGAATCCCCGGATCGGCGAGTTGATCCGCATCTGGGGACGCGAACATCCCGAACCGGTTCAGGCCATGCGCGTCTTCACCGCCGCCCGCGAGCCGACCGCCGCGGAACTTGCGGGACGTTGACGCGCGGCAGGCTTGCTGGCAAGCTGCGCGGCGCGGATGAAATTCTACGTCACCACGCCAATCTACTACGTCAACGACCGACCTCACATCGGCCACGTTTACACCACCACCATTGCCGACATTTTTGCCCGTTATCACCGCCTCAACGGCGACGATGTGTTCTTCCTGACCGGCACCGATGAGCACGCGGCGAAGGTCGTGGATTCCGCGGCGCAACAGGGGCTCACCGCCCAGCAGTGGGCCGATCAGAATGCGCAGGCATTTCAGGACACGTTCCAAAAACTCGGCATCGCCAACGATGATTTCATCCGCACCTCGCAGCCGCGCCACAAGGCAAAGGTGCAGCAGTACGTCGCGGAGTTGATGAAGTCCGGGGACGTTTATCTCGGCGAGTATGAAGGCTGGTACGACGCCGGGCAGGAAGAATATCTCACCGAAAGCAAAGCGAAAGAGTACGACTACAAATCGCCGTTCAACGGCAAGCCGCTCGTACGCAAGAAGGAAAAAAACTACTTCTTCAAACTCAGCCGGTACGCCGAGCCGTTGCTGAGGCTGTTGGCCGACCAGCCGGACTTCGTCCAGCCCGACATCCGCCGCAACGAAATTGGCAATCGCATCCGCGAAGGTTTGAACGACGTGCCGATTTCGCGCAGCGGCGGCGGTGACTGGGGAATCAAGGTGCCGGGCGACGATGCGCACGTCATCTATGTCTGGATTGATGCCTTGATCAACTACCTCTCCACCGTGGACACGCCCGAGCGGATCCACTACTGGCCGGCCGATGTCCACCTGATCGCGAAAGACATTCTCTGGTTTCACGCCGTCATCTGGCCGGCGATGCTGATGGCGTTGAAACGCCCGCTGCCCCGCCAGGTGTACGCCCACAGTTTCTGGATCGCCGAAGGCCAGAAAATGAGCAAAAGCCTCGGCAATTTCGTGGACCTCGAAAAGATCGACCGGTATGTGAGCGCCTACGGACTGGATGCGTTCCGCTACTTCCTCGCCGCGTACGGCCCGCTGGGCGGCAACGACAGCGATTTTGCCGACGCGAAATTTGTCGAGGTTTACAACAGCCAACTCGCCAATGACCTCGGCAACCTCGTCAACCGCTCGCTCTCGATGATCAACCGGTACCGGGGCGCTGTGCCGGGCGCGACGACCAGCGCGTTGCGGCCCGAAGCCGAGAAGATGATCGCCGCGTTCCGGCAGGCGATGGAACGACTCGACCTGACCGGCGCGCTCGACCATCTCCGCCGTTACGTCACACGCGCGAATCAGTATGTGGAAGAAACCGCGCCGTGGAGGCTGGCCAAAGACCCTGCTCGGGCCGGTCAGCTCGACGCCGTGCTCTACGACCTCGCTGAATCCGTGCGGATCATCGCCATCCTCCTCACGCCGGTCATGCCCACGATTGCCGGTCAGATTCACGCCCAACTTGGCGCGGCGGGGGCCGCGCCCGGGCTCGCCGACGCCCGGTGGGGCATGCTCCGGGCGGGTGCCAAACTCGGTGCGGTCGCGCCGTTGTTTCCGAAACAACCGTGATTCGATTTCCAGAATCCTCGCGGTTTCACATCGTGCCGGCGGCGCGGATGCCGCCGCGGTTTGGAAAGTTGCATGCCCGGGATGTGTACGTTTATTTGCCGGAGGCGGCGGAGCAGGATCGGCGGCGGCGGTTTCCGGTGCTGTATTGTCAGGACGGACAAAATCTGTGGGACGATCCGGATTGTTGTTTCGGGCACGGCGGCTGGTATCTGAACCGGATCGTGGACGAGTTGGTGGCGGCGGGGAAGATGGAGCCGGTGATTTTGGTCGGGATTCCGAACACGGATCAGCGGTTTCGCGAATATACCCCGGGCGAATCGTATTTCGATGTCAGCGGGCACGCCTATGCGAATTATCTGTGCGATGTCGTGAAGCCGTATGTGGAGCGGCATTTCGCGGTGAAGAAAGGCCGGCGGCATGCCGGGTTGCTCGGGTCGTCGTTGGGCGGTTTGATTTCGCTGTGGCTGGCGCATCAGTACCCGCATCTGTTCGGCAAGGTGGCGTGTCTGTCCGGGGCGTTTGAGATCAAGGATCGGCACGGGAAAACCTTCCTGGATTTTCTGTGGGAGCGCGGCCGTCAGGACGTGCGCGTGTATCTGGATGCCGGTACGGTGCGCGACGGCGCGCCGCTGACGCGGAAGGTGCGCGATATATATATGGCGTTGGGATGGCGATCGGGGACGGACCTGCTGCATTACGAGGAACGGGGTGGCGAGCACAACGAACGATGCTGGCGGGAACGGGTATGGCGCGCCTTGACATTTTTGTACGTTGCTTGAACTAAGCAGGTTGCGACCGAAACTTTTTTTAAAAAACCTTCACTGAGTTGTTGACACGATTCCCGTCGTGTGGCACAACGTGGGGCGTTGTGGGGAATAGTGGATTTCAAGGAGGATCCACAGTTCCATGGTGAAGGCACTGAAACGGACGGTTTTTGTCGGCACGTTTCGTCATGCGGTGGACGAAAAAAAGCGTGTGGCAATACCGGCGAAGTGGCGAGCGGCGGCGAGTGGCGCGAGTGAGTTTTTCGTTCTACCCGATCCGAAGAATTGTCTCGTGGTGTTGCCCGAGTCGGCGATGGAGAAAATGCTGGAGCGGGCGGACGACATTTCGATCGGGGAATACGAGCGGCGCGATGTGTTGCGTCTGATCGCGTCCAAAGCCCACGCGACGCCGTGCGATTCCCAGGGGCGCATCGCGCTGACGGAGGAGTTGCTGCGCCATGCCGGCATTGCCAACGGCGAGGCGGTGCTGGTGGGGGTGCTGACGAAATTTGAAATCTGGTCGCCGGCGCGGCTCGCGGAAGTCGAGCAGGCGTCGCAGGCGAACTTCGCCGAGGCGGCCAAGCAACTGGGATTGTGAGGCGAACGACATGAGTGGGCTGACAGGATTTTTGAGTGTGAACCGCAACGTGCGTCGTGCCGATGCCGGGCCCCGCGAGTTCCGACTGCCGCGGATGAATCCGTTTCCGAAGCTTGACCGCCGCGCGCTGGCGCCGGTGCCGGCGACGACGGTGGCGACGCGGAATGCGGCGCCGCGGTGCGGGGTGACGGTGATCGCGGATATCGGACCGCTGCCGGAGATGACGACGGACGTGATTGACGAGTCGGTCAACTGTCCGGCCAGCAATGTGAAGCGGGCGGACGCGCGGGGGCGCGGGCCGTGGTCGCGCCGTGGATGGGGCCAGTTGGTGGGACGGATGTTGAGTGGCCGGTGAGACACCCTATCACGTGCCGGTGCTGGCGCGGGAGGTCGTGGAGTTGCTGCAACCGCGGCCCGGCGGGGTGTACGTGGACGGGACGTTGGGCGGCGGGGGGCATGCGGCGGCGATCTTGGATGCCAGCGCGCCGGACGGCCGGGTGATTGGGATGGATTGGGATGAGGAAGCCGTGGCGGCGGCGCGGGAGCGATTGGGGCGGTACGGGGAGCGGGTGACGGTGGTGGGGAGGAATTTTGCGGAGCTGGATGACATGGTGATGGCGTTGGGACTGACGACGGTGGATGGCGTGCTGTTTGACCTGGGGGTCAGTTCGCATCAGTTCGACGAACCGGCGCGCGGGTTCAGCGTGCAGCGGCCGGGACCGTTGGACATGCGGATGAGCCGGCAACTGGCGGCGACCGCCCGGGACGTCCTTCGCACAGCCAGCGTGGAGGAACTGGCGAATCTGTTTTTTGAATACGGCGAAGAGCGACGGGCCCGGGCGATTGCCCGCGCGATTGGGCGGGCGCGGGAACGCGGGGAGCCGTTGGAGACGACGGAGGATTTGGCGCGGTTGTGCGGGCCGCGGCGGGGGCGGATTCATCCAGCGACGCGGGTGTTTCAGGCGTTGCGGATTGCGGTGAACGATGAATTGGGAAATCTGCGGCGCGGGCTGGCGGCGGCAGTGCGGGTGTTGCGGAGTGGCGGGCGGCTGGCGGTGATTTCGTTTCATTCGCTGGAGGAACGGATCGTGAAACGATTGTTTTTGGAGCAGCAGGCGGCCGGGGTGTTGCGGGTGGTGACGAAGAAGCCGGTCATGGCGACGGCGGCGGAGGCCGCCGCGAATCCCCGGTCGCGGAGCGCGAAGTTGCGGGTGGCGGAGCGGGTGTGAGGGCGCCGGTGATTTGAAATTTGAGATTTGAATTGGGTTGGGGGTGGGGACCCCGCTGGGGCCGGAACCAAGGAGCCGGCCCCGGAGATTTTGGCGTATGTGGAAACGGAATCGGAAACGGGAGTCGTTGCAGTTCGGCGTGGTGGCGCGCGTTTTGTTGGCGTGTGTCTATGCGGCGGTCGTCGGGCTGGGGTACGTCTGGAACAAGAACCAGATTTACCGGCTGGGGGATGAACTGAAACGGCGGGAGGCCGCGCTGGCGTCGTTGGAAAAGCGCAATGCGATGCTGGCGGCGCAGCTTGCGCAACTGAAGTCGCCGGGGTTTCTCGAATCGCGCAACCGCCAGTATCAGCTCGGTCTGAGCCCGGCGCGGGAGTCGCAGACGGTGCGGATGTGGGAGCCGACGGCGGCGTGGGAGGCGCAGTTCATGGCGGCGCAACGGGCGGAAGCGGCGCGGGATTTGGTGGTGCGACGATGAGCGGCTCGGCCCATGTCAAACGCGCGGCGGTGGTGGTCTGTTTGATTGGCGCGGCGTTCAGCGCGCTGGGGTTTCGGCTGGTGCATTTGCAGGTGGTGCGGGCGCCGGAGTTGCGCGCCGAGGTGACGAAGATTCACGGGCAGGTGCTGCACCGGCAGGGGCGGCGCGGACCGATTCTGGATTGTCACGGCAACCTGCTGGCCAACAGCCAGTCGGTGAACATTGTCACGGCGGATCCGAGTCTGACGGCGCCGCGGGCCGGGGAGTTGGCGCGGCAGTTGGCGCCGTTGTTGCAGGTGAGCGAGGCGGAGTTGGTGGCGCGACTGACGCGGTCGGGCCGGTACGTGCGATTGAAGCAGCGGGTGGATTTCGAGACGGTGCAAAAAATCCGCGCCCTGAAACTGAAGGGCATTTTCTATGAAGACCAGTATGCGCGGACGTATCCAAACGGGGCGTTGGCCAGTCATGTGATCGGGTTTGTGGACGGGCAGCATCGCGGGGTGCAGGGGATTGAGGCGGTCATGGATTCGTATCTGAACGGGCGGTCGGGCTACGAGATCATCGAGCGCGACCGCAAAGGCCGCGAGATTCGGGCGCGGCGCAACGAGGCGATCGGGCCGCGGGACGGGTTGCGGGTGACGCTGACGATTGACCAGGTGATCCAGCACATCGCGGAGACGGAGTTGGACAAGGCGATGGAAGCCCACCGGCCGGCGGGGGCGATGATCATCGTGTCGCGGCCGGCGACGGGGGAGATTCTGGCGATGAGCAGCCGGCCGACGTTTGATTTGAACGAGCCGGGGGAGGCGGAGGCGGACGCGCGGCGTAATCGGTGCATCAGCGATGTGGCGGAGCCGGGTTCGACGTTCAAAGTGGCGGTCATCGCCGGGGCGATCAGCGACGGGACGGTGAGTCTGGCCGACCGGATTGATTGCGAGAACGGGGCGTTTCTTTATGCGGGGCGGGCGTTGCACGACGCGCATCCGCACGGGGTGTTGAGCGTGGACGAGATTTTGCACAAGTCGAGCAACATCGGGACGGCGAAGATCGCGTTAAAGATGGGGCCGCAACGGTTGCACGAGTACATCCGGGCGTTTGGGTTTGGCCAGCGCACCGGCATCGCGATCGCGGGCGAGGTGGCCGGCATCGCGCATCCGTTGTCGCGGTGGACGAAGCTTTCGATCACGCGGATTCCGATGGGGCACGAGATCGCGGTGACGCCGTTGCAGATGTTGCTGGCGATGAACGCGGTGGCCAACGGCGGGCGGTTGATGCGGCCGCTGTTGGTGAAGAGCGTGACGGACGCGGATGGTCAGCCGGTCATGTCGTACGCGCCGCAGTTGGTGCGGCCGGTGATTTCGCCGCGGGCGAGTATTTTGCTGACGTCGTCGTTGCGCAAGGTGGTGACGCCGGACGGGACGGCGCCACGGGCGGCGGTGCCCGGCTACGACGTGGCCGGCAAGACGGGCACGGCGCAGAAGATCGAAAACGGACAGTACGTGCGGAAGTATTACTCGTCGTTCATCGGCTATCTGCCGGCGCATGACCCGCAGCTTTCGATTTTGGTGACGCTGGATGACCCGGCGGTGGGCGGGTACTACGGCGGGACGGTGGCGGGGCCGGTGTTTCGGGCGGTGGCGGAGAAGGTGGCGCCGTATCTCGGCATCCCGCCGCAACCGAAGACGGCGGACGAAGGAGATTTCTCATGAAACTATCGGAACTGGTCAAGGACGTGCAGCCGCTGGCGGTGGAGGGTTCGCTGGACCGGGAGATTACCGGGATTGCGTACGATTCGCGGCGGGTGTTACCGGGGCATTTGTTCGTGGCGTTGCGCGGGGAGCGGACGGATGGGCACCGGTACGTGGATGCGGCGATTGATCGCGGGGCGGCGGCGGTGGTGTTGGAGCGGGACAGCGGGTTGAGTCCGCGCGCGACGCGGATCCGGGTGCAGGACGCGCGGCAAACGCTGGCGCGGGCGGCGGCGGCGTTCTACGAGCAGCCGGCGCAGCGGTTGCAGGTCGTCGGCGTGACGGGGACGAATGGCAAGACGACGACGGCGTTCATGATGAAGGCGATTTGGGAGGCGGCGGGGACGCTGACCGGCTTGATGGGGACGGTGCAGTACGAGATTGGCGAGCGGGTGATTCCCGCGGCGCGCACCACGCCGGAGTCGGTCGAGATTCAGGAGATGATGCGGCAGATGGTGCAGGCCGGTTGCGGCGCAGTTTCGATGGAGGTCAGCTCGCACGCGCTCGAACAGCACCGGGTGGACGAGGTGGACTTCGACGTGGCGGTGTTCACAAATCTGTCGCAGGACCATTTGGATTACCACGGGACGATGGAGAACTATTTCGCCGCGAAGTCGCGCTTGTTTCGGCAACTCGGCCGGCACGAGAAGGACGGTGTGGCGGTGGTGAATGTGGATGACGCTTACGGGCGCCGGTTGGCGGAGAGTCTGGGTGGGGAAAACGCCGTGCTCACGTGCGGCGTCTCAGATGACGCGGCCATCGGCGCCCGGGAGATTCAGGTGACGCGGCTCGGCACGACGTTTCTCGTGCGCGCGCCGCAGGCGAGCTTCCCGGTGACGCTGCCGTTGCTGGGCCGGTACAACGTCCACAACGCGCTGGGCGCGATCGGGGCGGCACTGGCGATGAAATTGCCGGTCGAGGCGATTCAGCGGGGACTGCGCGGGATGCGCTCAGTGCCGGGCCGGTTGGAACGAGTGCCGGTCAGTGACCCGGTGGATGTGTATGTGGATTACGCGCACACGCCGGCGGCGTTGCGCAACGTGTTGTTGACGGTGGGTGAGCTGACGCGCGGCCGGCTGATCGTGGTGTTCGGCTGCGGCGGCGACCGCGACAAGGGCAAACGCCAGCCGATGGGCGCGGCGGCGGCGGAGTTGGCGGATTTCGCGATCATCACCAGTGACAATCCGCGCACGGAACATCCGGCGGACATTCTGCGCCAGGTGCGGGCCGGGTTCGCGGCGGAGGCGAGAAATTTCATGGTGATCGAAGACCGCCGGGAAGCCATCGAGCGGGCGCTCGACATCGCGCGCGAAGGCGACACGGTGCTGATCGCCGGCAAGGGGCACGAGGCGTATCAGGAATTTGCCGACACCGTCGTGCCGTTTCACGACCGGCAGGTGGTGGAGGAATACTACGCAGACTTCGGCAAACGGTGGTCACGATGAATTTCGGAAACAACCTACCCCTCACCCTGACCCTCTCCCCATCGAATGGGGAGAGGGAATCGCCATCTGAATCCCCTCTCCCCGCTCGCGGGGAGAGGGTCAGGTGAGGGGCCGGGGACCGTGATTTGGATTTGACCAGAATGAACTTGGGACAATTGGCGGAACTCTGTGACGCCCGGCTGATTCGGGGCAATCCCGACGCGCCGGTGGAGCGGATCAGCACCGATACGCGGTCGCTGACGCCGCGGAGTTGTTTCGTGGCGTTGCAAGGCCCGCGGTTTGACGGTCATGAATTTGTTTCCGACGCTGCCCGATCGGGGGCAAGCGCGGCGGTAGTGTCGGATCCTACCCGTGCAATCAACTCGCCTAGTGCCCTGGCGCTTCTCCAAGTACAGGACACCCTCACCGCATTGCACAAACTCGCAACCAACTACCGCCGTCTCTTGCCCCCGACCACGCGCCTGATTGGCATTTCTGGCGCGTGCGGCAAAACCACCACGAAAGAGATGATCGCCGCCGTGCTCGGCGAGCGGTTTCACATCGCAAAAACCCCGGCCAACCAGAACAACCACATCGGCGTCCCGCTGAGCTTGTTGTCGGTCGAGCCGACGCATGAGTTCGGCGTGATCGAGTTGGGGTCGAACCATCCCGGCGAGATGCGGGTCTTGGCGGAACTGTTGCGACCGGAAATTGGCGTCGTCACCAACATCGGCTTGGCGCACGTCGAGTTCCTCGGCGACGAAGCCGGTGTGGCGCAGGAGGAAGGCACGCCGCTGGAATATCTCCCGCGCAACGGCGACGGGCTGGCGGTGCTGAATGCCGATGACAAATGGTGCCAGGAATTGCGCAGCCGCACCCGCGCCACGGTCATTACGATTGGGATTGACCAGTTCGCCGACATCCGCGCCAGCAACATCGTGATCAACGGCGACGTGAAGTTTCGCCTGAACATCGCCCGCAAACGCGAGGATGTGATCGTCCGGTTGCGGACGGTCGGCCGGCATCAGATTTACAACGCGTTGCAGGCGGCGGCGGTTGGCTACTTTGCCGGGATGGATTTGGATGAAATCCGGGAGGGATTGGAGAACGTCGAGTACCCGGCGATGCGAATGCAGGTGGTGGATCGGGGCGGCATTCGGTTTGTGAACGATTGCTACAACGCCAACGTCCCCTCGATGCGGGCCGCGTTGCAGATGATTCGGGAACAACCGTGGCCGGGCCGCAAGATCGCCATCCTCGGCGACATGCTGGAACTCGGCGAGTGGAGCGAGTCCGCCCACCGGCAAGTCGGTGAGTTGGCCGCGCAAAGTGAGTTGACGTTATTGCTGACGGTCGGCCCGCGGGCCAAACAGATCGCCGAGGCCGCGTTGGCCGCCGGGATGGAGATGCACCGGGTGTTGATTTTGCAGGACGCCGTCGAGGCCCAAGACGCCGCGCGCGGGTTGTTGAAGGAAGGCGATTTTGTGTTGGTGAAAGGGAGTCGCAAGCTGGGGTTGGAAAGGATACTGGAGTCCTAGAGTGAGCGTGACACCAAATGTCGAATGTAGAGACGTGACCCCAGAAACTCATGATCGAGGGAAGGGGGTCTAGCAATGAGTAGCGCGATTGTCCGCGACGCGCTGGGCCGGTTGGCTGAGCGGCGTACCAGCGGCGACACCGTGACCACCAACCGGATGGACTACGCCGGCTGGCAGTTGATCGCGGAATACAACCAGGCCGGTACGTTCGTGCGCAAGTATGTCTATGGTGACGGACTCGACGAGCCGGTACGAATGACGGCGGGGACGCGGCGATACTACTACCACCCCGATGCTCTTGGTTCGGTGGCGACGATCACCACGAACAACGGACTGAAAGCGGAGAGCTACACCTACGATGTGTACGGCACACCGACGATCTACAACGGCGCTGGGACAATCATCACCAGTAGCCTGATGACCAACCGGCTCCTGTTTACCAGCCGCGACTACGACGCCACGACGACGTTGTACAACTACCGGTATCGGTATTATGCGCCGGGCCTTGGCCGCTTCCTCCAGCCTGATCCGATCAACTTGGCCGGAGGCGATCTGAATCTGTACCGGTACGTGGGGAATAATCCGGTCAACGCGAGTGACCCGTTTGGGCTGGCGGACACGTGGGGCGGCGCAGTGGCGGATTGGTTGGACAATTCCGTCAACAGCACTCTGGGGACGGTAAACACCAAGTCCGTCGCTCTGAACCTGCCGATTGCCCTGATAGAAAATGGGGTGAAGGGATTTGGGGATTTGTTCCGATTTGGGGATGGGCTGGTGAACGCGTTCTACAACACAGACGGCGACTGGTTGGACAAGGCGTCGGTGGCGTCGGCGGATTTTGGGCGGGCCGGCGGAATCATCCTGAGTGTTACGCCGTTCTTGTGTAAGGGCGCGCCAGCTGCTGGTGCCGCAGAGTCGGCAGTGTCAGCGGCAACCCCAGTGGGGCGTATCGGAGCACCGTTGGGTTCGGTCTCACGCAACAGCGCAACGACTATTAACGGGCGCGTGTATACGGGACACGCCCTTGATCAA
>CAZHLM010000030.1:0-33790 GCA_964533295.1 uncultured Verrucomicrobiota bacterium
GCTGTTTTGGGGGGCGCGCCCTGCTGGCCGCGACCGGTGGCGCGAGCGTCCCCGCGAGCTGAGCGTCACGCTCCGCCTCGCGAGGACGCTCGGCCCACCGGCTTTTTCGAGAAAGTCGCAGGCAGTGCCCGGTGGCTATGCGCGAACTGCGCGGCTCCCGGTTCACTCCGCCAAAAAGTCCACCTTGGCCGTCAACTCCGGCGTGAGATACCGGTCGGGTTTTTCGATCTGCACCTTCACTTGCAGCGTGCCTTTCGACCGGTTGGCCTCGGGCGCGATCTCGGCCACATAACCCCCATAAATTTTGTCCGGGTACGCTTCCGGGCTGATCCGGCAGCGTTGTTGGAGACGCACCTTGCCGACATCCGCCTCGTTCAAATCAATTTCCACCTGCAAATCATTCAAGTCGGCCATCGCCACGAACGCCGTGCTTGGCCCGCGCGACCCGCCGAAACTTTGCGGCGCCACCAGCTCGTTCGGGTCCACCAGCTTTTCCAAAATCACCCCGTCAATCGGCGCGCGAATGGTGCACCAATTCAAATATGTTTGGGCCAACGCCACGGTGCCCTGCGCGATGTTCACCTCGGCCACCGCCACCGCCCGGGCGCGACGCGCATCATCGGCCACCCGGGCGCTCTCGACGTTCTTTTGTTCCAGCTCCAGCGCGCGTTTCAGATTCAACTCCGCGTTCTCCAGGTTCGCCTCGGCCAGCGCCAACCGCCCCTCCGCCTCGCGCAACCGTGCCCGGTACTCCTCGTCCTCCAGTTCGACGATGATCGTCCCTTTGCGAACCACATCGCCCTTCTTCACGTGGATCGCGCGTACCGTGCCCATGAATTTCGGGCTGATCTCGACCCGTTCCCGCGGAATCACATAGCCGGTCACCGTCAACAAGGCGTCGCCGGCTGGCGGCGCGGCGACCGGTGCAACCGGCGCCGCGGCGGGCGGAGCCGCGCTCGATTTGCGCGAACTGGCATACCCCATCAGCCCCGCCATCAACAGCGCCGCCACCACCACCAGCAACGCGACCGGCCCGGTTTTCCGCCGCGCTTTGCGCTCGGGATCAATCCGCAACCGCGCCAAATTCTCCTTCGTCATGTCGCTCATGTTCACCCACATGTTTCTAGACCGCGCGCAAGGCGTCAAGGACGGGCTTGCGGGCCGCCAATCTGGCCGGCAGCAACCCGCCGATCACGCCCATCACGAGGGCGAACAACAATCCTTTCACCAGCAATTCCCCGGTAATCCGAAACTCAAACGCCACTTCCGCAAACGTCGTCTGGCTCATCGTGCCGGTGGCCAGTCCGTTCATCGGCAGCGCCAGCGCGCAGCCGAGGACGCCGCCCAGCAACGACAGCATCATGGATTCGACGAGGATCGAGACGTAGATTTCCCGCCGCCGAAACCCCAGCACCCGCAACGTCCCGATTTCCCGCGTCCGCGCGCCGACCGCGGCGTACATCGTGTTCATCGCCGAAAACGCCGCGCCGATACTCATGATCACCGCCAGAAAGGACGCCAGGAATTGGAACAAGCCAGCCGACTTGGTTTGTTCCCGGTAATACTCGGTCTCGGTGAGCACGTTCAAATTGAACCGCCGGTCTTTGTGCAACCGGTCGGTAATCGCCTGCGCTGCCGCGTCGCCGGACGGCCGCAGTACCACCGAACCATAAAAGTCCCGCTTGAACACTTCGCGACATTCATCCGCGTCCACCCAGATTTCCGATTCGTAGGCGGTTTTTTGGGCGTCGAAAATCCCGACCACCTTCCAATCGGTCTTGCCGGTGCGAAACGTCTGCCCCACGTTGCAGTGCGCAAACCGGGCCGCAATTTTCCGGCTCACCAGACATTCTCGTTTACCGGGCTGAAACATCCGCCCCTCGACAATCCGCACGGTCGGCCGCAACTCCAGCCCGACCGGCCCCAGCCCGCGCACCTGGACGTTGGCGCTGCCGCCGTCGCGCCGGTCGAGCAGGGCCAGCACGATGATCTCGGCGGAGGCCAGCGGCCGGCCGGCGGCGTTGCGGGCAATACCGGGCGTGTCGCGGATGCGACGGGCGTCTTCGCGGTTGATCTGACTGCTGGATTCGGCCGTCGAGCCTTTCCGCAACACGAGCAGATTGCGCGGGTCGCCGGTGTTGATGTACGTGGACTGCATCCCGCGATGCAACGACATCACCATCACAAACACCGCCACCACCAGCGCCACGCCAAGCGTCGTCGCGATCGTCGCCCGCCAGCGCACGCGTAAGCTGCGCAAATTATATTTCAGTGGGATGGCCATGGTCAGTGCCTGCGTCCCGCAGAGCGCCCAACAAAACTCCTTGTCGGAGCAAACTGCCGCCCGCAACGTTCTCGGAAAAGCCGGTGGGCCGAGCGTCCTCGCGCGGCGGAACGTGCCACGCCGCGCGCGGGGACGCTCGCGCCACCGGGCGCTCGCAAAACAACAGCTTCGGTTTTGTTGGGCGCACGAAGAGCCCGCGTGGATGCTGCCATGACTCGGACACTCCGGCACCGGGGCGCGTGGGCACTCTCTCTCAATCCAACTCCTTGAGCCCGGTCACCACACTGGTGCGAATGCTCGAATACGCCGGTGCGATACTGCTGACGATTCCCAGCCCGAGCGCCACCAACATCCCGACCGTGAGAATCTCGCCGGTAATGGGAAACATCGGCAGGAAACCCGCCGACAACTTGTACACGTCCAGCGTCTCGGCCAACAGCTTCGCTCCGAAACATCCCACGACGCCGCCCGCGAGCGCCAACCCACAGGATTCCGCGAGGATCAAACTGAAAATCATCACCCCCGTATACCCCAGCGCCTTCAACACCGAAATCTCCCGCAACCGCTCGCGGATCGCCATCGCCATCGTGCTGGCCGTCACCAGCAACATCGTGAACACGATTACCGTGCAAATCGAGCCGATGAACAATTTCACGTTCCCCATCATCGAGATGAAACCGAGCTGGAATGCCCGCTCCGTCTCCGTCTTCGTCTCGGCGTCCGTGTTGCGAAACGCCGCGTCAATCCGCTCGATCAGCGCGGGGATAACGTCGGCGCTCTGGACCTTGATCCAGAAGGTGCCGACCAACCCCAACCGGCCCAGCAGCTCGTCGAGATAGCTGTGATGGAAAAACACCAGCGTCTCATCCAGTCCCTCGCTGTGGTACACCCCGCGGATGACCAACTCCACGTCGCACGGCCAGAGCCCGGCCGTGAACGTGATCCGCTCGCCGAGCTTCCAGCCGAACCGTTCCATGACCTTGCGGCCCACCACGCATGAGTTTTTCTCTTTAATGAACGCCTCCAACTGCCGGGGATCCACGATCGCTTCGGGGAAGATCTTGAAAATCCGGTCGGCGTCACACGCGAACTGGGGAAAGTTGCTCGACGCCTGATCAATGTAAATCCCGCCCAGCCACGTGAACTTCGAGACGCACACCACGCCCGGCATTCGCTCGATGCGGTACTGGTATTTCTCCGGCAGCACATTGGCCAACGACACCCGGTGCCGCGTCACGATCCGCAGACTCGCCTGATCGGTCGTCGGCGGCTCGGTCATCAACTTCAACGCCGTCAGCAGAATCGTCAGCAAAAACAAACTGATCGCCACGCTCAACACCGTCAAAATTAAGCGCCGTTTGTTCCGCAGCGCATTGCGCAGGATGAAGCCGGGAATGGTCATGGCAGAGACGTCAGCATCCGTTTCACTTCGGAAACATCCCGCTCAAGAGCGGAGGCGGACTCACGACTCAGGTACCAGAGGTCGCGCGCCAGTAGCAGGTGACACTCCAGTTCGCTCGCCGAACCCATCGCGATGTGGAGGAACCGCGCGAATTCGGCATCTCCGTCCCGACAACAACCCTCCGCAATGTTGGCGGGTACCGAGACGGAAGCCCGACGAATCTGACTCGTCAGCCCAAAAAGTTCCTCCTTGGGAAATCTCGCCGGGGCGCGGTACGCTGCCAACGCAAGCTGGTAACTCTTTTGCCAAACGAGGAGTGTCTTGAAATCTTTCATCGCTGATCCCTATTCGCTGATGGCTGATCGCTGACCGCTGACCGCTGACCGCTACCGTTCAACAACTCCCCCTTCTCCAAATGCACCGTGCGCTGCGCGTAGGCGGCGGCTTTGGGATCGTGCGTGACCATGATCACCGTTTTGTCCATCTCGCGGTTCAACTGCTGCAACAACCCCAGCACCTCCGTCGCGGAATGGGCATCCAGATTGCCGGTCGGCTCGTCCGCCACAATCAACGTCGGGTCGGTCACCAGAGCCCGGGCGATGGCCACCCGCTGCTCCTGGCCGCCCGACAATTGGCGCGGCAAATGTCGCATCCGGTCGCTCAGCCCCACCAGTTCCAGCGCCGCCTCGACGTGGGCGCGTCGTTCCCGCGCCGTCAACGCCGTCAGCAACAACGGCAGCTCGACGTTCTCAAACGCCGTCAGCACCGGTACGAGATTGAACGTCTGGAACACAAAGCCGACGTTCCGATTCCGCCACTGTGCCAGCGCCGTCTCGCTGAGCGTGGCGACATCCGTTCCCTGCACGAGACACTGTCCGCTGGTGGGCCGGTCAATACCGGCGATGATGTGCAACAGCGTGCTTTTGCCGGAGCCGGACGGTCCCATCAACGCCACAAACTCGCCCTCGGCAATGTCGAGCGAGACCCGGTCGAGCGCCGTGACGTCAATCTCCCCATGCCGGTAGAGCTTCGAGACCTCCCGGATCTGAACGATCGGCTCCTTCATCGGCGGGACAGTAGCACACCGGCTACGGGCGGGGCAGGCGGGCGCGAAGGAACTGTCCCAACGACTCCGCCCCGGGCGGGCGCAGGTCGGGTTGCTCGGCCGGCACAGGAGTCTGCTCCCGCCGGTGGCGCAGCGCGTGCCTCACCCCAAACGTCATCGGCGGCAAAATAATGCCTGCGGCCCAACCGGTTTGCCGTCTGCTCCCAGCCGTGCCACAACCAATCCCGCGATGAGACGACCGTCGCCACGGGTGTCCCTGGTCCCCAGCCTTCCCAGACGGCCAACGGCAGGTTGTCATGGGCAACATCTGCCGGCGAAGGCGCTATTCGGCGAGCAATTTCTCCACCTGCGCGGCGAGGGTGCTGCCGCGGGCGTTGGTTTCGCGGACGAAGCCCTGTTTGTCCACCAGCCACATGGCCGGGATGCCGCGCACCTCGAAGCGGGTGCTGATGTCGTTTTCCCAGACTTTGCCGTCGAAGTACTGCGGCCAGGTCATACCGGCTTTTTTTGCGAATGCCAGCAACCGCTCCTTGTCCTTGTCCAACGAGATGCCGATGATCTCGAAGCCTTGGGTTCGGTATTTTTCGTAGGCGGCGACCACCTTCGGCGCTTCCGCCACGCACGGCCCGCACCAGGTCGCCCAGAAATCCACCAGCACCACCTTGCCGCGCAGTTTCGCCAGGTCCACTTCGGCGCCGTCCACGGCGGTGAATTTCAACTCCAGCGGTTTGCTTTGCAGCTCCTTCAACTTGGCGGCGGCGGCTTGTTGCTGGCGCACTTGCCGGGCCAACGCTTTGGCTTTGCGTTTCGCAAACGGGCTGATGTCCTCCGCGGCCGCGACCGTTTCCAAATCGGACAGCACCGCTGCGTGGTCGGGCTGCTGGCCGGTAACTTCGTTCTGCAACAAGCCGACCTCGATCCGCAACACGCGGCTTTCCCAGCGGCGCGGGTCGGTTGGGTAGCGCGTCTCAAACGCGGTGGTGGCGGCGACGACATCGCGGGCAAAGGCCGTCACCACGGTGACGAGTTCCTCCTCGGTCTTTGGCTGAGCCGCCGGGCCTTCCTGGAGTTGCTCGATGTGTTTCCACAGCTCATCAGCGGTGGTGAATTGCGTAAGGTTGGCGGCCCGGCAAACCCCGGCCAGCAACAGGAGGGAGAGGAAAATTTTCATAGGGTGCGGCGACTATAGCAGCCGCCGCGCGCGAGGCAAGCTAGCGGCCCAGCGCCAGCATTCGCTCGATGGGCACGAGCGCGCGGCGACGGATGTCCTCGTCGAGGATGATTTCCGGTTCGAGGTTTTCGAGCGCCGCGACGCATTTTTCGAGCGTGTTCTTCTTCATGAAACTGCACTCGTTGCAATGGCAGGAATCGGTCGGGCCGGGAATGAATCGTTTGTCGGGACATTCCTTCTGGAGCCGGTGCAGCATGCCGGCTTCGGTGACGATGATGAATTCCGGGGCCGGTGACGTGCGGCAATACTGCACCATCTTCTCCGTCGAGCACACCTCGTCCGCCACCATCCGCACGGCCGGCAGGCATTCGGGATGGGCGACGACTTTGGCCTGCGGGTGTTGCTGCTTGAGTTGGAAAATCGCCTTGTGGGTGAACAGCACATGGGTGGAACAGGAGCCCGGCCAGAGAATCATCTCGCGCCCGGTCTGTTGCATGACCCACTGGCCGAGGTTTTGGTCCGGCACGAACAGGATTGATTTGTCGCGCGGGATGGAGTGGACGACTTTGACGGCGTTGCCGGACGTGCAGATGATATCGGTCAGCGCTTTGACGGCGGCGGTGCAGTTGATGTAGGCGACCACGACGACGTCCGGGTGCGCCGCTTTCCAACGGGCCAGCGCGGCGGCGTCGCAGGAATCGGCCAGCGAGCAACCGGCTTCCATGTCTGGCAACAGCACGGTCTTGGTCGGGTTGACGATCTTGGCGGTCTCGGCCATGAAATGAACGCCGCAAAACAAAATCACATCAGCATCCGTCTCCTTCGCCTTGAACGACAGACCGAGCGAGTCGCCGACGTAATCGGCCACGTCCTGAATCTCCGGGATTTGGTAGTTGTGCGCGAGGATGACCGCGTGGCGCAGGCGTTTCAACTCCCGCACCCGCTCCGTCAACGACGCTGGCGTCACGGTGGCCGTCATCCCACCAAATCTAGCCTCCCCCCGCGCGGGTGAAAAGGGATTTTCGGCGAGCGCCGCGACCAGGGCGTTGTGAAGGAGGCGCGCTAGCGGAGAATCTCGACCAGTTTGCGCCGGCTGCCGTGCCCGTGGCGGATGCTCACCGCGCGGCGCGGCACGCCAAAATGCGCGGCCAACGCTTCGATCACGGCCTCGTTGGCGCGGCCGTTCTCGGCCGGCTCGCTCACCTTCACCACCCAGGTCCCATTCGCCGCAGGCGTCACTCCCGGCTTCCTGGCCCGCGGCGTCACTTTCACCTCAATTCGCATGCCCACCTCGCCGCAGGCTAACCGAAACTCGTCCCCGCCGGCAATGCCGGCGGCGTTTCGCGCCCGGGTCGGAAACAGTCCGATGCCGGGGTGTCAGGAGGGACGACGGGCGGGGAATTTTTTGCGAAGGGAGGGCTTGACCGATTTCCGGGGTTCCCCTATAGTCAGCCCGTTGGAAACGTGGGACGTAGCGGCGAGTGGGTCCAGGCACCCACTTTTTTGTTCCCTGAAACGTTCGAGCGAGCAGAGCACAAACGAGGCGACATGAACGGCGATCTCATTGCAGCAGTCGATAGTTTGCAGCGCGAGAAAGGCATTGATCGTGAGACGCTCCTGGAGGCTGTCGAACAGGGGGTGTTGCAGGCCTCGAAGAAGAGCATCGGTCCGGCCCGTGATGTCCGCATCGAAGTTGACCGCAAAACGGGTGCGATTCGCGCGCTGGCGAAGTTGTTGGTGGTCGAAACCGTTCAGAACAAACACGATGAAGTGGCGCTGGCCGACGCCCAGCGCAGGCGATCGGGCATTCAGCTTGGCGAGTTCATCGAAGTTGAGGTCACGCCGGCCAACTTCGGCCGCATCGCCGCCCAAGCGGCCAAGCAGGCCATTCTGCAGCGCATTCGCCAGATCGAACGAGACATGGTGTATAACGAATTCAAGGGGCGCGCAGGCGACATCATTCGCGGCACGGTCCGCCGGTTCGAGCGCAGCGATGTGATTCTGGATTTGGGCAAGATCGAGGCCGTCATGCCGAGCCGCGAACGCGTCCCCACTGAGGAGTACCAGCCCGGGGATTGCGTCCGCGCCCTGATTCTCAGCGTCAACAACGCCTCGCACGGTCCCGAGATCATCGTGTCCCGCAGCCACCCCGATTTCGTGAAACGGTTGTTCGACATGGAGGTCACGGAGATCGCCGACAAGACGGTCGAGATTCGGGCGATCGCCCGCGAGGCGGGCTACCGCACCAAGATTGCGGTCTGGTCGAAGGACGAAAAAGTGGATCCGGTGGGCGCCTGTGTCGGCATGCGCGGCATGCGCGTGAAGAATATCGTGCGCGAACTGGCCGGCGAGAAGATTGACATCACTCGCTGGGATCCCAATGTCCGGCAATTCGTCGCCAACGCCCTCGCGCCGGCCAAGCTCAAAAATCTGATCGTGGACGAGGCCCGCCATTCGGTGAAGATTATCGTCGATCCCGATCAACTCTCGCTGGCCATCGGCAAGAAAGGCCAGAATGCCCGGCTCACCTCCAAACTGACCGGCTGGAGCATCGAAATCGAGAAGGAAGAAGCCGCGGCGCTGGGCTTTGAGGAAAAGGTCGCGCGCGCCGTGGCGGCGCTGGCGGCCGTTCCCGGCATCGAGCCGGCGACCGCCGAACTCCTCGTCAAGACCGGGTTCCATTCCTTGGAGGGTCTGCTCGCCGCCGAACAGGGCGACCTCGCCGAGATCCTCGGCGAAGAGAAAGCCGCCGCCGTGTTGCAGGCGGCCAACGCGGAATTCGAAAAACGCACGGCCGGCGCCAATTCATCCACCTCATGAGCATTCGCGTTCACGACCTGGCCAAACGGTGCGGCATCTCCAACAAGGAGATGATTGATAAGCTCCACACCATGAATTATCCGGTCAAGAGCCACTCCAGCACCGTGGACAACATTACGGCCGAGGCGATCGAGAAGGAATACGGCTACAGCCCGCCCGCGCCCGCGGCACCCGAACCGCCCCCCCCGCCGCCGCCGCCATTGGCGCCTCCGCCGCCGCCCGCGCCGGTCGCGCTGCCAGCGGAACCCCAAAAGGTTGCGCTCCCCGCAGCCCCGGTGGTTCCGCCGGTCGTGAACAAACCAACCCCCGCCGCACCGGTCCCGGAACCGACGGTTCGCATTCTCAGCCGGCCGACCGTGACCGTGTCCGCGCCACCGGCGCCCAAAGTGGTTCTGCCGACCGTCAAACCGCCCGTGGTCATCGCTCCGCCCAAACCGGTCGCCCCCCCGGCCCCAGCGGAACCGCCCTTTACGATTGATGAGAAGGGCAACAAAGTCATTCACATGAAACCGCCGGTCATCGTGCGCGACCTGGCGCAACGCATCGGCACCAAGCCGCACCTGCTCCTGATGGAATTGATGGAGCTGAACGTGTTTGCCAATCTCAACGAAACCATCGGCGAGGATGTGGCCCGCAAAGTTTGCGACCGGCACGGATTTGTTTTTGAACTGGAACGCCGCGACCGCGGCGGCGGCCAGGTTCACGGCCCGAAACCGCCCAGCATTCCACCGGCGGAGAAAGGCGAAAACCCCGCCGACCTCCAGCCGCGTCCGCCCGTCGTCACGTTCATGGGCCACGTGGATCATGGCAAAACGTCGTTGCTCGACGCCATCCGCAAGACCAACGTCGCCGCCGGGGAAGCAGGCCGGATCACCCAGCATATCGGCGCCAGTGTCGTCACGACGCCCGACGGCAAGCGCATCACTTTTCTCGACACGCCCGGCCATGAAGCGTTCACCAAGATGCGCGCCCGCGGCGCGCAGGTGACCGACATCGTGGTGCTGGTCGTGGCGGCCGACGACGGGCTGATGCCCCAGACCCTGGAAGCGATCAGCCACGCCAAAGCCGCGAAAATCACGCCGGTCGTCGCCATCAACAAGTGCGACCTGCCGGCCGCCAATCCCGACCGGGTTCGCAAACAATTGCAAGAGCAGGGGCTGACACCCGAATCGTGGGGTGGCGACGTCATCACGTGCGAAGTTTCCGCCACGACCAAAAAAGGGCTGGATCACCTGTTGGAGATGATCTTGTTGCAGGCCGAGATGATGGAATTGAAGGCCAATCCGCGCGCCCCCGCGAAAGGCAACGTCATCGAAGCGCAGATGGAACCCGGTATGGGCGCCACGGCCACCGTGCTGGTCAGCAAGGGAACCCTGAAAGTCGGCGATGCAATCATCTGCGGCCCCCACTGGGCGAAGATTCGCGCGTTGATCAACGACAAGGGCGAGCGCATCAAGGAAGCCGGCCCGGCCACACCGGCCAAGGTGGTCGGCCTCAGCGGCGTACCGGACGCCGGGGCGGAATTTTCCGTGATGCGCAACGAAAAAGAAGCCCGCGCGCTCAGCGAGCAACGTCAACTCGAACTGCGCGCCGGCAGCGCCGAGCGCGCGCCCCGCGCCACGTTGGAAGACATCCTCGGCGGCGCCGACACAGGCGAGGTCAAGACGCTGAATCTCGTCGTCAAGGCCGACGTGCAGGGTTCGCTCGAAGCGATCCATGAATCGCTGACCAAACTGCCCTCCAACAAGGTCAAGCTCGAGGTGATTCACGGCGCGGTTGGCAGCGTCACGGAGAACGACGTCCTGCTAGCCAGCGCGTCGCGGGCGATCATCGTCGGGTTCCGCGTCAAACTCGAAAGCGGCGTCAGCGACCTCGCCAAACGCGAAGGCGTGCAAATCAAGTTGTACTCCATCATTTACGAGTTGCTGGAACAGGTCGAGGAGGCGATGGAAGGCCTGCTCAGCCCCGAAGCGAAGGAAACGATCATCGGCCAGGCCGAAGTCCGGCAGGTGTTCGAATTATCGAAGGGACCGAAGGTGGCCGGCTGTCTCGTCACGAGCGGCCGGTTGCAGCGCAGCGCGCGGTTTCGCCTGCTCCGCCGCCGGGCCGTGCAATACGAGGGCAAGCTCGCGAGCCTGCGGCATTTCCAGGATGACGTGAAAGAAGTCAAAGCGGGTTTGGAGTGCGGGTTGCGGTTCGATCATTTTGACGCGTATCAGCCGGGCGACGTGATCGAGTGTTTCAGCGTCGAGAAAGTCGCCGCGAAACTGTAATTCCGGCCGCGTTGGGAAAGGGAATCTGGCGATGAGTCATCACCGTCGTGAACGGGTGTCGAAGCTGGTCAAGGAACAGATTGGAGAAATCCTCGAGCGGTACCAGTTTGCGGATTGCGGTTTCATCACCGTCACCGCCGCCGAGATCAGTCCCGACCTGAAAGAAGGTCGCGTGTACGTCAGCGTGATCGGCTCCGCCGCGCAGCAACAACGCGCGGTGACCGCGCTGCAGCATTACCACGGCGAAATCCAACGCGAACTGGCGCAGCGGATCGTGTTGAAGTACACGCCGCGGCTGACGTTTGCGCTCGACGAAACCGAAACGCGCGCGGCCCACATCGAGCACATTCTCGATGAATTGGACCCCGCCGCGGCGGCGATCAGGCTACCGGGTGCCGCCCGAAAATCAGCGCCATGATTTCGGTGCGGGTGGAGACGCGCTTGCGGAAGCCGCCGCGCATCGCGGAGGTGATGACGGCGCTGCCGGGTTTTTTCACGCCGCGCATGGTCATGCAGGTGTGAACTCCTTCACAGACCACCGCCACTCCGTCCGGCTTGAGTTGCTCGTCAATGATGTCGGCAATCTGACTGGTCATCCGTTCCTGCACTTGCGGCCGGCGGGCAAAGGCCTCGACCACGCGCGCCAGTTTGGAAATCCCCACGACCCGGCCATTGGGAATGTAGGCCACGTGCGCTTTGCCGAAAAACGGCATCAGGTGATGCTCGCACATGGAAAAAAACGGAATGTCTTTGACGAGCACCACTTCGTGATGCTGCTCATCAAACTGTTTGCTCAACGCCAGCCGGGGGTCTTGCTCCCCTTCCCCGAAAATTTCCTCGTACATCCGCGCCACCCGGTCGGGTGTCTCGCGCAGTCCGTCCCGTTTGGGGTTCTCGCCGATGGCTTCCAGCAACAAGCGGACGGCTTTCCGAATTTTTTCCTGATCCACTTTCCGCTGCATAGGCGGTGAGAATAGTCGAGTCGCCCCGGCGGGTCAACGTGGGAGCACCGGCCTCTGTTGCCGGACTCGTCGGCGCTTACAGGCGGACCAGGATGGCGGCGGATTTCTTTTCGAGCGTGAGCCGCACGACGCCGTTGCGGACCGGCTGGATCGCGCTGGCAGCCGGGCTGACGCGAAGGGTGCGAACCGTGGCGCCCGGCGCGAAGTCCGGGAAGCCCGCTTGCGCCAGCGGAGTCTGGACGTAACTGGCGGGGCTGGCCGTCAACACGTCCACGACGCGGCTGTTGGATGGGAACGGCACCGGCAGGTCCACGGTTTGAAGCCGGTCGCTGTTGTTGAAGACCACGACAACCGTTTCGGCGCGGTGGACGCGACTGAAGGCAAAGATGTCGTTGGCGTCGTCGGTGAACAGCGAGCGGTAGAGGCCGGTGCGCAGCGCGGGGTAGGTGTTGCGGATGGCGATGATGCGTTGGTAGTGGCCCAGCACCTCGGGCATGACGAAATCGCGGGTGCTGGCGCAGGGGCCGAGGTCGGACCAGAGCATCGGTTTGCGGTTGGTCGGATCGTCGGCGCCGTACATGCCAACTTCGTTGCCGTACCAGATCATCGGGGCGCCGAGGAAGGTCATTTGGAAGGTCGCCATCAGATTGGCGATCCGGTAGGCGGCGGGGCCCGGCTTGGAACCGTCATAGCGGTGGCCGTCTTGGGGACGGTTGTCGGCGTCGTAGTTGCGGTCGGGGTTGAGGACCATGTTCACCAGCCGGTCGGTGTCGTGGGAGTCGTAGAGGTTTTGCATGACGAAGTTGACCTGCAACGGGTAGAGGCCGAGCAGTTGGCGGAGTTGCCGGTCGAATTCGCTGGCGGTGATTTTGCGTTCGCGGTCAATGAAGTAGCGAATGGCGCGCGTGGCGAAGGCGTAGTTCATCGAGGCGTCCCACTGGTCGCCTTGCAGGTGGCGGACCGGCTCGCCCCAGTGTTCGCCGACGATGTAGGCGTTGGGGTTGATGCTCTTGACGAGCTTGCGCCATTCGATCCAGAACGCGTCCGGCACGTCCGGCGCCACGTCGAGCCGCCAGCCGTCCACGCCGTCGCTGGGGTCGCC
Source organism: uncultured Verrucomicrobiota bacterium (assembly GCA_964533295.1). Lineage (GTDB taxonomy): Bacteria > Verrucomicrobiota > Verrucomicrobiia > Palsa-1439 > Palsa-1439 > OMJI01. Next base: position 13,081 of record CAZHLM010000030.1, read on the forward strand.
GTCGCCGTTCGGGTCCATCCAGCGGCGGGTGATGTTGAAGAGGTACTCGCGCGCGCTGGCGGAAGCGATGCCGTGTTTGTGGTTCTTGCGGAAGTTGGGCATCCAGCCGCCGCCATCCCAGGACTTGTACCGGACAGGCGGTCCCCAGTCTTCGATGTCAAACCAGTCGGCATAGATCGAGTGGTGGCCGTTGGTGAGCACGTCTTGGAGCGCAAAGCTGGACCGGCCCATGTGGTTAAAGACGGCATCCACCACCACTTTCAATCCCTGGGCGTGCGCCTGCTGGAGAAAGTCGAGGAACAACCGGTCGGATTTCGTCCACTGCCACGTGGCCGGGTCCAGCGTCTCCGCGGGCACGGGTTCGCGGTAGCCGAATGTCTGCGCGATGTGCCGGTAATCCGTCGTGTCGTACCCGTGATAGGCCCCGGCCTCAAACAAGGGGCAAAAATACAAGGCGGTAACGCCCAGTTCCTTCAAATACGGCAAGCGGCGGATCACGCCCTGCAGGTCGCCGCCAAACCAGCGGTTGTACCAGTCACCGGAAAACGTCCGGGTTTCGTTGGGACGTTCCCCCGCCGCGAACTGGTACCAATCCCATTTCCACGGGAGCGTTCGCGGCGGATCGTTCTCGCTGGTGCCGTTGGCAAAGCGTTCGGGGAAGATTTGATACCAGACGACGTGTTTGGCCCAGTCCGGCGTGGGGAAGGCAATCGCGCCATCGGCGGTGACGGGGCCGATCCATTCCGTCGCCGCGCCATCGGTCAACGCCACGGTGTAGGTCAGCGTATTCGAGCCGGTAAAGACTTCGCCGCGCCAGAAATCAAACCCGAAAGCCGTGTGGTCTTTGCGCAAGGCGACCGGGGCGCTGTTCGTGATCCGCAGCTCGACGCGCGGCACATCGTCCTGCAACGTCCGCACAGTGACTTCGGCCAGCTCGGCGGAAACCCGATTCAGCCGATGCCGAACGGCCCGCAGTTCGATGGCGTCCGGCTGCGGTTTGCCAAAATCCCGGCCCTGCTGGCCGACGTAAAGGCCCGAGTTGCGCCCCTGATGACCGTCGTCCACCGTCAACGCGCTGTCGGCCCGCAAATCCTGCAGCCAGATTTCGCCGTTGACGACGAATTTGTAGTAATGCACGCCTTCGTCGAGTTTCAACCGCGCCACGAACCGGCCGTCGGGCTGGCGTTCCATCGGCAACGCCGTCGCGCTCCAGTGATTGAAACTACCGGCCAGATGCACCGATTCAATCGCCACGCCCCGGTCCTCCAGCACCACGTAGTCGGCCGGATCGAACACAAACTCCGTCAGCGTCTCCGCCCGACAGGTGAACTCGCCATCCGCCTCGTCATACCGCACCCGCCAATGCTGGACATTCGTCTGGGTGATGCTGACGCTGAGGAATTTGACCAAATCAGCGGGATCATGATTGCGGATCAAAAGCAGTTGCCGCTCCGCGGGCGCCTCCGAACGCAGCCACTTTTCGTACACGCCCGGCCCGGCCGGCTCCATGAACGTGGCGGGGTTGGCCGGGTCCGCCGCGGTCCAATCGCCCACGACCTGATAGCTCCGCCGCGCTTTGACCGTCACCCACACCGGCTCACTGGGCATGCCATCGTTGACGCGCAGCCAGAAGCGGTACGCACCCTCGCGCGGCAACACCACCTGGCACACGCCGTCCGGCGCAGCCGGTAACGTCACCGCCACCGCGTCGTTCGTGTCCTGCCCAAACTCGTACCCGAGGATTTTTTGTCCCGGTCGCGCCACGCTCTCGGACCCATCCAACACCACCGGCAACCCGGCGCTCGGCGGCTCGCGAACGATCACGACCGCGTGCGGTTTGGTGACCCGACCGGGCCGCATCCGCCACCGGTTTTCCTGCGGATCGAGCGCAATCAGATACACGCCGTGCCGCGGAATCGCCAGCGTGAGGTTGGCGCCGCCGGACACCAGACTGCCGCGCGCCCCTTCCCCGCGCCAATCCCCGTCCACGGTAAACTTGAACTGGTACCGACCCTGGGGGAAAAACTGCTCGGTCAGAAACAGGCCGTTCGTCTCTGCCGTCAGCCGCCAAGCCGCGTTGGTGGGGTTCCAGTCATTGAACTCGCCCGCGAGAAACACGTTGGTCGGCTGGGCCAGCGCCGCCGCCGTCGCCGCCAGCCACCACAGCCCTACTCGGGAAAGGAACGCGGCCAGCATGGCTACCGGACCGTTTTCCCCGCGCGCAACGCATCGGGCGGCGCGGCCGACAACGTCAGCGTTTCCAGAAACGCAAACAATTCATCGAGATTCGTCTCGTCATAGATCCGCTGCAACGCCAGCACTTCCCCGGTGGCGATCTTGCGGCGGACGCGCGCGACATGCGCTTTGTCCTCGTCGAGGGTGATCAGGAAGTACTTGGCGTCCGGGTACGTCTTCTGCAGGGCCAGCGCCTCGAGGTCAGCCTGCTTGTAGCGCTCCCGCAGACTGGTCTTGCAACTCAGGATGACCGGGCCGTGTTCCCGCGACCACACCATCACGTCGTTGAACGCGTGCGGCACCGCCCGAAATTCCGCCTGCCAGTAGGCCGGTGTCAGCCGGCGCTCCCGCAGCGCGACCAGCACTGCATACTCCAGCCAGTTGCCGCCCATGCTGCCCACCGAACCGGATGATTTGCCGCGCGCCGCCGCCTCGCGCCGGCAGTTCTGAATCGTCCGATGCACAAACTCCCCCACTCCGCGCTCCAGGTCGGCCAGATTCACCGCCGCATCGAAGATTCGCGCGCTGTCGCCGTAGCGGGTGAGAATGCCAAGCTGCTGAGCCGGTCGCGGGGGGGCGTTGGTCGCGCCCATCACCGCGGCCGCCGCCGCCAGCCAGAGACCAACCGCCCACGCCATCCCATTCATGCGCGAACGATGCCAAAAAGCCCGCCGACCGGCAACCTCACTCCCATTCGATCGTGCTGGGCGGCTTGCTGGAGATGTCGAGGCAGACGCGGTTGACGCCTTTGACTTCGTTGATGATGCGGGTGGAGAGCCGCTGGAGCAAATCGTACGGCAACCGGACCCAGTCGGCGGTCATGCCGTCCACGCTTTCGACGGCGCGGATCGCAATCACGTTGTCGTAGGTCCGCTCATCGCCCATCACGCCGACCGTCTTGACCGGCAACAACACGGCGAACGTCTGCCACACCTTGTAGTAGAGATCCGCCTTCTTCATCTCATCAATCACAATCCAGTCGGCTTCCTGCAAAATCCCAATCCGCTTCGGCGTCACCTCGCCGAGGATGCGCACCGCCAGACCGGGTCCCGGGAACGGCTGGCGCCAGACGATCTCGCGCGGCAACCCCAGTTCCTCGCCCACCCGACGCACCTCGTCCTTGAACAGCGACCGCAGCGGCTCGAGCAGTTCAAACTTCATCTTCTTCGGCAGACCGCCGACGTTGTGGTGCGACTTGATCATCGCCGCCGGGTTGCCCGCAATCGAGACGCTCTCGATCACGTCCGGGTACGTCGTCCCTTGCGCGAGGAACTTCGCGCTGCCGGCGTGTTTGGTGGCCGCTTGGAACACCTCGACGAAGGTGCGACCGATGATCTTGCGTTTGCGCTCGGGATCGGTCACCCCCTTGAGCCGTTTCATGAAAATCGTGCTCGCATCCTCGTAATGCAATCTCATGTGCAGGTTTTGACCGAAGACCCGCCGCACGCCGTCCGCCTCGCCCTTGCGCAACAACCCGTTGTTGACGAACACACAGGTCAATTGATCACCAATCGCCTTGTGAATCAGCGCAGCCGCCACGCTCGAATCCACGCCGCCCGACAAGCCCAGCAACACCCGCTCGCTACCAACCGTGTTGCGAATCTCCTCGACCGCCCGCTCGATGAACGACCGCATCGTCCAACCGCGACCGCACCCGCACACTCCATGGACAAAATTCGCGAGGATCGCCTTCCCGTTCGGCGTGTGATGGACTTCGGGATGAAACTGCAAGCCGTACAGCTTGCGGGCGACGTCGCCGATGGCCGCGTACGGGGCGTTGACCGTGTGCGCCATCGAAACAAAACCCGCCGGCAACTTCGTGACCTTGTCGCCGTGACTCATCCAGACGCGCTGGCGCGTCTCCATCTGCGCAAACAACGACGACTCCGCCACCAGCTCAATCTCGGCATGGCCATACTCGCGCTTCTCGCTCCTCTCGACCTTGCCCCCGAGCTGGTGCGCCATCGCCTGCATCCCGTAACAAATCCCCAGCACCGGCACCCCGAGCTTCCAAATCTCGGGATCCGGCTGCGGCGCGTTTTTCGCATAGACACTGGCCGGCCCGCCGCTCAAAATCAGCCCGCTCGGCCGCAACGCCGCCAGTTTCAACGCCGGCGTGTCGTACCGCAGAATCTGCGAGAACACCGCGCATTCCCGGATCCGCCGCGCGATGACCTGCGTGTATTGCGACCCGAAATCCAGAATCAGAATCTGCTCGGGCCGGTTCACCTGGGCCGGCAAGCCGGAATTTTTGGAACGCCGCCGTTTCGGCGCCGCCTCCTCGTGCACCAGATCCACGAATGTTTGGAGTCGCAGCGGGTTTGACATCCGGTCACTTGCTGCCCATGCCCACGCCCTGCACGGTTTGAAACACCTTGCCTTCCGTCTTGATGGCCGGAGCGATGATGATTTCGGTTTCCTGGAATTCGCGGATGTTCTTTTTGCCCACGTTGCCCATGCACGTCATCAACGCGCCCATCAGATTCTGCGACCCGTCGTCCAGTTCCGCCGGACCGTAGAGGATTTGCTTCAGCGTGCCGGTAACCCCGACGCGAATCCGGGTGCCGCGCGGCAAATTCGCGTGCGGCGTGGCCATCCCCCAGTGAAACCCGCGCCCGGGCGCCTCCTTCGTGCGGGCAAACGCGCTGCCAATCATCACCGCGTCCGCGCCGCAGGCGAACGCCTTGCAAATGTCGCCGCCCTTGCTCATCCCCCCGTCGGTGATAATCGGCACGTACCGGCCCGTCTGCTTGAAATAATAATCCCGCGCCGCCGCGCAATCCACCGTGGCCGTGCATTGCGGCACGCCGAGACCCAGCACCCCGCGCGTGGTGCAGGCCGCGCCCGGCCCGACGCCGATCAACACCGCCGACGGACCGCACTGCATCAACTCCAACGTGGCCGAATAGGTCACCGTGTTGCCGACCACCACCGGGATCTTCATCTGCCGGCAAAACGCCCCGATGTCCAGGGTCTTGTACTCCCGCGAAATGTGCCGCACCGTCGAGACCGTGGATTGCACGACAAAAATATCGCAGCCCGCCGCCTGCGCGATCGCCCCGTACCGCTCCGCCTTCTGCGGGATCGAACTGACCGCGCAGATGACCCCGGCATCCTTGATCTCCTTCACCCGCGCGGCGATCAACTCTTCCTGCACCGGCTCGGTGTAAATGCGCTGCAACAAATGCGTCGCCTCTTCCTTGCTGGCGTTGGCGATTTTCTCCAACACCTCCGCCGGGTTCTTGTACCGCGTCTGCACCCCCTCCAGGTTGAGCACCGCCACTCCGCCCAGGCGGCCCATCTCAATGGCAAATTTCACATCCACCACGCCATCCATCGCGCTCGCCAGAATCGGCACGCGAATCTTGTGCGCGCCAAGCTGGACGGTCGTGTCCACTTCGTTGGGGTTGATGGTGACATCGCCGGGAACCAGCGCGATGTCGTCAAATCCATACGTTACGCGGGCTTTACGATTGCGCCCGATCCACATGCCCATGAGTCGAATCCTCCTGTAAATGCTTCGCGGCTGCTCCCCTCGCCTGACGGGAACGCCGCCATTCATACCGACACCAGCACGCCAACACAAGCCCCAGATACGCCACCACGTACAACACCACCGCCGTCGAAAAATCCACCGCGATCACGGCTCCGCCACTCCGTTGCCGGGCAATTCCGTCGCCCAATAAAACCGCACCACCCCCCACTGCAGCGCTTCCCTGTCCCCCGCGACCGGCGCAAACCGCAACTCCCGCGCCCACCCCATCGCCCGCGCATCCACCGCTTCGTTCCCGCATCCGCGGTCCAGCGCCACATACCGCACCGCTCCGTCCGCCGCCACCGCCACCCGCACTTGCGTCGGACGCAACGCCACCGGCGACACGATCGCCGGCACCGTGGGCGAACGCAACACCACCCGGTCGGCCAACTCACCCGTGATTCGCCACAACGACGCGGCCAACCGCCGCCCGCCCGGCCCCGGCGGCGCCGGCGCCTCCACGACCGGCTCCGCCTCCCGCACCACCTCCGCGCGCACCGCTTCCTCCAGCGCCCGCGGTTTCACCCAATCGGGAAACGACCGCGGCTTCCCCGGCTCCAGATACGCCGGTCCACCCTCCCACGCCGCCACCTGTCGCGCCGCCGGCACCGCCCGGCCCCACAACTTCCCCGAAAACCCCGGGCCGCTCGGCAACGCCATCAAACTCGAATCCAACAACTCCCACACCTGCGCCGCCGACGCATACCGGCTGCTGCGCTCCAAACTCGGCACCACCGCCCGCACTTGCATCCGCTCGACAAACGCCGGCAAGTCCACCTCGCCCGTCACCCGCAACAGGAAAAACGCCGCCGCGTGAACCATCACCGAGGCGCCGACCAACAACCAGCGCATGCCCCGTTCCCGCAACGGCAGCACCACCGTCTCGCTCATGGACGGGTCTCACCGGGCTGCAACGGCATCTCGGGCCGCGTCGCGATGTTCACCGACGGAATACCGGCCTCCACCGCCAAGGTCATGATCTGAACCACCGTCCCGTGCGGCACCTGCTTGTCCGCCTTGATGATCAACTCCTGCACCCGCTGTTGGCCCGCCGCCTGCAACGCCTTCTGCAACCCCTCCAACGTCGTCCGCTGCTGATTGTAAAACAACAAATTCTCCCGCGTCACCGTCACCACCTGCCCGCGAAACACCCCGGTCGTCTTCACGTCCGACGGCTGCAAATCCACCTTGAAGCCGGGCTGCAAGACAAACGACGAACTGAGCACGAAAAAAATCAGCAGCAAGAACACCACATCCACCATCGGCGCCGGATCAATCCGACCCCGCGCGGCCGACGCGCTCACCCGAAAGGTCACGGCGACTCCTGTCCCGTCACGAACGCCACAATCTCATTGGCCGATTTCTCCATGTCGAGCACCAGATGTTGCACGCGCGTGACCAAAAAATTGTACGCGAGATACGTCGGAATCGCCACCGCCAGCCCCGCCGCCGTCGTCAACAACGCCTCCCAAATCCCCCCCGCCAGATCGCCGGGATTGGGAAGCGGCGATTTCTGAATCACCATGAACATCTTGATCATCCCCGTCACCGTTCCCAAAAACCCGAGCAACGGCGCGATCTGCGCGACCGTCGCGATCACCACCAGGCCCCGCTCCAACCGCGCCACCTCCGCCCGCGCCACATCCTGAATCGCCTCCCGCAGATCCTCCCGCTTGCGCTGGCGGTTGACTACCGCCGCTTTCACCACCTGCGCCACCGGCCCGGGCGTCTCATCGCACATCGCCAGCGCCTCGAGCTGATTGCCCCGTTGCAGGAGATTGCGGATGCCTTGCACAAAATCCCGCGTGTCAATCGAAGCGCGGTGGAAGTGAAACAGCCGGTCGAAAAAATACCCGATCGCCACCACGCTGCAGAGTAGAATCGGCCACATCAACGGCCCGCCCTTGATCATGAACTCGAGCATAAACGCGAGCCTGCTTATCCCAACCCGCCCCGTAATTCAATGCTAGATAATGCGCCCAAGGGGATGGCCCGCAGATTGGCTCCCCAGGTAGGGCTCGAACCTACAACCTAGTGATTAACAGTCACTCGCTCCACCATTGAGCTACTGGGGATCCGGAAATCGCGCGTTTTATATATGCGGGACGCCGAGTTTCGTCAACTCCCGGCGCGTCTCCCCCGCATCCCGATGGTGAATCGCCTGCAGACCCGCCGCGCGCGCCCCCGCCACATTCTCCTCCAAGTCGTCCACAAACACCGTCCGCCCCGGCTCCAACCCGTAGCGACGGATGGCCCAGTCGTAAATCCGCCGGTCGGGTTTCTCGACGCCAATCTCATGCGAAAGGATATAACCCTCAAATCCACGGACACACGGGAACCGGTCAAATATGAATCGCATGTGAATCGCGTTGGTGTTCGACAACACATACCGCGGGAGCTTGCCTTTGAGCCGGTGCGCCAGTGTCAGAACCGGTTCGTTCGGCGAAAACATGTCCGACCACGCCGCTGCAAACTCATCGAACGACCCGGTAAAGCCCAACTCCTGGCTCACCGCCTCGTAATAATCCCATTGCGAAATCTCGCCCGTTGCAAACTGCCGGCTCCACGGACTACCGGCATGATATCGCTCCAACTCCGCCTGCAACTTGCCCGTGCGTCGGGTGAAATGCGCGAACATCCGCTCCCAATGCAGCGTGAGCAGGACATTGCCCAGATCGAAAATTACCGCTTCCATTGTTGTCCCAGTTGCGTCGGCTTCCAAATGCCCCGCTCCGTAATGATCCCGGTGATGTAACGGGCCGGTGTGACATCGAACGCGGGATTGGCTGCCCGCGCGCCGCGCGGCGAAATTCGCTGGCTGCCGATGTAATGAACCTCGTCCTCATCCCGCTCCTCGATCGGTATCGCATCCCCGTTGCGGCAATGCGGGTCAATCGTCGAGGTCGGCGCCGCCACATAAAACGGAATGCCGTTCTCCTTTGCGAGCACCGCTTTCGTGTACGTGCCAATCTTGTTGGCGACATCGCCATTGATCGCAATCCGGTCGGCTCCGACGAGGCACAAATCCACCTCGCCCCGCCGCATGTAAAACCCCGCCGCATTGTCGGCGATGATCTTGTGAGGCACGCCTTCCTGCATGAATTCCCAACTCGTCAAACTCGCCCCCTGACACCGCGGCCGCGTCTCATCCACCCATACAAAAACCCTCCGCCCGCGCCGGTGCGCCAGATAAATCGGCGCCGGGGCACTGCCCCAGTCCACCAGCGCCAACCAGCCCGCGTTACAATGCGTCAACACCCGTGTCCCCGGCTTGATCAAAGACAACCCCACCCGCGCGATACTCGCTCCACGCGCGACGTACTCCTCCGCAATCCGCTCCGCCTCCCGCACCGCCTCCCGCGCTGTCCGGCAAGCGCGCACCCGATCGATCGCATGTTTCAAATCCACCGCCGTCGGCCGCGTCTCCAACAACAACCGATACGCCGCATCCAAATCTGCCCCCTCCAAAAACGCCTGCGCCATCCCATACCCCGCCGTCGCCCCAATCGTCCCCGCCCCGCGAACGATCATCGTCCGAATCGCTTCCGCCGTCTGCCGGTAGTTGCGCAACCGGAGCAATGCAAACCGCTTTGGCAGAAGTGGTTGGCTTATCACAACCACGTCTCCTCCCCGCATCCACACAGCCCGATAACTCTTACCCCTGACTTGCACGGGACGACCGTACTCGAAGCCCCGATTGAAAAAAATCAAAAAACGGTGTTGACATAGTAAATCGCTCTACAGTATAAGCTCGACATCCTTTGGAAGGGTAACGAATAGGCAACATGTTCAAAAAGGAGCAAGTCATGACAAAGGTTGGGAAGAAGTTAGTTCTGGCAACTATCATTTCAACTTTTGGGTTGTTTGTCGGCCAAAGCCAGGCCGCAACGGGCGTTTTTGGCAGTTACGTCGCCATTGACCCCGACGGTCCGGGGGGAGTTGGTTTCACGTTCTACGGAGCGCAACAGCCCGGTCCGAACTTTCTAACGGCATTCAACGGCTTGAATCTGGGCAGCTTTTATGTGGGCGACATCGCCCAAATTGCTGGCGGCGAATTGCTGACCTTCAAAAACGGGGGAGGCGATGTCACGGGTGCCGAGCTACAATGGCGAGTCAATCCCGGCGGCTCTTTTGCTGCCGTGAGCCTTGGCTTCACAGCCAACGCGACGTTCAATGACGCAGCCGGTAACACCTTCAGCACTTCGGGTGACCAGAAGTGGGCGCAGATTGCTAGCACGCCAAACTTCCTTTCCGGCCTCACGCCCGGGAGCTATACGCTGGAAGTTTTCTTCCGCGCATTCACCAATGAAGGCGACCGCTATTCGAACAACGGTGGCTCCAACTTCATTGCGGACTTTGAAGTCCTGGCTGTTCCGGAACCCAGCACGATTCTCTTGCTTGCGGTTGGGGCTGGTATCGTCTATCGCAGCCGCCGACGGATCACTCAGTGGGTGAAATAACTGGCTGCATCATCTGCAAAACCCCAGCCGATACGGCTGGGGTTTTTGCCTTTTCGGAACCGTGAGACCCACCGCCTTCCCGCTGATGCTGTTGATGCTCTTCTCCCGCCTCACCGTCGCCGCCATTCTTGAAAACACCTTACCGGACGCACCACCCACCACCACCCCGTCAGACACGCCAGCCTGGCCTCCGGCTCCCCCACCGCCGCCGACTCCCACTCCACCGACTCCCATCGGACCGGTTCCCACGAATTCAGCGGATTACTTTCGCAACGGCGTCGCGCGACTGAAACAAGGCGAAATCGCCTCCGACCCGACTGAGCGTCTGGCCCACTTCCAAGCCGCCCGCGAACACTTCCAAGCCGCCGCTGTTCTCGCCCCGAACGATTACCTCGCGCACGCCCTGTGGTGCCAGACGCTCCAGGTTCTCGTCCGCGAACTACCAAACTCCGAAGCGCGCGCGACCGTCGCTGCAGAAGCCCACCGTCTTTATGCCGTCACGGCCAAACTACCGGGCGCGGACTGGCGTCTGCACAATGAATGGGGCCGGTTCCTCTCCCTCGCCGCCGAACGAGTCGCCTCGCCGACCGACCGGCCGCGCCTGCTGACCGAAGCCGCCACCCATTTCGCCAACGCCCTCCGCCAGGCCGCCGCCGACACCGACCGCGCTCTCATCCACATCGCCCGCGCCCAACACTTCGCCACCGTCGCGCGGCTTGCCGCCGGTCCCGATGAAAAACTCGCCGCGCTCCAAAAGGCCTGTGAGGCTGCCGCCGCCGCGCACGCTGCTTCACCGGTAATGCTCGCGGCTGAGGATGATCAAGCCTGGGCCGAAGCGTTGCTGGAACGCTGGCGCCTCTCGAACGACCGCGCCCTGCTCGCAGAGGCGCTGACCCGCTACCGGCAGGCGGCGGCCAAGTCTCCGCGCGAGGTCCCCATCGGAATCGGTCTCGCGCGTGTCCTTTGTCTCGCGGGAGAGCTTGACGCCGCGCTGCAAACCTTGCGCGCCCTGCGCGAACTTCCGGGCTTCGAATCGGCGCGCGAGCAGTTGGAGCGCGAGCCTGATTGGGCGCCGCTGCGTGAGCGCGCCGAGTTTCGCGCCTTGTTTACCGGGCTGGCGTCCGCCCCTTGAGGGCGTGCGCCAGCGTCACGTCATCGGCGGCCTCCAGGGCGCTACCGGCAGGCAGTCCGAGACCAATCCGCGTAATGGTCACGCCGGTGGACTGCAACTGGTCGGCCAAATAGGTCGCGGTCGCCTCGCTCTCCACATCCGCGCCGAGAGCCAGGATGACTTCCACCGGTTGTTCCGCGCGCACCCGGTCGAGCAGCGCGCGAACGCGCAGTTGGTCAGGGCCAATGCCGTTGAGCGGCGAGATCCGCCCCATCAGCGCGTGGTAGAGCCCCGTAAAACCACCGGCCCGCTCCAGGCTGAGTATGTCGTTCGGCCCTTCCACCACGCAAAGCAGCCGCGCATCCCGGCGTGAACTGGCGCAAATCGCGCACGGGTCTTGTTCGGTGTAACTGCCACAGCGACCACAGTTTCGCATCCGCGCTTTCGCGTCGAGAATCGCCTGCGCCAGTTCCCGGTTGGTTTCCGCGTCGCATTTGAGCAGGTGCAGCGCAATCCGCTCGGCGCTGCGTTTGCCAATCCCGGGCAACCGCGCGATTTGAGTGATCAAGTTCTGGATCGGGCGCGGGTAGTCCATGTCAACACACTTTCGCCGCGCTTCCCCGGCACGGCTACAGCCCAAGGTTCAGGCCGGGCACGTTCAAACCTTGCGTGACCTTGCCCATTTCTTCGGCCTGCGTTTTCTTGGCGACATCGAGGGCGTTGGTCACGGCGCCAAGAACGAGGTCTTCGAGCATCTCGACGTCGCTGGGGTCCACCACCTTGGGGTCAATCTTGATGGCGGCAATCGAACCGTCACACCTGGCGATGGCTTTCACCGCGCCGCCCCCGGCGGTACCTTCCACCTCGCGCTGGGCGAGTTGCTCCTGTACCTGCTGCATCTGTTCCTGCATCTTCTGCGCTTGTTTCAAAAACTTGCCCAGACCGGCCATGATTCCTCACTTTCTGACTTCGACGATGGTTCCTTTGAAAATCTCCAGGGCTTGCTTGATCAGCGGGTCGTCCCGAAATTCATCGAGGTTTTTTTTTACGGGCTTGGACGGCGGCGACTCATCGGATGGCGCACGCTCCTTGCGATCCGCGGGCGCCGACGACGATGCTCCGGCCGCCAGCGGTTCGAATCTGACGGTCACGTCGCGACGGAGTTTCTCCTTGAGTCGGGCGTTGAGCACTTCGAGGTTGCGCGCGCTCGTGGCCAGCTCGATCTGATTGGCAAACTCCGGATCAAATCCGATCCGCACAACGCCCCCCTGCACGCCGACCGGTTGGGCGCCGACAAGGCAACTGCGGGCCATGGGAGCGACCTTGGCCAGATGCTCCAGCGCGTAGGTCCAGGCTTCCTCGAGTGAAGCGGGCGCGCTGGCGGGCGCCCCTGCCGGACGAGCAGCCGCCACAGCGGGCGACGTCGGAGCCGCGTTGGCAGGAGCCGTGCCGCGCAGTTCCATGAGACGTTGAATAACGGCGTCAATCCCCATGGCTTGCCGGGCTTTGATGGCTTTGACCAGCGCGATCTCGAAACAAATGCGCTTGGACAAGGCGTACCGGAGTTTGCCCTCGGCCGACGCCAGTGCGTCAATGACCCGCAGCACCGCGTCGGAATCCATTCGTTGCGCCTGGGCGCGCAGCAGGTCGAGTTGCGTGTCCGGCAGGTCGAGCGCGCTGGTTTCGGTCCCGGCAAGGGTCAGGACGAGCAGGTTGCGGAAATGCTCCAGAAGATCCGCCAGCAACCGTTGCAAGTCCTTGCCCAGTTCGTCGAGTTCCTTGAGCGTGCGCAAGGCCACCGGCGTCTGGCCATCCACGATCGCGTCGGTCAGTTGGGTCAGTTGGTCCTGGGCAACACATCCAAAAACTCCGAGCACATCGCTCTCCGCAATCTTGTCGCCGCAGAACGCGATGAGTTGGTCCAGCGCGCTTTCGGCGTCCCGCAACCCACCCTCGGCGCCGCGCGCGATGGCGGCCAGCGCCTTGTCGTCAATGGTGACCTTCTCGCTTCTGGCAATTTTCTTCAGATGCTGGACGATGAGGTTGGCCGGGATGCGACGCAGATCGAACCGCTGGCACCGCGACAGGATGGTGGGCAGCACTTTCTGTGGCTCGGTGGTCGCAAAGAGAAATTTGACGTGGGCCGGTGGTTCTTCGAGCGTTTTCAGGAGCGCGTTGAACGCTTCCTTGGTCAGCATGTGGACTTCGTCAATGATGTAAATCTTGTACTTCCCGCGCGCCGGAGCGTACCGGACCGTGTCGCGCAGTTCGCGCACCTCGTCAATGCCGCGGTTGCTGGCGCCGTCAATCTCCAGCACGTCCAGCGACCGGCCTTCGGCGATTTCGACACAGTTGTCGCATTTCCCGCACGGCTCGGTGGTCGGGCCTTTGACGCAGTTCAACGCCTTGGCAAAAATCCGCGCGCTGGAGGTTTTCCCGATGCCGCGCGGCCCGACAAAAAGGTAGGCGTGGGCGAGCCGGTCCTGGGCGATGGCGTTGCGCAACGTCGTGGTGATGTGCTCCTGCCCCACGATTTCGTCGAATTGCTGCGGTCGCCACTTGCGGGCGAGTACCTGATATTGTTTTGCCATGAACGAATGCCTGAGTGCCGGAGCGCGGACGTTCGGAACCACGTGAGCACGTCGGCACCTTCTACTAAAACAGGTCGTGCACCTCGGCTCGACAAGCGGTGTCGGCTTGCCCGTGGCAGTTTTGGCTCCCGTCAGGCGCCCCGCCGGCACAGGGAACATCAAGTTTACCGTTGCTGCCTTCCGGCCCTGGCGGGGTTCAACCCGCATCCCTTGCAGCGGACCCGACGTTCGATGCCGCGCCACCACGTGCTCCCCCACACCACCGCCTCCCCGAGGGATTCCGCCCGGCTATAGCGGGTTGCCGGAAAGGGGAACCGCTAACTCCCCGCCTAGCACGACCCAAAAATTTCCAAACAACTCTCGGCGCGGTCTTATATACGCACCCGCCCCGCCCGGCTCAAGATATATCCCCATCCCCGCACAGCCACCGTGCCCGAAACCAACGCCGGATCTGCAACGGCATTCTCCATGATGAAGTGTAGGGCACGCTTCCTGACGGTGAAGTGGAAAGCACGCGCCCTGCTTGCCGCCGTATCCTCGCTCGCGCACGGCCACTCCCACCGTTTTCCCCGTTGCACGACTTTGTAACAATTGTTACAAGGTTTTGCACGTGGGACGCTGCGGGCGGGCGAATGCGACTGCGGGGTCGTCTTTCGGGGCGGTTTCCGGTAGGCTGGGTACGTATGAGGTGGCGTTGGCTGGTTGTGGCGGGCGCGTTGCTGCCGGAGCCGTCGGGGGCGGCGGTGGTCAAACTCCAAGACGGGACCGTCTATGAGAACGTCACCGTGCTGCGTCAGGACGAGCGCGCCGTGGAACTGCAAATCCCCTACGGCACCGTCGTCTTGCGGGCCGACTCGATCCGCAGCATTGACGACCAACCGGTCGACCGTCCGCCGCCGGCCCTGCCACCGGCTCCACCACCGGCACCGTCGCTGCAGCCGACGTCGCCCGCCGCCAGGCAAATCCAACCGGCCGCGACGGCGGAGCCGACCGGGTGGGTGCCCGGGCGGATGGAGGGTGCCATTGCCGGCTTTGCCATTGTCATCGGCGGCTGGTTGGCGACGTTGCTCTGGGTGCAGCGCGATTCGGATCGGCGGTACGCGTCTCGATTGGCGGCACGACGTTGGTGGAACACGGTGGCGTTGTTGGTGCCGTTTGTCGGGCCGGTGGTTTATCTGGTGGTGCGGCCGCGCGATTCTTCCCCGGCTACCGCCCGGACCGCCGCCGAGCCGAGCGGACCGCCGCGGGAACGGCTGGCGCTGGAGTTTCTCGACGAGCATCATCAGCCGATCGCGTGCCCCCCGCGCGCCGCGGAACTGAGCGGGCTGGAGTCGGCCCAGGCGTTGTTGGCGGAGGCCGTGACGCAGCGTGCCAGCGACGTGCACATCGAGCCGCAAGAACACCACTTCCGCGTCCGCTTCCGCATTGACGGGATGTTGCAGGAGCGGGCGACGTTCGAGAAGAGCGACGGCCAGCGGATCGTGGCGGCGTTGAAGTCGCTGGCGCAAATTGACGTGGCCGAAAAACGCAAAGCGCAGGATGGCCGCTTCAGCGTCCGCACCCCGCTCGGCGACATTGATTTCCGCGCGGCCACGACGGTGGCGATTCATGGCGAGAAACTGACGTTGCGGATTTTGGACCGCAAGGGCGGGTTGTTGACGCTTCAGCAGCTCGGTCTGTCGCGCGTGATGCAGGATCAACTCGATCGGGTGATCCGTTCACGGGCCGGTATGATCCTCGCCACGGGGCCGACCGGCAGCGGCAAAACCTCCACGCTCTACGCCGCGTTGAGCCGGTTGGACACGAAACGGTTGAACGTGATGACGATCGAGGACCCGGTCGAGTACGAGCTGGCCGGCGCGACACAGATTCCGGTGAATGTGAAAGCCGGGGTGACCTACGAGTCCGGCTTGCGTTCCATTTTGCGGCAGGACCCGGACGTGATTTTCGTCGGCGAGATGCGCGATGCCGAGGCGGCGACGATCGCAATTCGCGCGGCGCTGACGGGCCATTTGGTCTTCAGCACGCTGCACACGAAAGACGCCCTGAGCACTGTCGTGCGGCTGACAGAACTGGGCGTGGAACGGCAACAGGTCGCGTCGGCGTTGCTGCTGGTCGTGGCGCAACGCCTGGTGCGGACGTTGTGCGAAGGCTGCCGGGAACCCTACACCGCCGCTGCAGCCGAGTGGGCGGAACTGGGGGTTGCGCCGTCGGAGCGGTTGATTTACCGCGCGAAAGGCTGCCCGGCCTGCGACGGGACCGGCTATCAGGGGCGGACCGGGATTTTTGAGTTGCTGGTGCTGGATGAGCCGCTGCGCAAAGCCATCGCGACCGGTTGCTCGGAACAGGAATTTCACGTTCTGGCCCACGCGTGCGGCTGGCGCAGTTACCGGCAGGATGGCGCGGACAAAATCCTGCGCGGTCAGACCACAATCGAGGAAGTGTTGCAGGCCAGTTGATATGTGGGAACCCCTGCTCAACCTGCTGATTCTGGCGGCGATTGTTTACCTCGCGCGGCTGGGAACGGTGTTCGGGTTGTTCTACGAGTTGGTGACAACGCTGCTGATCGGTTTCGCGACGTTGGTGACGTTGCGGTATTGGTATTGGGTGGCGCAATTTCTCCTCGACCGCGGTTGGATGACCAGCCCCGCGGCGGAGTTTGGTAGTTACTGGATTTTATTCCTCATCGGCTGTCTGCCGTTGGTTGCCCTGGCGCGGTTTCTCAACGACGAATCGCGCCCGCTCTATCCCAAAGCGCTGGATGCGCTGGGAGGCGTCGTATGGGGGCTCATCGGCGGCGTCTTGCTCGTCTGCGTCATCGCTACCAGCGTTACGGTGATCGGGCCGAATCTCAGCCCGCGCTACGACCGCACCACGTTATGGTTGCCGTTTGACACATGGGCGCTGACAGCCTACCGGCAGATCGAGCAACGAATTACCCCACAGCCCACCACCCGCCTGCCGGACTGGGACGCGCGCGATGCGGCCCCACCCGCCATCCCCTGGCGATAGACCGTGCAACTTTGCCGGCGTTGCGGTGTTGGATTGGCTCGGTTAGCATTGCATGCCATGACCGACAGCGACGCCGACGCGGAATTGATGCGCCGCGTCCGGGAGGGCGACGAGGGCGCGTTTCGCGACCTGATCGAACGCCACCAACGCGTCGTCGTCGCCACCATTCACCGCGCCATCGGTGACGCTTGGGAGGCCGAAGACCTCGCCCAACGCGTGTTCCTGCAGATCTACCGGTCGGCCGGCCGCTACCAGCCAACGGCGAAGTTTACGACGTGGATGTTCACCATCGTCCACAACACCATTCGCAATGAATACCGGCGCCGCGCGCGTCACGCAGCGGCGTCGTTGGACGAGGTCGGCGAACAATTGCCGGACTCGCGCGCGGCCGACCCGGCCCGGCAAGTTGCGGAAACCGAATTACAGGATCGCATTCAAGCCGCCATCGGCGAGTTACCGGCCAACCAACGCACCGCCGTCATCCTCTGCCGGTACGAGGGACTGTCCTACGACGAGATTGCCGCGGTCCTCGGCTGCACCATCCCGGCTGTCAAAAGCCTCCTGCACCGTGCCCGCCAGTCACTGAAGGAGAAACTGCGTGGATTGTTTTGAGCGAAACCTTTCCCCCACCGGGGTGTTTTCTTAACCGAGATGACACAACCCACCCAACGACCCGACGATTTCGATCCCGACCTCTGGGATCTTCTCGGCCGGCACCGCGCGACGGAGCCGTCCGTCGGTTTCGCCGACCGCACCCTGCGCCGGCTGCACGAACCACCCCCGCGACGGTGGGTCGTCTGGCGCTGGGCGCTGGCGGGCGGGGTGGCCGCGGTGGTGGTTGCCGGTGTCGTCTGGCATCAACAGGCTGAGGGCAACCGGCGTGCCGCGTTTTACGCCGCCACCCAGCAAGCGGATTATCTCGATGACTTTGACGTGATCGAATCGCTGCATTTGGTGCAAGGAGAGAATCACCTATGAAACGTAGCCTCTGCTTACTTCTATTGACGACCGCGCTGGCCGGTGGCAACGAACCCGGTCGTCCCCTCCCCGAGTCCGAGGCGGAACGCGCCGAACTGGAGAAACGCCTGGACGCGACATGGGCGGGATTGCCGCTGGAGGCGAAGGCGCGGTTGATCCGTTTGCACGGCGCCTTGAATGACATGCCGCCCGGTGACCGGCGGTTCATCCATGACCGCGTCGAGCGGTTCTTGAACATGCCGCCCGAGGAACGCGAGCGCCTCCGCCAGAACCGCGAGAAATGGGAAAAGATGTCGCCCGAGGAACGCGAGCAAGCCCGGCAGGAATTCCGCAAACGCCGCGAAGAGTTCGAACGCCAATGGCGCGCGGAACATCCGGGTGAAGAACCGCCGCCGTTCCGACCCCAACGCCGGCCGCGACCCAACGTCGAACCACCGCCGCCGCCGCCCGAACCACCGGCTCCACCACCCGAACTCCAAAACTGAAAGGAACCCAACCATGAACCGTCTGTTACTGACCAGCCTCGCGCTCGGCGCGATCCTGACCACCGCGGTCTTCGCGGAAAAACAAAAACACGATGACGACCGTCCGAAACGCCGTCCCCCGCCCGGTATGGAACACCTCGTCCCACCGCCGCTGGCGGAGAAACTGAATCTCACCGCCTCCCAAAAAGCCGAACTGGAGAAGTTGGAGACGGAGTTTGCGGCGGGCCGCGAGAAGCACCGGGCCGAACACCAGGAGCAAATGCAACAGTTGCGCCAACAGATGAAGGCGGCACGGGAAAACGGCGACAAGGCCAAAGCCAAGGAACTCGGCGAGCAACTGCGCGAACTGCATGAACCCGTGATGAAGTTGCGTCGCGATTATATGCAACAATTCGCCGCGACTCTGACGGCGGACCAGAAGGCCATTCTGGATGAAGCGCGAGAGAAATTCCGGGAGCGGCGCGAAAATCGCCGCGACGGGCCGCCCGTCAACCCGTAGTCGCTCCGCCCCTCACTCCGAGCGCCGGGAGATTTCCCGGCGCTCGGTTTTTTCGCCACGCTCCTGAGCGAGAAGACTTTTCCCCGATGCCTGACGGAACAATGCCTCCGACCGCTCATTCAGAAAGGGTCGCTCTGGAAAAAGGGGCCAGCTCCCCGGTTTTCGCTTCGCAACGCGGGCGGTTGTGCTACCGTTGCGGGCGGCCATGCTGGATGACCTGTATCAGCAGATCATTCTCGACCATTACCGGCGCCCCCGAAACAAGGGGCGGACGGAGCCACAGGATTTTTCTGCGAAAGAGAACAATCCGTTGTGCGGCGATGAGATCGAGGTCACGGCGCGGCTGGCGAACGGCCGGATTGCCGAGATCAAGTTTGCCGGCCACGGCTGCGCCATCAGCCAGGCGTCGGCGTCCATCATGACCACCAAACTGACCGGCAAGACGCTGGCCGAAGCGGAGGAGTTTATTGCTGGATTTTTGAAGATGATGCGGGGGGAAAAACTTTTTGGCGGGAAGGAACTCGGCGATGCGAAAGCGCTGGAGGGCGTGCTGAAGTTTCCGGTGCGGGTCAAATGCGCCACGCTGGCGTGGCATACGGCGCAAGAAGGCATTTCCCGCGTCAAGCAACCGTAGCCGACGGCGGGCCGCCATGAGCGATTATCGTTTTCAAAAACATTTTACCCTCGCCGAAGCGCGGGCGCTGTTGCCGGAGTTGCGGCAACTGTTTCGCGACATCCATCGCCGTCGCGACGCCGTGCGGCAGGCCGATGAGAATTTGCGGGAGCATCTGGCGCAGACCGGCGGCGACCTCGGCGGAAAAATGGTGACCGGCCTGTTGCTCGACCTGCTCCAGCTAAACCGCCAATTGCGCCACCTCCAGGCGCTGGGCATTCTCGTCAAAGATTTCGACCGCGGTCTGGTGGATTTCCCGCACCTGCGCGAGGGGCGGGAGGTCTTTTTGTGCTGGGAACTGGACGAGGACGACATCGAGTTCTGGCACGATGTGGACGCCGGGTATGCCGGCCGTGAACGATTGTAGCGTCACGGATATTCCGCGCCATCCGCCGTGCCCGGCACGCCCGCGCGGAACGATTCCGGTTGCCACTCCCCGTTGACATCCCGCCGGTACACGGCGCGCTCCACCCGCGTCGTCCCCTCGGGACCGGGGACGGCCCGCTCCACGATTTTGATCCGTGGCTGAAGCGGCTCTTCGCTCGAAAACCGGCTGCCGGTGTGCAGCGACCGACCATATTGAATCGTCTCCCGCTCTACCCCCGCCGGCGTCTGCACCTCGGTGGTCTCGACGCGACCCTTGACGGTCCAAGCCGTGCCGACGCGCTCTTGAATCGTGCGCGTGGATTGGGTGGTGGCGCCGGCGGTTTTGACGACGGTCTCTTCGCGGGCGGTTTCCGCCAGCCGGCCGGCAAGGTGATCATACGACTGAATGCGGCTGGTGATGACTTTTTCATTCGGACCGCGCGGGACGGCCTGCTCCGTCACTTCGCGTTTCGGCACCAACTTGCCGTTGACGTCGCGTTCCTGCTCGACGCGGTGGGCCGCCGTCGAGCCATCCGGCCTTTGGGTGATGGTTTCGGTGACGCGCCGGTCGAGCACCATCTCGCCGCTGCTGTTGCGGGTGGCCTCGTCGCGCGTGCGCTGTTCACCCGCTGCCGTGGCGGTAATCGTCTCGGCGACTTGTCGGGTCGTGCGCGTTTGACCTTGCCGGTCGGTCTCGGTGATCTCCGTAACCCTTCGGGTTTCCGTGGGGCTGACCTTCTCGGAGACGTGGCGGCGGCGTTGCCA
>CAZHLM010000030.1:33890-36170 GCA_964533295.1 uncultured Verrucomicrobiota bacterium
TCGTGGGAGCCGTACGGTTGGTTGGCGATGACGTTGTACATGCGCGGCGCGTCCACTTTGAGATAGCTGGCACCGTCGTCCTCAAACAACACATCGCGGCCCGCAACCTCGCGCCGCAGCGGGGCGCCGTCCTGCGTGACAAGCACTTTCAGCCAGTACACATCTTCCGGTTTCATCACGACGTTGACCTCCGTGCCGCGATACACCAGCGCGAGGAAATCTTCGTATTCCTCCGTATCCCGCGTATGGCGGAGATACTCGCTCTGGTTGGCCCACTCGCCGGCGACGTACAGCGTATCCGGAGCCAGCGTGGCTGGCAGGGTGAATTGCACCGGATCGGTCGTCGGCGCATTCGTCAGATTCCCCAGCCGTCCGCGTTCCTGACCCAAATACAATTCGGGAGTCATCGGGTAACACACCACCCCCTCGCGGTCGGTGGGCCGCAAGGGAGCCATCGGTGCGGGCAACTCGGCGCGCGGATGAATCTCGCGGATCAATTCCTGAATCACCCGCTCCGTGGTCACGTAGGCACCCTCGCCGGTGTGTTCGAACCGAATCCGCCCCGCCTGATCAATCAGAAATTTGCGCGGCCAAAACCGGTTCTCGTAAGCGTTGGCGATCGCAAAGTTGCTGTCCACCACGACCGGATACGTCAGCCCCAACCGCTGGACCGCCTGAAAGACGTTCTGCGGATCCATCGAAAACCCGTATTGCGGCGTGTGAATCCCGATGATCACCAAATCGTGGGCCGCATATCGCCGCTGCCACTCCTGCAAATACGGCAACGTCCGCAAACAATTCACGCAACTGTACTCGAAGAAATCCAGCAGGACGACTTTGCCCCGCAAGGCCGCCCACGACAGCGGCGGCGAGTTCAACCACGTCAGTCCCCCCTCCAACTCCGGCGCCGGTCGAAGCCCCCCTTCGCTGTCGCGGCCACAGCCGCTCCACGCCACGACGCCGGCCAACAGCACGCCGTGCCAGATTGGAAGACCGCGCCCCATTCGTGCTGCTGATTTGACCAGCCGCCGCCGCCAAAAGCAAGCGTTCACCGCTGGCAGACCGGACACCAAAACGTCGTCCGCTGCGCCTGCGGGAACTGCCGGATGGGCGACCGACAGCGCTGACACGGTTCGCCGGCCCGATCGTACACCGCGAACCGTTGCACCTGAAAAATCCGCGGGCCATACCGGATCGCCTGCCGCAGGGCCACCCTCAATGCTCGCTGCCACCGCCGCCACTCGGCCGCGGAAAGCCGGTGCGCCTTGCGCCGCGGGTTGATCCGCGCCCGCCATAATGATTCACAGGCGTAAATGTTGCCCACCCCGGCCACCAACGATTGATCAAGCAACGCCACCTTGATCGCCCGCCGCGTCCGCCGCAGCCCGCGCGGATCGAAATCTCGATCCAACGGTTCCGGCCCCAACGTCGCCAACTCCGCCAACGACGACACCACTTTCACCGTCGCAAACCGCCGGCTGTCCTCCAGAAACGCCGTCGCCCGCCCCGTCCGAATCGCCACCCGCCACCGGGGCGGCTCGCGAAACTCAAACCAGCCGGTCATCCGCAAGTGCGCCAACAAATACCGGCCATCCGCAAGATGAAAAAGGATGTGCTTGCCGCGCCGCGTCACCTCCCGAATTCGAACTCCGCGCAAATTGGCCGGCAACCGAATCTTCGCATCGCGCGACTCCACACCGGCGATCCGCTGTCCGCGCAACTGCCGGCGCAGCTCCCGCACCTGAATTTCCACTTCCGGTAGTTCCGGCATAAAGCGGTGCCCGAGGCGGGATTCGAACCCACACGGAGCTGTTACACTCCTTCGGATTTTAAGTCCGATGCGTCTGCCGTTTCGCCACCCGGGCATAATGGTGTATTTACATATGACTACATCACATTCACGACCACCTGAAAATAGTGGTTGCAACCCGCATATTCAAACCGATGAAAGAAGCCGTGGGCATATGAAGCAAACCTTTCGGAACGTAGGCGAGAACCTGTGGAAGAGTCAAGAGAGTGGGATTTACTACGCCATTTTGAAAGTCAAAGGCCGCCAAATATAAAAATCCCTCAAGACCGACCGCGGAGAGATTGCCAAGCGCAAGCTGCGCGACTTGGAGAAGCAGTACCACGACCGCGACGCCATCGTTGACCGGCTCCCCGAAAACTGGACAGAAGCTGGCTTTAGGAATTTGCGTTGGGTAGCCTCCTGAAAACGGAGGCGGAATGAAGGCGAAGCGGTATTCGGAAGAGCAGATCATCTATGCGCTGAAGCAGGCC
>CAZHLM010000031.1:0-36109 GCA_964533295.1 uncultured Verrucomicrobiota bacterium
ACGGCGTCTCGCCGAGCTTGCCGGTCGGATTCTCCTCGTTGGCCGCCACGGTCGCGCGATCGGAATAAAACGGCGTTGGCCCGGGTTGCTCGCCAGTCGCCTGCCGTTCATCGGTTTCAACGAAGATGTGCGGCTTCGGCTTCTCCGCCGCGACGGCCGGAGTCGGCGCTGGCTCCTCGACGAACCGGATGACCGGCACCGGCGCCGATTTTGCCGGCAATCCGGGCGCCGCGTTCGCGAACTTCTTCGCCAACGGTTGAAACACCCACAACCGCGCCAACGCCTCCCGATGCTGATACGCCCCGAACGTCAACGCATGAAGCACCAGCGAGACCACAATCGCGATTTCGATCGAAAGATTTTCACGCCGCACGAGCACGCCCGCAGAATACCAGAAGCACACCGGGGTTCAATCAAGCCGGAAGGAAGCCGTCGGAAACCCCCTCACCCTGACCCTCTCCCCATTCCATGAGGAGAGGGAATCAGTCTCGAAGGCAAATGGGAAATCACCGATTGGTCCGGTGGCCACCCCCACCGGTTGCCCTCTCCCCGCTGGCGGGGAGAGGGTCAGGGTGAGGGGCCGCCGCATTTCACTGCGCGATCAAATCTGTCCGGCTCGGTGCTCGCTGTGTCGCTGTGGTTCAATCACGCGCCGTGACCAAACCCAATTTTTCCAGCGAGGCGCGGAGGCGTTCGACGGGCAGGCCCATGACGTTGTGGTAGCTGCCTTCGATGCGCTCGATGATCGTGTCGCCGTGATCCTGGATCGCGTAGGCGCCGGCTTTGTCGAGCGGCTGAATCCGGGCGAGGTACTCGGTGATCTGGGCGGCGGTCAACGGGTGCATCCAAACGCCGGTGGTGTCGTGGAAGATCAATTCGAGGTCGAACGGCCGGTGGATGAGACAGACTCCGGTGATGACCTCGTGGTGCTGGCCGGCCAGTTCACAGAGCATCCGCCGGGCTTCGGCGAGGTCGCGCGGTTTGCCGTAGAGCTTGCCGGCTAACACGACCACCGTGTCGGCACCGATGACCAGCGCGGCCGGGTGGCGGCCGGCCACGGCGGCGGCTTTGCGTTTGGCGTTTTCCATCGCGAGCACGGCCGGGGTGAAGCCGGTGGTCAGTTCCTCGATGCGGGTCGGGGTGATCACGCGGAACCGCAGTCCCATTTCGCGAAGCAGTTGTTCGCGGCGGGGCGAGGCGCTGGCGAGGATGATCTCCATCGCTGATGATTCAGGGTTGTTCGTTGAGCGACCAGTTGTACGATTTGTAGCTGATCTTGTACTCACCGGCCGCGGGCGCGTACGTTCGCAAGATGGCCGGCAGGTCGGCGAAGTCCCGGGCGTACCACGAAAAAATTTTGGAAAGTTCCGCGCGACCTTTGTCGGCGTCGAAGGAGTTCAAATCCTCGCGCGCCAGCCAGACGCGGAAGCGATCGTCGAGTTGCGCGCTCAAGTCGGCGGCGGTGAAGGCCCGGTTGCGCAACGGCGGGCAACTGCGGGCGGCGCAGACGAGCACGGCGTGGACCCGGTAGCCGGCCTGAGGGCGGAGCGTGTCGTGTTCGATTTCATCGAGCGACACCAGGCGGTCGCCGACGCGGTGGCGTTTGGCGCTCCACGGATTTTCCGTGCGCTTGATGCTCTTGACCGGATAGTTGTCCAAAATCCACTGAATCGTCAGCGCGTTGTAGGCGTTGATGAGCGTGGCGGTCCGGTCATCGCCCGTCGCGCCGGTGCCGGTGAGTTTCGCGAGCCAGTCGCGCAACGCGGCGGAATCGGCAGGGGAGGCTTTCCAATCCCGGTACTTCACCAGCCCGCGCTCGTCCACATACTTCGCGAGCAACCGATCGAGCGGTGCGGGGTCGAGGCCGGGCGGGACCTCGACGGGCGCGGCGAAATTGACGGTCGCACACCCGAAGGCAAACAGAACCCCCATCACGGTGGCGAGACGGCCCCTCACCCTGACCCACTCCCCGCGCGCGTGGAGTGGGAACTTTTCTCGGAGTCCCCCTCTCCCTTTCGGAAAGGGAGAGGGCCGGGGTGAGGGATGCATTCGTCGTCGCGGACCGGCCCGATTCTTCCGGAGGATTCTCGTCGTTTTCATGCGGCAATGGTATAAGCACGGCGGCATGGCAGCAAGATCGGCATCACCACGCGGTTTTTGGGCGCTCTGGGTCACGCAGTTTCAGGGGGCGTTTTCCGACAACATCCACAAATCGGTGGTGACGTTTCTGGCGGCGGCCGTGGCGGTCAGCACGGCGCAGCGGGATCAGTTCGCGACGTTGATTGGGATGTTGTTTGCGGCGCCGTTCATCCTCTTCTCGATGACGGGCGGCTGGCTGGCCGACCGTTTCAGCAAACGCAGCGTGACGATTGGCGTGAAACTGTTCGAGCTGGCGGTGATGGCGGTGGCGGCCGTCGGGCTGGCGCAGCGAAATGTGCCGTTGCTGCTGGCCTGCGTGTTTTTCATGAGCCTGCAAAGCGCGTTGTTCGGACCGGCGAAGTACGGCTTGCTGCCGGAGTTGCTGACGGAATCACGCCTGTCGTGGGGCAACGGCGTGCTGCAACTCGGCACCAACGTCGCGATTGTCACCGGCATCGCCGCGGCCGGGTTTCTGGCGGAAGCACTGCGGGGCCGGGAGGTTTGGATCGGCGCGCTGCTGATGGGGTTGGCGGCGCTGGGCACGTTGACGAGCGTCGGCATTGACCGGGTCCCGGCAGCGAATCCGACCAAACCGTTTCGGGCCAATTTCATCGCGGATTTTCTCGCGCAACTGCGGGTGGTGCGCCGCGACCGGGTGTTGTGGCTGGCGATGCTCGGCGAGTTGTACTTTTCGTTTCTCGGCTCGCTGTTGCTGTTGAACATCTTCATCTACGGCAAGGATGTGTTGGCGGCCGGCGACGCGCAGATCGGGTTGTTGCAGGCCGCGGTGGCGATTGGGATTGGCGTGGGCAGCGTCGCGGCCGGCTATTTGTCCGGCGGCAAAATCGAGTACGGCCTCGTGCCGCTCGGCGCGATCGGGATCACGGTGACGTGCGGGTTGCTGGCGCCGACCGGCCTGGCGCTGCGCGATGTGGCATGGCGGCTGGCGACGCTCGGATTTTTTGGCGGTTTTTTCGTCGTGCCGCTCAGCGCGATCGTCCAGCACCGGCCCGCGCGCGAGACGAAAGGCGCGGTCATCGGCGCGACAAACACGATGTCGTGGGTCGGCGTGTTGCTGGCGTCGCTGGCGTTTTTCGGGCTGCGGTACGCGGGGTTGACGCCGCCGCAAATTTTCGGCGCGGGCGCGTTGCTGACGCTGGCCGGCACAGTGTACGTGGTGTGGTTGTTGCCGGATTCGCTGTTGCGGATGTTGATCTGGCTGTTCACCCACTCGGTCTACCGGCTGCGGGTCGAGGGACGCGAGAACATTCCGGAAAAAGGCGGCGCGTTGTTCGTCTGCAATCACGTCTCGTTCGTGGATGCGCTGCTGGTGATCGGCTCAACCGACCGGATGATCCGCGCGGTGATGTTCAAGGACATCTACGAGAAGTGGTACGTGAAACCCTTCGCGAAGGCGATGAATGCCATCCCGATTTCCTCGCAGCAACGCCCGCGCGAAATGATCCGCTCGCTGCGACAGGCTACCCAGATGATCCGCGACGGCCATGTCGTCTGCATCTTCGCCGAGGGACAAATCACCCGGATCGGACAGATGCTGCCGTTTCGGCGGGGCATGTCGTTCATCATGAAAGACGTGGACGCGCCGATCATTCCGGTCTGTCTCGACAACGTCTGGGGCAGCATCTTCAGCTACGAACGCGGCCGCTTCTTCGGCAAGATTCCCCGGTATTTCCCCTACCCGGTCACGGTCAGCTACGGCGCGCCGTTGCCGCCGACGGCCACGCCACACGAAGTCCGGCAGGCCGTGCAGGAACTCAACAGCGAAGCCTGGCGTCATCGCCGCCACCTGATGCTGCCGCTGCCGGTCGCCTTCATTCGCAACGCCCACCGCCATCCGCGGTTGTTCCTGATGGCCGACCAGCGCGTCCCGAAACTAACCTGCGGCGGCGCGCTGTTGAAAACGCTGTTCCTCGCCCACCGGCTCCGCGATGTGTGGCGCGATCAACCGATGGTTGGCATTCTGCTCCCGCCGTCGGTGGGCGGCGCGCTGGTCAACTACGCCGCGTTGCTGCTCGGCAAGGTGCCGGTCAATCTCAATTACACCGCCAACGACGACGTGCTGGCCAGTTGCGCCCGGCAATGCAACCTGAAAACCGTCATCACCTCCCGCGCCTTTCTGGAAAAGGTCAAGCTCACGGTCCCCGCCACCGCGATCTACCTCGAAGACCTTGCGGCCAGCCCGCGCCTCGGCGAGAAACTTCGCGCCGCGTTGCTCTGGCCGATTCCGGCCCCCTGGCTGGCGCGGCTGACGGCGGGGCGACGTCCCGCCCTCGACGATTTGGGAACAATCATCTTCTCCAGCGGCAGCACCGGCGACCCGAAAGGCGTGATGCTCACCCAATACAACATCATCTCCAACATCGAGCAATGCGGCCAGACCTTCGCCTTCCGCCATCACGACAAGATTCTCGGCATGTTGCCGTTCTTTCACTCGTTTGGGTTCACCGTCACGCTGTTGCTGCCGGCCCAGTTCGCCGTGGGCGTCGTCTATCACCCAAATCCGACCGACGCGAAAGCCATTGGCGAACTGGTCGAGAACTACCGGGTCACGTTCCTGCTCGCCACACCGACCTTCCTCCAACTCTACCTGCGCGGCTGCGCGCCCGAACAATTCGGCAGCCTCCAATACGTCGTCACCGGCGCCGAGAAACTGCCCGAGCGCGTGGCGCAGGCGTTCGAGGATCATTTCGGCATCCGTCCGCTGGAAGGCTACGGCGCCACGGAATGCGCGCCGGTGGTTGCCGTCAACACCCGCGATTTTCGCGCGCCCGGTTTCCGGCAGGTCGGCGCCAAGCGCGGCAAGATCGGCCACCCGTTGCCGGGCATCAGCGTCAAAATCGTGGACCCGGACACCTTCCAGCCGGTCCCGCTCGGCCAGCCGGGCATGCTCCTCGTCCGCGGCCCGAACGTGATGGCCGGCTACCTCGGTCGACCGGACAAAACCGCCGACGTGATCCGCGACGGCTGGTACGTCACCGGCGACATCGCGGCATTGGACGAGGATGGGTTCCTGACCATCACCGACCGGCTCAGCCGCTTCAGCAAAATCGGCGGCGAAATGGTGCCGCACATCAAGGTGGAGGAGAAACTCCACGAACTGGCCGGCGTCACCGAACAAACCTTCGCCGTCACCGGAGTGCCCGACGAAAAGAAAGGCGAACGCCTCGCCGTGCTCCACACCCTGCCGGAAGAAAAACTCAAACCGCTGCTCGACAAGTTGCCGGCCTGCGATCTGCCGAACCTCTGGAAACCGAAAGCCGACCAGTTCCACCGCGTCGAGCACCTCCCCTACCTCGGCACCGGCAAACTGGACCTGCGGCGCGTGCGCGAGCTGGCGCAGCGTGCTTGCGCCGCGCGAAGGGATGCCCTATGAATCCGGCATGACCCTGCAGGTGGAGGATTTCCAGAAAGAGATCGCGGCCGCGTTGCGTGCGTACGACAAGTACGTCGTCTGCGTGGAGAAAACGCCGGACGAATTTCTCAAGAGCGTCCAATCACTCGTCGGCAAGGCGATTGATGCTTTTGAAACCCGCGCGCCCGGGCTGCGCCACGGCATCGCGCTCGACCGGCACGTCACCGTCATTCTCAGCGAGCGGGACGGCGACCGGCCGTTGTGCGGCATCTACTTCAACCTCCACAGCCCCTACCAACGCAAACCCGCCGTCCAGAAAGCCAAGTAGCGCGACCGGTCATGTGGCATTCCCCGTCCGCGCTTGGCCGCCTGACGCTGCTGGCGGGCGGGCTGGCGGTGTTGTCGCTGGGCTGGGGATCGTACCGCGCCTTGACCAGCTCGAATGACCTGCTGGTACGATTTGAAGAGTGGGAGTGGGTCGTGGCCCACGGCTGGGCGATGCCGGGCTGGCGGGTGCCGTACCACCCGGTTACGTACGTGTTGCTCACGCCGCTGGTGTTGCTGCCGCCGTTGGCGGCCAAAATCCTCCTCTGGCTGCTGAATCTGGCCGGTCTGGTTTATGTCTGGCGGCGGTGCAGTCAACTGACGGCGTTGGCGGCGGAGCGCCGGTGGTTTTTTCTGGCGTTGTTCGGCGCGTGGGCGTGCGTGCGGGTGACGATCGGCTCGGGGCAACTGAGTTTGCTGTGCCTGGGTTGCCTCCTCTGGGCGTTTCCCTGGCAAACGACCGGTGCAGGGGCGCGGCTGGCGCTGGGGTTGATGAAGCACACCCTGATTTACCCGGTCGTGCTGCGGGCCTTGTGGAAATCACCGCGCGCGGTGGGGGTGACGTTGCTGGCGGCCCTGCTGCCGTTCGGCGTTTTGATGGCGTGCAGCGAACTCAACGCGCGCGCGTTCCTGGAACAATCCCTGCAGGCCACCGGCAAGATGTTGTCCGGTTGGGAAGGCGGCACATCGGTGGTCACCGCGCTGCGGCTGTTTTTCCCGGGCGCGGCGTGGATTTACCCGGTGGTGATCGTCGCGTGGTTGGCGCTGTTCGTATTCCTCGTCCACCGCGTCCGCGACCCGCTGGTGCAACTGGCGGCGCTGCTGCTGATGGGACTTTGGCCGTTCTATCACCGGCCCTACGACCTGGTGCTGGCGGCGCCGACGCTGGCGTTGTTCCTCAAACACGGGCGGGTCGCGTGGGCGGTCGGACTGACGGTGGTGTTGCTGGGTTTGTTCGAGAAACTCGATCAACAACACTTCTTCCACGCCGCCGCGGTGCGGCAGGTTTTCAGCGTGTATTATCCGCTGACGATTTTCGCATGTCTGGCGGCGTTGTGGCGGCTCGACCGCGCCACCATTCCCGCGCCACCAACCCGATGAACGCCATGTCCTCGACCAGATACCGGCGCCACATCCGCCGCGGTTCCTGACACAACCGGTAGAACCATTCCAACCCGCACCGCTGCATCCAGCGCGGCGCCCGCCGCACCTGACCGGCCACGACATCAAACGTCCCGCCCACGCCCATCACGAACGGCACCTGCATCGTCGCCTTCCAGCGATTGACGAACAACTCCTTCTTCGGCGAGCTGATCGCCACGAACAACACATCGGGCCGCGCGTCGCGAATCATGCCGGCCACCTGTTCCTCCTCCTGCGGTTTCCAGTACCCGTTGCGCCAGCCGGCCAGTTGCAACCGCGGCTCGCGCGCCTGCAACACCTCCGCCACGCGCCGCACCACCTCCTCGCGGGCGCCCAGCAGAAAGGGCCGGTAGCCGCGCTCGGCGCAGCGGCGAATCAACGCATCGAACAAATCCACCCCGGTCACCCGCTCTTTCAGCGGCCGGCCCAACAGCCGCGACGCCCAAACAACCGGCTGGCCATCGGCATTGATCAGATCACACTCCAAAATCGCCGCCCGCAACGCCGGGTCTTTGTGGAGCTTGACCACCTTGTCCACGTTGATGACCACATGCTGATGCGTCGGCCCCGCGCGGATCAACTCCTCCACCCGATCCACCGTCTCCGCCAACGTCAGATTATCCACCGGCACCCCAAACAAGATGACCCTCGACCCGGCAGGTTCGCAGCGGGGCTGATTCATACCGGCCCCGTCCTAGGCGGACAACTCCACATGGCCAACCCAGCCAAAATGCGGCCGGAACCGAAACGTCTCGCCCCATTCCGGTACGACCTGGATGTCTTCGGGCCGGCAGCCGATCAACGGCAGTTCGTCCTGGCGGAACCCCTCGCGGATCGAGGGCAGTTTCTGCCAGTCGAACCCGACGAGTCGGGCAACGACAAAATCCGCGGCGACCGGGTTGGTGCCGCCGACCAACACGCCGCACGGTTTGGCGTCGGCTTCCATCGGTCCGTTGCCCTCACCGGCAATAATGCCGTCAATGATCGTCAGGTACCGCAGCGGTCGCGCGCGACGCCGCGCCGCGCCGTCGAAATGCAGCAGCACCTTGTTCAAATCCAGCGTCATCCGCCACGTCGTGTCATTGCCATGCCAGTTGCCGCTGCGGACGACCTCGTTGGTGTCGCCGAAAACTTTCGCGCCGAGTTTTTTGGCCAGCGGCGCCCAGAACCGGGCCGCCGCTCCGCTGCGGCGCGCGGCGGCTTTGAACGCGCTGATCAACCGGCTTTGCACCTTCGCGCCGGCGTCGCTGTGCGGGAATTCATCCCCGCCTTCCGCCGGCGTCCCGATGCAGAAATGCGGCAGGTAATTCTTGTCGCCGTTGATCCCGACGAGGTTTTTCAAGCTCAACGTCAGCCCGACCTTCTTGTGGGTTTTCAGCTTGGGCAGGTTGATGAACACATCCGCGTCCATCACGCTGCGCGAGATCAGGTACTCGTGCCGCCCGCCCGAGTGATGTTGCGCGGTGAACGCCGTGTCGTAGTCCGCGCCGTAAAACCGCCCGGGCTTGTCCCGAAACCAACTGTGCTCGCCCAAATTCACCAAGGTATATCCGCGCGGATCCTCGGGCAGCTTGCGGCGGTCCACGATCACGCCCCGTTCCGTCCGCCAGCATTCCCGGCGCAAATCCAACACCTCCAATGTCACCCCGGGAAAATCCCGCGCCAGTTCCGCGCGAAACGCCGCCAGCCCGGTCAACTCGCAAATCCGGTCAAACCGACTGTCGGTCTGCGGCGCATCGGCGATGGTGATCACGCCGCGACCGTTCATCGCCTGCGCCACCGCGCGCGCCACCGCGGCGATGACGGTGCCGTGGGTGATGATCTGCTCCCACTCGTCAGGCCGGTGGGTGTGCGATTCGCGGATGAAATTCGGCTTCAGCACCACCCGCTCGCCCGGCCGAACCAAATCCTCCCAACGCAAATCCAGCGCGGCCATCACGCGCGCCACCGAGTCCGCCACCCGATCGGCGGCATACACCGGCTGCTGGCGGATCACCGCCACGCGCCCGTCACGCAGAGATGGGTTAGTCGTCATGCGCCGCCTCCATACCAAACTGACCCGAACCGGAACAAACCAATACCGGTTGTGAACGGCTCGCTTACCGACTCCGACATCGCGCCAGCACCTCCATCATTCGTTGACCGTATGATTCGTGAGTAAACATCTGGAAAAACCGTTCCCGATTCGCCCGCCCCATGCGTTCCCGCAACGGCGCATCCGCCAGCAACCGCGCGATGGCGTCTGCCAGATCAGCCGGGTTCTGCTCCGCCGCAAACAACGCGTTGACGCCGTCCGCCAACACCTCGCTGCGCGCCCCGCCGCGAGTCGCCACGATCGGCAAGCCGGCTTGCATTGCCTCCAACATCACCAGCCCAAACGACTCGGTCGCGCTGTGTACCGGGAACACAAACACGTCCGCATCGCGCAGCAACTGCCACTTCGCGAGACCGCTGACCCGCCCCGTGAAGGTCACGACTGGCTCCAACTTTTGGGCGCGAATGAACTCGTGCGCCGACCGGGCACCGGCCTCGTCCGCCCAATCACCGGCCAACGTCAACGTCGCCGTCGGCTGGCGCTCCCGGACCAACGGAAACGCGCGGATCAAATCCAACACACCCTTGGCGGTCACCAGCGCACCCAGGTACACCACCCGCAGGTCCGGGTGCGGTCGCCGGGCGGGCAGTTCCGCCTGCGGCTCCACGCCCGGCCACGCGACATGGATCCGGTCGGCCGGCATCAATCCCGCGAAATCCTCCCGCAGACATTCGGCCAACACGATCACCCCGGCTGAGCGGGAGACGAGCCGATCGAATGCGCCTTGCAGGCGCGGCGACAACGTCGCACGGAACGTCGCCAGGCCCGTCCCATGCGCGTAGAGCAGCACCGGCACGCCGGCGATTTGCGCCGTACGAATCAAGACCCAGTCCTTCAGAAACGCCAGCCGATTGAAGGCCAGCGGATAGCAGCACCAATCCGGCCGGCGGGTCAGCAATTGCCAGCATTCACGGAAGAAAAACCCGGCCAACTTCGCCACCTTGCGCAGCGACAACCGGCCCAGTTCGGCGATGTGCTCCACCACGCTGAGGTTGATCAAATGCAGTTCGTGGCGCCGCGCAAACTCCGACCGCAACAAGGCGTCGTACAACACGCTTGGCCCAAACTCCGGTGGTGGCCGATAACAAAACAACAGGATGCGTTGGCGGACCGGATTCATCGTTTCGGCCCCAAGCTGTCGAGGATCTCGGCCAGTTGCCGGGTCCGGGTCTGAATGTCAAAGGCCGCGCTGGCGGGATTCTCCTTCGTCGTCACACCGCCCGCTTCCCACTGCGCGTACAAGTGCCCCACCGCTTCCGTCACGGCGGCGGCGTTCGGGGCGGCCACTACGCCCAACTGATTCTGCCGGACGATGCGTGCCACTTCGCAATCCGGCGCCACCAGCAGGATGGGCCGGCGCGCGCCGATGTACTCGAAAAGCTTGCCGGGGATGTGAACATCATCCTCGGGCGACTGAATCGCCACCAACGCGGAGGCCTCCTGCATCCGTCGCATCGCCTCGGCGTGCGACACCTGCCCGGCCAGCGTCACGTATTCCCGCAATCCGTACCGCTCCGCCAACCCCGCCACGTCCAGGTCCGGCGACCCGCCCAACAACAGCCATTCGATCTGGGTCGGCGTCAGCTTCCGTTGCTGGATGAAGCCAGCCAGGCCGGCCAAAAACGGTTCCGGCGACCGCGAGCTGTACAACGCGCCGACGTACATCAGCCGGAATTTCTCGGCGGGCGCCGCCGCCGGCGGCGGATAATCGGCGGGATCAAAACAATTGTAGAGCACCCGTGTCGTCGTTCCCGGATACGTGCGCGCAACGTGCGCCTCGATTCCCTGGCTCAATCCCACCACCACCCGCGCATCTGCCACAACGCGGCGTTCCAGTCGCGCGTGCAGCCAGCGGTGAAACGCCGTCGGGTGCGCCCGCGCGAAATACGGACTGCCCAACCACAAATCGCGAAACTCCGCCGCCCACGGCACCCCGGTGCGCCGTGTCAGCCGCCGCGCCACGAGATGATCCGTGACCGGGTCGGATGTCGAATAAATGGCGTGCACCTGCCGCTGGCGGATCAAACGCTCGCCGGCGCGCGCCGCCGGCCCGAGCCAGGGGAAGTACTTGTCGGGGATCATCACCCAGCGGTTCAGGAACGTGCTGAGCTGATGCGCCCGGGATTGACGCGGACGCGCTCCCGCGGCGGCGGGCGTTGCCGGGGTGGCCTGAGTGGTGCGCTGGCTCCACTTCTTCCAGACCTCCGTCAAATCCAGCGCCGGCACGCGCACCACCTCGATGTTGGCCGGCAGATTCTCCACCGCGCCCGGATCCACTTCCGTCCACCCCGGCGAGGCGCCCGTCAACACGACCGGCTCCCAGCCGTGTTCGGGCAGGTGGCGAACAAACCGCAGCCAGCGGTGGCTGCCCATGTTGCGGACTGGCGGGAAGAAATAGGCAATGACCAGAACGCGTTTCATCGCAGGATAAACTCCGCTTGTACCGGCAACTCCAGCATACCGGCCACCTCACACACCGGCGCAGTGACTCGCTGGTTGTAGCGCCGGGCCACCACGCCCGGTCGCACCTCGGCGGTGGCGCCGCTCGGCGCGCGAACCTCCAGAAATCGCTCCGCTCCGATCGCAAAGCCACCGGGTTGGACCGCGACGGCCGGCCAGCGGGGATGAAGTTGAAACCGCCAGCGCAGATGATGCCGGCCGTGGCCGGCCACCGAATCGGAGATCACAAACGCGCCCGCCCGGTATTCGATTCGCCGCCGGAGAGTGATCCCCAGATCGCGGTAGGCGTCGTGACGACCGCAAAATTCGGTGGCGCTGGTGGCTTCGCACACGCCACGGGGTGGCTGACGCCACGCAAACGTGCCGGCCTGCTGGGCATAATCGCGCTCATCCACCACCACGACGCTGTGCGCGTGCGCCGAGCGGAACCAGCGCCGTTGTTCCTCGTCGCCGTTGTAGGTGAAGGTCCCCGGGTCCGTCAGCACCGGCTGTCCGCGCAGCCAGAGGATCGGACTGAGCAGATCGGCGTGGGCGTGGGAGTAGTTCGGCGCCAACCCAAACTCGCCGCACCGCACCAGACAATAATCCCCGCCGTGTCGAATCACGTAGTAACCGGCGTCGGCCAGCGCCACCGAATCCCTCGCCGGGGCCGGCCGCGTGAAGGGAGTCGGCGCGGCGTGGCCGTCATCGCTGTCACCGACCGGCGGCAGGGAACCGTCGGGTTGAGCCACGGTGGCGAGGAATTCCCGGGCTGGTGCCCACGGCTGACCGGCCAATTCAAACAGATGCGTCACGAATTCGTGATAGGCCAACGCCTGTTCGCGGTTGGCGCCGGAGGGGTAAAACTGCTCGCGCCGGGCCTGCGCCAACCAGCGTTCGCCGACGGCTTGGAAACGCGGGGCACGGCACGCCCGGCCGTAACACGCCAACGCCGCGGCCTCGGCGATGAGGTGGTTGTTGCGGGGAATCCAGTCCGCCGACAGGTGATGGGCGACAAATCGCGCATGGTCGGCCATCGGCTCGCGCAACACATCGGCCAGAGCGGGCGCCACCGCCAACGTCTCCAGCCATGCAATCAGGCGCAACCCGACTTCCATGGCGCTGCTCCAGTTGATGCCCCACGGCACCGGATTCTGGGTCAGCCAGTCAGTCAACACTGCGCGCGCCAGGTGCGGATCGCGGCGGGCCAAAGTCGGAAGGAATTGGTGCCGATTCAACTCCCAAATCAACTTCACATCGCCCGCGGCGGCCGGCCCGCAGACGGGCAGCGACGGACCGTACTGCCACGGCCACGAGCGACCCGTGTCGGGCGAGTAATGCCACCGATCCGGCCGGTCCAGATCAAACGTGTGGCCCAGATAGTCGTAGCGCAATCCCCACCGGGTCGCGGCCGGCGTCGGTCGCGGAGGCGGATGGCGGCGCCGCGCCCGCTCGGCTTTCAACGCGTATTTGCGAGCGGTCTGGGCGACGCCAAGATAGCGCAACTTGGCCCAGGCATTCACGCGGCCACCTGCCGACGGAGAGCCGACCGGCCGCCCGACGACAACGCTGCTCGGCGCCGGTAGGGAACCAACACGGCCAGTTCCGCCGCGCTCAGGCGACTGACTTGGATTGCCATCGCGACCAGGACCCAGCCCATGGTCGCCGGCACCACGATCTCAAAACCGACGTTGGTGACCGCCATCAAGAAGAAATTGAAGGCCGTGGAAAAACACGCCGCCGCCAGCAATCGCGGCAAACCCGGCTCGGCGCGGCGCCAGCGTCGTCCCAACTCCAGCAGACACCCTCCCACCAGCAACGCCAGTGGAATTGCGCCGAAAATGCCGCCGCAGACCAACGTGTGCAGGTAGGAGTTGTGAATCACCGCCGCGGGAGCTTCCTCGTTGTAATCCCGTTTCACATAGATTCGCCACCCGTAGCCTTTCCCAAAAACCGGCGCGTCCAGAAACCCCGCAAAGGCCCGGCGCCACATGTCGAGGCGATAACTACCGGTCGGGTCGTAATCCTTGTCGCCCATTCGGGTGAAGACCTCCAGACGGCGCTCGCCCAGGTCCCATTGCTGGTCGCCTTCGACTCGCTGTCGGGCCGGCAAGAGGAAGAGCAACACCATCAACACCGCGCCCGGCAACACCACCCCGAACGTGACTTGGAATTGTTCGCGCGGCCGCAGCACCAGAAACAAGGGGATCAACCCGACCAGAAATCCGATCACGGAGCCGCGCGCGCGGCCGATGAAGATCGCGCCGGTGAACAACACCAATCCCACGCCGCACAACCACCGCCGCGCGCCCGGTGGCGCGGCAAAAATCTTGGCGATCAAAAAGTACGCCGCCACCGCATAGAACATTCCGTAGGAATGCGAGTAGAAATGCGCCGAGGATCGCGTCACGATGAACGCGCCGTACTGGTACAGCACCGCGCCGAGCGAGGCGTAGAAAAACGTGCGAAAACAGGACCGCAGCGCCTGCGGGTGCCGCAGCAACACCATCCCCATGACGAAGAAGATGGCGAAATAATATCCCAGACTGTCCCGCAACGCCTCCGTGGGCACATGGTGCCGCACCCCGAGCACCGTGCCCACCACACCGGCGCCGATGAACCAGAAAGCCCGCCCGATCAACGGCTGGCGAAACTCCGCCGGCCGCATCAGCCCATAGGTCACCAACTGAAACACGCCGAGCAACGACAGCAGCTCGGGGATTTTTGTGTTGCCGCCAATGCCTCCGGCGCCCAGCAAGCCCGGCAATTGAAGTTTGCCGCTGACGACGCCGCTGACATCGCCCACCAGCAACAAGACAAAGAGGTTCAGATACCACGCCGGTCGGGTGATCAGGATCAACGTCGTGATCATCAACAACAAAAACAGCGCCTGGTAAAACCACTGCGCCGACCACCACACCGTCCACATCGTCCAGGCAACCAGCAGCGCCGCCACCAAACCGGCCGCCCGCAACCGTTCCGGGTTGCTCAGCCACTGCTGCCAACGATCGTGCCATCTGTCTGCGGACGCCATGGTCGTCAAAGTCAGCAGTTTAATCGCCACTCGCAACCGTGACAAGGGGCGCGGGGGCCGGCCTCAATTCGCCGGCCCTCCCGCGCGCCAGCGTCGCCAGAACTCCACGTCCCGGCGTTGAATTCCGCCACACGCCCACAAGGCAAGTACGTAAATGAACATCCCCGCCGGAATCATCACCCAAACCGGCACCGGCGACAGCCACCACAGGAGCGCGCCCATCACCGCCGCGCAGCCGACCGGCCGCACGAGCAACGCGCCGGCCGCCGACGGCATCATCCCCCGCGCCAACCACCACAACCCGCCCAAGGCGCACACGTCGCAAAACACCGTTGTCAGCGCCGCCCCTTGAATCCCCCAGCGCGGGATCGCCCAGAGATTGAGCAGGATGTTGAGACCAACTCCGCCCGCCGTGATGTACATCACCGTTTGTTGTCGCCCGGCCCCGTACAACAATGCCGTCGCAATCACCTTGGGCAGCATCAGCACCGCCGCCCAGGCCAGAATCCACAAGGCCGGTCCCGCTGCTTCGTAACCCGGGCCATACACCAAGTCGACCACTCCCTGTCCCGCCGCCCACGCGCCCACCCCCAGCGGCACCGCCACCAGAAACACCAGGCGAAACGTTTGCGTCGCCAAGGGTCGCAGTTGCGTCGGATCCTCCGCATACAGCCGGGAAAACACCGGCAGAAAACTGTACATCAACGTGAACCGCATCAGAAACAACGGCGCCAACAACCGGTAGGCCGCGTTGTACCAACCGACCTCCGCGTCCGTCCGCAGGAAACTCAGCATCACCGTGTCGAATGAGAAATTCAACTGTCCCAAAATCCACGCGGCGGCCACGGGCAGACTGGCGCGCAACCAGCGGCGGCTTTCGGACAGGTCCGGCCGAAACCGCAACGGCCGGTAGTGCCGCCACAACATCCACCACATCACCCCGCAGCCGACGGTGGTGCCGACCAGCGCGGACAACGGCAGCCGCGCCACGTGCGCCGACTCGTGCACGAGGATAAAAATCGCCACGGCCGCAACCAGTTGCTCGACCACCTGCCCGACCGCCAGCCAGTGCAGCCGCTCCACGCCCGTAAACACCCAGTCCATGTGCCAGAACGCCATCGCCAACGGCAGGTAACAGAGAAAAATCAACCACTTCACTTCCACCGGTTTGGGGATGACCCAGGCGACTACCGCCGCCAACACCAGACCCACCAGCGAACTGAGAAACTTCAGGGGGATGATTTGGGAGAGCAGTTCCGGCAACCGTTCGGGCCGTTGCGCCAGCTCGCGGGCGCCGACCGGCCCGACGCCGAGGTTGACGAACACGCCAAAATAGGCCGCGACGGTGATCGCGAAGTTCCATTGCCCGTAGGCCTCGGCCCCCAAAACCCGCGCGGTGTAAATCACCACCGCCAAGCCGATCAGCTTCATGATCGCCGAAGCCAGCGTCAGCGAAAACAGATTGCGCGCGAGTTTGCGGGTGGTGGACAAACGATCTCGTGGCTCCTTAAAAAAAGCGCCGCAGAATACGGGCCGCCACCAACCGTGTCAATTCGCTGACCGTTTCCCGGATTGCTTTTGCGCCGCCGCCAGCCTACCGGTAACGCCATGTTGGCGACCCGGTACGGTTTGCTCTCCGCCCTGCTCGTCTGCGGCAGCGCCCTGGCTGACAAGGCGCTGTTCCGGCACCCGTGGGATCCGACCCAAAGCGTGCTGCGACTCGAGCCGCATCACGGACTGATTCGCACCACCGACTCCATCACAATTCACACGACCGACCAGCGGCCGATTCGCGTCTTCTCCCGCCGCGGTCAGACAATTTATGAAGGGCCACCGACCACCCTCCGCGATCTGGCGCCCAATCACTATTTCGTCGAGTGTCCCGGCGATCGAACCCAGTTCGCCGTGTTGCCGGCCGACTACCGGGGGTCGGCCTTCCTCGGCACGGAAGCGTTCGCCGCCGCCGGCTGGGACGGTCCCGTGGCGGACCGGCTCGCGCAAATGCAACCGACTTGGGCGCGCGTGATGGGCGAAGGGTACTGGCCGCGCGTCCAACCCGCCCCCGACCAGTGGGACTGGCAACGGCTCGACACGTGCGTCGCCACGAATCAGGCGCTTGGACGGCGTCTCACGATCATGGCGTTTGTGCGACCGTCGTGGCAAACCAACGATGCGACGTTCATCACCGATTATGCCCGGTACGTCCGGGCGTTGGCGCAGCGGTATGATGGCCGGATCCATTCCATCCAGATTTGGAATGAACCGTGGTTCGGTCCGAAAGTGCCGCGCGACCTGCGCATCCCGGGCACGACGGAACGCGAGTTTGTCGAGTTCTACACCCGCCTGGCGCGCGCGGCGCGGGCGGC
The DNA here is from genome assembly GCA_964533295.1 of uncultured Verrucomicrobiota bacterium. Taxonomy (GTDB): domain Bacteria; phylum Verrucomicrobiota; class Verrucomicrobiia; order Palsa-1439; family Palsa-1439; genus OMJI01. The sequence goes on from CAZHLM010000031.1 coordinate 16,914, forward strand.
CATCCGCAGCGTCAGCACGAACATTCTCGTGCTCGGCCCCGAGTGGGACGCCAATCAGCAACATCACCCGCTGCCGACCACCCGCTATGCGGTCGCGTGCGGCTTGCCGGAGTTGTTCGACATCTGGACCTGGCACGACGACAACTGGGATTGTTATCCCGATGAACCGAGCTGGGTCGGTCCCATCCCGCACCGCCTGCGAGTGATTCGCGAGCTGATCGGTGCCAAACCGCTGTTCATCAGCGAAGCGAAGTTTCCCGCACGCAGCGCCCTGGGAATCCGGCCCGGCGTCAATGTCCGCGAATGGGATTCCGTGACGGATTCCAAGATGGACTGGCCGTCGGCGCTGGCGCGGGCGGTCAAAACCACGGTGATGTACCGCGCCGGTGGGGTTCTGGCGTACCTGCCGCACGTGTTGGCCCTCGGCGCGCCGTACCCCAAACCCAACCTCGAAATCTACGGCTGGGACATGGGCGTGACCGCGGACAATCTGCGCGGGCCGCACCCGAAGACCAGCGCGTTTTTGATGGCCTGCCACCGGCTGGAACACGCGGTGCCCACCGGCACAGCGGGCGACCAGCGCCGCCTCTTCATCTATGGTTGGCGGCGACCGGACAACACCGTCTTCAGCGTGGCGTGGTGCCCGCGCCGCCACCGGGTCACCCTTGCCAGCCGCCTGCCGGGCCAGACCACGGATGTGTACGGACAGCCGGTCGTCACGACAGAATGGGGCGAGGAACCGGTCTTCGTGGAAGGACTCAGCGCCGCCGAGCTGGCGCGTCGGCTTCGCATCCGGAATTGATCTCTGGCGCAACTCTGCACCGGACGGCTCGCAGTTCCGAGAAGCGACCACCCCCGCTGCTTCTTCAGTCCTTTGGCATTGGGCGGGTTACAGCGCACCCGAAAATCCGAACTGGCTGTTTGCACAGCGCGTGCTAAAAGAAACCGATGCTTTTGTCTCCGGTTAGACTTGGGCAGGGGCGCGCGGGTCTGGGACTCGCTTTGCTAATGCTTTTCGGCGTGGTCATCCCGGCAACCAGCCAGGTGACAAATTACTTCACGCAAGCCTTCACACCGGCCGTCGGTAAACTGTTGTTGTCGCCGGCCAGCTACAGCGGGTTGTACCGGGAAAATGAACCGATCCAAATTTCCGTGTCCGATGGCGGCACCGTGCGCGTCATCAACCTCGACGGCGCCACGGTCTATCAAGGGGCGCCCACGTCCCTGACACTGACCCCCGGCCACTACTTCGTCGAAACCGCCGGTGATCGTACCCAGTTTGCCGTGCTGCCGGCCGATTATGCGGGCGGCCACCTTCTCGGCACCGAAACATGGGGCGGCCGTCAAACCGACTGGCCGGTCGGCGAGCGCATGGATCGCATGAAGGCCACGTGGGCGCGGGTGATGGGCGAAGGCTACTGGTCCACGGTCGAGCCGCAACCGGGCGTGTGGAATTGGTCGGCGCTCGATGTCTGCGTCGCAACCAATCAGGCCGCCGGCCGCAAACTCTTCGTCATGGCCTATGTCCGCCCCGCCTGGCAAACCAACGATGCGCAGTTCGTCAGTGGTTTTGCCAACTACGTCAAGCAAATGGCCCAGCGTTACAACGGCAAGATCTACGGCATTCAAATCTGGAACGAGCCGTGGTACGGCCCGGACGTGCCGTGGGAATGGCGGTTCGCCGGCACCAATCTGACCCAGTTTGTCACCAGCTACGTCACGCTGCTCCAAGCCGCGCACAACGCCATTCGCAGCGTCAGTTCCACGATCAAAATCATCGGGCCGGATTGGGACAGCAACGAACAAAACTGGCCGACACCTGCTCTCGAAGAATTTGTCCGCCAAGGCGGCCATCAGTGGCTCGACGTGTACACCTGGCACGACGACAACTACGACGTGGCCCCCGACGCGCCGTCGCGTTACCAACGCGTGGACCAGCGACTCCAATACGTGAAGAATCAGGTGGGCAACTTGCCGTTGTTGATCACCGAAACGAAAACCGTCGGCGCCAGTGCCATCGGCGCGCCCGCAGCCGTGGACGGCCAGTGGATCTCCGGCATCAACTGGCAACGCGGTCTGGCCCGCTCCGCCAAAACCGTCGTCATGTACGCCGCCGGTGGCCTGCTGGGTTACATGCCGCACGTGCTGGCCCTCCACTCCACCGCCGGCGCAAGTGCAAACTGGGAAATCTATGGCTGGGAACAGGCCAGCGCCAGTGGCACCGCACGCCCGCGCGGCCCGCATCCGAAAACCTCCGCCTACCTCATGACCTGCTACTGGCTCAACAACGCCACCTTCTCCACCATGCGCGCGCCGGGCGAAGCCGTCTTCCTCTACGCCTGGCGCCGCAACAACAACCACTCGCTCCTCTTCGCCTGGGCACCCGAAGGTCAAACCGTAACGCTCGGCAACCTCACCGGCCTGACCACCACCGACATCTTCGGCCGACCCCGCTCCGCCGCGACCCTCACCGAACAACCCACACTCTTTCACTCCAGCACCCTCAGCCCCACCGAACTGCTCAACACGGTCCTCGCCGCCGTCCCTGCCAGCCTCAATCTCGCCCCCGTCTTCGAGCCCGTCGCCAACCAAAGCATCCCGGTCGGCCAAACCCTCCAATTCACCGTCGCCGCCACCGACCCGGACTACGACCCGGTCACCTTCTCCATCAGCCCGCTGCCGAGCGGCGCGACCTTTAACAGCGCGACGGGTGTGTTTACCTGGACGCCGACGACGCAACAGGCCGGGTCGTACCCCCTGACCATCACCGCCACCGATGCGCGCGGCAAAACCACCACCACGCCCGTGACCATTCACGCCCTCGGCGACCCGCTCCAGAATCTTGCCGCTCACTGGACCTTCGACCAATCCAGCGGCCTGACAGCCAGCAATTCGGTCGGCACCAACCACGGCGCCCTGAACAACTTCAACTTCAACACCACTTCCGGCTGGACCACCGGTCGGGTCGGCAACGCGCTCCTCTTCGATGGCGTCAATGATTCCGTTTCCCTCAACTCCGCCGCCCTCGTCCTCACCAACAACTTCACCTGGATGACCTGGGTCAAACCACTCGCCTCGTCCAGCACCGGCATGATTGCCTCCGTCTGCTACGACTACGGCAACACCGGCTTCCGCATCCAGGCCCTCGCCAACTCCTTCCTCGTCGAAGGCCGCTCCACCACCGGCTGGCAATACCTCACCGTCTTCACCAACGCCGTCCAAAACGGCGCCTGGCACCACCTCGCCATCGTGTACGACAAATCCGTCCTCAACTTCTACGTCAACGGCGCCCTCCAAGCCTCCCGGCCCTGGGGCGGCAGCCTCATCATGAACACCACCTTTCCCAGCCGCCTCGGCATGGCCGGCTCCACCTACTTCAAAGGCGCCCTCGACGACCTGATGATTTTTCAACGCACCCTCAGCGCCGGCGAAATCGCCTCCTTCGCCAGCGGCTCCTCCACTTCCACCAACCGCGCCCCCACCCTCACCTCACCGGGCAACAAGTCCGTCAACGAGAACGTCAACCTCACCTTCACCGTCTCCGGCAGCGACCCCGACGGCGAAGCGCTCACCTACTCCGCCAGCGGCCTGCCGCCGGGCGCCACCTTCAACACCACCACCCGCACGTTCTCCTGGACGCCCTCCTTCGCACAGGCCGGCAGTTACAATGTCACCTTCACCGTCTCTGACGGCTCGCTCTCCGCCACCGTCACCATCACCATCACCGTCACCAACACCAACCGCGCCCCCACCCTCACCTCACCGGGCAACAAATCCGTCAACGAGAATGCCAACCTGACCTTCACCGTCTCCGGCAGCGACCCCGACGGCGAAGCGCTCACCTACTCCGCCAGCGGCCTGCCGCCGGGCGCCACCTTCAACACCAGCACCCGCACCTTCTCGTGGACGCCCTCCTACTCGCAGGCCGGCAGTTACAACGTCACCTTCACCGTCTCCGACGGCTCGCTCTCCGCCAGCGCCACCATCACCATCACCGTCGCCAACGTCAACCGCGCCCCCACCATCACCTCGCCGGGCGACAAGACAATCGTCGCCGGCAATCCCATCGCGTTCACCGTTACCGGCTCGGACCCGGACAACGATCCCTTGACCTACACCACCGGCACTCTGCCGGCAGGCGCGTCGTTCAACGCTTCGACCCGGCAGTTCGCCTGGACCCCGACCGCCCTTCAATTCGGCGCGCACAACGTCACGTTCAACATCAGCGATGGCAGCCTCACCGCCAACGCCACCATCACCATCACCGTCACCAGCCCCACCGGCACCACCACCAACACCGCCCCGCTACTGACCGATCCCGACGCGCTCAACACCACCGCCAACGTCGAGGTCACCGCCACCATCCAAGCCGCCGATGCCGATGGCGACAGCGTCAGCTTCTCCGCCAGCGGCCTGCCGACCGGCGCCACGCTCAGCACCAACGGCGTCTTTCGCTGGACCCCCACCCTCGCGCAAACCGGCGTCTTCGTGCCCTCCATCGTCCTCTCCGACGGCCGCGTCTCCACCGCCGTCAAACTGCCGGTGTTTGTCACCCATCCGAATTATGACTGGCTGGCCGGCGCCAAACTCTTTGCCCACCGGCAAATCAACGACCGCATCTTCGTCTATTCCTTCCGCCGACTCGACCGCACCTCGATCGTCTTCGCCTGGACCGCCAGCGGTTACTCCTACCCGTTGCGCCCCGTCGAAGGTCTCCAACAAGTCACCCTGACCGGCGGCACCAGCAACTTCACCACCCTCGGCACCACCCCGGTCCTGTTCCTCAGCGACGAACGCATCTCCCCCCGCCAAGCCCTCGACCGCGTCGTCGCCGCCATCCAATACTGACCGCGCTCACTCGGCGCTGGTCAACCCGGCCGCCAGCAGGCGCCCCTGCCGATCAAAGATTACCTTGGCGACCACAAACTTCCCTTCCCGCACCCGACCGCCCGGCAACCGCGTCCGAAACCGCAAATCCCGGTAAACCAACTCCACCCGGTCGGCCGCCGTCACCTTCTCCACCACCGGAAACATCGCAAACCACCGAAACAACCGCACCGCCTCCGTCGCCTCCGCCTGCGACCACAACGGCTCGTCCCGAAACGACACAAACGTGTGGTTCTCCCCGCGGTCCATCCAATGCACCGCATCCCCATCGTCGCGCACGATCGTCCAGCGCAACGGATTCAGCGGCTGCGGAAACGCCGCGATCCGCGCCGTCCGTTCCGTCCGCTCCGCCCGTCGCAACGCCGACGCCCGCGACCCGCCGCAAAATAGAAAGTAACCGGCCAGCACCACCAGAAACCCGCGCGCCACCGCCGCGCGCTGCGTCGCGATCGCAAAGCCCAACCCCGCCGCCAACCACCCCCACACGTACACGTCCACGATAAAGACCCAACTCAATTCATACCGCGCGTCGCGGAACGGCGAAAACAACATCGTCCCGTACGACGTAATCCAATCCATGAAAATGTGCGCCCCCATCGCCGCCAGCGCCGCGCCGTAGAGCGTTCGCCCCTGTTTGCGTCCGGTCAGCTCCCAAAACACCCACGCCACCAACAGCGACCACAACGGCCACAACATCACCGAGTGCGTCGGCCCGCGGTGCCAGCGCAAATAGGTCGCGCCGTCCACAAGCGCCAACACAATATCCGCGTCGGGAAACACCCCGGCCGCCACCGCCGTCCACGCCGCCGCGCGCCCGCCGCGTTGCCGAAACCCCGCGTACCCGATCAACGCGCCGGTCAGTCCATGAGCCAGTGTGTCCATTTGCGCGCTCCACCTGTACACCGATTCGCCCGCCATTGCCACTGGCGCGCCGGGTGTATTTCAAGTTTTGTAGGGCGGGCACGCCGGTCGTCCCGGCTGCCCGCCATTGGGTTGGCGTGTGAACCACGGTCGCGGCGCGCACCCCAAACAGCGGGGATGCGCGCCCCACAATTGCGGACCTGTTCAATCCTTGTGGTGCGCGCTTCGCGCCGGCACACAAAAAACCGCTTCGCAATCCCACTCAATCCGCTACTATCGTCTCCCGACACATGTTCACGCTCCGCACACTGCGCGAAGGAAAATGGCCGCTGTTGATTCTGGCGATCCTGACCGGCCTCGGCTGGCTGTGGTGCTGGCCGGCATTCCTGATTTCGTTCGGGTTGCTGCTGTTCACGCTCTGGTTTTTTCGCGATCCGACGCGCTCCATCCCGCCCGATCCGCGCGCCATCGTCGCGCCCGCCGATGGCAAGGTCGTGGAGATCACCCCGGGGGCCGACGGGACGATGGTGGCGATTTTCCTGTCCGTGTTCGACGTGCATACCCAGCGCGCGCCGATGGCCGGCACCATTACGGCGGTCTCGTACCATCCCGGCAAGTTCTTCGATGTCCGTCACCCGAAAGCGTCGGCGGAAAACGAGCACCGGCTCCTCGTCATTACCGGCGCCGATGGCTACCGGGTCCGCGTTCGCCAGATTGCCGGGTTGATCGCGCGGCGCATCGTCGGCTGGAAACACGAAGGCGACCGGGTCGAAAAAGGCGAGCACATCGGAATGATCCGGTTCGGCTCGCGGGTGGAATTGACGGTGCCGACCGGCACGGAGATCACCGTGCAGGTCGGCGCCACGGCGAAAGGCGGTGAGACCATTGTCGCCCGACGCCCCTGAAACCAACCGGCCCGCCAACGGCGAGCGGGTCAAAATCTACCTCCTGCCGAATCTGTTCACCGCCGGCAATCTCGCCTGCGGGTTCTTTGCCCTGACCTGGATTTTCAAGTACCAGCCCGGCGGCGATTTTGAGCCGATTCGGATGGCCATCAAACTGATCCTCGCGGCGTTTGCCTGCGATTTTTTCGATGGTCATGTCGCGCGCTTGTCGCACCGGCAATCCCCGTTCGGACGCGAGTTTGATTCGCTGGCCGACATTGTCAGTTTCGGCGTGGCCCCGGCCTTCCTGGTCTACCGGATTGTGCTCTATCAATTCGAGAAGACCGGCTGGCTGGTCGCGGCGATGTATCTGGTCTGCGGCGGGATTCGGCTGGCGCGGTTCAACGTCCTCAGCCAGTTCCCCACTAACAAAGGCCACGGCGAATTCGTCGGCTTTCCGATCCCGTCGGCGGCCGCCCTGGTGGTGAGCATGACGCTGTTCGTGATGTGGCTGGCCGGCCACGAGCGCGAACTCGGACCGTCGCGCTGGGTCCTGCTCGGCCTGATGGTCCTGCTGTCGGTGATCATGGTCAGCAACGTCCGCTATCCCAGCTTCAAAAACGTCGAGTGGACCCTGCAACGCGGCGTGGCGGCCCTGGCCGTCGCCGTGTTGATTCTGCTGGCGCTGGCGCTGCAATTCGAAGTCACCCTCGCCGGCCTCTTCGTCACCTACCTGCTCTACGGCCTGGTCCGTCCCTGGATCAGCAAACGCTGGCGCCGCGAAATCGAGGACGAAGCCGAGGACGACAACGACGAGCCGGTACGCTAGTGGATTTTTGGCTGCCAGAACTCTCCCAAGCCCTGCTCGTCGGTTTCCTCTGCGGGCTGATCCTGTCCATTCCGGCCGGACCGCTCGGCCTGACCATCATCAACCACGCGCTGGAACATGGATTTCTCGCCGGTTTTTTCATCGGTCTCGGCGGCATCCTCGGCGAAACCTGTTACGCCGCGCTGCTGCTGGCCGGCCACAGCACGATCCTCGAACAACCCGCCCTCGCGCTGGCGCTGCGCCTCGTCGCCCTCGTAGCCGTCACCGCGCTCGGTCTGCGCTACGTCTGTTTCCGCCCCGAAAAACTCGCCACCAGCGCCGTGATGGCCTCCCGGATCGAGCAACGCTGGCACCATCCGCGCGCCTTCCTGCTCGGTTTCGCCCTGACCATCACCAACCTGATGTTGATCGTGCTCTGGGCAACCCTCAGCGCCCTGCTCGTGGCTCATGAATGGGTCGGCCCGTCGCTGCCCTCGCGCGGCGCGTGTGTCGTGGGCGTGTTCTTCGGCGGTCTGACGTGGTTCAGCGCGCTGGCCTACGCTGTCACCCGGCTCCACCGCCAACTCTCACCGCGACTGTTGACGTGGCTGGTCCGCGGCTGCGGCGTCGCGCTATTGCTGCTCGCGGCGCGGCTGGCCTGGCGGCTGTTCTAACTGCACGCCCGGCACCGGTGTCGGCGGCCACGGTGGTGGACCGAGACTCTCGACGAAATACCGCCGGTAATTCTGATCGGGCAGGGGCTGGTACCGACGCCCGGTCAGCTTCGTCAACGTCTCCGCCAACAGCGGCCGCATCTCGACCGGCACGACCTCCGTCAACCGGTCCCACAACCGCGCGCCATGCTCCGGCCGACCAAACCGCTGCAAATAGCGCAACGCTTCCATCCGCGCCTCCACCGAATCGTACATCGGCCCCAACCCCATCGGCGGCGGCGGCACCACCTTCTCCGTCACAAACTGCACCATCCGATCGGCCAGACCGTCGTCACCGCGTTCCCGCAACTGCCGCAACACCTCCACCCGCGTCTCCAGTTGCCAGTACGACACCTTGAAGATGATCTCGCGAAACGCCGGCACGATCGCCTCATGTTCGATCGAGCGCAGCGCTTTCGCCGCCGCCACCCCCACCACATCGTTGGTCCCTTTCACAAACGCCACCATCGCCGGCACCGCCGCCCGACTCCCCAACGCGCCCAACGCTTCCAAAATGCTTACCTTCACCGGATCGGCCACCGCCGGCAACCGCTCCCGCAGCGCCGCCTCCGTCGCCGGATGCCGCAACACCGCCAGCCCGCGCGCCGCCGCCACCTGAACCGCCTCACTCTCGTCGCTCAACAACGGCACCAGCCCCAGCGCCTGCGACCGGTCACCCCACGCCGCCAGCGTCGCCGCGGCCGCCTCGCGCGCCTGCCAGCGAGCATGCCCCAACAGCTCCTGCACCAACCGCAACGTCGCCGCATCATGCACCGCCAGCAACACCGCCACCGCCGCCCGTCGAACCCGCGCGCTCGGCTCCACCGTCAACCGCCGCGCCACCGCGGGCGCGCCGCCACGCAACGTCGCCAGCGCCCCGCAGACCGCGCCGCGCAACCGTTCGTCCTCGTCGTCGAGCAACCCGGTCAACACCGGCACCGCGTTCGTCAAACCACGCTCACCGGCGGCGTGCACCGCCGCTTCTTGAATCCGGATCTCCCCAGCCTGCAACCGCGCCAGCACCTCCGCGTCCGACCACTCCGCCGTGGCGACCACCGGCAACGCCACCACGAGATTCGTCACGGCCTTGCCGGCAATGAACTCCAGCGCCGCCTGGGCCTCCTCGCGCACCACCCGGTCGTTTTCCTGCGCAACCGCCCCCAACATCTCCTCCGTCGCCGCGTCCTTGACCGGATGCGTCACCAGCGGCGTCCACGCCAGACCAACCAGCGCCAGCACCGGCCAAACGCTGCCGTTGCGAAATCCTCTCATGATTGCGTCCCCAACATCCGCCGCACCCGTTCGTAACTCCACAACAACGCCACCGCCGACAACCCCAGCGACCATGTCAAATGCGCCCGCCACAAATCCCCCACCTCGGCAAAGTAGCCCGTCGTCAACGTCTGGATCGCGCTGACGAACGGATTGATGGCAAACAACACATCCCGCACCGCGCCGCCGAGCCGCTCGCCCATCAACAACGGCAACAACGTGCCGACCGCGATCAAAAACATCACCCCATAGGCCACCGCCGTCGCCACCGCCGTGCGCGGCGACACCGCCGACGCCCACAACCCCACCGCCATCGCCAACACCATCGTCGCCAGAATCAAACTCCAGCAAATCAGAATCTCCTGCGCCGTGTTCGTTCCCAGATAGTAAATCACGTACCAGGCCGGCGCGGAGCCAATCACCAGAAACATCACAAACACCGCCGCTACTTCCAGCTTGCCCAACAAAAACGCCAGTGGCCGAATCCGCGCCAGCCGCAGCAAATCCAGACTCGCCCGCTCCCGTTCCTGCGTCACCGCCCCGGCCGTCAGCGAGGGCACAATCAACACCACCAACCCAAGCTGGAAAATCAACGCCACCGCCCGAATCGCGTCCGGGGTCTGGCCGACCAGATTGCCGGCCACCGCCGCCATCAACAACATCGAAACTGCAAAACACAAATAGGCGCTGCGAAAAATCCAAATCCCGCCGCCAAACGCCTTGCTCCGCATCTCCTTGGCAAAAATAGGATTCACCCAGTCCGGGATGTTCCGCTTCCGCCGCATCGGATCAATCAGGTAAAACGGAAAGCGCAGCTTCCGTTTCATCAACTCCCGCGGATCCGTGATCGCCCGCCCGTGCGACCGCGGCGGCCGACCGCGCGTCAGATATGCCGTCGTCAGCAAAAACACCGTCAACGCCGCCGACCCGCTGACCGCAAAGACCAAGAACAACCGCCACGCCGCCGCGCCTTCATGGGCCGGCGAAATCACCGACGCCATCGCCGCCACCGGGCTGACCGCCCGCACCGTCGCGATCAACTCCGCCGCCCACAACTGATCCTTCAACAACAACCACGGCACCCACGGCCCGGCGTTAAACAGCAAAATCAACAAATACGTCGTCACGAGCGCCGTGTGCGACGTCGAAACCACCGCGCTGACACTCAACCCCAGCAACCCGAAAAACACGCTGCTCGCCACGGCAACGAGATAAATCACCACCGTTTCCCGCACCGACACCGCGCCGAGAAAAAAACACGCCGCGAACAACGGCAGCGACAACACCACAAACATCCACAGCGTTGTGATCGAAGACCACAGCTTGCCGAGAATAATGTCCTTCGGCCGCAACTGCGTCGCGAACAACAAGTCATACGTGTTCTGCTCTTTCTCCGACGTGATGGACGACGCCGCAAACGCCGGCGCGTACATCATCACCAGCAACAACTGCGTCACCGTAAACACCAACACCAACGACCGCGACGCCTGCGCCGCCAGCGAAAACACCCCTTCCGCCGGCCACATCCAGACAATCAGCCCGCCGAGCACGACCAAATACAGCGCCGCCAGCGCCAGCGTGATCGGCGCCCGCAACACCGCCGTCAATTCGCGTTGGATGATCGGATTGCTCATTGCGTCCGCCGCGTTCCCGCTTTTGCCTCGGCGGTGACTTTCAGGTACACGTGCTCGAGATCCAACGGTTCCTCCCGATACCACAACACCGGATACCCGCCCTGTATCAGCGCTTTTAGCATCTTCGCGATCTCGATGTCCTCGCCCTCAAACGCCACCCGCACCAGTCGCCCCACGATCTCCTTGATCTCCAGCTTGCCGGGCGGATACGCCTCCTTCAGCGCCGCCGCCGCCTTTTCGGCCTGGTCCAGTACCTCAATCTCCACCACCCGCCGTTGCTCGACCTGCTTGAGCACCTGCTCCATCTTGTCGCACAACAACAACCGCGCCTGCTCCAAAATCCCGATGCGGTCGCAGATCGTCGCCAGCTCGGGCAAAATGTGCGACGAAACGAGAATCGTTTTGCCCATCTCCTTCAACTTCCGCAGCAACTGCCGCATCTCGATCCGCGCCCGCGGATCCAACCCCGACGTCGGCTCGTCGAGCAACAACACCTGCGGGTCATGCACCAACGCCCGCGCAATCCCCACCCGTTGCTGCATCCCGCGCGACAACGAGTCCACGTAATAATCATGCATCAACTCCGTGCCGGTAATCTCCAGCACCTCCTCGACCCGCGCCTTGCGCCGCGCCGCCGGCATCCGGTACGCCGCCCCGAAAAAATCCAGGTACTCCCACACCCGCATCCCGCGATACACCCCGAACACATCCGGCTGGTACCCCACCACCGCCTTCGCTTTCTCGGGATGCTTCACCACATCCACCCCGGCCACCGTCGCCATGCCGCTGGTCGGTTTCAGCAACCCGCACAAAATCCGAATCGTCGTGGTCTTGCCCGCGCCATTCGGTCCGATGTACCCGAAAATCTCCCGCGGCTCGATGGTCAGGTTCAACTGGTCGAGCGCCAGCACGTCCTTGTATTTCTTGGTCAATCGTTCCGTCTGGATCATCGGGTGACTCCCTTCGCTTCCAACTCACATTCACGAATCTGCCAACGACTCAGCCCCAACAGCGCGTTCTCCGTCATGCGCGCCGAGCCATCCGCCGCTTCGACGCTGACCGCCACTACAAACCGCCGCGTCGCCGCCTGGTAATACCGCGCCGGCTGCCGCAGCCGGTAGGGCGACTCGCCGGGCAGCGCCTCCCACCGTGACACGTCCGTCTCGCCGTCATCGTCACCGGCCGGCGCCACCCGCACGGTCGGCCGAAATGCGCTGCCGCGAAATTCCAGATGCAACTGCGCCTCGGTCGGCTCCCACGGCGGACAACCGGCCGGTGGCGAAAACTCCATCACCAACTCCACCGGCCGCGTCCCCGCAAACCGCCCCTCTCCCACCGCCGCGGTCACGGCCGATTTGCTTCGCGTCCGCATCTGCCACACGCCTTTCGGCAACCACAACACCGGCCCGTCGTAGCGCAACTCCGTTTCCACCGCCCACAACCCCACCGCCCGGCGCGACGCCACCTCGCCGACCGGCAACCGCGGCGTCTCGCTCCACCCGTAGACCACCGGCTGCGGTTCCGCGCCGCGCAACCGTGCGTAGAACCGCCGCTGGTCGAACGCAAACAACGGCGCCGCGTCAAACGTCGGCTCGGGAAAGAAAATGTTTCGCAGCCGCCCCCGCAATTCGTCCTCCGCGCCCCGCACCATTCGCGCGGAAAACTGACCGGCGCTGCCCACCAAACCCGACCGCTCCGACCGCTCACCCGCCGGCAAATCGCCCAGCGCCGCTACGAACCGGTGGAATCGCAAAAACGCATCCGACAACGCCACGCCGGGCGTCACCGCCAGCCGCAACCCGTCCGCGCCGACATGCACCGTGGCGCGTCCGGCCGGCTCCACCGCGATCACCCCGCCGGCCAACATCAACCGCACGTCATCGGCCCGCACCCGCAACCCCTCCGCCACCAGCCGATCGTCGTACCGACTCGGAAATTGCTCCGGTGGCTTCGTCTCGCTGCGCCCCGGCCGCAACATCACATTGTCGTCGGGCGTCGGCACGGTAAAGACCTCTTCCCGCGGCGAGTACAACCCCAGCGCCCCCTGCACCTGCGCCACCGAGGCGCCCGAGCGGGTCGCCGCAACATACGCCTCGGTCAGAAACGCGCTCGGTTGCGCCTTCCAAATCGCCGCCGCCACCACCACCCCCGTCGCCGCTCCCACGGCGATCACCACCGCCACCGCCCAGCCCCGCTCGGGCCGACGCGTCCACCGAAACGCCGCCGCCACGCCGAGAATCACCACCGCCAACGCGACGATGTACAGGGCCACCGCCCGCCGCGCCAGCACCTTGATGCCGGCCAGACTCGACAAAATACCCTCCAGCGCGCCCGACCGTTCGAGGATTTGAGCGCTGTAACGATAAAACCGCGGCGCGCGCCCGAACAAATCCTGCCAAAACTCCAACGCCCCCGGCCAGCGTTGCCAGTCATCCGCGCCGGTATCGAACGCCAGCGCCACCACGCACCCGAGTCCTTCCCGCCGCGCGGCCACCAACGGGCGGCCGTGTGTCCCGCGCCACAACACCGCATCCTCCCGCAACCGCAGCCGCGCCAGTCCCACGCCGTTGGGAAACCAATACTCGCCGCAAATCTCCGGCAGCGTTTCCACCAGCTCCGCCGCAGACAGGTCCGCCGGCAACATCTCCCAAACCGCATCGTGGCCGCCCGTGCCGCCTGGCAACACGAACAACGTCCCCCCGCCGCGCACCCAATCCACCAACGCCCGCTCCTGCAACGGCGTCAGTCGCACCTGGCCGAGATCGCCCAAAACCAACGCGTCCAACGTCGCAAAATACAACGGCCGACGCGGCAACGCCGCAGGCGCAAAACTGAATCGGCCAAACGGGCGTTTCTCCGACGCGGTCGCCTGCTCCTTCAAAAACAAATAACTCGGCGTCCGGCTGTCCGCGATGCCCACATTGAAAACGTCCTCCGCCAACACATTCGCCAGCGCCTCGGTCCGATCCAACTCGCGACCCCGCTCATCCAAAAGACGCAACTCCACCACCCGCGCGATCGCCGGCTTACCGGGGTTTTCCTCGTGACGGACATCCACCCAGACCGGATACTCGACCCGCCGCGTGCACCGCGCCGGCAACCACACGTCGCGAATGCCCAACACGTGTTGGCCACTGAATTCCCCGGACAGTTCTGTCAACAGTCTGACAGTGCAGGCTGGGCCGGGATTTTCGAGATGAACCGTTAACGGCACCCACGTGCGATTGCGAACCTGCGCGCTGACGCCGATCGCCGCGCCCCGCACGCTGGGGCGAGTCGGCTCCGCCCCAGCCAGGCCGGTTATCGCGCACGCCATCCAGAGCGTCATCCACCCCACTCGCACAGGCGCGGATGATACCCGCCCGCCCCTCGCATGCAAGCCCGCAGCCACGCCCCCGTCTCCGCCCGGTGCCGTTCGCCCAACTACACCGGCCCCACCCCCGTTGCACAGCTTTGTAGCAATTGTTACAAAGTCGTGCAAACGGCGGCCACTTCGCCAGCGGCAACAGCCAACGGCTCCCGGGTCGCGACGGTCCATGAACGCCGCCGCCATTCCCGCCCAACCCAAACTTTTCCCCTCTCCCCGCACGCGGGGAGAGGGTCAGGGTGAGGGGCCGCCGCGCTTATCCGAAATCGTTCCGGTTGAGAGCGCCTAACAACATCCCTCGTGGAAGCGGGCACCTGTCCGCGACGTTCTCGGAAACCCCGGCCAGTCGCGCCCGGAAGGGCGCTCCCAGAACCGAAGCTCCGGTTATGTCAGGCGCGCTTGGCGGGCGACCGCTCGTGGCTTATGCTGCGGCGCGTGGCGCAACTCGAATTACTGCCGCCGCCGGGCGGCGCGTTCCGCGAGCAATTGCGCGCGCGTCTGGCGGTGTGGGCGGCGCGGGGCGTGTACTTCGGCGGCTCGTCGTGGAAATACCCCGGTTGGCTCGGCCAGATTTACGATCGCAACCGTTACGTCACGCGCGGACGGTTTTCGCGGGCGCGGTTTGACGCCGAGTGTCTGACCGAGTATGCGGAGGTGTTCCCGACGGTCTGCGGCGATTTTTCGTTCTATCAGTTTTATCCGCCGCCGTTTTGGGAGAAGTTGTTTGCGCGCGTGCCGGCCGGGTTCCGTTTCGGTTTCAAAGCGCCCGAGCAAGTCACCTCACCGGCCGACGGCAATCCGGACTTTCTCCATGCGGATCTGTTGACGGAACAGTTCCTCGACCGGCTGCAACCGTACCGGCGCAAGGTCGGCTACATCGTTTTTGAGTTTCCCCGGTTTCAGCAACCCCGACCGGACTTCTCTGCCGCGCTCGACCGCTTTCTGGCCGCGCTGCCGGGCGGGTTCCGCTACGGTGTGGAGATTCGAACGCGCGAGCTGCTCGGCGCGGAGTATTTCGCGGTGTTGCGTCGCCATGGCGTCGCCCACGTGTTCAACGCCTGGACGCACATGCCGACAATTGCCGAGCAGTTGGAATTACCGGATGCATTCACCACCGGTTTCACCCTTGTTCGCGCCCTGTTGCGGCCGGGCCGCACCTACGCGCAAGCCGTCCGCCTGTTTCAACCGTACGCGGAGTTGCGCGATCCGTGGCCCGACGGTTTCCGCGCGGTGGCCGGCGTGGTGCGCCGGGCGCGACGGGAAACGTTCATCGCGGTGAACAACCGGTTTGCCGGCAACTCCCCGCTGGCCATCAGCGCGATCCTCGATGAGTTGGAACGGTCGTAGGGGCGGTCAGCGGTGCGGGTGTTCGCGGATGTGCTGCTCGCAGTATTCGTGGTCGCCGCGACATTCTTCGCAGACGTAAAACGCGATGTGCGGATGCGTTTTCTCCGTCGCGCCGCAGGTCGTGCACCGATGAAAGGGCACCGCCTCGTCCCGCACGAGGCGGGCCTGATGTTCCATCCGGCGTTTGGCGGATTTCATGGTCAGCACGATGTCGCGGCCGAAGAAGAGCAGGAAATTGGCGACGGCGGCGAGGACGAGCGCCCGCTCCATCCCGGAGCCGGTCAGCAGCGTCCACCCGTACAGCAGCCACGTCAGCAGCGCGAGCCATTTGATTTTCACCGGCAGGATGAAAAACAGATGCAACGTGAAATCCGGGAACAGGTGCGCGAACGCCAGAAAGACCGACCCGAGCAGGAAGGTGTTCGTCGCCAGACCGCCCGGCAGGAGAAAGCCCGCCAGCACCGTGGCGAGGTACCCGACGAGGATGAACAGGTTGAAGCGGAACGCGCCCCATTCGTGTTCGAGCGCCGTGCCCATCAGATAAAACAGATAAAGCGAGAACGCCGCGAACAACGGATGCCACGGCGGGGCCAGAATCAGGAAGGTCACCAGCCGCCAGAGTTCGCCGTCGAGGATGGTGGCGCGGCTGAACACGAGGTGCCATTGCGTTCCCGGCCAGAGCAACTGCATCCCGAACGTCACGCCGAGCGCGCCCGTCATGATCAGCGTCAGGTTCGGGACAGCCCAATGGCCGAGGCGGCGTTCCAGTTTGTCGAGCATGACGCGGGAGTATAGGGGGCGCCGCTCCGTCCGGCAACGCCACGTCCAGCGTTGCGCTGCCGGCGTCCCGCCTGTACAACCCCCGCGTGAGTCTGGCCACGGAGGATGGTTCCTTGCGCCGGTCGCTCCGGCTGGTGCAACTGGCCTGGGTGTGCGGCGCGGTCTGGTTGTATATCACCACCGGGGCGGTGCTGACCCGCTACGCCAAGCTCGTGGAGTTGCCGCCGTACGGCTACGGATTGCTGGCCGCGCTGCCGTTTGTCGGGGCGCTGTTTCAACTGCCGGCCAGTCTCTGGCTGGAACGGCACGGCCATCGCAAACCGTGGTTCATCACGCTCGGCATTCTGCACCGTGCGCTGTGGCTGGTGATTGCGCTGCTGCCGTGGGTGCTGCCGGCGGCGTGGCGCTGGCCGGGCTTTCTGGTCACCCTCGCTGTCTCGTGGGTGGCCGGTCAGATGATCGTGCCGGCCTGGGTCGGGTGGATGGGCGATCTGGTGCCCGCCCGGATTCGCGGCCGGTACTTCTCGCGCCGCACCCAACTCGGCCAGCTCGTTGGTCTGGTCACCACCGTGACGACCGGCTTTCTCCTCGACCGCGCCACCGCCGCGGGCGAAGCCGCCTTGCTGCAGATGCTCTCCGTGGCGCTGGCCGTCGCTGCCGGGGCGGGCATCGCCGATTTTCTGTTTTTCCTGCCGGTCCGCGCTGTGGAGAGTCGCGCTCCCAACGCCGCCGTCAGCGCGGCCGGCCTGCTGCGCGCGCCGCTGGCCGACGCCAATTTTCGGCGGTTTCTCGGCTTCACGATGACGCTGACGTTTGGGACGGGATTTTTGGCGCAGTTTTTCTGGCTGTACGCGTTTGAGGAATTGAAGTTCGGCAACGCCACCGCCAATCTGATGCTGGTGGTGATTCCGTTGCTGACCGTGGCGGCCACGTCGCCGTTTTGGGGACGGGTGATGGATCGGGTGGGCCGCAAACCCGTGTTGCTGGTGGCCGGGTTGCTGATCGTGCCCGGTAGTTTCTGGTGGGTGTTGATGACCCCGACGACCCTTTGGCCGTGGTACCTCGGCGTCATCCTCGCCACAGCTGTCTGGCCGGCCATCGAACTGGCAAACTTCAACGTCCTGCTCAACCTCCGCGAGGACGAATCCACCCGCCGTCAGGCCGGCGGTTATGTGGCCGTTGGCAGCTTGGCCGTTGCGCTGGCCGGGGCGCTCAGCGGGATGTTTGGTGGCGCCGTCGCGCAGGCCTGCCGCGATGCGCGACCGCAATGGCTGGGCATCGAGTGGACGTACCACCGCGTCCTGTTCACCGTCTCGAGCGCGTTTCGCCTGCTGGCCGTCGGCTGGCTGATCGGCTTTCGCGACCCGAAAGCCGCCACCACCCGTGCCGCCTTGCGTTACATGGGCACCAACGTGTATTCCAACCTCCAGCAAGCCTTCTTCCTCCCCATTCGCCTCCTCAACCGCCTTGGCACGGTGACGTACAAAGTCGGCAAGGACCGGCGGTGAGCGCAGGATTGCGCTCTCCGTCGTGGCCGAGTAGAATGCCGGCATGACGACGGCGCAAATCACGCTGACCGATGCCGAGCGAGAAGCGATACAGCGGCTGGCTCGAGAACAAGGCAAGAGCGAGAACGAAGTCCTGCACGATGCGCTGGACCGGTATCTGCAGCCAACTGCTAACCGATCCGATTGGCGTCAATCCCTTGCCCGTGGCCGCGGTCTCTGGAAAGGCCGCACGGATTTGCCTGACACGCGGGCGTTGCGGGACGAGTGGGAGCGACAGTTTAACTGATAATCGCCACCCATGGCCGACCGGCTTCTATTCGATACCGATGTGCTGATTGATTACCTGCGCGACGAGCCTGCAGCCGTTGGGTTCATCTCCCACCTGACCGAGCGCCCGGCAGTCTCTGCGATTACAATCGCGGAGTTGTACGCCGGTGTCCGTGACGGGGAGGAGCGGACAGCGTTGGACAGCTTTATCACCTCGTTTGAAATCTTGCCGGTGACGGAAGCAATCGCGCGGCGCGGCGGCTTGGTGCGCCGGGATTACCACCGCAGCCACAACGTCAGCCTGCCGGATGCGCTGATCGCTGCGACTTGTGAAGTTCACGGACTGCCGCTGGTCACCCTCAACCGCCGGCACTATCCCATGGCGACCAATCTCCAAGTCCCTTACACCAAGGCTTGATCCGATATGGCATCGCCATGAAAACCGCCTGCCGTCGCTGGCTGCGTGTCGTGCTGGTTGCCTTGCTCCTGCTCGCCCTCGCCTTCACCGGCTGGCGGGTGACGCTGCGCGTGCTCATCAACCGCGAACTCACCGCCATTCGCGCACAGGGCTATCCGGTGACGACGAAGGAGTTGAATACGTGGTATGTTGAACCAATTGGGAGCAATCACGCCAGCAAGTACCAGGATGCCATTGGTTCTTGCGTGTGGACTGGAGAAAGGTACAACCAGCTTTCAGCCGGTCGACTGCTGCTTTCATCTGTCCGAGAGAGCATCCCTCTCCCCCCACATCACAGCACTTCTCAGGTCCAACTCAATACTGTCGAGATTCCGGTTGGTGGAGATCCACTTACTCCAGAAATGACTCGCTCCATCAAAGAAATACTAGAAGAGAATAGAGTTGCCCTAG
>CAZHLM010000032.1:0-11458 GCA_964533295.1 uncultured Verrucomicrobiota bacterium
TGGCTGATCGCGCCCACGTCGAGGCCGGTCTCGACCAACTCGGCGGCGACGCGCAAACAGTCCGCGGTGGTGTTGGCGTAGCTGAACGAGCCGGTATCGGTGGAGATGGCGACGAACAGACAGGTCGCGATGTCGCGGGACAACGTCCCGCCCGCGCGGTGAATCAGATCGTAGGCGATCTGACCGGACGCGGGCGCGGCGGGAACGATCCAGTTCACGTCGCCGAAGCGTTCGTTGCTGACGTGGTGGTCGAGGTTGAGCAGATGTTTGCGGGCGGCGATTTTTTGGGCGGCGGTGCCAACGCGCTGCCAGGTGGAGGAATCAATCGAGATCACCACATCGAATCGCTGCGGTTTGACCGGTGGTTTGCGGATCAGGTGCGCGCCCGGCAGGAAACGGAACTTGGCCGGCACCGGGTCGTCGTTCCAGGCCGTGACGCGTTTGCCGAGTTTTTTCAGCCACAAGACGAGGGCAAGTTGCGAGCCGACCGCGTCGCCGTCGGGCCGGTAGTGGGTGAGCACGAGAAAGGATTTTTCGCGGCGAATGATCGCCGAGATTTGTCGAACGGGGTCGCTCATCGGAGGCGATTGTAGCGACTTGGCGGCGGGCGACAAGTTCTATAGGTGAAATTCGCCGGGGGCGGGAAAGCCGGTCGTTCAGGCTCCCGGCGGCGGGGTGGGGGCGCGGGGGCAACGCGGCGCGCACCCCGGACGACGGGGATGCGCGCCCTACAATCGGGGTGGGGTGAATGCGGCTTTGTGCTCGACACTTCCGAGAGCGCCCGGTCAGGAATAACGGGGTACGGCTAGAGATTTCGGAGCCGGCAATTGTAGGGCGGGAATGCCTGTTGTTCAGGCTTCCCGCCGCGGGGGTGGATCGAGGGTTGTGCGCGGCGCGCACCCCGGACGACGGGGATGCGCGTCCTACAATCGGGGAGGTGTTCAGCGGTTTGAACGGCACCCGCCGGGGCGGCGGCGTTGACGAGGCGGGGCGGGGGTGGGTATGCTGCGCCGGCTTTGAAACGGGTCTTCATCAAAACGTACGGCTGTCAGATGAACGAGCGCGACAGCGAGGCGGTCGCGGCGTTGTTGGGACAGCGCGGGTACGCGGTGGCGCGGTCGGAGCGCGAGGCGGATGTGATTTTGCTCAACACGTGCAGCGTGCGCGATCTGGCGGAGCAGAAGGCGATCGGAAAGATGAACGTGCTGGGGCAGCTCAAGCGGCGGCGGCCGGACTTGGTGTTGGGATATCTCGGGTGCATGGCGCAGAGCCGGGGGGCGGCGTTGGCGCAGCAGCAGCCGGCGGTGGATTTGGTGGTGGGGACCCAGCGGTTTCATCATGTGCCGGAGTATCTCGACCGGATTTTTGCGGAGCGGACGGCGGCGGCGGACCGGTACGACGCGGAGTTGAAGGCGATTGTGGACGTGGCGGAGGAGGCCGGCAGTGAATCGGCGGTGCGCGACCATGTGGCGGGCGCGAATGGCGAGCGGCCGGTAACCGGGTTTGTGAGCATCATGCAGGGGTGCGAGATGTTTTGTTCGTTTTGCATCGTGCCGTACACGCGGGGCGCGGAGCGGAGCCGGAGCATCGCGGAGATCGTGGCGGAGGTGGAGGGGCTGGTGGCGGCCGGGGTCAAAGAGGTGACGTTGCTGGGGCAGATTGTGACCAGTTATGGTCGCAAGACGATTCCGAAACGGGCCGGCAAGTCGGCGTTCGTGCAGTTGCTGGAGGCGGTGAACGCGGTGCCGGGGTTGGAACGGATTCGGTTCACGTCGCCGCATCCGAAAGGGTTTGGAGATGATTTGGTGGCGGCTTACCGGGAGTTGCCGAAGTTGTGCGAGCACGCGCATCTGCCGGTGCAGAGCGGGTCGGACCGGATCTTGAAGGCGATGAAGCGGGGGTATTCGCGGGCGTGGTTCGAGCGGGTGGTGGCGAAGTTGCGGGCGGCGCGGCCGGGGATGGCGATCACGACGGACATCATTGTGGGCTATCCGGGGGAGACGGAGGCGGATTTTGCGGCGACGGAGGAGTTGGTGCGGACGCTGGAGTTTGATCAGGCGTACATCTTCAAGTACTCGCCGAGGCGGGACACGCCGGCAGCGGAGCTGGCGGATGATGTGCCGACGGCGGAGAAGGAGCGACGGAATCAGGCGTTGTTGGCGGTGTTGAATGCCGGTTTGGATCGGAAACACGCGGCGTTGGTGGGGCAGACGGTGGAGGTGTTGGTGGAGGGGCGCAGCGCGAAAGGCGGGAAACGGATGTTGGGGCGGACGCGACGCAATGACATCGTGGTGTTCGACGGGGCGGAGCGGTTGCGCGGGGTGTTGTTGCCCGTGAAGATTACCGGCAGCACGACGACCACCTTGTACGGAGAGACGGTGATTTCATGATGATGGCGACGATGGCCAGTTTCTGGACGACGAATCCGTTGCCGCTGGTGGCGGTGATCTTGGGAACGTTTTTGATGGCGACCCGGTTGCCGGGCGTGGTGGCGCCCGGCAAGTTTCGGGCGGCGGCATTGCAATTTCCCCGGTCGGTGTGGGTAGGGCGAATCGTGATGCTGGTGGTGGCGGTGTGGGCGGGCTACCGGATGTATGGCGCGGCGACGGATGAATGGGCGTGGGCGCGGACGCCGGTGGTGTTGGGCGTGCCGACGGCATATGTGCTGATTATTTTTTGCGCGGAGCAGTTTTTGGCAGTGCGGGCGACGGCGGCGCTGATGTTGTTGGTGGCCAACGTGGCGGTGCGGGCGGCGGATTTGCATGAATCGCCGTGGCGGTTGGTAGTGACGGTGGTGGCATACGTCTGGGTGGTGGCGGCGATTTGGATGGCGGCGGCGCCGAATCATTGCCGGGATGCGTTGCAGTGGTTGATGGCCAGCGATGGGCGGTGTCGGACGGTCTGTGGCGTGGGGCTGGGACTGGGAGCGGTGCTGGTGTTGCTGGGGACGTTTGTGTATTGACGGAAAAATCATTTGCCGATGAAGGTCGACCGGCCTACAGTACGGCGCCTGTATCGGGTGTAGGCAACCAGCAGAATAGAAAGGGAGAGTACATGAAAAAGGTAGCAGTTGGATTGATGGTGTACTTGGTCTTGCTCGCCGTGGCGCGCGTGGATGCGGTCAAGCAGCGACTTCCGATCGCGATTACCGGGTCGGAAGTCAAACAGACCGGAACGACCTCGTTGCGGACGACGAACTTTACGACGGGCGTGAGCAATCAGTTGGTGATGGCGATTGATTTGGCCGCCAACACAATTGACATCGAAGAATGGGATGCGGGTCTCAGCAACCTCGTGGATCGGCAGACGGCGGATGGCACGCAGGCGTTGGTGCTGGCCAGTTACATCATGGCCAAGACCTTCAACAGCCGCACGAACATCTACACCTTCTGCGCCGACATGGAGACCGGTGACCCCGTGGATGTGGACTGGGATGGCGACGGCACGAACGATCATCTGGCCGCGGTTTCGATGCTCGGCACCATCAGCTTCAAGCCGACCGGGATTCTGACCAACCGCACGGGCGACGTGTTCATCACCGGCGTCGTCACACGGGTGAATGCCCGGCTCCAGGGCATCTTGAACGACTCCGTCAACGGCTCGAACGGCGTGGATCGGATTCTGCGATCGGGCAGTCTGCGCTCCACCAAGCCGCCGTTTGCCTTGAACGATTAGCCCGTCGCCGTCGGTGTGGCCGCGTTTTCAGGGGAGGGTGAACAACCCTCCCCTTTATTCTTGTTGCTGCAGCCACTCGATACCGGCTTCGGCGGCGGCGCGCACCGTTTCGTCCGGGTCCTGGAGCAACCGCTGGAGATGCGGGATGGCGCGTTTGTCGTCGAGGTCTTGCAGGGCGGCGATGGCGGCTTCGCGCACCGAGGCAGGATACCGGGCATCCAGCAGCGGCGAGAGTTGTTCGAGGCTGGGTTTGGTTTCGGCGAACGCGAACGAGGTCAGGGTGGCTTCGGCGGCCGCCGTGGCGGCTTCGCGGACGTCTTCGGGTTCGCCGGCTTGCAGATGCCGCAGAATGGGTTCGAGCGCGGCCGCGGTTTCCAACGTGGCCAGTTCGTCGAGCAGGGCGACTTTCAGGTCGGGCGTGGTCTCGACGCGCAGCATGTCGCCGAAGGTGCGGACGGCACTTTGTTTGTCGTCTGATTCCAGCGCGTGGATCGCCACCAGATCAATCAACCGCGCGCGTTCCTCGGGATTGTTCCAGTGTTGCTGGTACTGCTGCAGCAGATTGGGAGGCAACGCGGCCTGCGTGGGTTGTGGCAGGCGCGGGTTGTCGGGGCTGGGCGGATCATCGCGCAAAGCGGCTGGCGCTTCGCGGCGCGTCGGTTTGGGCGGCGGCGGGGCATCGGAGCCGACCGGGTCGGTGCCGCGACCGCAGCCGACGGCCAGCGCGACGCCGAGCAGCCAACGGAGCCAGGGAGTTTTCATGACGGTACGGTACTGTGTGGGTTTTGGGCGTGTCAAAGGCAATTCCGTTCGCTAGAGATACCGGCGGTGCGGACACGACGACAACGAATCGGCCTACTGGGCGGCACCTTCAACCCGGTGCATCTCGGTCATCTGCTCATCGCGCAGGCGGCGTTGGAGCAGGCGCGGCTGGATGCGGTGTGGTTCATTCCGTCGGCCACGCCGCCGCACAAAGCGGCGCCGGATCTGGCGCCGGCCCGGGACCGGTGGCGGATGTTGCAGTTGGCGTTGCGGGGGGAGCCGCGGTTTCGGGCGAAGGACGTGGAACTGCGTCGCGGCGGGCGCTCGTACTCGATCGAAACGGTGACCGAGTTGCGAAGCCGGTATCCGCGCGCGACGTTTTACTTCATTGTGGGGGCCGACAGTGTGCGCGAGTTGCACACGTGGAAGGACGCGGCGCGGTTGGTGCGGTTGTGCCGGTTTCTGGCGGTGGGGCGGCCGGGGTTTCGGTTGGGCGGACCGTTGGCAGCCCGTTGTCGGGTGGTGCCCGGGCGGCTGTGCGAGATTGCCTCGCGCGAGATCCGGGCGCGGGCGCGGCGCGGCGGTTCGATACGATATCTTGTGCCGGAGGCGGTGTTTCAGTACATTCGCGCCCGCAAACTTTATCAGTGAAATCCTCCGCCAAGAATCCCGCCCTTGCGCTGGCCAAGCAGTGTCGCGAGATCATTCTCGAAAAAAAGGCCGAAGATGTCGTTGTGCTCGATTTGCGCGAGGTGTCGAGCGTGGCGGATTATTTTGTGATCGGCTCCGGCACCTCGGAACCGCACCTGAAAGCGTTGGCGGGAGCGTTGACGCTGGGGCTGCGCGAACGGGGAATTCGTCCGCCGCGTC
The DNA here is from genome assembly GCA_964533295.1 of uncultured Verrucomicrobiota bacterium. GTDB lineage: Bacteria > Verrucomicrobiota > Verrucomicrobiia > Palsa-1439 > Palsa-1439 > OMJI01. The sequence goes on from CAZHLM010000032.1 coordinate 5,308, forward strand.
AGGCCGGTGATCCCGGCAGCCGCTGGGTGGTGCTCGATTGCGGTGATGTGCTGGTGCACATCTTCCACCCCGAAGTCCGCGCCCGATTCAGCCTCGAACATCTCTGGGGCGACGCCAAGCGGGTGCGCTGATTTTCCGAAACGATGCCGTTGCGACCCAGCGGCTCCTTATCCTGACCCTCTCCCCATCAGGTGGGGAGAGGGAATTCGTTTGCGTTGGAGCTGGCATCGGTTCCCGTCTCCGCTGGCGCAGACAGAACCCGCGACTAAATCGCTGCGAATCGCGCCGATGAACCTCTTCGGATCCGAATGAGGGGTTGGGGATTGGGTGGAACCACGGCTCTATGAGCCGTGCCGGGGTGCAGCGTTACGGCGAAGGCCGGGCGCGCCTCATAGAGGCGCGGCTACACCGGAGCTGCTCCGCTTGCGGGTAGAGGTCTCTGAGTAGGGGCAGGGTGAGGGGGCCGACGCGACGTCGTTCCCGCGCAGAATACTTGGGCCAGTCGCTGGCGGTTTGTGTTGGAAGACGTAGCGGAAATCCAACGGGCCGCGCGCGGGATAATCGCGTACCATCTCGTGCCACCACGTTTCGTGGAACCGGTCGTCCGTCAGCATCCGCTTCATATTGAGGTCCACGGTGGCTTTGGCTTTGGCGACGGTGGGCGGATCGGTCCAGATCAAGAACACGGCGTAGATTCGCGTGCAGTCCGCGATCATCGGGAGCGATCTGCAATTGGAGGAAAATGAGGTGGGAACCGTTGCGTTGGTGATCGCCCGCAATGACATCAGCGGGGATCTTCAACTGACCAAAAACAAGTTCGGCGCCCGCAAAGCCTGTCTGACCACGAACCGGGTCTTCGGCAACCTCCAGTTGCAGGACAACGCCCAGGGCACGGTCGAACTGCGCGGGAACTACGTTGAAAGCGCGTTGCAATGCCAGGACAACGACGCGGTGATTACCGGCCGGGGCAACATCGCGGGCGACCTGGAGTGTCCGGCCTTACAGTAGCGCCGAACGAAGCCGAGTTATCACTTGTGAGGCACGAATCGCTCCGCTAGTGTCGCGCGCATGATCCGACGCTTGATCCTGACGCTGATCCTCGCCGGGCCGGTGGGCTGGGCGCAGACGCATCCGAGCATCCTCGTCAAACCCTGGCCGACCGGCCCGTTGTGGGCGGAGACGCGCGACGAGATCGTGGTGCAGGAGCGCGCCAACACGCGCGGCGGGACGGATGCCGGGATCTGGGCGTGGGACTCGACGGGGCGGATCAAATTCGACCGCGAGACGACCGAGCCGCGGTGGGTGTTGGGCTACCGGATCCTGTCGCTGACGGTGGACTCCGACCTGCCGGCGATCAACGGGACGTTCTGGGACATCGCGTTGGCGGCCGGCGGTCGGGTCGCGCGGTTGGAAAATGAGTGGGAAATTTATCTGCTTGGCGGCGCGGGCACGGCCAACGATGGCCATTTCGACGACGAGGAAGCGCTGTACGGCATCGGGACCGTCCATTTCGCGCGGAAACTGTCGGCGGACGAGGAATGGATGTTCGGGTTGTCGTACGACGGGCACCGCTCGTTTCTGCCGGACGTCCCGTTGCCGTACGTGAGCTACCGGCGCAAGGTCAACGACCAACTGATCGGCGTTGTGGGCCTGCCGTTTGGCGGAGCGTACTGGCGACCGTTGGAACGATTGCGCGTGGATGTCAGCTACATTCTGCCCGCCGACTGGAAGGGCCGCGTGAGCTGGCATTTTACCGGCACCCTCAGCGTCTTCGCCGAGTACACGCGCGCACAGGACGGTTTTTCGATCAACGCGGTGGACAACCGGCGGTTGTTTTATTCGGCGCGCCGAGCGTTCGGCGGCATCCGGTGGGTGAACAAACTCGTGGATGTGTCGGCGGGCGTCGGCTACGCGTTTGATCAGGAATTCGAAACCGGGTTCGATTTGCGCGACACCCGCACCGTCACGAGGGTCGAAGACGCGCCGTTTGTGATGGTGCGCTTGGAAGGGACGTTTTAGCGCGCATTAGAGCGCCTGACAAAACGCCTTGTGGGAGCGGGCTTCCACGCGCGACGGTCTCGGAAAAGCCGGTGGGCCGAGCGTCCTCGCGAGGCGGGGCGTGACGCTCCGCTCGCGGGGACGCTCGCGGCACCGGTCGCGCCCCGCAGGGCGCTCCCACCACAGAAGCTTCGGTTTTGTCAGGCGCACGTATTCATCAACGCCCTGTCCATGAGCCAAACTGTAGCGGAGGTCTGTGACCGCCGCCGCAGCCGCTGGGTGAGTCATTTGGGCTGGTCGCCCGCCAGCGAGTGTTCCCAGTCGCGGAACAGGGCGCGGCGCTCCGGGGGGAGGCGGGCGATGGCGGCGCGGACACGCGCGGGGTCGGCCGCGGCCAGTTCGGTGATGGTGACCGGGTGGCGCATGACGTGGGCGAAATTTCGGTCCACCGATCCGCCGAGGAAGATCTGGAACAACTTGGCCAGCGCGGCCAACACGACGTTGTCCACCCGCACGAACAGATGAGCCCGGTATTCCAACCGTTGCGGGCCGACCGGCCGTGACTCGATCAAGGCCACACCGCGACCGTGGGCTTCGAACAAACCGCGTTCGCTGCCGGCAACGTAGTAAAGATACCGACCATCGCGCGCCCAGAGCCGTTGCATGTAGCCGCGCGAACCTTCGCGGTTGTCAGCCCAGACCCGACCGGCCTCGTCTATTTCGGCTTGATACTGGATCAGCCCCAGTTGCCGGGCCAGCGCCGAGCAGGCCACCATGTCGCGCATCAGAAAATCAAAATGCGCCATCTGCCCGGTAAATTGCCTCGGTTTGTAGACCCGCTGCAACGTCACATGCTCGGTGACACCCCGCACCAACGCCTGTTGGTCGGCTGTCAGCTCGTCCCACGGCAAGGAAAGGGCGCCATGCGCGGCGGCAGTGAAAATCAGGCTGAACAGTAGCCAGCGCAACTGCATCGGCGGCTAGCTCACGAACAGACGGAGATAGACGTAGAGCAGGGGAGCGGTGAACAGCAGGCTGTCCACCAGATCCAGCGCGCCGCCGTGACCGGGCAGAATGGTGCCGGAATCTTTCACGCCTGCTTCGCGCTTGATCAACGACTCAGCCAGGTCGCCCACCACGGCCGCCGCGCCGAGCAACAGGCCGAGGATGACCGCGTGCGGCATGGTCAGGCCGTAGGCGCCGAGGGTGGTCGGCATGAAATGCAACGCCAGCACGCTGCTGGCCATCGCGAAAACAATGCCGCCGGCGGTTCCTTCCCAGGTTTTTTTCGGGCTGATTCGTGGGATCATTTTGTGGCGGCCGAGCGTGGAACCGATCAGGTAGGCGCCGATGTCGGTGAACTTGGTGACCACCACCAGGTACATCACGAAGTAGCGGCCGTAGGCGGAGGCAAAATTAATCCGGGTGATGAAGTTGCCAAGCCACGCCACATAAATCAGCCCGAACAACGTCACCGCCATCGTCGCGATGCCTTCCGGGTTGTGTTTCTGGGGGAATTGGCGGAGAAACACGCCCAGCGCAAAAAGCAGCAGGATGAAAATGTCGAAGTCGGCCGCCAGCGCCGCAAAGTCCGAAGGCCAGCGGTAGCGATCCATGCCGAAGATGAACCAACTGCCGGAGATCAGCGCGACGGTGCCGACCGTGCCCCAGACCTTGTAGGTCCGCAGTCCTTTCGCCTCGCAAATCCGGTAGAACTCCCAGATCGCCACGGCGAGAACAAGGTTCATAAACACGTACAAGCCGGTCGGCGGCAGCCAGAAGATGACCGCCAGCATGATGCCCCAGAGCACCACCGAGCTGATCAGCCGCCAGCGAAATCCCGAGCGCGAGGCCGGCAGGGTGGTGGCGGCGACGACCGGGTCGCTCACGATTCCTCCGCGGCGGCGACGCGGCCGAAACGGCGGTGGCGTTTGGCGTAATCGGCCAGGGCGGCTTCCAGTTGCGGTTTGCGGAAGTCGGGCCAGAGCGTGTCGGTGACGTAGATTTCCGCGTAGGAAATCTGCCAGAGCAGGAAATTGCTGACGCGCATTTCACCGCTGGTGCGGATCAGCAGATCGGGATCCGGAATGTCCCGCGTGTAGAGGTGTCGGGCGATGGCCGCCTCGTCAATGTCGGAAACATTCAGCCGGCCGGCTTTGACCTCCCGCGCCAGTTCGCGCATCGCATCCACCAGCTCGGCGCGGCCGCCGTAGCTGAGCGCCAGCACGAGGGTCAGGCCGGTATTGTGGCGGAGTGCAGCGATGCTTTTCTCCAGTTGTCGCTGGGCGCGCAACGGCAACTCGTGCAGCCGCCCGATCGCGGCGAGGCGGACGTTGTTCTTGTCCAACTCGGGGATTTCCTGCTTGAGATAAAACTCCAGCAACCGCATCAGCGCGGAGACTTCCGGCTTGGGCCGGTTCCAGTTTTCCACCGAGAAGGCGTACAAGGTCAGGTATTCGATGCCGAGCTCGCCGCAGGCGCGGACGATGGCGCGGACGCTTTCGGCGCCGGCCCGGTGGCCTTCCAGCCGCGGCAGCCCGCGTTGTCTGGCCCAGCGTCCGTTGCCATCCATGATGATGGCGATGTGCCGGGGGATTTTCGTGGTCACAGAAAAATCGTCTCCTCGCGGCGGGGGCCGACGCTGATGATGCTGAGTTTGGCGCCGCTGAGCTGGGCGATGCGCTGGAGATAGACGCGGGCGCGTTTGGGCAACTGGTCGAACTCCAGCATGTGCTTCGTCGAGCATTGCCAGCCGTCGAACTCCTGATAGACCGGCTTGCAGCGGGTCAACACGTCCACGTCGGAGGGCATGGTTTCGATGAGCTTGTGGCCGAGTTTGTAGCCGACGCAGACCTTGATTTTCGGCAGCGCATCCAGCACGTCGAGCTTGGTGACGGCGAGGTCATCAATGCCGTTGACCATCACGGCGTAGCGGGTCGCCACGGCGTCGAACCACCCGCAGCGGCGCGGTCGGCCGGTGGTGGCGCCGAATTCCTTGCCGGTCTCGCGCAGTTCGCTGCCCTGCTGGTCGAGCAGTTCGGTGGGGAAGGGTCCTTCGCCGACGCGGGTGGTGTAGGCTTTCATGACGCCGACGACGCGGTTCATTCGATGGGGCGGGATGCCGCTGCCGATGCAGGCGCCGCCGGCGGTGGCGTTGGAACTGGTGACGAAGGGGTAGGTGCCGAAATCAATGTCGAGGTGTGTGCCTTGGGCACCCTCGAACAGGATGTTCTTGTTGTCGCGCGCGGCGCGGTTCAGGAGCATCACCGTGTCGGCGATGAACGGTTTGAGTTTCTGGCCGACGGCGGAGTATTCGCGGTAAATCTTGGTGAAACTCAGCGGGCCGTGGCCGAACGCTTTGAAGATTTCATTGTTCTCGCGGACTTTGCGGCGCAGCCGGTCGGCGAACCGTTCGGGAGCCAGCAGGTCGCCGATGCGCAGGCCGGTGCGGGCGACCTTGTCGGCATAGGCCGGGCCGATGCCGCGTTTGGTGGTGCCGATTTTGCGTTTGCCTTTTTGTTCCTCGCGGATCACGTCGAGCAGCCGGTGGTAGGGCAGGACCATGTGCGCGGTTTCGCTGACGAACAGATTGTTGTCCACCGCGACGCCGCGGCTGCGCAGATGTTCGACTTCGGCCAGCAAGGCGACCGGGTCCACGACGACGCCGTTGCCGATGACGTTGAGTTTGCCGGGGTAGAGGATGCCGGAGGGAATCAGGTGCAGAACGTATTTTTCCGAGCCGACCTCGACGGTGTGGCCGGCATTGTTGCCGCCCTGGTAGCGGACGACGACGTCAGCTTGCTCGGTCAGCACATCAATGATTTTGCCTTTGCCTTCGTCGCCCCACTGGGCGCCAACCAGAATCGTGGTAGCCATGACAGCCGGGCACCATAACGAAAAGCCGGACGAAGTGGCAAGAAGCAACCAGTCCGTGTTCGGTTGGCGCGGCGTCCGTCAGGCTGGCCGTGGGGATTGGCGTTGACAGGGTTTTGGGCGGGCGCGTAGGGTGCGCGTGGCGTGTCGAATCCGGGACGATGGCGAGTCGGTCCGCGGGCATGGGCGGCGTTGGTCTTGTGGGGATGGCTGGCGGCGGCCGGGCCGGGTTGGGCCGGGGGAACGACGCTCACGTTGCGCTGGCAGAGCGGCGGGGGGC
>CAZHLM010000032.1:11558-29452 GCA_964533295.1 uncultured Verrucomicrobiota bacterium
GGCCAGCGGCAGTGTGGGCGGGCGGCGGGTGACATGGCGGGGAGTGTTTGCGGAGCCAGGCGAGGTCGTGGTCGGGTTTGCGCGCGACGGAACGGCGACATGGGAGCTGGGTTTGCGGCTGGATGCGGGGCATTGGGACGTGACCGGCACGGGGACGAAGGGTGCCGATCGGGTGGAGGTGTTTGCGCTGCGGCGGTATTGGAGCCGGTCACAGCCGTGTCCGTGGGAGGGGACGTACCGGTTTCGGCTCGCGTTGACCAGTGGAGGCGTGCCGTATCATCCGGAGGGATTTGGTTACGGGGTGTTGGTGGTGCGCGCGGACGGGCGGGCGGCGTACAGCGGGTATTTGAGTGACGGGACGCGGTTGTTGGGGAGCGGTTGGGTCTCGGAGTCGGGGCATGTGGCCGTGTACCGGCTGTTGTATCGGGGGAAGGGGGCGTGTGTGAGTTGGTTGACGTTGCATTCCGATGGGACGGTATCGGGGACGTTGGACTGGTTTCGGCCGGCGCAGACGACGGCGCAGTATCCGGCGGGGTTTCGGTTGGCGGCGGATGTAACAGGTCGGCGGGTGGATGATCCGGTGCTGGCCGCGGGGCCGGTGCGGTTGGTGTTGGGCGGCAGTGAGTGGGGGACGGAATGGAACAAGGAGTTCACACTGCTCGACCGGGGCAGGGTGGTCGGCTCGGACAGCATCGGTCGGATCAGTGTCAATGCCCGCACGGGTGAATTCTTCGGCACGTGGCGGCCGGCGGTGGGAGCGGCGACGATTCGGTATCGTGGACTTTTCTGGCCCGGCGAGTTGAGCGGCACCGGGTATGCCGTCGGGACGGCGCGATGCGGGTATGTGCGGGTCGAATCGCTGCCGTAGCGGGGCTGCGCAAAATTGTCGAAGAAACTCTTTACTCAGGTGGGCATTTTTGTATAGTCGCGCCTGAAGATTGTCTGGGAGGTTGTTGGACCAAGGAGCCGGCAGTTCTCCCGCTCTTCGACTAGCCGTGGATGGGAGCCGATGAATAACAGGCGGATTGTGATTACGGGTTTGGGGTTGGTCACGCCGGTGGGGATTGGCGTGGACGCATTCTGGAAGAATCTGATTGCCGGTGTGTCGGGCGTGGATCGGTCGCCGGTGCTGATGAAATCGGATTGTCGCTGCAAGGTGGCCGGCGAGGTCAAAGACTTTCATCCCGAACAATGGCTGGCGCGCAAGGATTGCAAGCGCACGGATCGTTTCACGCAGATCGGACTGGTGGCGGCGATTTTGGCGGCGCAGGATTCCGGTCTGGCGCTGGAGAAGGAAAACAGCGAGCGGATGGGCATCTCGATGGGCACCGCCTATGCCGGCTGGCTGTTTGCGACGCAGGAATACGGCGTGTACGTCGAGCGGGGCGCCGAGGCCATCAGCCCGTACACCGGCACGGCGGTCTTCACCGGCTCGTGCGGCGGTCAGATCGCGTTGCATCTCGGGCTGCGCGCGCCGAGCATCACGATTTCGACCGGCTGCGATTGTTCGACGGCGGCCATCGCGCACGCGGCGGATTTGATCACGAAAAACGAGGCGGACATCATGTTCGCCGGCGGGGCGGAAGCGCCGGTACATCCGCCGATCATCGCCGCGCTCGATGCCAGCTACGCGATGACATGGCGCAACGAGGAGCCGCAGAAAGCCTCCCGGCCGTTTGATGCCAAACGCGACGGGTTCATCATGGCGGAGGGCGGCGCGGTGGTGGTGTTGGAGGAACTGCAACACGCCCGCCAGCGCGGCGCGCGGATTTACGCCGAACTGGTTGGCTGGGGTTCGACGTGCGACGCGTATCACATGTGCGAGCCGGCGCCGGACGGCACGCAGGGAGCGCGGGCGATTCGGTTGGCGATGACGCGGGCGGGTGTGTCGCCGCAGGAAGTGGATTACATCAACGCCCACGGCACCTCGACGCCCCGCGGCGACCGGGCGGAGACGTTGGTGCTGAAAAAGGTGTTTGGCGAACGGGCGTACCGGATACCGGTCAGTTCGATCAAGTCCGCGGTTGGGCACATGCAGGGCGGGTGTGGTTCCAGCGAAGTGGCGGCGTGTTGCCTGAGTGTGCGCGACAACATCCTGCCGCCGACGTTGAATTACGAATTTCCCGAACCGGAATGCGATCTCGATTACGTGCCCAACCGGGCGCGGCATCATCCGGTGGAGGTGGCGTTGAGCAATTCCTTCAGTTTTGGCGGGCGCAACACGGCGGTCGTGCTGCGCCGCTACCGCAACGGACAGAACGGAAACGGGGCGAGATGAAGACCATCGTATTGCTGACGCACTCGGCGGAGTTGCAGCACCGGCTCGATGACGCGTTTGGCCGGCGGGCGAGCGTGGTGTTGCTGACGCCGACCGGGGATTTGACGCGGGCGACGTTTGACGAGTTGTTCCGCACGTGGTCGCGGCTGGCGGACGCGATGGTGCTCGACGCGGTGTCGCTCGGCGAGTCGTCGCGGTGGGCAATCGAGGCGCTGGCCGCGCTGGCCGCGTCGCCGCGGCTGACGGTGGTGGTGCGGGTCACGGCCTTGCAGCGGACGGTGTATCACGTTCCGGAGGGGTGGTTGGTTTTCAACGAGTCGGACCCGGTCGAGTATCTGGAGACGACGTTGCGGACGACGTTGGAATTGCGCGAAGCGCAGGCGCAGGCCCACGTGGCCATGTCGCGGGGGGAAGCGCGGCCGGCGCGGCCCGTGGCGCCGCCGGTGCCGGAGTCGCACCGGTATCGGGAGGCGTTGAAGAGCCTGGCGGCGACGCTGGCGCAGCGGCCGGGGCCGGAGGCGCTGACGGCGGAGTGTTTGCGGTTGACGCGGGAATTGTTTGGAGTGGCGCGGGTCGCGTTGTTTACCGGCAGCGGGAGGGAATGGAAGCTGGCCGGCAGCCACGGGCTGCGCGGGGAGTTGGGCCGGCTGGTGCGCTGGAGCAGCGACAGTGGTGTGGTTGGGTGGCTGGCGCGTGAAGGAAGCGTGGCGCGAGCGGGCCGGCTGGGGGATCCGCAGGCAGAGCGGGACCTGGACGTGTTGGGGATGGATGTGGCAGTGCCGTTGTTGGCGGGGGACGAGTTGGTTGGTGTGTTGCTGTGCGGTGCGAAGGTGACCGGCGGCGGGTTGTCGGATGATGAGTTGGAGTTGTTGTATCATTTGCTGGCGCAGATTGGGCAGGCGTGGCAGCAGCAACGGCAGGCGGCGGCAGCGGCGCGGCAGCGGGAGTTTTTGGGGGGCGTGCTGGCGAATTTGCAGGCCGGGGTGGTGATTCTCGGTGCCGATTACCGGGTGCGCGAGGTGAATCGGCGGGCGCGGGAGTGGCTGGAGTTGGGCGCGACGCCGGTCGAGGCGTTGACGGTGCGGCAGTTGCCGAGTGTGGTGGCCGCGGTGATCATGGAAGCGGGGTCGCGCGATTCGGGTGTGACGGGGCGGGAGGTGGCCTTGCCGCGAAGTCAGCGGACGTTTCGGGTGAGCGTGGCGCGGGTGCCGGCCGGTGGGGAGACGGCGTGGGTGGTGTTGGTGGATGATGTGACGGCGGCCAGGGAGCAGATGGCGGCGGCGCGGGAGTTGGAGGAGCGGGAGTTTTTCGCGCGGGTGGCGTACCGGCTGTCGCATGAGTTGAAGAACTCGCTCGTCTCGATCAAGATTTTTGGCCAGTTGTTGCCCGAACGGTACAACGAGAAGGATTTTCGCGAGCAGTTCAGCAACGTGGTGGTCAACGAAGTCAACCGGGTGGATGTGCTAGTGAACAATCTGACGTTTTTCGCGCAGCCGCTGGGGTTGGTGTACGAGGACTTGTCGTTGAATGAACTGATGGATGCCTGCGTGAAGAATCTGACGCAGGAGTTTGCGCGGAAGAAGCTCGCGCAGTTGCTGGCGGTGGGCGAGAAGCCCGAGGAGCCGACCGGGTTGCCGGTGGTGACGGTGAAGCGGACATTTGGGCACAAGTTTGCGCGGCTGGCGGGCGACCGGATTCGGCTGATGCAGGCGCTGGAGCACGTGATGCGCAACGCGGTGCAGGCGCTGCCGCAGGGCGGGCGGTTGACGATCAACACGGCGGATGCGACGGAGGCGGATTTTCCCGACGGCAAACTGCCGGACGGCGGCGCGGTGAAGGTCGAGTTTGTGGACAATGGCGAGGGGATTTCCCTGGAGAACCTGCGGCGAGTCACGGAGCCGTTTGTGACGACGCGGAACGTGGGGGTGGGGTTGGGGTTGACGATCGTGAAGAAGATCGTGGAGCGGCATGGCGGCCGGCTGGAGTTGGACAGTTTGTTGGGGCGGGGGACGACGGTGCGGGTGTTGTTGCCGGTGGTGCAGCAGCCGCATCCCGAGGACAAGTTGCTGGCACAGTTGGCGCAGAGCCGCAGCGTGTCGGAATTTTTCAGTGGGGAGACCGAGGACGATGACCAGAACCGATTGGCGCAGGTGTTGGACGCCAATCGGCGGCGGCGCGTCGCGGAGTCGTAACCGGATCGTGTCAGACAAACCAAGGAGGAACGAGTCATGGCGAAAGCCCGAGTGCTGGTGGTGGACGACGAGGAGAGTCCACGCGAGTCATTGCGTTACATTTTGAAGGATCGGTACGAGGTGGTCACGGCCGCGTCGGGGGCGGAAGGGTTGGCGGCGTTGCGGGCGGGAGAGCCGTTCGATGCGGTGTTGTTGGACATGAAGATGCCGGACCTGAGCGGGTTGGAGGTGCTGGAACAGGCGTTGCAGATTCAGCCCGGGCTGCCGGTCATCATGGCCACCGCGATTACGGACGCCAAGCCGGCGGTCGAGGCGATGAAGTTGGGGGCGGCCGATTATCTGAACAAGCCGTTTGATGTGGATGAGATCCGGCATGTCCTCGAGCGGGTGCTGCGGGAGCGGTCGCTGGAACAGGAGTCGGGCCGCTCGCGCGCCGAGTTGCAGGCGGTGTACAACTTTGACAACATCGTTGGCAACAGCGCGGCCATGCAGCGGGTGTACGCGCTGGTGCGGCGGCTGATGGACAACGACAGCACGGTGCTCGTGCTTGGCGAGACGGGCACCGGCAAGGAGTTGATCGCGCGCGCGCTGCATTTCAACAGCGTTCGCCGCCACAACCCGTTCATCGCGGTGCATTGCGCGGCGATTCCGAGCGAGTTGCTGGAAAGCGAGTTGTTCGGGCACGAAAAGGGCGCGTTTACCGGGGCGTTGCAGCGGCGGATCGGGATGTTTGAGGCGGCCGGTGGGGGCACGTTGTTCCTCGATGAGATCGGGGAGATGCCGATGGCGACGCAGAGCAAGTTGTTGCGGGCGATTCAGGAACGCGAGATTCGCCGCGTCGGCGGGCAGGAGACGATCAAGATCAATGTGCGGCTGGTCTGCGCGACGAATCGGAATCTGGAGCAGGAGGTCAAGCGGGGGACGTTCCGCGAGGATTTGTTCTATCGGATCAATGTGGTGCCGATCTATCTGCCGGCGCTGCGGGAACGCAAGGACGACATTCCCGTGCTGGTGCGCCATTTCACCGCGCGGTTTGCGAAGGAGTTGAATCGGCCCGAGCCGACGTTTACGGCCGCCGCGCTGGAGTTGCTCAACCAGTATCCGTGGCCGGGCAACGTCCGCGAGTTGGAACATGCGATTGAACGGGTGCTGGTGATCACGGATTCGGCGGAGATTGGCGTGGACAACCTCCCGTTCGTGATTGCCAATGCCGAGTCCGCGCCGGTGGTCAGCGAAGCGACGATGCAACTGACGCCGACGGTGCCCCGCGCGATCGAGGCGGGCGAACGGTTGGAGTTTGACGCGAGCGGCCGGCTCGATCTGCCGAAGTTGACCGACGACATCGAGCGTCGCGCCATCGAAGAAGCGCTGCGGCGGTGCGACGGGGTGATGACGGACGCGGCCAAATCGCTGAACATCACGCGGCGGATGTTGCGGTACAAGATGGACAAACTCGGCGTGCCGCCGCCGCGGTCGGCGGCGCACGAGCCGGAAGATGTGGAGACGCCGCTCGCGACGGAGCCGACGCCGGGAGGGTGATTTCTTCTGGCGGGAGCGATTTTCCGGATGCGATGACGCAAACCGGTCGCGCCTGGAAGGGCGCTGCCACAATCGTGGTGGCCGATTCTGGTGCGGCAGGCCGCCAAAGGTGGAGACGCGGTGTTCAGAAATGAACCGCAACACAGAGTTTGGTCGGCCTCGTGTCAACCAACTGCCGTGGCATAGCCACTGCTAAAATGTCAGGACATGGAGGCCACGTACATGAATCGTCTGTTCCGCAACGCGGGTTGTGTCGCGCTGGCGTGTGCGAGTGTCTGGATGGCGGCGCCATCGGCGCGCGCGCTGGGATTCCGCAACGCCGACCAGGGCGCGGCGGGGACGGCGCAAGGCGAGGCGTTCATTGTCCAGGCGGATGATGCGTCGGCGGTGTACTACAATCCGGCGGGACTGACCCAGCGGACCGGCACCGAGGTGATGGCTGGGGCGTACCTGTTGTACCGGGATGTCAGTGTGGCCGGCGTGGCGGACAATGATCGGATGGAGAAGTTTGATTTTTTGCCGCATCTGTACGTGGCCAGCGACTTCGGTTCGGAAGACTGGCGGTTTGGGCTGGCGGTGAACGCCCCGTTCGGGCTGGCGATGGATTGGGGGGCGACCGGGCCGTTCGCGTTTGTGGTGACGGAGGCGGAGTTGACGGTGATGAATTTCGCGCCGACGGTGGCGGTGCGGATCAACGACCGGCTTTCGATTGGCGCGAGCCTGAACGTGTATCACGGCGACACGACGTTGAAGTTCAATTATTCGCCGTTGTTGCCCGGCTCGCTGTTTCGGTTTGAGGCGGATGGGGCGGCCGTGGGCGCGACAGTGGGTGTGCGGTGGCAGATTCACGAACAGCACGCGGTGGCGGCGGTGTTTCGCAGCCCGTTTCGGATTGATCTGGAGGGCGATGCGGCCATCGGCAATGCCGGGCCGTTCAACGTGCAGTCACCGGCGCGCGCGGCGTTCGAGTTCCCGATGTGCGTGGCGGTTGGCTACGCGTTTTGGCCGGTGGAGAAGCTGAAGCTGGAAGTGAATGTGGACTGGACGCACTGGGATACGTTGAACGTGGTGCGGTTGCGGTCGCCGAATCCGACGTTCAGTGGCGATCCGCGGGCGACGATTCCGTTTCACTGGGAGGACAGTTTCTTCTACGAGTTTGGCGCGCAGTACCGGCTCAGCGAACCGTGGGTGTTGCGGGCGGGGTACATCTTCTCCGAAAACACGGTCCCGACGACGACGTTCGGGCCGCTCGTGCCGGACTCGGACCGGCATGTGTTTAGCGTCGGCGTCGGGTACGAGACCGGGCGTCTGACGGGCCACCTGACCTATCAGTACAGTCTCTCAGAGGATCGCACGATTCCGGCCACGAATCCGTTTGGCGCCGGTGGCCAGTGGGAAAGCGAGGCGCACGCGATCGTCCTGACGAGTTCCATTCGCTTCTAACGAGCATGAGCACGACGACATTGGATCCTGCGCCGGTGGCGGCGGCCGTTGCGAAACCCACCCTGTTGATCGTGGACGATGAGGCGGGGCCGCGCGAGTCGTTGCGGATTGTGTTCAAGAGCCAATACCATTGCGTGGTCTGCACCTGCGGCCGGGAGGGCATCGAGTACGCGCAGAACCATCCGGTGGATGCGGCGATCCTCGACATCAAGATGCAGGACATGACCGGGGTGGATGTGTTGCGCGAGATCAAGAAGGTGGATCCCGACACCGAGTGCATCATGCTGACCGGCTATGAGACGCTCGACACGGCGCGGGCGGCGTTGCGGTTGGGGGCGGCGGATTATTTGAACAAGCCGTTTGACGTGTTTGCGATACGGGAAGTCATCGAGAAATGCCTCGCGCGACGGCAACAGAAGCGGCAGACCGTGGTGACGCTCGATTCGTTGAAGAAGATGAACGAGGACCTGGCGCAGGAACTGGCGCAGACGAACCGGCAGGTCACGGCCGGCGTCATTTCCGCCGGGGTTGTGCATGAGATGAACAACCCGCTTTCGATCATTGCCGGCTACACGCAGATGCTGGCGCGGGATTTGACGGCGCTGGAGACCGGCAAGCCGGCCGCGGCGCAACAACTCCAGCAACGGCTCGGCAACATTCAGCGCGAGATCGAGCGCTGCAAGGAGATCGCCAAACGGTTTCTGAGCTTCTCGCGCGTGCGGCAGTCGGAGCCGGGCTGGGTTGAGGCGGCGAAGCTTGTCGAGGACGCGGCGTCGCTGGTCAAGGCGCATCCCGCGAATCGTGGGCTGGAGTTGAGCCATCATTGCGACGATCCGGCGTTGAAGTGCAAAGCGCACGCGGCGGAGATCCTGCAGATCGTCCTGAACCTCGGCGTCAACGCCGTGCAGGCGATGGACGGCAAAGGGAAACTGCATTTTGGCGCCGACCGGACGGATGTCGGCCCGGCGTCGCCGGCGTACCGGGCGCGGGAGTACAACCCGCAGCAGCCGTTCATGCACATCACGGTGCAGGATACCGGCTGCGGGATTTCGCCAGAGAATCTCCAACAGATTTTCCAGCCGTACTTCACCACAAAGTCGCAGGGCACCGGGTTGGGGCTGGCGATCATTTGCGAGTTGATCAACCAGAACCGCGGGGCGATCGAGGTCGAGAGCGAAGTCGGCAAGGGCACGACTTTCCACATTTATCTGCCGGTCGGGGCGTAAGCGGCGGCTTTACCCGGGCGTCGGGGTGATTATACTCGTGGCGCCGTGGCTGACGAACCGACAATTCCCGAGGCGCCCCGCTCGCCGACGATCGTCAATGGTTCCACCGGGGCGCGCCCGTCGCTCGCGCTGGATGTCATGGCGGAGTTCGGGAATTACGAGATTCTCGAAGAAGTGGCGCGCGGCGGTGTGGGGATTGTCTTCAAAGCGCGGCAAAAGGGACTGAACCGGCTGGTGGCGCTGAAGGTTCTCCAGAGCGGCTTGGGCGCGTCGGCGGAGCAGGTGCAGCGGTTTCTGCACGAAGCGCGCGCGGCGGCGAAACTCCAGCATCCGAACATCGTTCCGATCCACGATTTTGGCGTGTTCGACGGGCAGCATTATTTCACGATGGATTTCGTGGAGGGCGAATCGCTGGCGGAGATTGTGGCGCGCGGTCCGATGAATTCGCGGGAGGCGCTGGAGATTGTGCAGCAGGTGGGAGCGGCGTTGCAGTATGCGCACGAGCAGGGGGTGGTGCATCGGGATGTGAAGCCCGGCAATGTGCTGATTGACAAGCAAGGGCGCGTGCGGGTCACGGACTTCGGATTGGCGAAGGAACTGCGCGGCGAACAGATGAGCCTGACGGTGACCGGGCAGGTGATGGGGACGCCGCGGTACATGTCGCCCGAACAAGCCAGCGGCCGGACGGCGCAGGCGGATGCGCGGTCGGATGTGTTTTCGCTGGGGTTGACGCTGTACGAGATGTTGACGGGCCGGCCGGCGTTCAGCGGCGACAACGTGGTGGAGATCTTGCAGAAGATTTTGCAGGCGGAGCCGGTGCCGCCGCACAAGTTGAACTCCAAAATCCATCGCGACGTGGAGACGATTTGCGGGAAGGCCATCGAGAAAGCGCCCGAGCGCCGGTACCAGTCGGCGCGGGAGATGACGCAGGACATTGGGCGGTTTCTGGCGGGCGAGCCGATCGAGGCCAAGCCGGTCGGGCCGGTGGTGCGGACCGCGCGGCGACTGCGGCGGCACGCAAAGGCGTTGCTGATTTATGCGGTGGTGGTGTTTTTGACGATCAACGCCATTGTGCTCGCGTTGAACGCGCGGCCCGGTACGTTGCGGTTGACCGTGCAGCCGCCCGGGGCGCGGGCGATGTTGGATGAAGTGGCGTTGACCGCGGCGGAGTTGGCGGAGGGCAAACCGTTGCGGGCGGGGCAGGAGTACCGGCTGCGGGTGGAGAAGGAACCGGAGTTTGAACCACAGGCGTTCACCTTCAGCACACGACCCGGTGAGCAGCGGTCGCTGGCGGTGACGTTGCAGCGGCGGATGGCGACGGTGCGGATTCGGACGGAGCCAGCCGATGCCGGGGTGACGATCGTGAGCGAGGCGGGGTATCGGGCGACGTTTCAGGGGCCGCGGATCGAGCAGGCGTTGCCGACGGATGAGTACACGTTGCTGGCGCATAAGGAGAATTATCTGGCGCAGGACGTGACGGTGACGTTGCGGGCCGGGGAGACGCGGGAGCTGGAGTTTCTGCTGCCGTCGGTCACGTTGTGGGCGACGCCGACGAGCGGAACGGTGTTGGCGGTGCCGGTGGTGGCGGATTTTGATGGCGACCGCGCCCACGATGTGGCGGTGGGCGATGATGACGGGAAGATTTATTGTTTCTCGGGGCGCAACGGGGTGCCGATCTGGGTGTTTCGCACCGGCAATGCGGTGCAGGCGCCATTGGCGGCGACGGATTTGAACGGGGACGGCTTGCCGGATGTGGTGGTCGGTTCCACGGATCACAAGTTGTACGCGTTGGACGGCCGGGACGGCCGGGCGTTGTGGACCTACGCGACGAAGGGCGCGATTGTCGGTCCGGCGTTGCTGTTCGATGTGGACGGGGATCAGACGATGGATGCGATCGTCGGTTCCGATGACGGCGATTTGTACGCCGTCAACGGGCGGACGGGGGTGTTGCTGTGGCAGTTTCCGACGGGCGGCCGGATTCAGAGTTGTGTGGCGCTGGCGCGGGAAGGCGGGGAGCCGGTCGTGCTGGTCGGAACGCTCGGCGGGACGTTGCACAGCGTGGCGGCGTTGACGGGCCGGTCGCGGTGGAAGGTGACAGTCGGCCGGGCGTTGGCGTTTCCACCCCGGCTGGAGGATTTGGCGCAGAATGGCGATCTGGTGGCGTTGTTGCCGACGCCGTTGGCGCCCGGCGATGCGCGGACGCGGACGCCGGTGTCCTTGCGACGGCGGGAGGCCGGGGAACCGTCGCCGTCGTTTCCGCTGTGGATGGATCTGGATGGGGACGGCGCCGCGGAACGGTTGCTGGTTCAGGCGCAGGGGACGACGTGTTACCGGGGAGATGCGGTGGTGTGGGAGACGGAGTACGTGGCGGTGACGCCGTATTTCGCGGATGTGGATGGCGATGGGACGCTCGATTTGATTTTTAACAACGGGCTGGAGCAATTGCTGTGTTTGTCCGGAAAGAATGGATTGGTGTTGGGGCGAATGACGTTGGAGGCCGGTGTGGGGCGGGGGTATGCGCTGGATGATGTGGACCGGGACGGGGTGCCGGATGTGGTGGTGGGCGCGGGCCGCAAGCTGTTTTGTCTGGCATGGAACGGGGGTCGCAAAGAATGGTTCCGCCGGGCGGCGACGTATTTTGACGCGGCCTTCGCGGTGGCGGGCGGGAAATTGGTGGCCAAGACGAGCGGCGGACAGATTGCCTGCTATATGCCCGACCAGCACGTGCCGTTGTGGGAAGTGGAGACATCGCCACAGCCGTCGCCGTACGTTGGGTTGGCGGCGACGGAAACGTTCGTGGCGGACACGGACGCGCAGACGCGCCGGTTGGCGGTGCGGCGGATGGCTACCGGGGAGGTGGTGTGGAGCGCGAGGTTGCCCGGCGAACCGGGCGCGCCGATTGGGTGGCCGGTGATCGCGGGCGGGAATCTGTTCGTGGGCGATGGGGATACCGGGTTTCATTGTTTCGACGTCGCGACAGGGGAGTTGCGTTGGCAGCAATCGCTGGCGCGCGTCACGGCTCGCGCGGCGGCGGACGATCGGTCGGTTTTCATCAGTGACGGGGTGAACGCGATGCATTGCCTGGCGTTGGCCGACGGCCGGCCGCGGTGGCACTACGAGGTTTCCGATCCGTTTCCCGCGGCGCCGTGGCTGCTCGACGTGACCGCGGACGGGGTCGCGGACGCAATTGCGGTGGCGGATAACGGGACGGTGTATGCGTTGGACGGAAAGGAGGGCACGCGGTTGTGGGAGTTGCGGATTGGCGAGGTGCGGACGCGGACGCGGCACCGTGTGGTGGGGGCCGGGAAGGGACGGGATGGCTTTGTGGTGAACCTGGCGGGCGAGATTTACCGGCTCGATCTGAAAACCGGCAAGCCGCGGTGGAAGTTCCCGCTCGGCAGCATGGTGATGAGCGAGCCGGTGGTGGACGACGTGGATGGCGACGGCGAGGCAGATGTGTTGGTCGGGACGATGAGTCGCCGGGTGCATTGTGTCTCCGGGAAGGGAGACCGTGAGTTGTGGAGTTATGAAGTCGGCGCGCCAATTCGGTACAGCGCGCCGGCGGTGCTGGATGGCCGGGTCTTCATTGGCACCGGGCCGCCGGAGAATGGGTTGTATTGCGTCAGCGCGAGCGCGCCCCAGGCGGGTGGCGCGTTTTGGACCGGCCCGTGGAAAGCCGTGATGCAGCTGCGCCGGTGAGGGCTACCAGATGCCGAGGCGTTTCTTGCCTTCCTCGGTGATCATGCTCTGGTTCCACGGCGGGTCCCAGACGATTTGGACGTCGGCTTCCTCGACGCCGGGGACGGTGAGGAGTTTTTCTTTGGCTTGGGCGGCGATGGCCGGGCCCATGCCGCAGCCCATAGCGGTGAGGGTCATCTTCACGTCGACGCGGGTGCGTCGGGAGGGCAGGTCGGTGCGTTTCACGTCATAGACGAGGCCGAGGTCCACAATGTTGACCGGGATTTCGGGATCGTAACAGGTTTTGAGCGCCTTCATGATCTCCGTTTCGTCCGCTGGTCCGTCGTGCGCCGCGCCGGTCGTGGTCGCGACGGGCGCCGCCACAGCAACGCCGTCTTTGAGCAACGCATCGAGGTTGTGGGCCATGACCTGCGCCAGGCCGACGCCCGGCAGGGAGAGGGTGACGTGGCCGCCCAACGTTTGTCCGACATAGGCCTCGGTGCCTTTGGGAATCACGGTTTTGTTGCCGCTGGGAATCTGGGTCGCTTCGCAGTCGCGTCCGAACACGACCACATCGGAAGGTTTCAATTCCACCGCCATAAAAAATCTCCTTATGTCGCGTCCAATGTAGCAGGGGCGTCCGGCGTGTCGAGCGCGGAGTTCGGCGAGGGGGGTGGAAAGGCGAGAGGCCGAGGAGCTTTTGGCCCCTCGGCCTTGATTGTCTGAGGAGTGGAGAAGCTCCTCGACGAGGTATGGTGTGGTATAGGGTACCTGTTGTTTAGCAGCGCCGGTGCCAGCGGTCGGCGGGCGTGGTTTCCCGCACGAGGAGGGTGGGGGATGTTCAGAATTGCGAGGCGTGACGTTCAGTTTTGCAACGCGCGAGTGCGAACTTGACGCTCTGGATGGCTTTCCCTACTGTGCGGCCACTTATGGCAAGTACTGTGGAAGCGGTTGGGCCGTGTCGGAAGAAATTGCGGGTGGAGGTGGCGACGGAGCAGGTGGCGGGGACGCGGCAGGAAGTGTTGAAGGAGATTCGCAAGGCGGCGCGGATTCCGGGGTTTCGGCCGGGGTTTGCGCCGGAAGCGATGGTGGCGAGCCGGTACGCCAGGGAGATTGAGGACGAGTTGCGCCGGCGGGTGATTCCCGAGCACTACCGGATGGCGTTGCGGGAGCAGCAGTTGAAGGTGGTCGGCTATCCGCAGATTGAAGAGGTGCAGTATCAGCCCGGCCAGCCGTTTCGATTTGTCGCGGAGGTGGACACGGCGCCGGAGTTTGCGTTGGGCGAGTACAAGGGCATTCCCGTGAAGAAGCGGGGCGTGGTTGTGAACGAGGAGGACGTCGTCAGGATGCTGGAGACGTTGCGGGATCAGCAGGCGGATTTCGTGACCGTGGAAGGCCGGCCGCTGGCGATGGGCGACTTTGCGGTGATCCATTACCGGGGCGAGGTGGAGGGTCGGCCGATCACGGAGTTGGCGCCGGCGGCGGGGACGCTCGGGGAGAACAAGGATTTCTGGATTCGTTGCGAGCCGGACGCATTTCTGAAGGGCTTTTGCGAGCAACTGATCGGCGCGCGGCCCGGCGAGCAGCGCCACGTGCGGGTAGATTTGCCGGCGGAGCTGGCGCCGCCGGCGTTGGCCGGCAAAACGGCGACGTATGTCGTGGACCTGCAGGCGATCAAGGAGAAGAAGCTGCCGGAATTGAATGATGAGTTCGCCAGGAAAGTCGGCGCGGAGTCGTTGGCGCAACTGCAGGAGGATTTGCGCAAGGGGATGATGGCGGAACGGGAAGCGGAGGTGGCCGGCGAACTGCGCCAACAGGTGATGACCCATCTGCTCGGCCGCATTTCGTTCGATCTGCCGGAGTCGCTCGTGGCGCAGGAGACGCGCAGCATCGTGTACGACGTGGTGCGGGAAAACACGATGCGCGGCGCTTCGAAAGAACAACTCGAGGAGAAGAAGGATGAGATTTACGGGTTCGCCCAGAAAAGCGCCCGGGATCGGCTGCGGTCGTCGTTTATTCTCGACGCCATCGCCGAGAAGGAAAACATCACGGTGACGGCGGAGGAGATGGAGCGGCGGATCGCCGTGATGGCTCAGCGGTACCGCACGACGCCGGCGAAATTGAAGGCGCAGTTGGCGGAGAAGGACGCGCTCGGCGAGGTCGAGGAACAGGTGCGGGTGAGCAAGACACTTGATTTCCTCGTCGCGAACGCTACCGTCGAAACGGTCAAAGCCTAGGCAAGCGACCTGCTAAATGGTGAACCACTTTCCCATGGAAAAATCCCAAATCCTGATTCCGTACGTTGTTGAACAGACCGGCCGCGGCGAGCGCGGCTATGACATTTATTCCCGTCTGTTGAAGGACAGAATTGTGTTCCTCGGCACGCCCGTGGACGACAATGTCGCCAACGTGATCATCGCCCAACTGCTGTTTCTGCAGTCGGAAGACGCCTCGAAGGATATCAACCTCTACATCAACTCACCGGGCGGTTCGGTGACGGCGGGTCTGGCGATCTATGACACGATGCAGTTTGTGAAATGCGATGTGGTGACCTACTGCATCGGACAGGCGGCCAGCATGGGGGCGGTTCTGCTGGCGGCGGGCGCGAAGGGCAAGCGATTCGCCCTTCCGAACGCGCGGATCATGATTCACCAGCCGTGGGGCGGCGTGCAGGGACAGGCGTCCGACATCAGCATTCAGGCCAGGGAGATCCTTCGCATGCGCGACCGGCTCAACGAGATTCTTGCGTTGCATACCGGCAAGACGGTCGAGGCGATCGGCAAAGACACCGACCGCGACAACTTCATGTCCGCCGCCGAAGCCCGGGATTACGGGTTGGTGGATGATGTGGTGAAATCGCGGCGGGATTCGGAGAAGAAGACGGAGAGTTCGTAGCGAATCATGGCGCGCAGCACCAACCTGACGATGTGCAGCTTTTGTGGGAAGACCCACGGGGAAGTCCGCAAGCTGATTGCCGGGCCGGGCGTTTACATCTGCGACACCTGCATCAACGTCTGCAAGGGTATTCTCGACAAGGAACTTGGCGCGCCTCCGGAAAAACCGCGCGTGCGGTTGTCCGTTCCCAAACCGGCCGAGATCAAGGCCGCGCTCGACCAGTACGTTGTCGGCCAGGAACGCACCAAGAAGATCATCGCCGTGGCGGTGCACAACCATTACAAACGGATCCTGGCCGGCGCGGGCAGCAGTGAGCGGCGGGGTGAAAAGGAGATTCAACTCGACCCTCACCGGGACGTGGAGATCGAGAAAAGCAACATCCTGCTGATCGGCCCAACCGGCTCCGGCAAGACGTTGCTGGCGCGGACGCTGGCGCGCGTGTTGGATGTGCCGTTTGCGATTGCGGATGCCACGACGCTGACCGAAGCGGGATACGTCGGCGAGGATGTTGAAAACATCATTCTGCGCTTGTTGCAGGCCGCGGATTATGACGTGAAGCGCGCCGAGTTGGGGATCATCTACATTGATGAGATTGACAAGATCGGGCGCAAGAGTGACTCGGCCAGCATCACGCGGGATGTCTCGGGCGAGGGTGTTCAACAGGCGCTGCTGAAAATTCTCGAAGGCACCGTTTGCAACGTCCCGCCCCAGGGCGGTCGGAAGCATCCGCAGCAGGAATACATTCAGGTCAACACGGAGAACATTCTCTTCATTTGCGGCGGCGCGTTCATCGGCCTCGACAAGCTGGTTCAGCGGCGAGTGGGCGGCGACGCACTGGGTTTTGGCGCGCCGCAAAAGGTGGCCGGCGGGACAGACCGGGCGCGCGTTCTCGAACGACACGTGGAGCCGACGGACCTGATTCAGTTTGGAATGATTCCCGAGTTCTGCGGTCGGCTGCCGGTCGTGTCGGTGTTGGCGGAGCTGACCGAACGCGAGTTGATCGCGATTCTGACCGACACAAAGAATGCGATGATCAAGCAGTACAGCAAACTGCTGGCGATGGAAGGCGTGGAGCTGAACTTTACGAGCGATGCGTTGCATGCGCTGGCGCAAGAGGCGTTGCGGAAGGGGACCGGGGCGAGGGCGTTGCGGGCGTTGCTCGAGCGCTTGATGCTCGACGTGATGTATGACATCCCCAGTCGCGACGACATCGCGGAGGTGACGGTCAACCGCGCGGTGGTCGAGGCGAAACGCGATCCGCTTTTGCGCCGCAAACCCTCCAAAGAAGCCGCCTGAATGCGGGCATGACGTGGCGGGTTTTTTTCTTCGTCGGATTGACGGTCGGGGTCTTTGCCGATGACGTCACGCGCGCGATCGAGGGTCTCGGGGCAAGGAAGTATGCCGACCGGGAAGCGGCCCAGGTCCGCTTGGTGGATTTGGCGGCCGCTGATCCCGAGCCGCTGCTGCAACGCGCGGTCCGCGAATTCGCCACGACCCGCGACCCCGAAGTGCGCGAACGGTTGCGCACGGTGATGCAGGCGGTGCTGGATCGGCACGTCTGGGGACGGCCGCAGGGCTTTTTGGGAATTCGCATGGCCCCGGCGTTGGTGGTGCTGGGCGGCGCGGCGCCGGCGCTCAAGTCGCAGATTCAGGTGGTGGGGCTGACCGAGGACAGCGCGGCCCAGAAGGCCGGATTGCAGGTGGGAGACGTGATTACCGGCCTGGATGGGCAACCGTTGGCGGCGGACGCGCCACAGCAAGCTTTCACTGAGAACATTCGGGCGCGCCCCCCGGGCACCGTCGTGCGGTTGCGCGTGATGCGCGACGGCGAGGAACAGGAGATATCGGTCACGCTGGGCGCCATGCCGGCCGAAGTGCAAGCGGAGCTGTTCCCACCCGAGCGAAAGCGGGTGCTGTTTGAGGAGTGGCTGCGGCGTTCGGTCAGCGGGTTACCGGCGGCGGGTGAGCAGAAAATTGACAAACCGGAGCGCGCCCGATAACATGCCGCCGTTATTTGGTGCGGGGACGTAGCTCAGTTGGGAGAGCGCCGCAATGGCATTGCGGAGGTCGTGGGTTCAACTCCCATCGTCTCCACCAATGACTTCAGTGAGGGTGCCGGAAGCGAGTGTGGATGAAGAAGGGGTCAAGTTTGCCTGCGCGGGAAACCAGTTATCGGGTCAGCGGACAAAGCATCGTGGAAGCCGTCGTTGTTTTGGCGTTGGTGGCGATTCTCGTCATCGCGCTGCTTCGGGGAGTCGCCCAGCAGACAGCGTCGCGGTTGCAACACGCCAACGAAGCGCTGGATGAAGCGGCTTGGAGCGGCTTGCCCGGTGGGGCGGGCACAGGCGCCCCGTCGGGTCAAACCGGGGGGGCGGGTTCCGGTGCCAGCACACCCGAGGATCCCAGCGGCACGAGCAGCGGTGGCGGCGGCCTGACACCGGTAGGTTCAGGCGGCCAAGCCGGCCAAGTGGAGCCGCCGCGATAATCGGGGCGGATGCAGATTACGGTCGCGGAGAGCCGCTCAAATGTCGGTGAGCTTGTCGTTCAGCGGTAGCGGCCGAACTGTCGGGCGGTCTCGTACATCGCCACGACGTTTTCCGTGGGCGAATTGTCCTGCAGAGCGTGCGTGGGGGCAAACGCGTA
>CAZHLM010000032.1:29552-35053 GCA_964533295.1 uncultured Verrucomicrobiota bacterium
CGGTCGCCGAGTTGATTCGGCAAGCCTTTGTGAACGGTATGGCTCGGGAAGGTGATAATGTCGCCGCACTCATAATCGCCCTCCACCCACTCGTAGTCCTTGCCGCACAACAGCGACTCGCGACCGCCCGCGCCCTGCGCTGCCACCACGTCCAAGACCGGTTCGCGGTGGGAACCGCGCAGGATGCTCAGGTTGCCCAGCTCGCGCGGCGCGTCGCCCAACGGAAACCACAGGGTCCAAAAGCGGTGCGATCCCTGGATGTAGATGTAATCCTGATGCGGCGGTGTGGCCGCGAAGCTCGGCGCCGGCAACAACACCCGCGCGATGTGGCGCGGATGCGGCAACACCTCGCTGCCCCAGAGTGTCCGGTACAGGGCTAAAAGTTTCGGATGATGCGGCAGGGTGTGGAACAGCTCGAGGCATTGGATGTCGCGGTACGCCGCGGCCGGTATGCCGATGGCCCGCAGGGACGGGTCACGGGCGTCGGACGCCGCCACCGCCTCCCGATCGGCGATGCCGTCCATCAACTCCGTCCCCGCTTTCAACCACCCGTGGCGGCGGACGATTTCCAAGATTTGCCGGCGCAACTCCAGCAGCGGTTCGCGGGGCAAGAAATGCCGGAGATACAGAAATCCATCCCGGTCGGCCCGGTCGCGCAGTTGCTCTGGTTTTTCCAGCAGCGCCGTCGAATCCTCGAATCCCTGACAAACCCGGGTTGGTAGCGTCATCATGCCGGTACGATGGCCTGTAGGATCTCGTCTTTTCAACTGAACAATTTGCTCTGTTCCTGTACGATTTGCTCATGGTATTCCCCAACGCCGTGGTTGTCCATGCCAACAACGCCCAGTTCGCTCCCGGCCAGAAGGTGAGCTATTCGCGGGTCGAAAGCCGGATGCTGTTGTGGTGCAAGGCCGGTAGCGGCACGGTCACCGCCAATGACCGGCGCTGCGAGCTGACACCGGGCCGGTATCTCGTTTTGCCGTGGGCACATCGCATCGCCTACCAAGCCAGCCAGCACGACCCGTTTCTGCTGGCCGGGATTCACGTGGTGCCGCGGCACGCCAACGGGCGGCGCATTCGCTACGATGTGGCGCACCAGCCCGACCATGAACTGGCGGGGGTCGGCTACCGGCGGGACGTGCCGATTCCGGCCTTGCGCGGCGTGAAAGAGGGCACGTTCCAGCCGACGGGTGCCCTGCCGCAGTTGGCGGAGTACATCGTGCGGGTGTTTCTGCGCGGGCACCCGCCGGCATGGCAGGCGCGACAACTGGCGCAGCAACTGTTGCATGAGTTGATCCGCGCAGAGGATCAACGCGAAGTGTACGATCACGGCGTTCCGCCTGAATTGGAACGGCTGAAGCAGTTCGTTCTGTTCCACCGACGGCAACCGCTGTCGTTGCGCGATCTCGTCGAGTTCTCGAAGCTCAGCCCGGCCACGATTGGGCGGTTGTTCCGGCGATATCTGCACACCACGCCGGTGAGCTGGATTCAACGGGTGAAAATCGAGTGCGCCAGCGAGCTGCTGCGGACGCGGCGGTTGAGCGTGGCCGAGGTGGCGGCGCAGGTCGGTATTCCGGATCCGTACTATTTCTCGAAATGTTTTCGCAAAATCACCGGCCAATCGCCGCGGGCCTACCGCCAGCGACAGGGTTGGCTGTGACCGCCCGCGGCCGACGTTTCCCCGGCGTCGTCCCGTGCGCTCAGCACGCCATCCGCAACAGCGGGTGGCTCCAGCCGACGTGGAGAATGGAGTTTTCCCGTTCGCTGAACGTGCCGGGCGTCATGAAATGAATCGCAAACGCCCGTCGCTGGCGCGGTGTTGTGTTGGGATTGGTCTGGTGCACGGTCTGGCAGTGATGAAACATGCAGGCACCGGCCGCCAGGGGCACGGTGACTTTGCGGGACAGATCCACCTGGGTTTTCAAGTCGTACAACACATCCTGGTCGCGAGCTTTCTGATGCCGGTAGGGCCGCAGATGGCTGCCGGGAATCACCTGCATCGCCCCGTTGTCGGCGTCCACGTCATCGAGCGTCAGCCAGCACGACACGAGGTTGGCCGGGCGGCATTGCCAGTAGGCGTTGTCCTGATGCCACGGCACCTCGCCGCCGTGGTAGGCGGGTTTGAACAGCGCCTGGTCGTGGAAGAGCATGAGATTGGGCCCGATCAGGTCCTGCACCACATCGAGGATGCGCGCGTCGTAAATCAGTTTGCGAAAATGCAGATTGCGCTCGCACATCTGCATGATCTGCAGCATCTGCTGTGGCGCCTTTTTCTGCTCGGCCACCGGCGCGCCGTCGGGCGCGGCCAGGTTGCGCCACTGGCCGCCGCGTTCGGCCAGCGCGAATTCGTGGTCGTACTCGCGCCGCAACAACGCCAGTTCCTCGTCGGTGAGGATGCGCTGGTACGGCAGGTAACCATCGCGGGCAAAGGCGTCCATTTGTTCCTGTGACAATGTCATGGGTCAGTCGCTCCTTTCGTCAGCGCGCGTTTTCATACCGATTTGGCCGCATCTGCTCCATAGACAAACGAATCAAAAACCTCGAAAATCCGCTCATGGCCCGTCCCTCCATCGACACCCGGCCGCTGTTACCGGCGCCGATCATTACCGGCGCGGACACCATGGCGGCCCGCAGCACCTACCGCCGGTCGCAAGGGTTGCCGGATCATGTCCTGATTTTCACGGTTGCCGGCGATGCGCGGGTGGGGCCGGCTGCGCAACCGCTCGTTCAGCGTCCCGGTGACGTGCTGCTGGTCGAACCGCACCACTCGCTCGATCAGGACACCGGTCCCGGTCAACCCTGGCGACGCATCTGGTGCATCTTCACTCCGCGCCCGCACTGGTATGATTGGCTCGACTGGCCGGTCGTGGCGCCGGGGTATCGCCAACTGCACGTGGCGGAGGTTGGCCGGACAGCTCCCGTGCGCGCCAGTTTGGAGGCGATGCACCGTCACGCCAACGGCGCCGGTCGGCTGCGCGGCGAACTGGCGTTGAACGCGCTGGAAGCCGCGCTGTTGTGGTGCGACGATCATAATCCCCGCTCCGAGCGTGCCAAACTCGATCCGCGGGTTCGGCGGGCCTTGGATTACATTGGGC
Source organism: uncultured Verrucomicrobiota bacterium (assembly GCA_964533295.1). Lineage (GTDB taxonomy): Bacteria > Verrucomicrobiota > Verrucomicrobiia > Palsa-1439 > Palsa-1439 > OMJI01. The sequence continues at coordinate 32,648 of CAZHLM010000032.1, forward strand.
GGGGGCTGGCCGAGCCGTTGACGCTGGCGGTGCTGGCGCGGGTGGCGGGGTTGAGTGCCCCGCAACTGACGCGGCTGTTTCGGAACCATCTCGGTTTGTCGCCGATGCAGTTTGTCGAACGGCAACGCCTCCAGCGAGCCTGCCAGTTGCTGGCGCTGACCGCGCAACCGATTGGCGCCATTGCGCACCAGGTCGGCTACGAGGATCCGTTTTATTTTTCGACCCGCTTCCGCCGCGCGACCGGCCTCAGCCCGCGGGCGTATCGGGTCCAGCCGTAAAAACCTTGCAATCGCGGGCTGGTTGCCTACACTGCCGCGCTTTTATGAGCGGGAAATATCGCAACATTGGAATCATCGCGCACGTGGACCATGGCAAGACCACGCTGGTGGACAAGCTGCTGCGCGAGGGTGGGGCGTTTCGCGCCAACCAGGCCATCGCGCAGGAGGAGCGGGTGATGGATTCGATGGATCTGGAGCGCGAGAAGGGCATCACCATCCGCGCCAAAAACGCTTCGGTTCACTGGGGCGACACGATCATCAATATCGTGGACACGCCCGGCCACGCCGATTTCGGCGGCGAAGTGGAGCGCATCTTGGGCATGGTGGACGGCGTGTTGTTGTTGGTGGACGCCTTCGACGGCCCGCAGGCGCAGACACGGTTTGTGTTGCGCAAGGCGCTGAACCACGGGTTGAAGGTGGTGGTGGTCATCAACAAGATTGACCGCGAGAACGCCGACCCGCACAAGGTGCACGACAAGGTGCTGGAGTTGTTTCTGGAATTGAACGCCACGGAGGAGCAGTTCAACGCCCCGTTCATCTATGCCAGCGCCCGGGATGGATATGCTGTTCGCGCCATCGGCGATCCGAAGACCGGCATGACGCCGTTGTTCGAGACGATCCTCGAACACATCCCGCCGCCGAACGTGGACGCCACCTCGCATTTCCACATGCTGGTCAGCAACCTCGACTGGAGCGATTACGTCGGGCGGATTGCCATCGGCAAAATCCTTGGGGGCACCGTCAAGATTGGCGACGCGATTGTGTGCATTCACCGCAACGGTCAGCGCGAGCGGGCGGTGGTGACGAAAGTGTTTGAGTTTAGCGGCCTGAAATCCGGTGAGTCGTTGGTGGGCGAGGCCGGCAACATCGTCGGCATTGCCGGGTTTGAGGACGTCGCGATCGGCGAAACGCTGTGCGACACGGAAGAGCGCGAACCGATCCCGTTCACCGAACTCGATCCGCCGACGATCCAGATGCAGTTTGCCGTCAACGACGGCCCGCTGGCCGGCAAGGAAGGCAAATTCGTGACCGCCCGGCATATTCGCGAGCGACTGCAACGCGAGGTGCGGACGAACATCTCGCTGGCGTTTGAGGATACGGACGCGCCGAACATCTTTTTGGTCAGCGCCCGCGGCGAGATGCAAATCGCCGTGCTGGTCGAGCAAATGCGCCGCGAGGGCTACGAGGTGTTGGTGTCGCGGCCGGAGGTGATTCTGAAACGGGAAGGCGACCGGACACTCGAACCCTACGAATCGCTCTGGGTGGAAGTGCCGAACGAATGTCTCGGCGACATCCTGCAGTCGCTGGCCAATCGCAAGGCGCGAATTGACAACATGCAGCACCATCCTCATGGCGTTGGACTGGAAGCGACGATTCCGACCCGGGGTTTGATTGGCTTTGAGACCGACATGGTCAATCTCACCAGCGGCCGCGGGGTGATGAGTCACATGTTCAAGGAATACGGGCCGGTGGTCGGCGAAATCCTCACGCGGCTGACCGGCACGCTGGTCTCGATGGAGACCGGCATCGCCACGGCGTGGGCGTTGAACAACATTCAGGAACGCGGCCGGCTCTTCGTCGGTCCGCAGGAAGAAGTCTATAACGGCATGATCGTCGGTGAGAATCCGCGCAACGAAGACATGCCGGTCAACCCCACCAAGACCAAGCATCTGACCAACATGCGCAGCCAGGGCGAGGGCAAGGGCATTCAGCTCGAACCGCCTCTGAAGATGAGTCTGGAACGGGCGCTCGAATACATTGCCGCCGACGAATACGTCGAGGCCACCCCGAAGAACATCCGGCTGCGCAAAAAGATCCTCGACGCCACCCAGCGCAAACGCAGCGCCCAACGCGTCGCCGAAGCGGTCGCGTAGCCGGTAGCCCCTCGTTGCCCTTATCCCAGCGGACGGTGTAGTGGGCACCGTCTCCGCGCGGGGGGCGAAACGTCCTGTTTCCCGTTGACCGTTTTGTCGGGAGTTTTCCCCACAAAAGTTTCGGGAGACTTCCCGACAGACATTTTTCCGCCCGCCTGTTTTACTTGCAGCCATTCTCGCGACGGCAAGCGAGCCAATGGAGTTGTGTCCGTCAAGTTCAGCAATTGAGTTGAGGGGGTAGTTCTCCTGGGTTT
>CAZHLM010000033.1:0-12264 GCA_964533295.1 uncultured Verrucomicrobiota bacterium
GAGCGGGGATGCGGCCGCGGCCTCGCGGGGACGCTCGGCCCACCAGTTAGCGCGGTTGTGGTTGCGGTGCGCGGAGACGGAGATTCGGTTGGGAGATTTGGCGGAAGCGGAAGCCGCTGCGAGCGCGGCACTGGCGCTGGCGGAGCAACTCGGTGACGCTCGGCTGCGAAGTTTCGCCGTCGGGCAGTTGGGCCGGGTGGCCGAGTTGCGCGGCGACCTGCCGGGCGCGGAGGATTGGACGGAGCAGGCGTTGTTTTGGGCGCAGGCGGCGCAGGCGCCGGAATCATCGTATCGCTGGCACTGGCAGTTGGGCCGGCTGTGGCGGGCGCAGGGCAGGCCGGAGCAGGCGCGGTTGGCGTTGGCGCGGGCGGCGGCGACGTTGCGGCCGATTCAGGCGGACCTGCTGGCGGGGTGCGGGTTTTCGGTTGGCTCGTTTCGCGAGTCGGTGGGCGGTCTGTATTATGACTGGGCGGATTTGATTTTGCAGCAGGCGCAGAGCGAGGCGGATTTGCGGGCGGCCTGCGAGGTCATCGAGCAATTCAAATCGGCGGAGTTGGATGATTATCTGGAGGACGCCTGCGCGGCGCGGGCGCCGGTAGCTCCGGCCTGGGAGCGGTTGGCGGCGGAGACGGCGGTGCTGTACGTGGTGCCGTTGGCGGAGCGGACGGAATTGATTGTGGGGTTGCCGACCGGGTTGCAACGACGAACGGTGCCGGTCGGGGCGGGGGAATTGGAGGCGACGGTGCGGCGCTGGCGCGGTTTGTTGGAGAAACGGACGACGCGCGAGCACGCGGAACTGGGCCGGCAGTTGTACGGCTGGCTGGTGGAGCCGGTGCGCGAGTTGTTGGTGGCTGGCGGCGTCAAAACGGTCGTGTTCGCGACGGATGGTGTGCTGCGGACGGTGCCGTTGGGAGCGTTGCACGATGGCCAATCGTATTTGGTCGAGCAGTACGCGGTGGCTGTGTCACCCGGATTGACGGTGTTGGAGCGCGGACGCGGCGGAGCGCGGCGCGGTCATGCGCTGGCGGGGGGGATGAGCGCGGGAGCGCCGCCGTACGCGCCGTTGCCGCACGTGACCAACGAGTTGGCGGTGGTGCGGGAGCTGTTCGCCGCCGAGGTGCGGCTCAACGAGCAGTTCGTGCTGTCGGCGCTGGCGCGGGATTTTGCGGCGCGTCAGTATGCGGTGGTTCATCTGGCCAGCCACGGTGAGTTTCGGCGGGATTTGGCGGAGAGCTATCTGGTGTTGCACGACGGCAAGTTGAGTTTGGATGAGTTGGAGCAATTGGTGCGGCCGACGCGGTACCGGGGTCGGCCATTGGAGTTGTTGACGTTGAGCGGGTGCGCGACGGCGGCCGGGGATGATCGGGCGGCCTTGGGGTTGGCGGGCGTGGCGGTCAAGGCCGGTGCGCGCAGTGTGTTGGGCGCGTTGTGGTATGTGCAGGACGAGTCCACGGCGCAGGTGATGACGGAGTTTTACCGGCACTGGTGCCGCCAGCCGATGGGGACGAAAGCCGCGGCGTTGCAGGCGGCGCAGGTCGCGTTGTTGCGCGGGAGGAAATACGAGCATCCCGGGTATTGGGCGCCATATGTGTTGGTGGGAAATTGGATGTGAGAGCGAAACGATATCCCGTCACCCTGACCCTCGGCCCATCGAATGGGGAGAGGGTTGGGGGGAGGGGACGGAGGTGAACGATGAGAAGGATTTGGATCATTGTAGCAGCCGTGGTTTTGGCCGGAGTCGCGAGCACGGGGTGGGCGATGAAGCCGGTCGTGTATCGGCGACCGGCGGAGGCGACGGAAGCGGTGCGGGTGGATGGCCGGTTGCGGGCAGCGGAGGATGTGTTGATGACGCTGACGGTGCTGGCGCCGGAGGAATTGGGGCTGACGTCGCGGCCGCAGTCGTGCCTGTTCTGGTATCAATCGCAGGGGTCGCATACGCGGTTTGAGCTGACGATCGTTCGCGGAGCCGATGCGAAGCTGGCGTATGAGACGCAGATGGTGCCGGATGGCACGGCGGGGATCCGGCGGTTCAATCTGCGCGAGCACGGGGTCACGTTGGAACCGAATGTGGAGTATCGCTGGACGGTGGCGATTGTGACCGACCCGGAAAACCGGTCGAAAGACGTGGTGGCCAGCGGGATCATCAAGCACGTTCCGCCGAGCGAGAAACTGTCGGCCCGGTTGGCTGCCCATCCGAAGGATCGGGCCTTTGTATATGCCGATGAAGGGTTCTGGTATGACTCGTTGGAAGAACTGTCCGTCGAGATTGAGCAGAAACCCAGCGAGCGCGAGTTGCGGAAGGTGCGGGGGATGTTGTTTTTGCAGGCGGGTTTGAAGGAGGCGGCGGAACACGATCTGCAAACCGCCGGCCAGGCGACGGTGCCGAAACTGCCGTAGAGTTTGAAGACACGGCTGGTCGGAACGGCTGCTCACGCTGACCCGCTCTCCGCTTGCGAGGTGATGAGGGGCGGCGGGTCTCAGTTCAGAACAGTTCCGCTGTCACGCGGAAGTGGAGTCCCCAGTCTTGGGCGTCTTGTTCGTTGGTGGGGAAATCGCGGAAGGCGCAGCCCCAGTAGAGTTGGGCGGAGAGGCGGCGTTCGGGGCTGAAAATCAGGCCGGCACCGGCGCTGCCAATGGTGCGTGGACGCGGTGAGGTTTTCGCGCCCCAGCCGGCGCCGAAATCCACAAACGGTCCCGCATGCAACATCGGTTCCCCGGTAGCCCGCGCGAGGAGGGGGAGGCGAATTTCGGCGCTGGTGAACAGGCCGCGGTCGCGCAGGAGTTGATCCTGCCGGTAGCCGCGGCCGCGCTGGCTGCCGCCGAGGCTGAATTGTTCGGGCGCCAGCAGCCGGTCACCCGTCCATTGCGCGTCGGCGCGCAAGACGAGCAGGGTCGGCGTGCCGAAGAGGCGCCGGACGTACTGAGCCTGGCCGAGCCAACTGACAAATTGCGCGTCGCGGTCGGTGCCGTCGTCGGTGGCGTCGCCGAGGTCGAGGCCGAGGCTGATGGTGGAGCGGAGGGCCAGGACGTGGTGGGCGCCGCGGTCGGTCCATTCCTGGGCGAGACGGAGGATGTAGAGGTTGATTTCGCCGTTGATGGAGCCGGGCGTGACGGGGAAGGGGACGCCGAGGAGTTCGGTTTCGCTGTGGCTGCGTTCGAAGCTGACGCTGAGGGCCAGTTCGCGGTTCGCGGTGCGGTAAAGCGGGTGGCGGAGTTCGCCGCCGAGCCGGTAGGATTCGCTGGTGATGTCGAGCGTGTCGAATGGTTCTTCGATGATGGCGTAGTTGTGGCGTTCGCCAAAGAGGCGGACGGTGGTGTCGCGGGCGGTGACGGGGAATTGGTAGCTGGCTTCGAGGTTGTCGGCGGGGTCGGCGTCCCAGCCTTCGCGGCCGCCGCTGAGGATGCCGTAGGTCAGTTCGAGCGGGTCGCTGTGGCCGGTGAGGTTGAGGTCGGCCAGTCGGGCGAGAAGCTGGTAGGCGCCGACGCTCGGCGACCGCTCGTTGTCGAGTTGGAGGCCGATGCGGAAGGGATGGCGGTCGCGGACGAGGAGGTTGAGGTGGCTTTCGCCGGGTTGGTTGCCGGGTTGAAGTTCGGCGTTGAGTTGGACGACGTTGGGGTTGGCGCGGAGGATGTGGAGTTGGTCGCGAAGCCGGTGGACATTGAGGGGGGTGCCGGGGCGGATGCGGTCGCGGAGGTAGCCGGTACGTAGCCAGCGGTTGCTGGAGATGGTCAGGTCGGTCAGCGTGCCTTCGATGATGCGGATGGTGATGGTGTCGATGACCGGCTGGTCGGGGATGACGGCGCCGGAGTTGACGTAGCCGGCATGGACGTAGTGGAGGGTGATGGCGCGGCGGGCCTCTTCGAGTTCGGTGCGGGTGATTTCGCGGCCGGTAAAGGGGGCGACGACGGCGGCCAGTTCGGTGGTGGTGAAGGCGGTGTGACCGGTGAAGTGGAATTGGCGAACGGTCAGGCGGGGGGTGGCGGCGAGTTGGGCTACAGCAGCCGGGGCGAGCAGGCAGAGTAGGAACGCAAGCCGCATGAAAAGAGAATTAGTCGCGCGGCGTGATGACGGTTTGGAGGTCGTCGGGCCGGTAGGCGGTGGCGCCGCGGCCGGTGGTGATGAAGGTGCTGACGCCGGCGGGAAGACGGACGGCGCAGTGGGGTTGGAGCTGGGATTCGGCGTCGAGAAGTTCGGCCGGCAGGGTGGGGGTGGCCTCGGTGAGGTCGAAGCGCGGGGCGTTGATGGTGACGCTGCCCTGGAGGCCGAATTGGGAGGAGGCATCCACGAGGCTGTCGAGGCGGAGGAAGTAGCCGGTGGTGATGTCAATGTTGCCGCCGTTGCCGAGGATGGCGTTGGCGAGGACTTGGCTGTTGAGCAGGACGGTGAAGAGGGGGTCAATGACGACGTTGCCGCCGTTTCCGGCGGTGGAGGCGGCGGAGACGGTGCTGCCGTTGAGGTAGATCAGGCGCGGCGCGGTGAGGGTGATGTTGCCGCCATCGCCTTCCGCGACGGCGGTAATCCGAGCGTCGGTCAACCGGATTTCCCGGCCGGCGGTGACGGAAATGTTGCCGCCGGTGGTTTCGGCCGTGGCGCGGATGGTGGCTTGTCCGGTTAGCTTGAGCGAGTCGGTGGCCGAAAGCTGGATCGTGCCGGCCATGGTCACCGCGCTGACGGAGATGCGACCATGGTCCGCCAGTTCGATGGTGGTGGCGTCAATGGTGATGTTGCCGCCGAGGTTGCCCTCGGTGGAGATGAACGAGAGGGGAAGCTGACCGGTTATGACAACATCACGGGCCGTGATGTGAATGTCGCCGCCGGGCGCCGCGCCTTCGGAAGTGGTGTTGAGTTGCCCGCCGGCAAGCCACAACTGGTCGGTGCGGATTTGGAGGTCGCCCGGATCCCCGCTGGCCCCGACGATGCTGCTCGACCAGATGCGCGAGCTGCCGGCCAACGTCAGCGAATCGCTGGTGATGTCCACCGCGCCACCGGAGCTGGCGCTGGCCGTGGTGGTGGAGATTTCCGAAAACTCATCCAGCACAACCGTCCCAGCGCGGATGACAACGGCACCGGCACCCCCCGAGCCAATGTCGGCCGAGGCGGTGATGAGCGAGGAAGCGTTCTGAAGAATGAGCCGGGCGGCGCGGAGTTCGAGGTCGCCGCCATCGGCGCTGCCGTTGGCATACGCCGCCACCACGCTGTTGTCGAGGGTGATGGAATCGCGGGCGGTGAGGTGAATGCCCTGATTGGGGGCCTCGCCTTCGCCGCTCGTGATCACGGCAGACTCGCTGAGCGAAATGGCGCCGGCCTCCAGGGTCAACCAGCCGCTCCCGTCCGCCGAAGCGTCGGCGACGCTACCGGCAAGCAATTGGATGAGGCCCAGCGCCGCAAAACTCCCCGTGTCCACTTCGGCTGCGGGATCGGTCGGATCCAACGTCAGTTCGCCGGCCCCGGCGGTGCTGATCAGGTTCAGCCGACCGGCGGGCGCGGCGACGTAGCCGCTTTCCATCGTGATGGCGCCGCCGATAAACGTGGCGGTCTGGCCCGGGAAAATCAGCGCGGCTTGTTGGATTTGAATTCCGCCCGCGCTGGCACCCAGAAACCCAAACGCGCTGACCGGTGCGGTGGTCAACACGTCGTTGGCCGGAGTGCGCGCATCGAATCGGCCACCGTCGGCCAACCTCACATAATCGGCCGTCGTCGCGGCGAACGCGCCGCTGACGTTGACCTGGGCGTTCGGGCCGAAGATCACACCGAACGGATTGATGAAAAAGAAATTCGCTCCGGCAATGTCGCAATTCAGCGCCCCGTCAATCGTCGAGGCGCTCCCGCCGGTGACGCGGGCGATGACGTTCTGGATTTCGGCGGGACCGCTGAACGTGGCCGACTCACCCGCCGCGAGACCGAATTGCGAGAAGCTGTGAAACAGATTGTTCCCCCGCGTCTGACCGAGCGCGTCGGAGATGGCGAAGTCCGGCCCCGTCAAGGCGCCCGCCGGCCCCATCGTCCCATCGGTGACAATCTGGCCGGGCGCGGCTGGCGCGAGCAGGGCCGCGACGAATAGATGCAGAACAAATGGCCGATAACGGGTCACGAGGAGTTACGGTTTGATGTAAATCGGAACGCAGTTCGTGTTGTTGTGATAGGCAGACGAGGGGCTTTCGGTGGCGAAGATTCGGACCGGCGGGTTCTTCCCGCTGGCGCACGGCAAGCCGCGGTCGTTCGCCACAAAACAGAGCAGGACGTTGCCGGTGGGGGAGGAGGCCGGCACGACGAAGTTGGTCGTGGTGGTGCGACTACTCTTCGCGGCGATGGCAGCAACGGTGTGGGAGGTCACCAGACAATTGCACGCACAGCCCAGGCCATTGCTGCTCGTGGAAAGGTAAATACCGGTTGTGGATGGGCCGAACGTGAGTGTACCGGTGTTGGTGCAAGTGCTGGAGACCGTGATGACCTGACCGACCACACCGGTACCCGACGCCGGACCTGTGGGGTTGATGATGCGAACATCAAACAACGCCATCGGCCCCGGGTCAGAGTGATCTGCAGCGGGTGGCTGGGTGGAACAGGCGCTGGCAAAAGCCAACACGACGACCAGCGGGGTGAGATTGTATTTCATGAAGCTTCTCCTGGAGGCAGCATAATCTGGTGGCGTCGAAAACCTCAAGACCGAAACAGCCGGGCGGCGAACAAATTGCGCTTGACCGCTCTTGTCGGGAGAAATCCGTACAATTAAATCAGGCAATCGCCTGACAGACAGGGGGCGAAGGTGTGGGCACAATGCCGCGGTGAAAAGGCGGGTTGTGTGTGATTTTCTTTTGGGTTTGATCGGCGATGCCGTGCCCCGCCTTGGTTGCGTCCGCCCTCACGGATGCGGCTTTCACGGCTTTTATCCCGTCAAACACCGGTCGAACCCAAACTTTTTTGCTTCTTTGTCGGGGACCGAAGCGGGCGAACCGGTGGGCAGGCAAACGGGGTGGCGACGCTGGCGGCGGGCGGCGCGGATCGGAGCGCCGTTTGTGGCGTTGGTGATCTGGGTGGTGGCGGCGGTCGGGTTGGTGGCTTGGGCGGCGGCGCAATGAAAAAGGGCGATGACATGGAAACCGATGTGGAACGATTGGTGAGTGAGGCCGAGGAGTGGGTACCACCCGAACCATCGGCCGCGGGACGCCGGCGTTTGAAGCCGGTGCTGTGGCTGATGGTCGGGTTGGTGGCACTGGCGGGAGCGACGGCTTGGTTGTTGTTGTGGTTGCGGAACTGACGGGACGGCGGCGCAGGTCAGGAGACCGTGGCTGGGCGCCGCATAAAAGGTTCACAACCCACACCCACGGCGGGCAGCCCGGACGCCAGGCCTGTCCGCCCTGCATTGCCGGCGGTGGACGCGGGTGGATGTGGGATCCGGCGACGGGCTTGCTCGGCGTGGGTGCGCGTGATACCGGTAAGGCCGCTCGGGTGGGCGGAGAAGAAATGAGTGGTTGCGCTTGGTGACGTCACGCTTGTTGCGGTTGGTTGTCGGGGTGCTGTGGCTGGCCGGCTTCTGCGGGTCAGCGCGCGGGCAGGAGCGGGTGTTGACCGAGCCGGTGCAGTACGAGTTGGCGGCCGGCTTTCTCTATAACTTTGCGGTGCTCACCAAGTGGCCGGCCACGGGCTTTCCGCGCCGCGACCTGCCCGTGACGGTGGGAGTGGTGGGGCGAAATCCATTCGGAGCGTCGTTGGCCCGGGCGTTGGCGGTGCGGCAGGTGGGGGGGCGGGGGTTTGCGATTGAGTATTTCGCGGATGAAACAGAGATTCGGGCGTGCCATGTTTTGTTTGTGACGCGCGAGGTTAACCAACAGGCGGCTTTGGACGCCGTGCGGGGCAAGCCGGTGTTGACCGTGGGGGTGGCGGAGGATTTTCTGAAGCTCGGCGGGATGATTCGGTTGTTTGCGGACGAGATCGGGCGGGTGCGGTTTGCCGTCCGACGGGAGGCGGCGGAGCAGGCGGAGCTGGAGTTGAGTTCGCGCCTGTTGCGGTTGGCGGCGGGCAATGACGCGCCTCGCGCGGAGGGCCGGTAGATGCGTTGGTTTCGAAATCTGCCGATCAAGTGGAAACTGGTCTGGATCATCATGGCCAGCACTACAGCGGCGCTGGTGGTGGCGGCGGGTGCGGGCGCGGTGTTTCAGTGGACGCAGTTGCGGACGCGCTGGGTGCAGCAGTTGGACGCGCAGACGCGGATGATCGCGGACAACTGCGCGGCGGCGCTGGCATTTGGCGACGCGGAGGCGGCGCGGGAGGTGTTGCGCGCATGGCGGGCGGAACCGAACACTGTGAACGCGACGGTGCGGGATGGGCACGGACGGGTGTTTGCCTCGTTTGAGCAGGGGCGCGCCGTGGAACTGCCGGCGGTTATGACCGGGCCGGTATTTCAGAACGGGTTGCTTGTCATGCAACGGGAGGTGGTCTTCGGCGACCATGCGGTCGGGACGTTGACGGTGGCGTTGAGTCTGGCGGAGTATCGGCGGCGGATGTGGGTGTTTGCAGCGATTGCGGTGAGCACGAGTTTGGCGGCGTTGCTGGTGGCGTTGGTGGTGGCGCAGCGGTTGCAGCGGGTGTTTACCGGACCGTTGTCGGCGTTGGCGGGTGGGGCGGCGGCGGTCACGGAGCGGGGTGATTACACGGTGCGGGTCGTACCGGAGTCGGAGGATGAACTGGGGCAGTTGACGGGGGCGTTCAACGAGATGCTGGCGCAGATTCAGCGTCGCGATGAGGCAGTGCGGTCGGCGGAGGAGCGGCTGCGGTTGTTGGTGGAGCATTTGCCGGTGATCACGTACACGGCGGAACCGACGCCGTTGGGCCGGTGGTTCTATGTCAGTCCGCAGGTGGAACGGTTGTTTGGATTCACACCGGCGGAGTGGACGGGGACGCCCGGGTTGTGGCTGAATCGGGTGCATCCAGATGACCGCGCGCGGGTGATCGCCGCCGATGAGCAGTGCCGCGAAACCGGTGTGTTTTCGGCGGACTACCGGGTGGTGGCGCGGGATGGACGGTTGGTGTGGTGTCATGATGAGGGCACATTGCAACCCGGTCAGCCGTCCCTGCTACAGGGGATCATTCTGGATGTCAGCGAGCGGCAACGAATGGTGGAAGCGCTGCGGGAGAGTGAAGAGCGGCTGCAATCCATCATTGATAACTCGACGGCGGTGATCTACCTGAAAGACCGGGCGGGCCGGTACGTGTTGATCAACCGGTCGTTCGAGGAGTTGTTTGACGTCACGCGCGCCACGGTGGTGGGAAAGACGGATTACGACATGTTCCCGCACAACCTGGCGGAGGTATTTCGGGCCAACGATCTGCGGGTGCTGGCGGAGGCCAGACCGATCCAGTTCGACGAAGTCACGCCGCACCGCGACGGACCGCACGCGTATTTGTCGTTGAAGTTTCCCATCATCAATCACGGCCGGGTCGAGGCGGTCTGCGGGATTTCGACGGACGTGACGGCGCGGCGGCGATTGGAGCGACAGGTGTTGGAGGTGAGCGACCGCGAGCAGGCGCGGATCGGACAGGATTTGCACGACGGGTTGTGTCAGCATCTGGTCAGCACTCATTTCGCCTGTTTGCGGCTCGCGCAGAAGTTGACCGGTGCGGAAGCCGCCCAAGCCGGTGAACTGGCGCAGTTGTTGGAGGTGGCGGTCACGCAAAGCCGGCAAATCGCGCGCGGGTTGTATCCGGTGCGGTTGAAAGCGGAGGGCTTGGCGGTGGCGCTGCATGAACTGGCCGGCACGGTGCGCAAGCTCCATGGCGTTTCCTGTCAGGTGGACATCCCGGTCGAACCGAAATGCGCGGACACCGCCACCGCGATCCATCTCTACCGGATCGGGCAGGAAGCCGTGTCGAACGCGCTGAAACACAGCAAAGCGGCCAATCTGGTGATCAGCTACCGGCTCGACAACAACCGGGCCACGCTGGCCGTGTCGGACGACGGGGTGGGGTTTGTGGTCGAGTCTGTCCCGCCCGGTGGGCTGGGGTTGCACATCATGAAGTACCGGGCTGCGCTGATCGGCGGGACGTTGGACGTGACCAACGCGCCCGAAGGAGGAACCATTGTGCGGTGTCAGTATGCGACAGGCGGCTAACACGAATGAATCCGGCGCACCGGCCACGGCGCGGCGCGGGGTGGTGCTCGTGGATGATCACCCGTTGATCCGCGAATACCTGGCGCTGGTCATCAACAACGAGCCGGACCTCGTGGTCGTCGGCGAGGCTGACAACCGCGCCACCGCCGTGGAGATGATCGAGCGGTTGCAGCCGGTGCTGGCGATTGTGGATTTGAGCCTGCGCGACTCGCACGGGCTGGAATTGATCAAAGACCTGAAAGCGCGCGGCACGGCCACGCGAATCCTGGTGCTCTCGATGCAGGATGAAGCCGTCTACGCCCAGCGCGCGCTGGCGGCCGGGGCGCTCGGCTACATCACGAAACAACGCGCGCCGCATGACATCCTGACGGCGATCCGCCAGGTGTTGGCCGGGCAACGGTATCTGAGCACCGACATGGCGGCCGACATCGCGCAGGCGCTCGGCAATGACCGCGCCTCGCGGCCGGCGATTCATCGGCTTTCCGATCGCGAGTTGCAGGTCTTCGAACTGATCGGCCGCGGTTTCAATTCCAAGCGGATCGCCGACGCGATGGGCGTCAGCATCAAAACCGTCGAGACCTACCGGGAGCGGATCAAAGCGAAGCTGGAATTCCCCAACACCAGTGCGATGGTCGAATCCGCCATTCACTGGTTCAACGGCAGCCGCTGAACAGCGGATTTTTCTTGGCTGCCCCCGTCGGGATTCCCCCCCACAAACAAATCAGGTTTCCGCCCGACAGACAGGAAAGTCCGGCCCGGCTAATCTGCGCGCATGAAAACAACCAAACAAAAACCAGACCTGTTGAATTCACCCCTGATGTTTTGGGGGTCGGTGATCGGAATCCCGTTCGCGTTTTTCCTGTTCATGTCGTTGCTTGGCTACGCGACCCGGTAAGTTGGCGATCGCGCCGACCCTCATTTTTGATTGGGGGCCGGTGACTGTTCGACGCGCTGGACAGTGAACGGTGGGGCGGTGTTCAGGTGAACAGCGTGCGCCCGCCTCTCGCGGTTGGCCGAGGTTCCCATCTGCTTTTCTGACAGTAGCTTACCCGTCAGACTTCTTTCTCAATTCTGGTGGCATACCCGCCGCTAAGAGGGACGTGCCTGCGGTTGCAGGCTGACGTTAGGGTCTAGGGTTTAACAGGGAAAGGGGAAGAGCATGACGAAGTATTGGGTGATGGGTCTGGTCAGTGTCGGGCTGGCGACGGGGGCGATGGCCACCTCGCCGGAGGTCTCGCAGGCGTATCTGTTCTCGGACTGGAGTTCGCCGGCGAACACGGCGGTGCCGTCCTTCACGTTTGTCGGGACGAGTGGTGTGGAGTTGGGGTTGAATGGGTCGGGTTTGGCGACGAGCCAATCTGACCTCGGCGGGTCGGTTGTGGTGGATATTGACTTCGCGCTCGAGTACTGGAAACACTCGGGCACGATCAACCACGGCGAGGGTGTGGTGGACATGGCCGCGCGCGTCAACAGCGAGATCGGGCGCTGGGACGATGCCGGGGTGATCAACGAAGGGCCGACGGATGCGCCGTTGAACGTGGACTTCTGCGACAACGCCAAGTTGTACCTGCAGAAACTGGAGTGTCCGATTCCATACCTGTTGATCGCGGAAGATGCCGGGTTGGATCCGTTCAAGCTCTGGTGGGATGCGGACGGTGACTTCAGCTCGGGTGCGGTCCTGTTGTTTGCCGGGTTTGACACGGCGACGAAGAACGCGATTCTCGCGCGGTCGGATTTCGGCGGGGATGACAGCGGGGCAGACCTGGATCAGGTGTATCTGCTGCTGTTCGAGGACCCGCTGCCGGCCGGGTATCTCAAGATTCAGGAGACCAGCAGCTACGGCGGCACGTTGCTGGAGATTGATTTCATCGGGTCGCGCTGCATTCCCGAGCCGACGACGGCGTTGACGGTCGGGATGGGCATGACGCTGCTGACGGTGTTTGGTCGCCGTCGCCGCTAGATCGCAAACCGGTTCACGCGCCAGCCCCGCCGGTCATACCGGCGGGGCTGGTGGCGTTTCGGTGGGCGGTGTCGCCGCGCAGCAACTCCACCGCGTGCGGAATGGCCGCAGCGACGTAACCGAGGCATTCCACCGCGCCGCGCGGGCTGCCGGGCAGGCAGACAATCAGCGACCGGCCCAACGCCGCCGCCATT
>CAZHLM010000033.1:12364-16011 GCA_964533295.1 uncultured Verrucomicrobiota bacterium
TTGTTCCTCTATCCGCCGATCGCGATCATTTTGCGGCCGGGGACGTAGTTGTCGCGAAATTCGTGTTGTTCGGGTTTGTTGCGGATGGTTTCGACGAAGACCTGCCGGAGGTCGGCGTCTGTTTTCGCGGGGTCGCGCAGGACGTGTTTCAGATCGTATTCGAGGTGCGCGCCGAGGCAGGGCCGCAGTTTGCCGTCGGCGGTGAGGCGGACTTTGTTGCAGTTCTCGCAGAAGTGGAGGTTGGTCATCGCGCCGATGAAGCCGATGTCGATCGGCAGGCCGTCGGCCCGGTAGTAAAGCGCGGGGCCGTGGCCGAGCTTCGCGTCGGTCGGGACAAGCGAGTACTTGGTTTCGATGACGCGGCGGATGTGGCCGATGGAGATGAAATTGTCGTCGGTGAGCATCTCGCTGGTGCTGACGGGCATCAACTCGATGAAACGCAGCGGCACGCGT
This sequence comes from uncultured Verrucomicrobiota bacterium, assembly GCA_964533295.1. Classification (GTDB taxonomy): domain Bacteria; phylum Verrucomicrobiota; class Verrucomicrobiia; order Palsa-1439; family Palsa-1439; genus OMJI01. The sequence goes on from CAZHLM010000033.1 coordinate 12,818, forward strand.
TTGCCGGCCGCGAATTCAATGAGGTCGAGGATTTCGTCGTCGTTCTGGCCTTTGATCATGACGGCGTTGAGTTTGACGCGCGCAAAGCCGGTGGCCAGGGCGGCGTCAATGCCGGCGAGGCAGTCACTCAAATTGCCGGTGCCGCTGATTTGCCGGTAACGATCAGGACGGAGCGAGTCGAGCGAGATGTTCACGGAGCGGACGCCCGCGCGGTGGAGCGGCTCGGCCAGTTGCGGGAGGAGGGTGGCGTTGGTGCTGAGGCCGATGTCGGTGACGCCCGGTAGCTGGCTTAAGCGCGCGATGAACTCCGGCAGGTCTTTGCGGACGAGCGGTTCGCCGCCGGTGATGCGGAAGTGGGTGACACCCAGCCCGGTGGCGATGCGGGCGACGCGGAGGATCTCTTCGTAGGTGAGGATTTGGCCGCGCGGCAACCATTCGACGGTGACATCGTGGGGCAGACAGTACAGGCACCGCTCATTGCAGCGGTCGGTTACGGAGATGCGCATGTAGGTGACCCGATGCATCGTGCCAGGAGAGTAGGCGGCGCGATGCCGGGATGCAAGCGCTGCGTCGGCTCAGGATTTGGAGCGAGACCGCACCGGCCCGCAAACAGACGCCCGCACGAGCAATTTTGTTGTGCGTGGGGGCGGCGCGGACGCGCTTTCGGTTTGGCTCTCGGTGATTTGTTTCCGTTGACCCGCGTCAATTCAGATCGGACTGGTCGGGGCTAGACTGTCGGCATGATTCACCATTCGATGTTGGTGTCCGACATCAACCGTCAGTATCCGCAGTGCGCGGTGGTGTTTGCAAAGTACGGGATTGCGGGCTGCGGTGGGGAGTTGGGGCCGCCGGAGCCGTTGTTCATTTTCGCGGCGGCGCATCGGGTGCCGCTGGCGCAGTTGGTCGAGGAGTTGAATGCCGCGGTGCGCGGGGAATGGAAGGACGAGGCGCCCACGGCGGCCGAAACGAGCGGGGCGGAGGAAGCGGCGGCGGAGACGTTGTACAAATGGTTTGTGGCCGGGGCGCTGGCGGTGGCGGTGACGCTGGGGTTTGGGTTGGGCGTGGTCAATCTGCTGCGCATCGCCGAGGCCGGTCAGTATTACGCGGTCAGCGGGATCTGGAAACAACTGCACGGTCACGCCCAGGTGATGGGCTGGGTGGGGCTGTTTATCATGGGCGTGGCGTTGCACGCGGTGCCGCGGATGAAGATGACCGGACTGCGACCGGTCTGGGCGGCGCGGGCGACGTTGGGGTTGATCCTGACCGGCTTGGTGTTGCGAAGCACGGGGTGGCGGCCGGCGGTAGTGGGTTCGGCGGTGGTCGAGTTGGTCGGCGTGGGGCTGTTTCTGTGGTTGCTGATTGGCGTGGTGGCGCGGTCGGATCAACCGCGTGAGCCGTACGAGAAATACATCCTCGCCAGCCTTGTCTGGCTGGCGGCGCTGGCGGTCGGCAACCTGTGGATTGTCTGGCAGCGGATGCCGACGGTGCCGCACGCGTTGTGGATTCACGCGGCGCTGTTCGGGTTTGTGGCCAACATGATTTTTGGTTTTTCGCTGCGCGTGTTGCCGCATTTTCTCGGGCTACGCGAAACCCGGCAGTGGGCGGCCGATGCGGCGTTCTGGTTGTGGAACGTAGCGATTCTGGTCCGATATCCGCTGGAGTGGCGGGCATGGACGGCGACGTGGCTGGAGTTGGCGGCGACCGGCTTGTTTGTTTACGCGCTCGGCATTTTTGCCAAACGGCGAACGCGCATTGAAATCAAAGGCGTGGACAATGCGTTTGTGTGGTTCGTGTACCTCGGTTACGCGTGGCTGATTGTGGTGGCGTTGGTGCCGTTTCACGCGGACGTGTTTCGGCTCAGCGCGGCGGCGCGGCATGCCATGGCGTTGGGATTTATCACCCCGCTGATCTTCGGCGTGGCCTACCGGGTGTTGCCCATTTTCAACGGCGTGAACTTGTGGAGTCACCGGTTGTTGCGCGCGTCGTTTTGGGCGTTGGCCATCGGCAGCACGTTGTCGTTCGCGATGGCGTTGAACAAAGCCTACGAGACCCGGTGGAGTTATGCTTGGGCGGCGGCGGCCGGGCTGTTGGTGCTGACGGCGGTGGTGTTGTTTGCCATCAACATTGCCCAGACGCTGCGGGTGCGACCCGAAAAATACGTGCGCGGTCAGCCGGTGAAGTTGACGACGCGGGTGACGGAGTTGTTGGAGGCCGCGCCGGAGTTGCGGCCGGTGCTGATTCACAACGGTCTGGCCGGGCTGGCCGCGATGCGGCACAACCCGCCGCGGTTCGTGACGATTGAGTTCGCGGCGCGCCGGCATCAGGTGGACCCCGGCCCGTTGCTGGCGGCGTTGAATGAGGCGATTAAGCGCGTGTAACCAAACTCCCTGTCAGCGTGGGCTTCGGCCTGCGACTTCGTCGGAAAACCCAGCCGGTCGCGCCCGGAAGGGCGCTCCCACGAGGGGGTGCCGCGAGTTCTGAGCGTCAGTAGAGAAACGGGACGAGTCGTTTGGTACGGCGGCGGTAGGCGTCGTATTCGGGGAAGCGGGCGGCCAGCAATTCTTCTTCGTACCGGAGTTTCAGGATCAGGTTGGCGACCAGCACCAGCCAGATGACGATGCGGTCGGCGGTCGGTTTCGCCAGCACCACCGCCAGTAGCGTGATGAGCAGGGCGAGGTACATCGGATGGCGAACCCAGCGATAGGGACCGTGGGTGATCAATCGGGCGTGGCCGGCAATCTCGGGGACGAAACGCAGTTGGCGCGGCGGCATCGTCCATAGCGCCCACGCCGCCAGCGCGCCGCCGAGTCCCTCGAGCCAGCCCCAGTACGGCGTGGCCAGCCATGGACCGGTGGCCAGCAGATAGAGAATCGTCGCGGCCTGGAGCAGGACGAGCAGCACGGAGTATTTCGTCACGCGCATTCCTCGATGATGTTCAGCGCGCAGGCGAATTGGCGTGACGTGATCGTCAGGGGCGGCGTGATGCCGAGCACGTCGCTTTCCGGCAGAGCGAGAAGGCCGCGGCGCAACAACTGTTCGCACAGGCGCGGGGCGTTGGGTACCAGCAGACCGAGCATCAGACCGCGACCGCGCAGCGCCGAGCCGAGGCGTTGCCGCGCTTGCGCGCCGAGCGCGGCGGCGCGGTCGGGCAGGCGGCGGCGTTTCATTTCGGCCAGCGAGGCAAGCGCGGCGGC
>CAZHLM010000033.1:16111-34267 GCA_964533295.1 uncultured Verrucomicrobiota bacterium
AACCGTGTTGGTCGCAAAACCGGCGCAAGGCCGGCAGGAAGCCAACCGGTGGTTCAACGATCCCGGCGCGACCCTGAATGGGTTCGACGAGCACCGCTGCGTACCGGCGTTTGGCCGGTGGGATTTGGCCGAAGGGAAAATGATCCACAAAATGGCCGAGTTGCCGGGCGAACGGCCAGCGGAAATGCCGCCGATGCGTGGCGTCGAGTGCGCCATAGGTCAGGCCGTGGTAGGCGCCGGTGAACGCAATCACTCCGGGGCGGCCCGTGGCGATCGCGGCGGTTTTCAACGCAATCTCGACCGCTTCGGCCCCGGATGTGGCAAAGACCACGCGCGCGGCGCGGTGGTTCCAGCGCCGGTAGGTCAGCGCGACGAGTTCTTCGGCGAGCCGCAGTTTCAGCTCGTTGGGATGGACATCGCCCATCGCGTGGAGCAGTTGCCGCGACTGTTGGCGGATGGCGGCAACGACGCGCGGGTTGGTGTGGCCGACGCTGGCGACGCCGAAAGCGGCGGTCAGGTCGAGGTAGCGATTGCCGTCCACGTCCCAGACACAGGCGCCGCGGGCGCGTTGCCAGAATATCGGCCAGTGGCGGGAGAAGAACGTGACGTTGCGCGATTCGCTGCGGCGCAGCCGCCGCGCTAGGGCGCGGGATTTCGGGCCGGGAATGGCGGTGCGCAGTTGCGGCAGGTCAGGCACGGGGAACAAAGCGGTGGAACGTCTTGCCCGGCTCTTCGTCCACCAGCAGCACGTGGTGGCTGAGCCGCAGCGCGGTCAGAAAATCTTCGATGCTGAGCGGCTCGCAATCGGCCGACGGCGCGTCGAATAGGATGCGGAAATCAGCGTCGGTGTTGCGGCGGCGCGCGGGCTGGGCTTGGCGTTGGGCGAGCCAGTTCTGGATGTCGGCGGGTTTGATGAGGATGCGCAGGGACATAATCAGACTCCTTTGGTGTCGGGGCCCCAGATGACTTTGTGCCACTGGGTTTGGAGGCGGACGGGAAGTTTGTCGGCGAGAATCCAGGCGGCGAGGTCCTTCAGGGGCAGCCGTTCCCAGACCGGCGAAAAGAGCACGGGGCCGGGAATGGAATGCTCGGCGAGGAATTGTTTGGCCCAGTCGTAGTCAGTCCGGTCGGCGATGACAAATTTGACTTCGTCCTTTTTGTCGAGGTGACGGAGATTGGCAAGACGGTTCTTGTCGGCCTCGCCGCTGCCCGGGCATTTGATGTCCATGATCTTGACGACGCGCGGGTCGACCGGGGCGACATCCACGGTGCCGCTGGTTTCGAGCAGGACGCGTTTGCCGAGGTCGCAGAGGCGGGTCATCAGCGGCAGCACATTGGGTTGCAGCAAGGGCTCGCCGCCGGTGATTTCGACGAGGGGGCAGTTGTGTTCGAGGACCTTCACGATCACGTCGGCAATTTTCATCGGCGTTCCGCCGTGGAACGAGTAGGTGGTGTCACACCACGCGCAGCGCAGGTGACAGGCGGTCAGCCGCACGAAGACGCACGGCAGGCCGGCATAGGACGATTCGCCCTGAATGCTGTAAAAAATCTCGTTGATGACAAGGGTGTCGGCCACGGCGAGACCGTATCAAAGCCGGTTGGCCACGTCAAAAACTCCCGGCCCTATTGACAGCAGGTTTGGCAACCGGCGATGAGCAGGGGCCACAGGAGCAGGAGCAGTTGGATGAGGTAGTGGTTCATTCGGGTTGGACGGTGGTTGGTTGACCGGTGCGCAGGGAGCGATAGATCGCCTCCATCAACAGGGCCTGGCGCAGACCCCAAATCGGCGGGCAGAGCGTTTGCGCTTCGCCGAGAATGCCGTCCACGAAGTTTTGTTGCAGGCTGGTGACGGCGGGCAGTGCCGGGGTGATTTTCTGACCCTGTTCGTCCCAGACCTCCACCGGGCCGCTGTGCGTGCCGATGCGCAGCGAGCGTTTGGTGGCCGACAGAAAGATGCCGGATTGCCAGCCGCTGACGTCGGCGCCGCCAACAAACGCGCTGGCCAGAGCGCCGTTGTGGAATTTGATGGTCGCGACGGTGTTGATGTCCACCGGTGTGCCCCGGTAGTCGCTCCACGCAAACACCTCGACCGGGCGCAGGCCGGTCAGGTAGAGCAGGGCGTTGAACATGTGGGCGCCGGTGTCGAACGCCTGGCCGCCGCCGGATAGTTTCGGGTCCTGTCGCCAGGTGCCGGTGGTCAGTTGTTGCCAGTTCTGCGAGACCATCGCGTCCACCTGCATGACCTCGCCCCATTCGCCGCGGTCGCGCAGACCGCAGACGTATTGGAACTCGGCGCAGAACGGTCCGGGAAAAGCGAGGCTGAGGACGCGCTTCTTTTTGTCGGCGTGTTCGATGAGCCGTCGCGCGTGGTCAGCTTCGATCACCATCGGTTTTTCCAACAACACATGCGCCCCGGCATCCAGCGCGGCCATCGCCTGCTCGAAATGCTGGGTGTGGGGCGTGACAATCAGCACGCCGTCGCAACGGACCGTGCGCAACATCTCACGGTAGTCGGCGTAGGTGGGCGGTTTCGGTTTGTCCGCCGGAAACTCGTTCAAGTAGGTGGCCAGGTTGGCCGGGTTCGGATCGCAGAGCGCGACGATTTCCGCTTGGGGAATGTTTTGGAGAAAGACACGGGCGTGATGACGGCTCATGCCGCCGCAGCCAATCACGCCGAGGCGAATCGGTTTCATGCGCGGGGTGTTAGCAGACCCGTCGCCGGTAGGCAAGCATCACGACCGGCCGAGCAGGTACTTCCACGCCAGCAACGCAATGACGGCCACCGCCACCAGCCCGATCAGCAGCGTGACGGCGAGCGGCAAACCGCGTTTCGGCGCGGTCCGGTAGGCAAAGCCGCAATGGCCGCACTGCGGCTGCTCGCCCATGTCGGCGCCGCACTGCGGGCAGGGCCGTTTGGGCGCGCGCGGCGTGATGGCATCGGCGGCGCTTGGTTCGAGCATTTTGGGGCTGACGGAGACGGTCAGGCCGTTGTCGAACGCGATTTCAACTTCGCCTCTGGCGCGGGCGAGTTGTTTGATGGTGGCAAGTTTGCCGGTTTCCTTGTGGCGGACCCGCTGGCCGACGGCGCAGTCAAACAGTTCCATGGCCGGCAATTTATCGCGAGCGCGGCGGGTCCGGCAAGCGCCGGAAGGTCAGGACATCCGAGATGACGAGCTGATATTTTCGTTCGTGTTCCCGAATCAGGAACGGCAAATCACGGCGCCGTTTCAACGCGAACCGCGGCGCGAGCAGGCCCGGTAGTTCGTCGGGGCGGATCCAGTGACGGCGCGGGGTGTATTGCTCCAGCCACGAATAGGGGGTGGCCAACACGAGTTGGCCGCCGGGGACCACCAGCTCCGGTAGCCGGGCGAGGAATTGCCGGGGATGGCGCAAGCGGCAAATCAAGTTCACCGCCAGCACGACGTGGTACTGGCCAGTCACGCGCGGTGCGTCGCCGACAACAAACGTGACATTGGTTTCGCGCACCATGCGGCGGGCGGCGCGGATGAATGGCCGGGAGTTGTCCACACCGGTCGCCTCGTCCACAACGCGCGCCAGTTCCTGCGTCAGCCGGCCGACGGCGCAACCGAGGTCCAGCCCGCGGGTGGGGTGGGGGAACCGGACCGGCAAAAGACAGTCGCGAACGATGCGGCGGTGAAAGTCCAGCGCGCCGCGCGGCGGGAACGGATACGGGAAAAATTCGCGCCGGTCGCCGAAATGAAACTGCAAATACTCGGCCAGATAGCGACGGGTTTCGTAGGGGTTCACAACGCCACGCGGCGGACGAATTCGGTCGGGTTGTAATGTTCGATCAGCAGGGTTTCCTGGCCGTCCTTGTGCAGCCAGACACCGGTCACGTCTATCTCCGGTGTTTTGTGCGGCGCAAACAGGATGTCCTCGTGGGTGGCATTGCGTTTGTCGCGAAACTTGCCGGGGCCAAGCGAGCCGCCGAGATGGTCACTGCGGCCGGTGGCGACATGAAAGGTGCCGAGAAGTTTTTCGTCCTGAATATCCGCGCCCGCCACCGGCAAGTCTTGCGTGCCGAGACCGAGTTCGCCCAGTTCGCCGGTGGCCGGGTCGGCGCGGAATCGGGTCAGCGCGGCGTCCACGGTGGCGGGCTGGCCGCGGAGCAGCCGGGCGTCGTGGATGCGTCCGTCGCGGACATCCATGACGGCCAGCGTGCCGTCTTTGAAGCGGTGGGGGAACTGGCCGTGCGCGCCGGTGGGCACCCAGTAGATTTCGCCGGCCGGCAGGTTGGCGATTTCTCCCGGGGTGTGACAGAGGCCGTGGCTTTTTTGGGCTTCCTGCGGGCCCAGTTCGAGAGTCAACCGGTAGGTTTGGCCGAGGGTGTTGAACTCGACGACCACGTCATCGGCGCGGGTCAGGGCTTGGCGGAATCGTTCGGCTTTGGCGGAGACGTCGGCGTAGTTTTTGGCCAGACCGGTTTCGAGGATGATGTGGTTGCAGCCGTGCATCGTGGCGCCGCGGAAACCGATTTGTTTGGCCAGCGCGGTGATCGGGGCGGTGGCGGAGTAGGTGCTCAGGTAGAGAACGATGTCGAGCTGGGGCAGAATCTCGGTGGCCAACTGCCGGGGTTGTCCGCGCAGGTCATAAGCCAGCGGCGGCAAATCGAGGTTGCTGCCGCCGGTCGGTTCGTAGGCGTAGAAACTGACGGACCGCAGCCCGAGGGCCGTCTGGTGGTCGAGCAGTCCGCGATAAAAAACTTCAAAGGCAATCCGCCGCGTGGACCAGTCGCGTTCCTGGAGAAACGGCAGGTGCGGAACCTCCTCGGGCCGGTCGAGGTCAATAAACACCCCCACGCGCTCGCCGGGACGCAGCGCGAAAACGGTGTGCATGAGCGTATCGAGACGGAAGTGATGAAGTTGGTTCATAAACTCACGCGCTAGGATGACGGGAACGCTTGCGTGGTTTCAGGTCGCCACCTCAATCTGACGACCGCAGTGCGCGCAGCGGATGCGGGAGGCGGCGAACGCGGGGCTGAGTTCCACCGTGTGGCCGCAGGCGCAGCGGAACGATTCCCAGCCGGTGGTGGTCCGACGGTACCGCAGCGGCGCGGCGGGCGCCGGAGCCGCTGCCGGGGCGCTGGTTGCTGGAGCGACGCGCGGGATGGGCAGGATACTGCCGCAGCGGACGCAGTGGATGCTGTCGCGTTCGTAGGTTTCGGGGACGCGGATGGCCAGCCCGCAGGTGCAGGTCAGCGGGAGATAGCCGTGTCGCCGGTAGTTGATCGCGCGCGTGGCGGCGGGGGTTTCGATCGGTTCATCGGGCTGGGGTGGGCGGATGGGTTGCGCCGGCGCGGCTTGGAGCGAGGTCGGGCCGATCAGACCGCTGCCGGTGGCTTTGCGAAAGGCGGTTTCGTAGTCGGCCAGCGCCGCCCCGCCCATGCTGCGGAGGATGCGGATGCGTTCCTCGGTGGGCGGGTGGGTGGAAAACAGCGAAGCCGACCGGCCGCTGGCGGCAAGCGGATTGATGATGAACAGCGGGGCGGTGGTTTTGTTGGCGAAAGCGACAGCGCGACTGGAGAGGGAAATCTTTTCGAGCGCGCTGGCCAGGCCGGCCGGGTAGCGGGTGAACTGGGCGGCGCAGGCATCGGCGAGATACTCGCGTTTGCGGGAGCAGGCGAAGTAGAGCAGTTGCGCGGCGAGCGGGCCGAGAATCGCAAACAGGATGGCGATGACGAAGATGATCGCCTGTCCCTGACCGCCGCCGTTACCGCGGGAGCTGCTGCGCCGCCCGGCGCGGCCCTTGTAGAACGTGGCGCGGAGAACCAGTTCGGACAGCAGCACAATCGAGCCAAGCATCACGGCGGCCAGCGTCATGAATTTGACGTCGTGATTCTTGAGGTGCGCGATTTCGTGGGCGATCACACCTTGCAGTTCGTCGCGGTTGAGCCGGTGCATCAGGCCGGTGGTGACGGCCACCGCGCTCGATTCCGGTGTGCGGCCGATGGCGAAGGCGTTCGGGGCCGGGTCGTCAATCAGGTAGATTTTCGGGATGTAACCGAGACCGGCGGCGAGACACATTTCCTCGACGACGTTGAAGAGGCGGGGACTGTCTTCTTTTTTTAGTTCGCGCGCGCCGCTGCCGGCCAGCAGGACGGAGTTGGCGGCGGTGACGTACACGCCGAGTTGGAGCGCCCAAATGCCGGCCGCCACAAGCAAGCCCACCGGGCCGGCCCCGGGGGCGATGGCTTCTGCGCCGAGGTAGCCGAGCAGCAGCAGCACTGCGGCCATCGTGCTGATCAAGATGGCGGAGCGGCGTCGGTTGGCGCGAATCTGCTCCCACATGGGGCCGGTTTAGAAGGCGACTTTGGGCGCTTCACGGACGGCTTCTTCTTTGACCTCGAAGAAGTCGCGGCGAGTAAACCCAAACATACCGGCCACGATGTTGGTGGGGAACATCTGGATGCGCGTGTTGAATTGCTGAACGCTGTCGTTGTAGAACTGACGCGAGAAGGCGACTTTGTTTTCCGTGGAGGTCAGTTCTTCCTGCAATTTGAGGAAGTTTTGGTTGGCTTTCAGGTCCGGGTAGGCTTCCGAGACAGCAAACAGCGTTTTCAAGGTGCTGGTGAGCATGTTTTCCGCCGCGGCGCGTTCGCCGACGCTTTTGGCGTTCATGGCGAAGTTGCGGGCCTGGATGACTTTCTCGAGCGTTTCGCGCTCGTGTTTGGCGTAGCCTTTGACGGTCTCGACGAGATTCGGGATCAGGTCGTAGCGGCGTTTCAACTGCACGTCAATCTGCGCCCAGGCGTTTTCGAGCTGGTTGCGCAATCGCACCAGGCCGTTGTAGGCGCCGATGAACCAGAACACCGCGATCAAGACGATGGCGGCGAGGATCAGCAGGACAAGCAGAGCGAGCGACATGGTTTAGCCTCCTTGTTTTGGGTTTGCGAAAATTGTTTCCAGCCGCGGGGCGCGCAGCCGTTCCAACTCACCGGCATCAAGCCAGACACCGTGGCCGGCAGGACATTCTTCGAGTTCGACGCCGCGGCGGCGAAGTTGGCGCATCGGTCGGTCACAGCGGGGACAGAGATACCGGGTGGATGGCGCCACGATCCCGGTGGGTTCGGGCGCGATGCCCAGCCGTTCCAACTCCCCGGCGTCGAGCCACACGCCGCGGCAGTGGTCGCAGACGTCCACCTCGACATCGTCGTGCTCGACGATGAGCAGGGCGACATCGCACTTGGGGCAGACCGGTACCATCGCAGCGGATGATGCGGCGTGCCGGTCACGGGGTCAAGCCGGGACGGTGTTTACAACGCGTCGGTTTCACGGTAACAGGAGCGGCGTGTTGACGAGCGTGACGCAGATTGACTGGACGACGTGGCAGCCGACGGAGCGGGCGAATTTGTGTTTTGTGATTCGGGATGGGCAGGTGTTGTTGATTCGGAAAAAGCGGGGCTTGGGCGCGGGCAAGATGAACGGGCCGGGCGGACGCAACGAGCCGGGCGAGACGGCGATGGAGGCGGCGGTGCGGGAGACGCAAGAGGAGGTTGGGGTCACGCCGTTGGGGCTGGAACAGGTTGGGGAACTGCATTTTCATTTTTTGGAGGGTTACCGCCTGCATGTTGCGGTGTTTGCGGCGTCGGATTGTCAGGGCGTGTTGGTTGAGACGGACGAGGCGATACCGCAGTGGACACCGGTGGATCAGATTCCGTATCAAGAAATGTGGCAGGATGACCCGCACTGGTTGCCGTTGTTGTTGAAGCGCAAGAAGTTCAGGGGGTACTTTTTATTCGATGGAGACCGGCTTTTGAGTCATCGTGTTGACTCGTAAGTACCTGGTGGCACGATAGATGTTTTTATTGACGCAGAATCCGTCAATTCGCTTGTGTTTATTTGAGCGAAACCGTAGAAAAAGTGTCTGTTAGGTGGTTTTTATCAAACATGAAATCACGAACCAATACAACAAAAGTTAACCGCCGACGTTCTCCGCTCCGGCGCATTTCACACACGGGACGCGAGCAGAAACCGCCATCCTTGCTGGAACGGATTGCGGCGGCGACGGATGAATTGCAGCTCTTGCGCAGCCGGCTGGCCAATGCGGGGGACGATTTGCCAGCGGTGGGCACCCATCGGATCACCGCGTTGGAGACGGAGTTGGAAAAACTTTGGGAAATGCGGCGTCGCGAGCAGGCGGCGCCGTTGCGGGACACTTCGCTGACGGAGGCGGAGGAGAAGGTGCTGGCATTTCCCGGCGGCTCGCGGTCGCGCGGAGCATAAGTTCAGACGTTTCTCCCAGAGCGGGGGCAAGGCTGCGGCTTTGCCCCTGTTTTCTTGATGAGATCACGGAAACACTCGCTGCGCAACACGGCCCGGTTGCTTCGGATTATGGAGCGGCTGCGATCGCCGACCGGCTGCCCGTGGGATCGGGAACAGACGCACCAGTCCATCCGCCACAACCTCATCGAGGAATGCTACGAAGCGGTCGAGGCGCTGGCGGCGGGCAACATGCCGGGCTTTCGCGATGAGTTGGGCGATTTGTTGTTGCAAGTGGTGTTTCACGCCCAAATGGCGGCGGAGCGCGGTGAATTTGATTTTGATGATGTCGCGAAATCCATCGCCGACAAATTGATTCACCGGCATCCGCATGTGTTTGGCAAGACGCGCGCCCGCACCAGCGCCGAGGTCTTGCGGCAATGGGAGCAGATCAAGAAGGCGGAGACCCATTCCCCCAGCATTCTCAACAAACTTCCGCGGCACCTGCCGGCGTTGTTGAAAGCCGACAAGGTACAGCAGAAAGTGGCGCGCGTGGGCTTTGATTGGAAGCAGCGGGCCGAGGTGCTGGCGAAGATCGAGGAGGAACTGCGCGAATTGAAAGCGGCGCGCGGCCGCCGCGCCGTGGCGGAGGAGATGGGGGATGTTTTGTTTGCCGTGGTCAACCTGGCCCGGTACGAAGGATTGCAGGCGGAGGATTTGTTGAATCGGGCCGTGGCGAAATTCACCCGGCGATTTCAACAACTCGAGCGCGCCGTTCACCGCAGCGGCAAACGGCTGGAGGATTGCACGCTGGCGGAACTGAACGCTCACTGGGAGCGCGCGAAACGCGCCGGGCGCGCGCGGCGTTGAGCGGCTGGTTCAACCGCAGTGGTCGTGTTCGCACCGGCAGGTTTCGGGCGTGCAGGCTTTCGAGGCGCAGGCTTCGCCGCAATAGACGAGGTTGCCGCGTCGGACGGCCTTGCTCAGATCCACCGTGCAGGTGCAACTGGCGCAGGCACATTTCATCCGGTTGTTCCGCTCCGTGGATGGTGCTGGTTTCATGGAGGCCTCCTTCTGCGGCACTATACGCCCGGCGGAGGCGGATGCAACCTACGCTGCGGTCAGGCCGGTATAGACGCGCGGGACGCGCGCGGTCTTGGTGATGCCGCACAGCACTTCCCAGGCGATCGTGCCTTCCCAGTCGGCCACCTCGCGGGCGGTGATTTCCTCCGCGCCTTGCCGGCCGACGATGACCGCTTCGTCGCCGCTGCGGACGGGGGGCAGGCCGGTCACGTCCACCATGATCTGATCCATCGTGACCCGGCCAATCACGGGACAGCGTCGGCCGGCGATGAGCACGTGGGCCTTGTTGGAAAGATGGCGCGCAAATCCGTCGGCGTAGCCGACGGCGACGGTGGCGACGGTCATCGGCCGCGGGGCGATGAAGGTTTCCCCGTAGCTGATGGTGCGGCCGGGAGCCACGTCCTTGACGAACGCGACGCGGGCTTTGAAGGTGAGAATCGGCTTCAGACCGGGTGCGATGCCGTAGAGGGCGAGGCCGGGGCGGACCATGTCGAGATGAGTTTCCGGCAGATTGAGCAGGGCGGCGGTGTTGGCGGCGTGGCGCAGCCGTTGCGGGTCGGGCGGTGAGATGTTTTGGAACAGCGCGAGGGCCTCGCGTGTGCGCTGCGGATTCTCGTCGGCGCTCGGGAAGTGGGTGTAGAGGCCGGTCAGTCGCAGGTTCGGCAACGTGGCGATTTCGCGCAGTAGCGCGGGCGCTTGTTCATGCCAGCAGCCGACGCGGCCCATGCCGGTATCCACTTCGACATGGATGGGATGAACCCGGTGGTGTCGCGCGGCGACGGCATGCAGTTGCCGGGCTTCGTCGGTGGAGGAGATGGTGGTGATGATTTCGTGCTCGACGAGTTTGTCGAGTTCGAACGCGAGGGCGCTGCCGAACATCAGAACCGGCCAGCCGGGGCCGCCGAGTTGGCGCACGACGATGGCTTCGGTCAGGTTGGCGACGCCGAAACCGTGGATGCCGGTCTGCATCAAGACGCGCGCGATTTGCGGCAGGCCGTGGCCGTAGGCGTCGGCTTTGACGACCGCGAGGATTTTGACGCGGGGACCGACGCGGGCGCGCAGGGTGGTAACGTTCTGGCGGAGCGCGTCGAGGTCCACCTCGACCCAGCACCGGTAATGGGTTTGGGGAATCATCCGCGGGCGAAGCCGGTTACTTCCACGGAGAGGGTGCGGGTTTGGGTTCCCACGGATTGACGGCGGGCTTGGTCGGTTGCCACGGGTTGGGTGCCGTGGGGGCCGGGATGGGAGACCAGACAGAGGCCGGGGTGTTGGTGACGGTGACCGGTTTGCCCGGCAAGGCCGGGCTGGGTTGGACGGGTTGCGCGGCCAGCGGAGGAGTGGGGGCGACGGCGTTGGGGGCGACGTTGACCGGCGCCGCTGCGGCGGGCGTCAGGTTGACGGCCTCGCCGGATGCCTGGCCGGATTTTTGCAGCGGCGGCGGCACATACTGGTTGGGAGTTCGCTGTTGGGCCTGGACGGCGCCGGCGGTGATCGCGATCAAAACGAAAAGGATGCGGTTCATGGTGTGATGGTCGGGGGCGGGCGGTTGGTGACCGGTATGCCTTGTTCGCCGCCGAGCGGTTCCACGACGGTGTTGGTGAAGTGGGTGGTGGTCGTTGGCAGCGGCGGGAGAGTGGGTGGGTGCGCGGCGGGTTTGAGGACGTTGGCGGTGATGTCGCGGGCGGTGGGTGGGGGAGTGAATCGGAGCGGCGTCGCCGGTTTGCCGGCGGCGGCCGGTGGCGGGGCAAAGGGGTCGGCAGGTCGCAGGGGCTGGGCCGGTTGCGGGGTGTGGGCCTGCGGAACGGTGGCGTGCGGTGTGTACACGGGTACGTTGGTCTGGGCCGCAACAACGCCGGCAAGTGCGAGCGCCACGAGGATCAACTTCATGCCGGCAGCATAGCGGAAATAACCGCCGCGTCCAGTGGTTGCTTGACGTAAAACGGTTTTCTCTCCAAGATGCGCGCCACTCCGACATGAGCACGTGGAAACTCGCGCTGGTATCGGCGCTTTTTTTGACCGCCTTGTGGCTGTTGAGTCCGTCCCGGTCGGAACAGGCGCCCGAACTCGGAGTGATCGAAATCTCGTACATGGGCGGCGGACCGATTTCCGGTGAACTCGGTGATGCGGTTCGCGAATTCGAAGAGCAGAGCCGGCAAGCGCACGCCCGGGATCCCTCGAAACCCATCTACCGGGTCGTCAGCGGCCAGAGCGCGTCGCGCGGCCAGACCGAAGATCCCACCCGGTTTTTGGTCGGCCTGGCTGGTGGGATGCCGCCGGATGTGATTCGCTTCGACCGGTACGCCGTGACCGAATGGGCCGCGCGCGGCGCGTTTGCGGATTTGACCGAGTTTTTGAAACGCGATTCCGAATTGCGGGCAGAAGATTTTTACGATTCTTGCTGGAACGAGGTCGTGTATCAGGGCGGGGTGTACGGCATACCGGAGAAGGTGGATAACCGGGCGCTTTTCTACAACAAAGACCTGCTGGCGCGCGCCGGTTATGCCGCGCCGCCGCAGACGTGGGAAGAATTGGAGGAGATGGCGGTGAAACTGACCGAGCGCGACGAGCAGGGGCGGATCCGTCGCATCGGCTTCGCGCCGAATTTCGGCAATTCGTGGCTCTACCTCTACGGTTGGATGAACGGGGCGCAGTACGTCAGCGCGGACGGTCGCACCATCACGTTCAACGAACCGCGCGTCGTCGAAGCGTTGACGTGGATGACGAAAATCTACGATGCGCTCGGCGGGGCGGCGCAGGTGAAGGCGTTTGAATCGAGTTTTCAGGGCGGCGATCTCGACCCGTTTTTGCAGGGCAAGATCGTGATGAAAATTGACGGGTACTGGCAGATCACCGACACGATCGCGCAGTTCGGCCGCAACGTGAACTGGGCCGTTGCGCGGCCGCCGATCCCGGCGCGGATGTTGGAGCAGGGCAGCCAGGTTTGCACGTGGGTCAGCGGCTGGTGTCACGCGATTCCCTCGACCGCGAAAAACAAGGAGGCGGCGTGGGAGTTCATCAAGTTCCTTTCCGGCCGCCGCGCCAACGAGATCATCAACGAGAGTCGCCGGCTCACGATGGAAAGCCAGGGGCGCGTGTTCGTGCCGACGCAGAACGCGAACAAGAAAATCAACGAGTGGCTGTTCGAAAAATATGTGGCCGGCAATCCGCGGATGGATCCGCGGGTGGCGGAGGCGGTGCGGTTGTTTAATGATCTGCTCGAAGGCCAACCCTACCGGCCGGTCACCCCGGTCGGCCAGTTGTTGTGGAACCAGCACATCAGCGCGACTGACAATGCGCTGTTTCACAAGCTCACGCCCAAAGAGGCGCTCGACCGCGCCACGGAAATCGTCCAGCGCGACCTCGACAAGGCGCTCAGCCCCCCGCGCGGCCGGGAAGTGTCGTGGGACTTCTTTTTCGTGCTCTACGTGCTGATCCTGGTCGCGGCGGCGGTGGTGGTGTATTACTGGGACACGAGCGAAAGATTCCGGCGGTTGTTCGGCGCGCGGTTTGTGAAGAAGGGGGGCGATGTGGAAGGGTTGCAGAGCAGTTATTTCCGGTCGCAATGGAAAGGCGGTTGGCTCTGTGCCTCGCCGTGGATCATCGGTTTCATCGTCTTTACCGGTGGACCGATTCTCTTTTCCATCGTCATCAGCTTCTGCCAGTTCGACATTCTGAATCCCGCGCGGTTTACCGGCTGGGAGAATTACCGGTGGATGTTCACGAAGGATGCGCTGTTCTGGAAATCCCTGTGGAACACGCTCTACATGGTGATCGGGATTCCGCTCGGCATGGCGTTGAGCCTCGGCATCGCGCTGTTGCTGAATCTGAAAGTGCGCGGCATCGCGGTGTGGCGGACGTTTTTTTACCTGCCCTCCATCGTGCCGGCCGTGGCCTCCTCGATTCTGTGGATCTGGATTTTTAATCCGAGCGCCGGGCTGCTCAACCACGCGCTCGCGTCCATCGGCATTACCGGGCCGAACTGGTTGCAGGATGAAACCACCAGCAAGCCGGCCCTGATCCTGATGGGTTTGTGGGGCGCGGGTGGCGGAATGATCATCTGGCTGGCCGGCCTGAAAGGCATCAGCGAAAGCTACTACGAAGCCGCGTCGCTCGACGGCGCGACCACGTGGCAGCAATTCGTCCACGTCACCCTGCCGTTGCTCTCACCATACATTTTCTTCAACCTCATCATGGGGCTGATTGGCACCTTTCAGATTTTCACCCAGGCCTTCATCATGACGCAAGGCGGGCCGGTGGACTCCACGCTCTTCTTCGCCTATCACCTCTTCAACAACGCCTTTCGCTATCTCCAAATGGGCTACGCCGCCGCGATGGCCTGGGTGCTGTTCGTCATCGTGTTCGGGTTGACCGTCGTGCAACTGAAACTTCAAAAACGCTGGGTCCACTACGAGGAAGGATGAGCGCCGACACGGCCTTTGCCAAATGGAGCCGGTCGGTCTGGGTTTATGCCTTGCTGATCGGCGGCTCGGCCATCTTCGCCTGGCCGTTCCTCTGGATGGCCACCACCTCCATCAAGGTCGAACGCGAAATGTTCGGCGAAACCATCCGCCTCATGCCGCAGCGGCCTGTCCCGCAACCGCGGTCGCCCTACCTTGACACCCGCTTTTACGCCGATGTCCAGGGTGAACGGATGGCCGAACTCTTGCCGGCCCTCACCGACCATATCCGATCCCTGCCGGATCTGTGGCCGCCCGAAGTGGACGCCAAAACCGCCATCACGCACACCGCCCGCGGCGTCTATCGCAAGCTCGTCCTCACGCTGCCACTCGACTCGTGGAAACTCCCGACCGACCAACTCATCCGCGAAGTCACGAGCCGCGTGGATGTCGCGTTCGTCCGCGACGCCTTCCACCCAATCCGTCGCGCGCTGCTCATCGGCCAACTCCGCGCCCGCTCCTACGACTTGCAAGAAGACCAACTCGTCGCCGCCGAAACGGCCGCCGCCCAATGGCAAATCGGCGGCACCGGCCAGGCGGAATTGATCCCCATCGCCGATCCCCGAGAACCGCATGCCGAAGTCCGGTACGATTTCGCGACCGGCGACACCATCACCCTTTCGCAAACCTTCACCACCTCGTTCCCGGTCGACCGCCTCTACCGGCTTCAGCTCTACGCCCGACCCGACGACACCTGGCACCAAGTCACGCTCTACCTCGAAAAATCCGGCAAACGCTACCGCGCCGAACGCACCTACGACCTCGCCGACTTCAGCAACTGGGGCGTCGTCACCTGGCAGGAACCCGGTCCCGACGACCGGACCAACAAAATCCGCAACTGGCTGCTCTTGCGAGAAGTCGGCGCCAGCCCGATCACCGACCCCCACCAATTGCGTGTCACCCTCGAACTGAAACAAAACACCGCGCTCGGCGCCTGGTGGTCGAAAGCGCGGCGCAACTACCGGCTCGCGCTCGATCACATCCCCTTCTGGCGCTACGTCGCCACCAGCCTGTTTCTCGTCACACTCAACCTCGTCGGCACGCTGTTCAGTTGCTCGCTCGTCGCCTACGCCTTCGCCCGCCTGCAATGGCCGGGCCGCAACTTCTGCTTCGCCCTGATGCTCGCCACGATGATGATTCCCGGCCAGGTCACCATGATCCCGTACTTCCTCATCATCCGCGCCCTTGGCTGGTACAACACACTCTATCCCCTTTGGGTCGGCAGCTTCTTCGCCGGCGCCTTCAACGTCTTTCTCCTCCGCCAATTTCTCAAAGGCATCCCGCGCGACCTCGAAGACGCCGCGAAAATTGACGGCTGCGGATTCTGGCGCATCTACTGGCACATCATGCTCCCGCTGGTCAAACCCACCCTCGCCGCCATCGCCATCTTCACCTTCATGGGCGCGTGGAACGATTTCATGGGCCCGCTGATTTACCTCACCGACCAACGGCTCTACCCGCTGGCCCTCGGCCTCTACGCCTTCAACGTCAGCGCCGGCGGCAGCATGGGCATGATGATGGCCGGCAGCTTGTTGATGACCGTCCCCGTCATCGTCATCTTCTTCTTCGCCCAAAAATACTTCATCCAGGGCGTCACCCTCACCGGCATGAAGGGCTGACCGGTGTGAAGCCGGTTGACATGCACGTCCACATCGTCGGCAACGGCGCGCGCGGCTCCGGTTGCTGGCTGCGGCCCACCGGCTGGTACTCGCTGCTCGGGCGCTACATGTGCCACCACATCGGACTGAACGTGGCCGGCTTCCACGATCCGGACTTCGATGAGAAATACGTCGCGCGCCTGCTCGAACTGCTCCGCGGCTCGTCCCTCGGTCAGGCCGTGATTCTCGCCCACGACCAAGTCTATCGGGCCGACGGGACGCTCCTGCAGGCCGGCACGTTTTACGTGCCGAACGATTACGTTCTCCAACTCGCCAGGACACACCCGCAACTCCTCGCCGCCGTCTCGATCCATCCCGCCCGGCCCGACGCGCTCGACGAATTGGAACGCTGCGCCGCCGCCGGCGCGGTGATGATGAAATGTTTGCCGAACTGCCACAACATTGACTGCAACGACAAACGCTACCGGAAGTTTTGGGAACGAATGGCGACGTTGCGCTTACCGTTGCTGGCGCATACCGGCGGCGAACACACCCTGCAAATCATCGAACCGAAATACGCCGACCCGCGCATCCTGCGCCAACCGCTCGAATGCGGCGTCACCTGCATCGCCGCCCACTGCGGAGCGCGCGGATTTCTCGACCCCGACTACTTCGACGTCTTCGCCGAACTGACGCGCCGGTATCCCAACCTCTACGGTGACATCAGCGCGTTCAACATCCCCGTCCGCTCGAAACATTTCCGCGACGCGCTCCCGTCACCGCTCGTCGAGCGCATCCTCCACGGCAGCGACTACCCCGTGCCGGTCATCGGCGCGTGGGTGTGGGCGCGCGGGCTGGTGGACTGGCCCACCTACCGTCGCTGGGAGCATTGTCCCAACCCCCTCGAACGCGACTACCAACTCAAACGCGCCCTCGGCTTCCCCGCCGCCGTCTTCACCCGCATCCAAGCCCTCCTCCCATTCTCCGCCCGTTGCACAACTCTGTAACAATTGTTACAGAGTCGTGCAAACCGCTGCGGCGGACGTTCCGGAAAGACGGTCGCCATCCGGCAACGCCAGGTCAGCCGTTCGTGGTTCCCGGCCCATGGGCGATTCAACGGTCGTGGGGGAGGATGGCCGCGATCGTTTCGTGTGCTCGCCGCCGCGCCTGCCACGCTTGCTCGCCGCGATAACCGGCCGGCCACAATACGCGCGGCAGCAGCGGATCCACCGCCAGCGCATGTCGCCACGCCACTCGTTCCGCCCGCAACCAACCGCGCAATGCCACCGGCGACTCGCGCAACCTGGCCAGCAACGTCGCCGGTAATTGCGCGGCGCGCACATGCGCCTCGTAGCGTTTGTTGATCTCCCGAAAATCCCACGATCCCGTCACGATCGCCTGGTCGGAGTAGCCGCCAATGCAGCGCGCCTCCATCAACACCAGCGACTCGACATCGTCACGGAAACCCGCCAGCGCGTCGGCGACCTCGTCAATCGGATCCGGTGACACCCAGACGCTGTTTTGGAGATAGCCGAATCGTTGCTGACGCAGCCAGCGCCATAACTGCATCCGCACCCGCCGCTGACCGCTCGGCAGATCAAACAAGACCTGACGCCAGCGCCGATCCCACGGCCGGTTCCACCGCGCGACAACGTCCACCCCGCCCATGGCCTGCACCAAGCCGGCGCTGGTCAGCCGCAACACCATTTTGCCGTCGCGTTCTTCGCGCACGATCAGCCCCCGGTCGGTCAGGCGGCGGATTTGGCGCAGGTAACCGTGCCGGTATTTCCAACCCTCGAACGACTCGGTCAGCTTCCGCAGCGTGGGCACCATCAACGGATTCATCGTCCACAACACCGTCAGCACGAAATCATCCCACTCGCCGCGTTGGTCCACATTCATGGCACCACCTTCGTTTGCACGAAGTTGTAACAATTGTTACAACTTCGTGCAAATGGGAACAGCGGGGCCGGTTTGCTCGCCCGAGTTCGGAACCCGACGGCAACGAGGTAAACGGTTGCGGTGGTCTGTGACCGCCGTCGTCGTGGCGGACGAATCGTGGCGGGGCTTGCCGAGGGTCATCCAGCCGCGATTGTGAAGATGCCAGCCTCGGGCGGGGCGAGGCGGTCGCGGTGGGACGACAGCCCGGTGGTCAGGTGGTCTTGTAGGCGGGGGTGCGAAGGTAGAGCGGGGCCAGTGGGGTGACGGTGGCGCCGCGTTGGAGAAGGTCGCCGGCCACGGCGGCCCGCGGGGTGAGAGCGGTGGGGCAGATGGTGGCAAAGCCGCCGAAGTTCAATCGAATGGCGTCGGCAAACTTCTCGATCTCCGGGCTGACAAACCAGACGGGGTTGTGGAGTTCGTCGGCAATGGATTCCAGCGGGGCGATGCGGAGGTCGGTTTGGCGGTGGCCGGCGGCGTCGTAGAGCGCGAAGTACACTTCGTCGCGACGGGCATCGGCGAGGACACAGAGTTGGGGGCAGTCGCGGGGGAGGCGCGGCGCGGCGGTGCCGGCGAGGAGGTCGAAGCTGTTGAGGCCGCGGATGGGTTGGCGGCGCGGCAGGGCGAGACCTTTGACGGCGGCAAGGCCGGCGCGGATGCCGGTGAAGCTGCCGGGGCCGAGGCCGATGGCGAATTGGTCCACGGCGGCCGGCGCGACCGGTAGTTCGCGGAGGGCGAGGAAAAGTTCGTCGCGACCAAAGGTGCGTTCGGCCAGCAGCCGGTCGTTTTCGAGCAAGGCGAGGCTGCCGACGGCGGTGGAGGTGTCGAGGGCGAGGGTGATCATGGTGGTTTGGTTGTGGG
>CAZHLM010000034.1:0-24533 GCA_964533295.1 uncultured Verrucomicrobiota bacterium
CAGACACGGGCCGGCGTGATCGCCGCGGAGTTGCGCGCCGCCGTCGCCTACGTGCGCGCCGCGGAGGAGCGGCGCCAGCAATGCGCCGGCGAGCTGGCCGCCGCGGATCAGCGGGTGCGGCGGGAGTTGGAGGCGTGGTTGGCGGCGCGGCAGAAACGGGAAGCTGTTGAGCGGTTGCGCCACCGGCAATGGCAGCGGTATCGCGGCGCGGTCGCGGCGCAGGAACAAAAAGAATTGGATGAGCTGGCGACCCAGCGGTCGGCCGCCCAGGAGGCAGCGTGATGAAGATGTTTCAATCCGGTTGGTTTTGCGCCGTGGTCGGGACGGTGCTGTATCTCGGCACGATGGTGGCGGTGTGGAAGACGCCGGTCGTGGCGCCGCCGCCGGTCGCCGCCGGCAAAGAGCGCGCGGCGGAGCCGAAACCGTCGTGGGAGTTTTACAGCGCGGAGGTGGATCAGTTGGTGGAGGATTTGCGCGCCCAGAAAACGGCGCTGGCCGCGCGCGAACGGGAGTTGAAAGACTGGGAGGCGCGGCTGGCGGCCGAGCAGGCAGAGTTGAAATCGGTGCTGGCCGGGATCGAACAGCAGCGGGCGGAGTTCGATGCGTTGGTGGTGCGGGTGCGTGAGGAGGAGGTGGCCAATCTGCGGCGGCTGGCGAAGATTTATTCTGCGATGGCGCCGGAGAATGCCGTGGCGGTGCTCAAGGAGATGAAGGACGACGAGGTGGTGAAGATTTTGGCGTTTATGAAGGACGCGCAGACCGCGCCGATTCTGGAGACGCTGGCGCAGCAAGGCCCGGCCGAGGCGCGGCGCGCGGCGCAAATTACCGAGCGGATCCGGGTGTCGGTGTCCGCCGCGTTTGGGGAGAAGAAATCATGATGACCAGTTCTCTGGTGGGAACCGCGCCGGCAGCGACCGGCGCGGAGCCGGTGGAGTCGGAGCCGATGGTGGCCGCGGAATCGGCGGCTGCCGCGACGGGACCGCAGTTTGTGCTGCCGGTGCCGGTAACGGAGGAGGAGTTGGCGGAATTGCCGGTCGCGCCCGTGGAGGGCGAGTCGGACGAGGCCGTGGAGCTGTCGCCGGCGGATTGGGCGATGGCCATGCCGCTGTTGTTGGCGGTTTCGGTTCCGCCGCCGGTACCGCTTGTGACGCCGCCCGGGGCGTCGGCAGTCACCGCGTCGCCGGCAGTGGCGGTGGAGCCGATGCCGGTAGCAGCGTTGCCGGTGGCCGCGGAGCCGCCGCGACCGGAAGTATCCGCAGACCAGCCGGCGTTGCCGCCGTCGGGGGCGAGCGCGGAGTCGGTAGTGATGACGGACTTGGTGCGGTCGGCAATCTCAGCCGCGTCATCTGCCACTGATGCGCCGTCCGAGCCGACCAGTCGTGGCACGGTGGGTGCAAAGGAGGTCGAGCCGATGCAAGCAGCGGAACAAACGGAAAGGATTGCCGAGCCGGCGGAGCAGAATCTGCCGCGCGGGAAGTTCGTGCCGGTTTCGGAAGCGGCGCGCGCCGTCGAGTCGGCGGAAGCGCGGCCGGTCATGCCACCCCCGGTAGGGCGACGGCTGCCGGCGCTGGACCGCGCCGTTGCGGTGACTCCGGCGGTTGCCGCGGAGCGACCGGTGCGGTGGGAAGCGGCGTCGGCGGTGACCGAGACGCGTCCGCCGGCGGCGGTGGAGAGGGTGTTCACGGAAATTTCGCAGCAGGTGGTGTCGTTCAAGCGCCTGGGAGCGTTGACGGCCGAGGTGCAGGTGCGACCGGATCGGCAGACGGAGATTACGTTGCAGTGGAACGTGCGGGCCGGTCAGGTGGAAGTGACGGCGCAGTTGGAGCGGGGCGATTATGACGGGCTGCGGGCGCACTGGGCCGGGTTGCAGGAGTCGCTGGCGCAGCAGGGCGTGCGGTTGGGACCGCTGCAGCCGACGGCGGCGGCGTTGGATGACCGGTTTGGCGGCGGGGGGCAAGCGGCGCCGCAGTTTCACGATCGGACGTTTCGAGAATTTCAATGGGAACGCGGCGAGGAACCGGCGGCCGGCGGAGCGCGGCTGAACCCGGCGAAGCCAGAACGAGCCGTGACGGCCGGTGGCCGCGGCTGGGAGCGGTGGGCATGACGATCAGCGGTATTGCCTCGACGGGAGCCACGGCGGTGGCGGACGGCGCGAGCCGGTTGCCGCAGCAGACGTTGAATCAGGATGATTTTCTGAAGTTGATCGTGGCGCAGATGGCGCAGCAGGACCCGATGAATCCGATGAAGGATACGGAGTTCATCTCGCAGATGGCCAGCTTCAGCGCGTTGGAGCAATCCAAGGCGATGCAGCAGGACTTGGCGGCGCTGCGGGTGGAGCAGCAGTTGTTGCAGGCGACCGGCCTGTTGGGCCGGGAGGTTCTGGTGCAAGGGGGGGATGGCACGCTGACGCTCGGGATCGTCAGCGGTGTGACCGTGGAGGACAGCATCCCGCACATCGTCGTCAATGGCTGGCCGTACACGCTGGGTGACCTGCGCAGCGTGGCCCCAGCCCCAACCAGCAGTTCAACGCAAGGAGCACAACCATGATTCGTTCCCTTACCTCCGCTGTCAGCGGCATCCAGCAGTTTCAGCAACGGATGGACGTCATCGGCAACAACATCGCCAACGTCAACACCGTCGCCTTCAAGAGCGCACGCACCAATCTGGCCGACTCGTTCAGCCAGACGCTGGCCAGCTCGAATCTCGGCGGCGACGCGGCCGCGCAAATCGGTCTGGGCGTGGTCACCTCGGGCATCTACAACCAGTACACCCAGGGCGCGATCAACCGCACCGGGGTGGAAACCGATCTGGCGATCTCGGGCGAAGGGTTCTTCGTCGTCCGCGATCCGATCAGCAGCAACGTCTTCGTCACCCGCGCCGGTGATTTCCGGCTCGATTCGAACAATTACCTGATCACCAACGGCGGTCTGCGCGTGCAGGGTTTCAGCGACAGCGCGCTGACCACCCGCGGCGACATCCAGATTGACGCGGTGGATCGCCCCGTGACGGCCGACCCGGACGCCACGCTGGTCTCGTTTGGCATTGACGGGCTGGGGCGCATTTCCGTGCGACTCTCGGACGGTTCGGAGTACGTGCGGGCGCAGGTCCTGATGCAGATCTTCTCCAACCCGCAGGGCCTGATCAAGGAAGGCAACAATCTGTACTCGGGCATCGGCGCGGCCGGTCCGCTTGGCGGCGCCGCCAACCCGACCCCCGAGCCGCCCGGCTCCAACGGCATGGGCCGCGTCCAGAGCGGCGCGCTCGAGTTGTCCAACGTGGATCTCTCGAACGAGTTCTCCAATCTGATCCAAACCCAGCGCGCGTTCCAAGCCAACGCCCGCATCATCACCACCAGCGACGAGATGTTGCAGGAGCTGGTCAACCTGAAACGGTAATCCACCATGGCCACGACCAATCCCGAAACACCGGCCGCCGAGGCGACGGCGGCCCCCGCGGCTGCCGGCGGCGGTCTGTCCGCGTGGTTGCCGTTGATCATCACCGTGGTGGCGATGCCCGCGCTGGCGTACGTCACCACGACGTTTGTGCTCTTGCCCAAGATGAAATCCGCGCTGGTCGGCGCCGCGCCAGCGACGCCCACCGCGGAGGAATCTCACGCCGCGCCGGCGGCCGGTGGACATGCCGCGCCCGCTGCCGAACCCGCCGCCAAAGGCCACGGCCCGGCCGCGGCGCCCGCGGAGTTGACCCCGGCGATGAAGGAGAAAGGGGTGAAAATCGCCCCCAACGGCAAGGTCAGCATCCCGCTGAACAAGATTCTGGTCAACGTGGCCGGGACGATGGGGTCGCGGTATCTGCTGACGAGCGTGACGCTGGCCAGCAGCAAACCGCATTTCGCCGAGCAGGTGCTCAGCAGCGAAGCGCAGTTGCTGGATCTGGCCGCCGGCGTGCTCTCCGCCAAAACCATCGCCGACCTGGAAAAACCCGCCGCCCGCACCGTGGTGCGCACCGAATTGCTGACGGTGTTCAACAACGTGCTCGGCAGCGGGATGGTCGAGGACATCTTCTTCACCGAATTCGCGATTCAGTGAGGCCATGAGCGCGCAGACCGAAATCCAGCCGCCGGTGGAGACGACCGCGGTCGCCGCGGACGCAGTGCCGGCGGCCAGCGCGGAACCGACGGCGGCGCCGGCGGGCTTCGCGGGCGGCCGGTTGCTGAGCGAGACGGTGAGCGGACAGTTGCGCCGCCGGCAGGCCGGGTTTGGCAAGGCCATCGGGGCGCGGTTGACGGCGTATTTGCGGGCCGAGGTGGCGGTGCGATTGACCGGGGTGCAGGCGGTCAGTTTTGCGCGGTTTGTGGATCGGTTGGCCACACCGACGCAGGTGATGCAATTCCGGCTCGAGCCGTGGCGGGGGATCGGGTTGTTGGAATGGTCGCCGAACATCGCGTTGCGGATTGTGGACTGCCAACTGGGCGGCGCCGGGCGCGCGCCCGATCCCGAACGGCCCCTGACCGAGATCGAAGTCGCGCTGCTCGATTACGTCGGCCAGATGTGGTTCGAGGAGTGGCGGGCGACGTGGCCGGAGGCGCCGGACTTGAAGCCGGTCCTGCTCGGTCACGAAGTGGATGCGCGCTTCCTGAACGCGACGCCCCGCGAGGCGTTGATGCTGGAGCTGGGCTACGAGCTGTCGTTGAATGAGAAGGCGTTTCCGCTGCGGCTGGGATTTCCGCTGCCGGCGTTTGAGCCGTTGTTTCGCGCGTGGGAGCAGGCGGGCGCCGCGCCCGCGGCCGCGGTCCCGGCCGGCCCGCGGGCCGGTTGGAATCCCGTCTTCGACCCGGTGCCGGTCGAGGTTGCGGCGCGGTGCGCGGTGGGCCGGTTGACGGCGCGACAGATTGCCGGGTTGAGCGTGGGTGACACGTTGGAGATCAGCGCCGCCGCGGCGCAGGCCGTGACGGTGGGGATTGGCGGCGCGCCCAAGTTTACCGGCGTTCTCGGCCAGCGCGCGGGCCGGTGGGCGGTGCAGTTGGCAACCGGGAAGGAGAATCAGTGAGATGAGTGCAACCGTCGAAGCGTTGCCGAATCTGGATGTGGTGCTGGACGTGGCGGTGGAGGTCAGCGTCGAGTTGGGCAGTTGCCGGCTGCCGATGCGGGAGGTGTTGCAACTGGCGCCCGGCAGTGTCGTGTCGCTGGAGAAGCCGACCGACGCGCCGGTGGATTTGTGCGTCAACGGCAAACCGTTCGCCCGCGGCGAAGTGGTCGTCGTCGAGGGGCGGATTCGGATCAAGATTACGGAGCTGCGGAAAGCGTGACGGCGAATCTGCTGATCCTGGCGCAGACCGCGCCGCCGCTGCCGGATACCGGCGCGGCGGTGCTGCGCGTGTTGGGCGCGTTGTTGTTGGTGCTGGCGCTGTTTCTGGCCGGGGTGTGGTTGTTCAAGAACTCCGCCCGGTTCGTCGGCCAGCCGCCGCGGGCCGGCAAGCTGCGGTTGCTGGAGGCCAAAGCGTTGGGTCACCGGGTCGCGTTGCACGTGGTTGGTTACGATCGCCAGCGGTTTTTGGTGGCGTCGAGTCCGACCGGGGTGACGCTGATCAGCGCGTTGCCGGACGCGGCGGCGGACGAGACGGCGGCCGGTGCGCCGGCGGGTTTCGCGGCGGCGTTGCAGAACGTGCTGGCGCGGCGGCCATGAACGCGGGCAACCAACGAGCGGTGGCGCGCGGCGGCGGCGTGACGGGGCCGGGATGGCTTTGGTTGGCGCTGGTGGTCGTGGTGCTGGCGGGCTGGGGCGGGCCGGCGGCGGCGGCGGAGACGAATGCACTGGCGCCGTTCAAGTTGAGCCTCGGTGTGGAGAGCGCGCAGTCGCCGCAGGATGTGGATGCGTCGCTGAAAATTCTGGCGGTGATCACGCTGTTGACGGTGGCGCCGTCCCTTCTGCTGTTGATGACGTGTTTCACGCGGATTGTGATCGTGCTGTCGTTTGTGCGAACGGCGTTGTCGCTGCAGGGCGCGCCGTCGAATCAGATCATCATTGGGTTGGCGTTGTTTCTGACGGTGTTCATCATGGCGCCGACGTGGCAGGAGATTCAGCGCGAGGCGTTGGAGCCGTATCAGGCGGGGACGCTGACCGGGGCGGAAGCCTGGGAGCGGGCGGCGACGCCGTTGCGGACGTTTTTGCTGAAGCAGGCGCGGGCGAAGGACGTGGAGTTGTTTGTGTCGCTGGCGAAGCTGGAGCCGACGGCGGCGGAGCAGTTGCCGTTGCGGGTGGTCATTCCCGGATTCATCCTCAGCGAATTGCGGACGGCGTTTCAGATGGGGTTTTTGCTGTTTGTGCCGTTCATTCTGATTGATCTGGTGGTGGCGACGGTGTTGATGAGCATGGGGATGATGATGATGCCGCCGATGACGATTTCGCTGCCCTTGAAGTTGTTGCTGTTCGTGCTCGTGGACGGCTGGTCGCTGGTGGTGCGGTCGTTGATTCAGAGTTTCGCGGGGTGACCCATGGATGCCGGATTCGCGGTGGAATTGTTGAAAGCGATGGTGTTTCAGGCGGTGGCGTTGACCGCGCCGTTGTTGCTGGCGGCGATGCTCGTCGGTCTGGCGGTGAGTCTGTTCCAGGCGGTGACTTCGATTCATGAGCAGACGCTGACGTTTGTGCCGAAGGCGCTGGCGGTGACCGGGGTGTTGTTGTTGCTGCTGCCGTGGATGCTGCGGACAACGATGGAGTTTGCGCTGGCGGTGATCCAGAAAATGCCGCAGATGGTCCACTAGGAGCCGCGATGCTACCGGGCGATTGGCTGACATGGTTGCTGGTGTTTTGCCGGATCAGCGCGGTGCTGGCGATCTTTCCGATTTTCTCCTCCACCCACTATCCGGTGCAGCTCCGTGTGGCGCTCGGAGCGGCGCTGGCGTTTTTCACGTCGGCCGCCCTCCCGCCGGCGGACCTGGGCGCAGCGGGTTGGGGGACGGTGGTCGGAGCGTTTGCGCGGGAGGTGGGCGTGGGGTTGTTGCTGGGGTTTGTCGGGCGGATGTTGTTTTACGCGCTGGACACGGCCGGCGGCATCATGTCCACCCAGATGGGGCTGATGCTGGCCACCGACATCAATCCGTTCAGCGGCGCGCGGACGGATGCGCCGGGGATGTTGCTGAATGTTCTGGCGGTGACCCTGTTTTTCTCGCTGGACCTGCATCACGCGTTGCTGCTGGGTTTGCAGCGATCCTACGAACTCGCGCCGCTGGGCGCGGCGCGCGGGAGCGAGGCGGTGGTGATGGATGTGGTGGGTCGGACGAGCGGGCTGTTTGTGGTCGCGGTGCAAATCGCGGCGCCGATCATCGCAGTGTCATTCTTGATTTCGCTGATCTTCTCGGTGTTGGGCCGGGCGGTGCCGCAGATGAATGTCTTCACGGAGAGTTTTGCGTTTCGGACACTGACGGGGCTGATCGTGTTGGGGTTGTCGTTGAACCTGATGGCCCAGCACATCAGCAACTACCTGCATCGGCTCCCCGAGGATGTGCTTCACGTCGCCGCGCTGCTCGGCGGTGTTCGCTAGCGACCGGCGGCGGCGCGCGCCTTGTCGCTGGTTTTCATCGAACGTTTATTGTAAGGTTTGCAGACGCGGGTGGTTTTTTGAAAGGGAAGTACGGTCAGGAGGGCAAGGACTGCTCCCGTAGCTCAGATGGATAGAGCGTCGGTTTCCTAAACCGCAGGTCGCCCGTTCGACTCGGGCCGGGAGCGCCATTTTGCCGGGGCGCTGTCAGGTTGCGGGGGCGCGGCGCGACCAAACGAGGAGAAGATGCGCACGACGTTCACCGAAGCGGAATGTCAGAATCTGAAGCAGGCGTTGGCCCGCGAATGGTTGGAGACCAACGGCCTCGGCGGGTTTGCCGGCTCGACCATCATCGGCGCCAACACGCGGCGACATCACGGCCTGCTCATCGCCGCACGCAAACCGCCCGTCGAACGCCACGTGCTTGTGTCGAAATTCGAGGAGCGGGTCATCGTCAACGGCGCGGAGTCGTTTCTGTCCACGAACCTCTATCCCGGCACCGTCTTTCCCCACGGGTTCAACATCCAGCGCGAATTCCGGCTGCGACCCTGGCCGACGTTCCGCTACGCCACGGCGGAGTTCGAGATCGAGAAATCCGTGACGATGATTCACGGCGAAAACACGACGGTCGTGGCCTACCGGAATGGCCGCGCCCGCGAACCACTGGAATTGCGCATCCGACCGTTGCTGGCGTGCCGCGAGTACAACGCGCTGCGACGGCGCGGCGAGGACGTGAACGGGGATGTCGCGGCCACGAAGACGACCGTCTCGGTCCAACCGGTGGCGTCGCTGCCGCGAATTTATTTCCACTGCACACCGACGGCCACCGGGTTGGAAACGCGGGGAGATTGGTACTACCGCTTCACCTATCCCATCGAGGAAGAACGCGGGTTGGATTTTCAGGAGGACTTGTTCACACCGTTCGAGCTGACGCTGACCATCCCGGGCGGCCAGGTGGCGTACGTGACCATTTCGACCGACCGCCACGGCCACGTCACGCCGGAAGCATTGCTGGCGACGGAACTGGAGCGACGCAAGGCGTTCGCGACCGAACCGGATCCCATTCGGCAAGCGTTGCGCATCGCCGCCGACCAGTTCATCGTGCGGCGCGGACGCGATCACCTGACCGTGCTGGCGGGTTACCCGTGGTTCACGGATTGGGGCCGCGACACCATGATCGCCTTGCCGGGGTTGACGCTGACCAGCGGCCGACTCGACGTGGCGCGGAAGATTTTGCTGACCTTCGCCTCCTATTGCGACCGCGGCATGATCCCGAACGTGTTCCCCGACGCCGGCGAAACGCCCGAGTACAACACCGTGGATGCCTCGTTGTGGTTTGTCGTCGCGGTCTGGAAACTCTGGCAGGCCGGCGGCGATGTGGCGGAATTGTTGCCGGCGGTGCGCGAGGTGCTGAAACATTACCGGCACGGGACGCGGTTTGACATTCGGGCCGACACCGACGGCCTGCTGACGGCCGGCACGCCCGGCACGCAACTGACCTGGATGGATGTGAAGGTGGACGGGTACGTGCCGACGCCGCGCCACGGCAAGCCGGTCGAGATCAACGCCCTCTGGCTCAACGCGCACCTGCTGCTGGCCGAGATGGAAGAGACCGTCGCCCGCGCCAGACCGGCGGCGGCGACGATGCGTCAACAAGCCGACCAAATCGCGGCGGCGTTTCGGGAAACCTTCTGGAACCCGGACGGCCAGTACCTGTTCGATGTTGTCCGCCCCGACGCGCGCGACGCGGCCATCCGGCCCAACCAGGTTTTCGCGCTCAGCCTGCCGCATTGTCCGCTCGACGAAACCCAGCAGAAAGCCGTGTTCGAGGTGGTGACGAAACACCTGCTCACGCCGTACGGGTTGCGGACGTTGTCGCCGCGCGACGAGCGATTTGTCGCCAAATACACCGGCAACCGCTGGCAGCGCGACTGCGCGTATCATCAGGGCACGGTCTGGCCGTGGTTGATCGGGCCGTACTGCGACGCGTACGTGCGGGTCTTCGGCAACGGCAAAGCGTCGCGCCAGGCGATTGCAAAACTGCTGCAACCGCTGCTGGATCATCTGAGCGAAGCCGGACTGGGAACGATCAGCGAGATTTTCGACGGCGACCATCCCTACCGGCCCGTCGGCTGTTTTGGGCAGGCGTGGAGTGTGGCGGAAGTGCTGCGGGTGTACGACACCTACCGGCGCGAGTAACCTTCCCGCATCATCAGCAGTCGTCCGCACTGTTCAGATCTTTGAGACGATCGTCTCAAAGATGTAAACACGGTTTGCAGCACGGCCTGAGGGGATGGCGAGCAGGGAGGGCGGGGTGCTACGCGGCTTTCAGCACGCGGCCGCTCTTGATGCAGTTGGCGCAGACTTTGACGCGGCGGCGGGTGCCGTCAATGACGGCGTGCACCATTTGGAGGTTCGGCAGAAAGACCCGTGGTGTGTTGGCCGTGACGTGCTGACCAATCCCGCCCTTTTTCTTGGCCTGACCGCGCCGATGAATCGTGGTGCCGCGAATCTGGCCTTTGCCGCAAATTTCACAACGTCGTGCCATGACAGGTTGCTCCGGTTGAAAACTGAGGGCGGCACGGTAGCGAAAGCGGCCGGCGGGCGCAAGGCTTATTTCGGCGGATATACCGCCACGACGCGGCAGAAGGTCCGATAGTTTTCCCAGGGGATGTAATCTTGGGGGCTGGTGTTGGTGGCGGCGATGAAGCGGCGTTTGGCGTTGCCGGTCTGGAGCATGGCGAGGGTTTCCTGCCGGATTTGGTCCGGGGTGGCGGTTTTCAGGAAGACGACATCCATGTTGCCGGCCAGCGCGATTTGGTCGCCGAAGCGGGCGACGAGATGGGCGAGGTCGTTGGCTTGTTTTTCACAGCCGTGGACGGCGCTGATGCCGAGTTCGACCAGCAGCGGGATGATGTCATCGAGTTGTCCGTCGGTGTGAAAGGCGAACGGGATGTCGAGGTCGCGGATCATCGCCACCGTGCGACGGGTTGGTTCCCAACAAAATTCCCGCAGCATGGCCGGGGCGATCATCGGCCCGTTTTTGTAGGCGCAGTCGCCGTTGTAGAGGACGAAATCGGGGCGGACCTTGGCGATGACTTCGGCGATGCCGCGTTGGTTGCGGGATTCGACCCAGTTCATGGCTTCGTGGACGAAGTCGGGCTGGTCGTAACAGGCCAGCGCGAGTTGTTCCAGGCCCATCGAGGCTGCGATGCGGTCGAAGCACCAGCCGATGACGATCCAGCAGGCGAACCCGGCACGGGCGCAGGCGCGGCGCTGGGCGAGCAACGGCGGAACTTGCGCGGCAAAATCCGGCAGCGGTCGGTCGCGCAACTGGCTGGCCTCGCGCAAGCAGCCGCCGTGGTAGTACGCGCCGGCCGCGGTGCGAACGTCGGAGCGATAGAACTCGAGTTGCGCGTCGAATCCCCACAACGGCACGGCGGCGTGGTCGAGGTGGGCGGCCATTTCGAGGTAGTTGCCGTGGTAGTGGTCGCGGAGCATGGCGTCCATCGCGAACCACGGTTCCCAAAACGGCGGGCGGTCGCAGCGGCCGCCGCGCAACAGGGTCAGCAGACGTTCCGCGGAGTCGCGCACGGGTTAGTTGCCGCCGATTTGTTTGGGGCGGGCGCCGCTGAGGTCTTCGCCGGTCGGGGGCGGCGGGAAATGCCAGTGCGGGTTGTCGCAGCGGCCGCGGCAGAGGATGGCCTGCCGGCCCCAACTGCGGTCCACGGGTTCGACGCTGGGCGGGCAGTACCGGATCGTCAACCCGCAGCGGCGGCGGTGGGAGTGGTTCGGGCCGGAACCGTGGGCGAGCATGTCGGCGTGGAGGGAGAACTCACCGGCTTTCAATTCATCGGCGACCGGCTGGCCGTACTTTTCGATGTGGGTGATTTCCTGCCAGAGCACGCCGGGGGTGTCGGGCTTTTGGTATTCGAGTTGGCCGAGGCGGTGGGTGCCGGGCAGGAACTGCATGCAGGCGTTTTCCAGATCCGCATCGTCAATCGCCAGCCAGACCGTCACCGTCCGCGCCGGCGACAGCGGCCAGTAGGAGGCGTCTTGGTGCCAGTGAACGTGTTTCGGGTCGCCGGGCAGTTTGCAGAAGAAGTGTGTGCCCCAGGCAATGATGTCCGGCCCGATCAGGTCCTGGACGTGATCGAGGATGACCGGGTTGGTGACCATGTCGTGGATGCCTTTGCAACGGGTGTGATAGCCGTTGATGGCGTAGGTATCGGCATTCGGGTTTTGCACGCGCAGCTCGGCCAGCAGGTAATCAAAGTAGGCGCGGTTGCGGGCGACGGCGGCGGCGTCGTAGGCGCGAAAGGGTTTCAAGTAGCCGTGCTCGTTGTAGAACGCGATCTGGTCGGGCGACAGCCGCCGCGGGTTCGGGTTGTGAACGGGCTGGAAAGACAAATCAATTTGCATGGGACGACGCTACGGACAAAGCCGGTGATTGCCAATGGATCAACCCGGCAAAAACCTGTACGATCTTGATGCCCGTGGATTCGACCTTGATCATTACCGTCGGCGGCCGGTATCGCTGCACGCGCACGAATTGGTTGGGCAGCGGGCAGTGGAGCGATTCGGCCAAGCTGTACGCGCCCACGGCCGGTCGGGCATGGGTGGCGGTGGATGGCCGGCGCACCGAGCTGCGCCCCGGTCGGCTTTATCTGATCCCGCCGCATCACCGGCTCGAGTTCGCGGCGGAGCCGGAGATGGAGGTGGACTGGCTGCATTTCGTGCCGGAATCGCCCGTGGTGGATGCGCGGTTGGCGGCGCTCGGCGCCGTGCACCCGTTCCCGGCGGCGGTGGCGGCGCGGTGGCGGCCGGTCGGGCGTCGCTGCGCGGAATTTTTCGCCGCGCCGACACCGGTGCTGACGTTTCGGATGCAGGCGATGGTCAGCGAACTGGTGGGGCTGGCACTGGAGCAGGCGCCGGTGGTGGTGGCGGAGCCGCGGTTGTTGGCGGCGTTGCGGTACATGGAGGATCATCTCACGCGGCCGGTTAGTCTGGCGGAGATGGCCGCCAGTGCCGGGCTGAGTGCCGGACATTTTCACCGCTTGTTTCGCGCGCAGTTTCACACCACGCCGTTTCTGTACTTGTTGCGGCGGCGGATGGCGATGGCGCACCGGCGGTTGGCGGAGGGAAGCGCGACGGTCAAGGAAGTGGCGGCGGCCTGCGGCTACGACGATCCGTATTACTTCTCGCGGGTGTTCCGCCAGACCTATCACTGCAGCCCGCGCGAGGTGCGCGCCGGCACCGCCCGCCCGGCTCCGTGACCGAATTGTTACGTTTCCGCGC
Source organism: uncultured Verrucomicrobiota bacterium (assembly GCA_964533295.1). Lineage (GTDB taxonomy): Bacteria > Verrucomicrobiota > Verrucomicrobiia > Palsa-1439 > Palsa-1439 > OMJI01. The sequence goes on from CAZHLM010000034.1 coordinate 12,797, forward strand.
TTGCCCGGTGGCGGCGATGGCGTAAACAAGCGGCATGAAACGACTTCTTTTGTTGTGCGCACTGGCCAGCGCTGCGTGGGCCGAGTTGCCGACCGGTAGCGTCATTTTCCTTCATCCCGATGGCGCGAGTCTGAATCACTGGAATGCGGCGCGGATCCGGTGGGCAGGGCCGGATGGCCAGTTGGAATGGGATCAACTACCGGCCATCGGCCTGTACCGCACGCACATGGCCGACAACCTCAGCGCCACCTCCCACGGCGGCGGCACCACGCACGCCTACGGCGTGAAAGTGCCGGCCGATTCCTACGGGATGAACGGCCGCGAACCGCTGGTGGCGTTGTCCGGCAAGCCGCGCAGCATCATGCAAGAAGCCCAAGACCGCGGCATCGCCATCGGCATCGTCAACACCGGCGATTTGAACGAGCCGGGCACCGGCTGTTTCCTGGCCAGTGTGCCGGCGCGCAACGCCAGCGAGGAGATCATCGCCCAAATCGTCGCGTCCGGGGCGGACGTGATCCTCGGCGGCGGCGAACGCTGGTTCTTGCCAGCAGGAGTCAACGGCCGGCACGGGCCGGGAGCGCGAACGGATGGCCGCGATTTAATCGCGGCGGCGAAGGCCGCCGGCTACACCGTGGTGTACAACGCCGAGGAACTGGCCGCCGCCGCCCCGGAGGCCGGCAAGCTGCTCGGGTTGTTTGCCGAAAAAGCGACCTTTAACGATTTGCCCGAGGAACAAAAACAACCGCACTATCAGCCCGGTACGCCGACGGTGGCGCAGATGACGCAGGCGGCGTTGCAGGTGTTGGCGCGCGGCGGCCGGCAATTCCTCTTGGTGGTGGAGGAGGAAGGCACGGACAATTTCGGCAATCACAACAACGCCGCCGGTACGCTGGAGGCATTGCGTCGTGCCGACGAGGCCATCGGCGTGGCGCGGCGGTTCGTCGCGCAACATCCGAAGACGCTGCTGTTGACGGCCGCCGACAGCGACGCCAGCGGGATGCAGGTCATTGGCGTGGCCAGCCGCGATCGGTTGCCGGCGAACCTGCCCGGTGGCGCGCCGTTGGATGGCCGGGATGGCACGGCGACGTTGCCGTTTGAGTCGGCGCCGGATGCGCAGGGTCGGCGGTTGCCGTTTGGGATTGCGTGGATTGGACCGAACGACACGTACGGCGCGGTGCTCGTGCGCGGGGCGGGCCTGAATAGTGACCGGATTCGCGGGTCGTTCGACAACACGGACACCTACCGGCTGATGTACCGCACGCTGTTCGGTGTGACGTTGCCGTGAGCCAACACGTGAAGACAAGTGCCGGCGTGTTTTTCATGCGGCGACTGTGGGTTTGAACCTGGGTTGTGTTGCCAGAGCCAGATGCAGGTTGCACCGGTGGTTCATTGTGGTCGGATATCTCGCAGCCGCAGGGCCGGGGAATTGGAGCGCCGAACAAAACTCCTTGTGGGAGCGGGCTTCCGCCCGCGACTTTCACGGAAACGCCGGTGGACCGAGTGTACCCGCGAGGCCGGGTGTGACACTGCGCTGGCGGGGACGCTCGCGCCACCGGTCGCGCGCGGAAGGGCGCTCCCACAACAGAAGTTTCGGTTCTGTCAGGCGCAGGTAATCCTCCTGATTGGCGGTTGATACGCGGGGGGGACGGTTCCAAGCTACGGCGGCATGAGGCATTCATGGTTGAGCGGAATCGGGCTGGTGTTGTCGGGTGTTTTCAACGCCGTCGGTGCCAAGACCCCACGCTTTGACGAACACACGGCCGGGGCGGTGATCGTCCGCGGTGAGCAGGGACGTGGATGCCGTGGAAGCGTTGAACCAGCAGTTGGCCGGCGACGGGTTGTATCTCAGCCATTTGTTCACAGAGGATCAGGTGATCTTGCGACCCGATGGGCGCTCTCATCGGGTGGCCGTGGGTGGGGATTGGCAGCGGTTGCGCCGGTCACGGTTGGGCGATGTGGACCTGCTGCTGAGCAAGTTGATGCGCGACGATCCGCTGGATCAGAACGATGCGGAGGTCATCTTCGCACGGGCCGGGCTGACGGTCGCGCAAGTTCGTGAGGCGATGGCGCAGGCTCGTGTGCCCGCGATTGCCGAAGTGCAGGAGCAATTCCAAATCGCGTCGGCCAAGCTGTTGTGCCGCATCACCTGACTACTTGCGAACCGCCCAGACGGCGCCGCCGGCGAGCAACGCCACCGGCAGAATGATGGCGAAGACCAGTTCGTCTTTCATCCAGTCGCCCAAGAGATGTTTGTCGCGCAGCGGATTGGTCAACGTCACGTCGCCAATCGTGGCGCTGTGGCGGTCGAGGTACCGGTAGCGGGCGAAGGCGAAACTGGCAACGGCGAGCACGGCGGCCAGCGCGAAGCGGGTGAAGCGGCCGCCCATGATTATCCCCGGCGGCCGGTCACGCCCTTGGTGTTCTTGGTGATCGCGCGGGCTTTCTCGCGCGGGCGCAGTTGGCGGACGGCGGCACCGGCGCGCCACATCTCGCTGTCGCGGATGGCGGCCAGTTCTTTGGCGAGTTGTTTCTGGTAATCCTTGCGACCGCAACTGGCGATGACCCGGGCGGTTTCCTGGCCGGAGGCGACGCGGCGGTAGAGTTCCTCGAAGACCGGCAGGACGGCCTTGCGGAACTTCGGTTTCCAATCGAGCGCGCCGCGTTGGGCGGTGGCGCTGCAGTTGGCGTACATCCAGTCCATGCCGTTCTCGTCCACGAGTCGGATCAGGCTCTGGGTGAGTTCCTCGACGGTTTCGTTGAACGCTTCGCTGGGCGAGTGGCCGTGTTTGCGGAGCGTTTCGTACTGCGCTTCCATCACGCCAGCCAGGCAGCCCATCAACACGCCGCGTTCGCCGGTAAGGTCGCTGAAGACTTCGCGGCGGAAGGTGGTCGGGAAGAGGAACCCGGAGCCGATGCCGATGCCGAGGGCGATGCAACGCTCCTTCGCGCGTCCGGTAAAGTCCTGCTCGACGGCGAAACTGGAGTTGATGCCGGCGCCCGAGAGGAAATTGCGGCGCACGGAGAGGCCCGACCCTTTCGGCGCGACGAGGATCACGTCCACGTTCTTGGGCGGGATGACGCCGGTCTGGTCTTTGTAGGCGATGGAAAAGCCGTGCGAGAAATACAACGCCGCGCCGGGTTGGAGGTTCTTTTTGACCACCGGCCACATCTCGCGTTGCGCGGCGTCCGACAGCAAATACTGCACGACCGTGCCGCGCCGCACCGCCTCGTCAATCTCAAACAGCGTCTTGCCGGGTTTGAACCCGTCGGCGATGGCGCGCTGCCAGCCCTTGCCGCCCTTGCGGTTGCCGACGATCACGTGGAATCCGTTGTCGCGCAGATTGAGCGCCTGCGCCGGCCCCTGGACGCCGTAGCCGATGATGGCAATCACTTCGTTTTTCAGCACCTGCCGGGCTTTGCTCAGCGGAAATTCGGTGCGGGTGACAACGGTTTCTTTGACGCCGCCGAAATCAATGATGGCCATGATGTGAATTCCTTTGTTTGGGTTGAAGCGGGCTTAGAGTTAGCGGGCGCGGCGGTTGTGGTCAAGCAATTAGCCGGTCGCCGAGTCCTGTCTGGACAACCGCGCGCGGCGCCGGTATGAACGCGGTCACCCTTCATCATGCGCACCGAACATCATCATGGCCGCCCGCGTCCGGCCGAAGAGGCCGGCCGTCTTCCATGAACCCGTGGCCGAACCTTGAATTGACCGCGGTGGCGGATTTTGACGTGGATGGCGCCGGTACGAATGCCGCGTGGGCGCGGGCGCCGTGGCTGCCGTTGACACGCGTCGGCGCGGGGCCGAGCCGGTACGCGACGCGGGCGAAAGTCTTGTACTCCGCCAGCGGGATCTATTTTTTGACCGACGCGGAGGATGCGCGGATCAGTTGCACGTTGCGGGAGGATTTTGCGGATCTGTTCCGCGAAGATGTGATCGAGGTGTTTTTGTGGACCGACGAGCGGCATCCGGTCTACTTCGAGTACGAAATTTCGCCGCTGAATTTCGAGTTGCCGATTCTGGTTTCCAATGATGAGGGACGGTTTTGCGGGTGGCGGCCCTGGCACTATACCGGTAGCCGCCGCACGCGGCACGCGACGCGCGTGACGGCCAGCGGGTGGACAGCGGAGTTTTTCATTCCGTTCGCCCTGCTCGTGGGACTGGGGCGGTCGCATCCGCGGCGCGGGGATCATTGGCGGGCGAACATCTACCGGATTGATACCGACGAGGCGCCCGCGTCGCACTGGGCGTGGAGTCCGGCCGTCGGCGGCAATTTCCACGACTACCCCAACTTCGGCACGTTCCGGTTCGGCTAGCAGATCCGGCCGCGTTTGCCGGCGACGCTGTGGGCGATGGGCGGCTGGCCGTTGAGGCTGATCCAGCGCTCATCAACCGGTTCGCTGGCCAACTGATACCGGCTGTCGGAGGAAAGCCGGAACCGGTCGGTCTGGTTGTCGAGGCTGGCGTGGACGGTATAGACAGAAAACATCAGCACATCACCGGCGCGGTAGTCCGCAGTCAGCCAACGACCGCCGAGGTTTTCGCGAAGGGTGACCGGGTTGGCGGCCAGCGCGCCGCCCCACTGCCAGAGTTTCTTGCCGCTGGCGAAGTCCGCCGCATCGGGGCGGTTGACGCAATACTGGTCCACGTCCCGCTCGAGATATTTTTTCAGGCGATCCACGCGGTGAATCGAATCTTCGAGGATCATCAGACCGCCCAACTCCAGCGAGATATCGCCCAGCGGCGTCCACGAGGTATAAAGCTGGTGCGTGCCGCGGCCCATGTACACCACGTCGCTGTGCGGGTTGATGCCGGTCATCCCGCCGGAGACGCAGCGGAACCACGTGAAGTCATAGTGGCGCACCGGGCCGCCGAGAAGTTTCTCGTAAAATTCCATCATCGGCCCCGCATACAGCACCCGCGCCAACGGAGGATTGTCGTTGCCGTACTTGTCGGAAAACGAATGCTTTTTGCCGGGCGCGGTCACGGCGTCAACCAGCGGGTAACGGCGGTCGAGGTAACCCTCGGCGTCGAGGCGGCGGCAGATTTCGGCGCGGGCTTCGAGCACTTCGTCGCGATGCAGGTAGTCGCGCAGGAAAATGTAACCGTCGGCGCGCATCCGCTGGCGCAGGGCGACCGGGTCATCGAGGATGTCGTTGGACTCGCGCAACTCGCCAAACGCCGCCGGCGACAGATCCAGTTCGTGGCGCAAGGACGCAAGTCGAATCGAGGTGGTGACCATGGGGTCATGGTAGCCGGGCTGGTCCGAAACGCAATGGCATCGCTGGCCAAAAACTTGTATGTATTGGGCATGAGAAAATCCGGGCTGACGTTTCGCAGCGCGGCCACGACGCAACTGGGCCGGATCACGATGGCGGGGTTTTTGCGAAACAATCCCGGCATCTCGCCCGGGCGGCCGCGCGTGCTGGGCCGGTACGCCGTGGTGTACGTGGTGGATGGGGCGGGCCGCTACGCCGACGCCAACGGGTATTCCCAGGCGATTCAGGCCGGGGATTTAATCGTGCTGTTTCCCGAACTGGCGCACTCGTACGGGGGACCGTGGTCGGAGTTTTATCTCGTCTTTGAAGGGCCGGTGTTTGATTTGTGGCGTCGGCACGGGTTGCTCGATCCGCGGCGACCCGTGCTGCACGTCGAGCCGGTCCACTACTGGTTGAGCCGTCTGGAATCCGTCCTCGGCGCGCCGCGGCGGGTGGGGTTCGCGCCGCCGTTGCTGGAGGTCTGTCGGCTGCAAACGGTGCTCGGCGAGGCGCTGGTGGGCGGTGTGCGGGACCGGGGCGATCTCGACTGGGTGGCGAAGGCGTGCGCGTTGTTGGAGAGCGATCTCCAACGGGAAGTGGACTTGCACGAACTGGCCGCGAAACTGGGCACGTCGTTCGACAGTTTCCGCAAACGCTTCACCCAGATTGTGGGTCGCCCGCCGGCCCAGTATCGCCGCTACCGGCTGATTGACCGCGCCTGCGAACTGATGCAACAAGGCGCGTTGACTGACAAAGCGATTGCGGCGCAGCTCGGCTTTTGTGACGAGTTTCATTTCTCCCGCTGTTTCAAGGCGGTGACGGGCCGGTCGCCGCGCGAGTTTCGCCGCCAACTGCCGGCGCGCTGACCGGCTACGCGGCCAGAACGCGCCGCAACGTGTCGAGCGTCTCTGCGAGCCGGAACGGTTTGTGGATGTAGGCGTCGAGCGGCAGTTGATTCATCAAGACCCGAATGCGCAGATCGTCCACACCAGAACAGAGAATGACTTTGACGCGGGGATTGAGTTTCCGCAGATGCGCCAGCGTCGCGGCGCCGTCCAGTCCGGGCAGGTGATAATCCAGCAGCACGACCGGCAGGGACGAACACTGCCGGGTGAACAGTTCCAGCGCCTTGGCCGGCTGGCCGCAACTGAGCACGTCATAACCGTGTTTGCGCAGCGCGCTCCGCACGACGGCGCAAAACGTCTCATCGTCATCAATCAGAAACACCCGGGTCAGATTCGGGGCAGGAGCGGCCGGCAGTTCGACATCCTCGCGCAGTTGGATCATGCCGGAGATTTAGCAGCGGAGGTGCCAGCTTGGCGGGCGCGGAAAAACGAGATGGTTTGCGCCAGCCCATCTGCCAGATGGCCAACAGGTTGAAAGCCGGTGGAGCGGAGCTTTTCGATGCTGGCCAGGGAGTGTTTCACGTCGCCGGGGCGTTCGGGGGCGTGTTGGATTTGAGAACGGGAACCGGTCAGGCGGATGATTTCGCGCGCCAGTTCATTGATGGTCATGCGCTGGCCGTAGGCCACGTTGAAGACGCCCGTCGCCTCGCTTTGGGTGGCCAGGAAGACATTGGCGGCGACAATATCCCGGACGTAGATGAAATCGCGGGTCTGTTCACCGTCGCCGAAGATGATGAGGGGTTCCTGCCGCAGCGCGCGGGCGATGAAGATGGGGACGGCGGCGGCGTACGGGCTGTGCGGGTCTTGCCGGGGGCCGAAGACGTTGAAGTAGCGCAGACAGGCGGTGGCCAACCAGCCTTCGCGGGTGAACATCTGGCAGTAGTACTCGCCGTCGAGCTTGGTGATGGCGTAGGGGCTGATCGGTTCGGGCCGCATCGTCTCGACTTTCGGCACCACCGGGTTGTCGCCGTAGATCGCGGCGGAGGTGCTGAAACACAGTTTCTTGACCCGGGCGCGCGCGGCTTCTTCGAGCACGATCAAGGTGCCGGTGGTGTTCAGGTCATTGCATTCCACCGGCTGGCGCATGGACTCCGGCACGCTGATCATCGCGGCCAGATGAAAGACGTAGTCCACGCCGTCCATGGCCCGGCGGACCAGTTCGCGATCCAGAATCGAGCCGCGAACGAACTCGTGCCGCAAGCCGGTGAGATTCGCAAGGTGTCCGCTGCGGAGATTGTCGAGCACGCGCACGTCGGCGCGGGAGTGAAAATGCTCCACGATGTGGCTGCCGATGAATCCCGCTCCGCCGGTGACGAGCACGCGCATGATGGCCGTGTTGCTAGCCGCCGCGAAGCCGACCGTCAACCCGAAAACTCGGTCAGGAGACGTATGGCTCCACCAAGTCGAAGGCGTTTGGAATCAGGCGAATGTCGTCGGGTCGGTCCGCTTCCGGGCGGAGGATCACTTCCACGATATCGAACCGCCAGCGGACCGGCGGGTGCTGGAGCAGGCGCAAGTAATCCAACGCGGTTTGGCTGAGGTGCCGTTGTTTGTCGCGCTGGACGGCTTCGCTGGGCGTCCCAAAGTGGTGGCTCGCGCGGGTCTTCACTTCCACAAAGACCAGCCACTCGCCATCGCGGCACACCAGATCTATCTCGCCCGACCGGCTCTTGAATCGCGGCACGAGAATCTTGTAGCCGCGCTGCTTGAGGAACCGGGCGGCAAACGCCTCGCCCCGTTCGCCCAGCTCAATCTTCGCGGTCGGCCGCTGCGCTTTGGGTCGGAGCCAGTTCCAGGGCATGACGCACGGGGGCGAAGGATCGCCGGTGCAGGGGCGACGGGCCGAACCGCCGCAACGCGCGCAGATGTTCGGCGGTGCCGTAGCCTTTGTGCTTGGCGAAGTTGAATTGCGGATAGAGCCGGTGACATTCCAGCATCAGCCGGTCGCGTGTGACCTTGGCGATCACGCTGGCTGCGGCGATGGAAAAACTCTTGCCGTCTCCGCCGACGATGGCCGTTTGGGGATGGGGGAGGCAACGAACAGGCCGGCCATCCACCAGCACGTGATCCGGGGTCACGGCCAGGGCAGTCAGCGCGTCGCGCATGGCCTGGGCGGTCGCCTGAAGGATATTGACGCGGTCAATGACCTCAACCGCGACGGTGCCGACCGCCCAGATCAAATCCGCGGTGCGGATCAGTTCCTCGTACAGCCGGTCGCGCTGCCGCGGCGTGAGCTGTTTCGAATCGGTCAGCGTCGCGTGCTGAAAGCCGGTGGGCAGGATCACCGCGGCCGCCACCACCGGCCCCGCCAGCGGGCCGCGCCCCGCTTCGTCCACACCCGCCACGCGTTGGGCGCCGCCGCTCCACGCCGCCTGCTCGTAGCGGAGCATGTCCATGGCGCACGGCCGGTCAGGCTTCGGTGACTTTGGTGGCGGTTTTGCCGATGCGACCGCGGAGATAGTACAGTTTGGCGCGATGAACCTTACCGCGTTTTTCGACTTCGATCTTTTGAATGAAGGGCGAATGCAGGGGGAAGACGCGCTCGACGCCTTCGCCGTAGCTGATGCGGCGGACGGTGAAGGTCTCGGCCAGGCCGCGGCCCTGTTTGTTGATGACCAGACCGCTGAAGACCTGGATCCGTTCCCGGTCGGCCTCGCGGATGCGGGTGTGGACCTTGATGCTGTCGCCGACGCCGAACGGGGTGACGTCGGCGCGGAGTTGTTCGTTTTGAATTTTCTCGATCACGTTCATGATTCTGCTCCTTCCAGCAAATCGGGCCTGCGTTTTTGCGTGCGACGGCGGGCCTGGTCGGCGCGCCAGCGTGCAATGTTCTCATGGTCGCCGGACAGCAACACCTCCGGCACCTTCATGTCACGAAACTGCGCGGGTCGGGTGTATTGCGGACCTTCGAGCAGGCCGCTCGCGAAGGAATCGCGCGCGGCGCTCTCCGCGTCACCGAGCACGCCCGGCACGTGCCGCGCCACGGCGTCCACCAACACGGCGGCGGCCAGCGCGCCGTTGGTCAGCACGTAGTCGCCGATGCTGATTTCCTCGTCCACCAACGCCTCGCGGACGCGTTCGTCCACGCCTTCGTAGTGGCCGCAGATGATCAACAGGTGCGACTGCGCGGCCAACGCCCGGGCCACGGCGTCGGTCAGCCGGCGGCCTTGCGGGCACATCAGCAGGACGCGCGTGTTGGGGCGTCGCAACGTTTCCACGGCTTCAAAGATCGGTTCGGGCTTTAACACCATGCCCGGGCCACCGCCAAACGGCTTGTCATCCACGACGCGGTGTTTGTCGTGGGTGAAATCGCGCAGGTTGTGCACGCGCACCGTGAGCGACCCGCGTTCGCGGGCGCGTTTGAGGATGCTTTCCTCCAACGGACCTTCAAGGATCCGCGGGAACAACGTCAGCACATCAACCTGCACGCTCGTCCGCCGGCGGCTCCGCCGTCGGTCCATCTCCACTGCTGCCCGCCGCCCGGCGGCCGCCCGGCTCAATAATCTCCAACATGGCGCGTTTGCCCTGCTTGGCGGCAGCACTGGTCAACAGGGTGCGAATCGCGGTGATGGTGCGGCCGCTCTTGCCGATGACTTTGCCGACATCGGCTTGATTCAGCCGCAACTCGAACACGACAACCCGTTCGCCATCCACTTCGGTCACATTCACCTCCGCGGGGTTGTCCACAAGCGCCTTCACGACATATTCGATAAACGCTTTCATGCTCGCTGGCACGGGCCGGCGGAGGGCGCCGCGGCCCGGCGGCTACGCGGCCGGCGCGACGGCGCGCTCGGCCTTTTTCAAAATGCTGCGCACGGTGTCGCTCGGCTGGGCGCCCCGCGTGATCCAATACCGGGCGCGGTCGAGATTGACCGTGCAATTGTTCTCGGTCTGCTTCGGATCGTAGGTGCCGATGTTTTCAATGAACCGCCCGTCGCGCGGGCTGCGTCCATCGGCCACCACGATCCGGTAGGCGGGCCGGTTGCGAGCCCCGACGCGCCGAAGTCTGATTCTGACTGCCATGATATTACCTTCCTGCCGGGCCCAGCCCCAAATTGCGGGGCGCGTTGGCGACCCACCCGCGGCGGGTCATCGCCTTCTGCATCTTGCCCATGTCTTTCATCATCCGTTTCATCATGCCGAATTGTTTCAGCAGATGGTTCACATCCGCGACCGTTGTGCCGCTGCCTTTGGCGATGCGCGCCCGCCGGCTCGCGTTCAAAATCTCCGGCTGCCGGCGTTCGGTGAGGGTCATCGAATTGATGATGGCTTCCACCCGGTTCAACTCCGCCTCGCCCGCACTAAGGTCGGGCATCTTACCGATTCCCGGCAACATGCCAAGCAGATTTTCGAGCGGCCCGAGCTTCTTCAATTGCTTCAGTTGCGCCAGAAAATCCTCCAGATTCATGGATTGATCGGCCAGCTTGCGGCTCAACTGCTCGGCCTGCCGGGCATCCAGCGCTTCCTGCGCTTTCTCGACCAAACCGACCACGTCGCCCATCCCCAGAATCCGCCCGGCCATCCGCTCCGCGTGAAATGCTTCCAGTTCCTCCAGCTTTTCGCCGACGCCGGCAAACTTGATGGGTTTGCCGGTCACGGCCCGCATGGAGAGCGCCGCGCCGCCGCGCGCATCGCCATCCAGCTTGGTCAGCACGATGCCGGTCAAGCCCAGCGCCTTGTCGAAATGCTCCGCGATGTTCACCGCCTCCTGCCCGGTCGCTGCGTCCGCCACCAGCAGGATTTCCGACGGTTGGATCACCTCCCGCAACCGCACCAACTCCTGCACCAACCCCTCGTCAATGTGCAACCGACCGGCCGTGTCGAAGATGACCGGGTCGCAGCCCTGGAGCCGGCCAAACTCCATCGCCCGCTTCGCAATCGCCACCACGTCCCGCTCCCCGCGCGCCGCAAACGTCGGGATGCCGAGTTGCCGGCCGAGCGTTTCCAACTGATCCACCGCCGCGGGCCGGTACACATCACAGGCCACCAACATCGGTTTCCGCCCCTGCTTGGTCAGCCACTTCGCCAGTTTGCCGGCCGTCGTGGTCTTGCCCGCGCCGTGCAATCCGCACACCATCCAATGGCCCGGCGTTGGGGCGGCCGTCGCGGCGGCCGTCCCGCCCATCAACGCCACCAACTCGTCGTGGACGATTTTGACGATCTGCTGGCCGGGCGTGACACTGGCGAGCACCTCCTGGCCGAGCGCCCGCGACTTGGTGCGCTCGATGAAATCCTTCGCGACCTTGTAATTCACGTCGGCTTCGAGCAACGCCAGCCGCACCTCACGCAACGCGTCGGCGACGTTTTTCTCGGTCAACTTCCCATAGCCGCGCAACTGGCGCAGGACGCCCTGCAACTTGTCTGAAAGTGTCTGGAACACGCCCGGCGCAGTATCGGCGAGCGGGAGCAGAGTTCAAGGAAATTGAGGGCGCCACCGCCGAGGGGCGCTCAGGAGCCGACGAAGCGCGGCTTGGCGAAGAGCGGGCGGTGCCGGCGGGGCGACGTTCCCGTGTGCCCCAAATCACAAACGGCGGCGTGCAACGCGGCGGCCAGAACCTTCCGATCCGCCTGCCGCA
>CAZHLM010000034.1:24633-31805 GCA_964533295.1 uncultured Verrucomicrobiota bacterium
TCACAAACGGCGGCGTGCAACGCGGCGGCCAGAACCTTCCGATCCGCCTGCCGCAGGATGCGCCCGCAACGGACGGTGGCGAGGATTTCCTCGTGGCCCAGCAGCCGCCACAGATGCGGCACCAGCGTCATGCGGCCCCACCAACAGACCTCCTGCTCCGCATCGCCCGTCGGCAACTCATAGCTGATCCGCACCGGCGTCACCCCCCACGATTGCTCCGCCGCCACGGCCAGCAGCGAGCTGTGAAACGGCAGCACGCGTTGGCCGTCCGTGCTGGTGCCTTCGGGAAAGATCACGATCGGAATCGGTCGTTGACCCGCTTCGCGCAGACGGTCGTTGACCTCGCGGATCGCGTGCCGGTCCTCGCGCGGGAGGAACAAGGTGCCGGCGCAACGCGCCAGCCACCCGAACCACGGCCACCGGCGCACCTCCGCCTTCGCGACGAACCGCATCGGCGCGAGCGCGCCCAGCGTCACGATGTCAAGATAGCCGAGATGGTTGCTGACCACGACCGGCGCCGCGTCGAACCGGCCCCGCACTTCCAGTCGCAGCGCCAGCAGACGGGCCAGTCGCGCGCACAGCCGGTGGAGCCACCGGCTCTGGCCGAGAAGACGCGCCGTCTCGTCGCGCCGCCAGGCAAGGGTGGCCGCATACTCCACCAGCGCCCACGCGGTGAGAATCCCAAACCCGGCTAGGCGGAGAAGCCGACGAGTTGTTTCTGCCATTGCGAGCCGAGGTAGAGGCGGGCCGCCTCGGGGTTGAGCTGGTGAAGATCGAGTACCGTCAGGAAATCAATCGTGCCAAACTCGCGGTCAATCGCCGGCGGCCCGGCAATCCACGCGCCCAGCGACAGGTACGCGGCCAGAAGTTTCGGCACCCGGGGCGCGGGAGGCATTGGCGTGGTGGCCGGACAAACGGCGTGCGGCTTTGGTTGCGTGAGGAACGGCGGCGGCGCCAGATGGCGCTCGGCCAGGCGGTGGTACAGCGCCAGCCCTTCGCCGCCGTGCGTGGAGTTCAGCGAACTGCAGCCGATCAGATAACGCAGCCGGTAACGGGCCGCGATGTCGGCAATCCCGCGCCACAAGGTGGCCAGCACCCGCAAATTGCGATGGTCTTCGTGGACGCAGGCGCGGCCGAGTTCGAGCACTTCACAGCGGTGCGGTTCGAAGGGGGTCAGATCGAATTCCAGTTCGCTGTAATAGCCGAGTTTGGCCAGCGCGTTCAACCCGGTCTGGTAGCGATAGGTGCCGACGACCTGGCCGGTGGCCACTTCGCGGACGAGCAGGTGGTCGCAGACGTCGTCGAACGGGTCTTCGTCCCGTCCAGTGACGAAGGAGGAAACCAACCCCTCGGCCAGTTCCATATTAAAGACCTCGAAGCGCAACTGTTGGGCAAGTTGCACGTCCTGCCGCGATTCCGCCACCGAGATGACGTACCGCTGCGTGGGATCAACCGCCACCGTCGGACCGCGCGTCAGCGCCTTGTCGGAACCCGTAATTGCATTTTCCATGCATCCGCCATCTGCCACCGCCCGGTGGCTGTTGGGGCGCGGTCGCGTTACGATTGGGTGAAACCGGCCTACGGCTGATCCATCTCTTTGAGGGCTTTCTCGCTCGGTTTCAGGCTGTCGGAGCGTTCGGCGGTCTTGTTTTTGACCTGCTCCATGTACTTGTAGGCTCCGTAGCCGAGCGCGATCAGGAGGACGAGAAAAAGCAACTTTTTCATTCCGCAACCCTTTCAATTTTCGCGCCGAGGGCGCGCAGTTTGTGGTCGAGCTTCTCGTAACCGCGATCCACGTGGTAGATCCGGTTGACTTCCGTTTCGCCGTCGGCGCCCAAACCGGCAATCACCAGCCCGGCGCTGGCGCGCAAATCACTGGCCATCACCGGCGCGCCGCTCAGCCCGCGCACGCCCTTGACAATCGCGCTGCTGCCCTCCAGGGAGACATCGGCGCCGAGCCGCGCCATTTCGCTGATGTGCATGAAACGGTTCGGAAACACTTTCTCGGTGATGACGCTGATGCCGGGCGTGATGGTCATTAGCGCGCTCATCTGCGCCTGCATGTCAGTCGGGAATCCCGGATACGGCATCGTGATCACATCCACCGGCTTGAGCAGGCCGTCGCATTGAACGCGAATCGTACCGTTGTTGCGGATCACGGTCGCGCCTGCCTCCTCCAGTTTGTCGCGCACGGCGCAGAGGTGCTCGGCCCGGGCGCCCTTGATTTCGACATCGCCCCCGGTCATGGCGGCCGCCACCATGAACGTACCGGCTTCGATCCGATCGGGAATGACCGTGTGGTCGGCGCCGTGCAGCGCCTCCACGCCCTCGATGACGAGCATGTGACTGCCGGCGCCTTTGATTTTCGCCCCCATCTTGATGAGAAACTCGCACAGATCCTCAATCTCCGGCTCGCACGCGGCGCCCTCGAGGTAGGTCACGCCCCTGGCCAGCGTCGCGGCCATGATGATGTTGGCCGTGCCGAGAACGGTCGAGCCGAACCGCCCGCCCATGAACACATCCGTGCCCGTCAACTCCGCGCAGCGCGCGTGGACATACCCGTTTTGGATTTCGACTTCCGCCCCGAGCCGTTTCAGTCCCTTCAAATGTTGATCAATCGGCCGGTCGCCGATCACACAGCCGCCCGGCAGCGAGACCTTGCAATTATGCAGCCGCGCCAGCAACGGGCCGAGCAGGCAGACCGACGCGCGCATTTTGCGGACCAGTTCGTACGGCGCGACGCCGAGCGGATGTTCCGCGCGCACCTCGACCACTCCCTCGCTGCGGTGATGGCGAACGCTGACGCTGAGCCATTTCAAAATCTCGCACATGAACTGGATGTCGCTCAGATTGGGCACCCCGCGAATCGTGCATGGCTCGGCGGTCAGCAACGTCGCCGCGATGATGGGCAGAGCCGCGTTTTTCGACCCGCTGATCTGGACGGAACCACGCAGACGGTTCCCTCCGGTCACAATGAGCTTTTCCATACAACCTCCTTGTTCCAACTCGGACGTTTCGGGTGTGGCGACCGCCGACTCGGCGGTAATTCCCCAATCGCGTCCGCACCGGACGCCGCTACACCGCGTGGCAGGGCTGCGCGACCATCACGCGCTCATGCCCCTGCAAATCCTTCACCACTTCCACTACGGCAAATTCGTGTTCCCCAAACAACCGCTCCACGGCCGCCCGTTGACCAGCCCCGATCTCCAACGCCACAAAACCCGTCGGAGCAAGCGCCCGCCCGGCAGCCGTGACCAAGCGGTGAATGATTTCGAGCCCATCCTCACCCGCCGCCAACGCCAGCGCAGGCTCAAAATCTCGAACCTCCTTGGGCAGCGTCGCCCAATCCCCACGGGCGATGTACGGTGGATTCGAAACTACCGCCTCCACGCGCACGCTGCTGGGAATGGCAGATAACAAATCACCCGCGAAAAAGCGAACGTTTTTTTCCACCCCATGCCGCGCCGCGTTGACCTGCGCCACCGACAGCGCCTCCGCGCTGATGTCCGTCGCCAGAATCTCCGCGTTCGGCAACAGTTTCGCCAACGCCACCGCGACGCACCCGCTGCCAGTTCCCACGTCCACCACCGACGCCGGCCGTCGCGCCGCGACCACGTCCACCAACAACTCCGTCTCCGGCCGCGGAATCAACACCCGCCGATCCACCATCAGCTTCCACCCGTGAAACTCCGCCTCCCCCGTGATGTATTGCAGCGGCTCGCCCGCCGCCCGCCGCCGCACCATCTCCCGCAACCGCGCCAGCGTCGCCTCATCCAACACGCGCTCAAACTCCAGGTACAACTCCAGCCGCTTCTTCTGCAACACCTGCGCCAGCAACAACTCAATCGTCAGCCGCGGACTCTCGACACCGTGCTTCTCGAAAAACGGCGTCGTCTTCGTAATCACCTCGAGAATGGTCATGCCGACACGCTCCGCGGACGCTGGACCACATACAGCACCGCCATCCCCGCCGCCAACGCGGCCGCAATCCCCCACGCCCGACCCGTCACCTGCGTCAACAACGCCAGACACACCACCAGCCCGCCCGCCGGCACCAGCGGCGACACCTCAAAGTTTCCGCGCGGCTCCGTCGGCCGCCGCTGCAAGACGATCAACGCCGCGTTGATCACCACAAACACACTCAACAACAGCGCGCTCGTCGCCGCGGCCAGCGCGGAGATGTCGCCGACAAACACCAGCGCCGTCACCAGCAACATCAACCCGAAAATCGCCCGATGCGGCGTCCGCCGCCCCGGGTGGACGGCGCCGAGCGGGCGCGGCAACAATCCCTGCCGAGCCATGCCGTACACGATCCGTGAACCCATGATGTAATTCAACAGCGCCGTGTTGGTGATCGCAAACAACGCGATCAACGAAAACAGCACCGGCGGAAAACCCGGCGCCGCGCGGCGAACCACGTCCACCAACGGTTGCTTGGAAACGCTCAACTCGGCGTGCGGCACCACCGAAACCGCGGTGACGCTGACGGCCAGATACAGCACCGTGACCAGCGCCAGCGCCCCGACGACGGCCCGCGGAAAATTCCGTTCGGGATGCCGCACCTCCTCGGCGACGTTGATCATGTCCTCAAAACCGATGAAGGAGTAAAACGTCAACACCGCGCCCGTGAGCACCAATGTCGGCTGCAACGGCGTGGGCGTTTCCAAATAATCCACACCGCCCCAATACCGGCACCCCACGGCGACGACGAGCAACAACCCGCTCATTTCCACCAGCGTGCACAGAATGTTCAACCACGTGGACTCGCGCATCCCCCAAAAATTGATCCACGTCAGCGCCCCAAGAAACCCCAGCATCACCGGCACCGGCGCCAACTCGGGCAGCAAGCCGGTAAAATATCCTGTGAACGCCCGTGTCTGCGTCCCCATCGAAGTCAGGCCCGACACCATCACCGCCAGCCCCACCACATAGGAGAGGAACGGCCATCCAAACGCCCGCTGCGTCACATACGCCGCGCCCGCCGCGCGCGGATACCGCGACCCCAATGACGCATACGACAACCCCGTCAACAACGCCGCCGCCATGCTCGCCAGAAACGCCAGCCAGATCGCATTGCCCATCACTCCGGCCGCTTTCCCGATCAATGCGTAAATCCCCGACCCCAGCATGTCGCCCACGCCATACATCACCAACGCCCCCAACCCCATCGTCCGCGCCAAAGCCGGTGCCGTTGCCGAACTGGATTCCACCCCACCACTCTATGTCATCCCCCCCCGAAGCGAAATCCCAAACTCCTCACGCAAATCCGGCAGCGTCGTCTTGATCCCCGAAAGCGTTCGGGATTGATCTCGTTGGCCGCGCCCAACCGCTTGTCCGGCTCGATCAACGTGATCAACTCGCCAAACGCCTGCGAGATGTTCCCCCGGGGTTATGACGGTTGAACATTCACCGGCGCTTGGGTAGGGTGTGCACATCGAAGCGACGACTGAGTACGATGAGGCCCGCTTGAACCGGGTGATGAAGCTGACCGGTCTGAAGAGCCGCAACGCCGCGCGGGACGACGCTTTGCGCGAAGCGGAACACGCCGCCAACGTGCGGCGCTTTCTCAAGTCGCTCCTGCCCGACGCGGAGTATGCCGGCGCGGTTGCTCCCGGCTATGATCTGCTGACGGTGCGCGAGAAGGAAACCCCTTGGCGCGCCTGATCCTCGTTGATTCGACCAAAGACATCTCGTGGATGCGACAACGACGGAATCCTGTCGCGGGTGCCGTGCGGGGTCCGGTCGCCGGTCAGCTCTCCCCAAGACGTTCTTTCAGCGCGACGTGTTCTTGCATGAGATCGGCAAGAGCCTCGTCGCGCTGATGGAGCTTGTGTTCGAGGCGTTGGAGGGTCCGCTCGGTGTTGCCTGCAGAAGGGGAGCGGGGCGGTTTGGCGAAGGCCGCCGCTCCGTTCTCAAACAGTTTGTTTTGCCAGCGGTCGAACAGCGTGGGGGTTGGTTCCATGAGGGTTTTCTCTGTTGCCGGATTCTCTATCAGCCCACCCCGGTTTTTCCAATTTCATCTGAAGCACTACGGGCAGACCTGCACACGAACGGCGTTGGATGGGTGGCCGTGTTCCTTCGCACATACCGGGTGCCGCTTTGGGCGTGGAACGTCCAGCCGCGCGATTGCCGGCCCTCGCGCAGTTCGCGGCGGAGTGGCGGCCACGGATGTTATGGGTGTGCATCCGTGGCTACTGCAACATCCCCGTGCGCAGCATCCGTTGCACTTCGTCGTGGTCGGCCAGCGCGAAGACGTAGAGACATTCGGGGCGATTCTCAAAAAGATACCGGAGTTTGATGGTGGCGCGACACTCGAAGGTCTTGGCGCGAAGTTTCCGAATGCTTAATCCGGTATGCTGATGGGGACGGCCAAACGCCTCGCGGAGATCGTGCAAGGCCAACAAACACTCGGCGCGTTCCGAGCGAGACAACGCGCCGAGGCGCTCAAACACGACGGCGTCGCTGAGGGTGGGCTTGTCCAAGAGCCGTCTCCACTTGATCCACTGTCATCAACCGCCCTTCGTTCTTCTCGCGCTGGAAACGCTCATCCACCGCCTGCTCGAAGCGATCCAACTCGGCCGGAGTTGCGCCGTACTCGCGCATGGCGTAGGTGTAATCTACGGGTTCGACCTCCACCTTGCGCAGCGCAATGATGCTGTCGCCCGAGATGATGGCAACATCCTTGCCGCTAGCGGCTTCGGCCAGCCATCGGCTCAAGTTTTTCTTAGCCTCGGTGATTGTAAGCGTCTTCATAAAGCACTTATAAAGTCCATTTGCAGTCCCGTCAAGTTGGCTGCCTGCGCATCCGTGTCAGACGTCGCGCCGTTTGCGGCAGATGAATTCGGCGAGGAACCCCTCGAAGAGTTGGTTCATGTCGCACGGGAACGCGGCGGTTTCGGTGGGGCCGGGGAGGCGGCGGAGTGGCGGCCACGGATGGACACAGATGGGCCACGGATAGTAACGGTGTGGATTCGTGTGAATCTGTGGCTGCCTCTTCGGCGCGGTGTTGCGTCCGGTGGCGGGCGGGCGGGCTAATCGGCGGTGACCTCGACGGGCAGGCCGGTCGTGATGAGGTGGAGCAGACGCTCGGCGTTCCAATTCGCGAGGCGAAAACAACCGTGGCTTTCGGTTTTGCCAATCTGTTCCGGATGCGGCGTGCCGTGAATGCCGTA
>CAZHLM010000034.1:31905-34103 GCA_964533295.1 uncultured Verrucomicrobiota bacterium
TGGCGTCGAGCGCGCGGATGGTTTTCTCCGTCAGACTTACCTGGAGACGGCTGGCCTTGCCGGGCCGGTACTCGCAGTCGCCGGTGTTGGGCGCGCGCAGGGTGGTCCGTTTATTGGTGAGGCCGGGATTCAACCAGCCGAGGAAGCGTTCGGTCGTGTGAAATTTTTCCGCCACCAACTCGGTGACCGATTCGAACGCCATCGCCGGCACCTGCGACCGCTCTTTCCAATCCGGCGGCGCCCGGCCGAGTTGCGCGAGGTCGTTGGTGGTGACGACGTACTCGACGTACAACGGCGGGCTGGCCGGAAACACCGCCGCGGTCGCGGCATCGAACGCGCCCGTGGCCGGCAGGTTGTTGGCCGACTGCCACGCAGCCAGCGCGCGCTGGGTTACCGGACCGAACTTGCCGTCAATGCAGCCCGGTGAGTACCACAGCCGGTCGAGGGTGATTTGGAGCGCGACGATGTCGTGGCTCTGTCCCCGCGCCAGCGTGGTGAACCAGAACAGGGCCAGGCAGCAAATCAAGCGGCGGGTCACGCCGGTCGTTGTAGCACAGGCAGCGGGGAACAATCACGCTCCGGTCTGGGAGAGCGCGAGGCGCCGGGTCAGATCGTCGGCCATCAGGGTCTCGATCAATTCGTCCAGGTCGCCTTCCAGGATGGCCGGCAGGTTTTGGATGGTGAGATTGATGCGGTGGTCGGTGACGCGGTTTTGCGGGAAGTTGTAGGTGCGGATCTTCTCGCTGCGGTCGCCGGAACCAATCTGGCTGCGGCGCTCGGCGGTCAGTTTGGCGGTCTCTTCTTCCTGCCGGGTGGCCAGCAGGCGGGCGCGCAGCACGCGCAACGCTTTGTTGCGGTTCTTGAGCTGGCTGCGTTCGTCGGCGCAACGCACGATCACGCCGGTCGGCTTGTGGTGAATCTGCACGGCGCTGTCGGTGGTGTTGACGCCCTGGCCGCCCGGGCCGCTGGCGCGGCAGACAGTGATTTCGAGGTCCTCGGGTTTGAGTTGAATGTCCACTTCCTCCGCTTCCGGCAGCACCGCGACGCTGGCGGTGCTGGTGTGGATCCGGCCCTGCGCCTCGGTGGCGGGAACGCGCTGGACGCGGTGGACGCCGGATTCGTAGCGCATTTTCTTGTACACATCCTGGCCGAGCACGGAGAAGACGATTTCCTTGAAGCCGCCGCGTTCGCTCGGGCTGGTGTCCATCACCTCAATCTTCCAGCCCTGCGCGTCGGCAAACTTTGAGTACATGCGGAACAGGTCCGCTGCGAACAGCGCCGCTTCCTCGCCACCGGTGCCGGCGCGGATTTCGATGATCGTGTTGCGCGAGTCGTTCGGGTCCGGCGGAACGAGTCCCGCCTGCACGTCGCGCGTGACCGCTTCCCGTTTGCGCTGCAAATCGGCCAGCTCGCCCTTCGCCAACTCCGCCATCTCGGCATCGCCGGTCTGGATCAGTTCCTCCGTCTCGCCGATTTGCCGCTGAACGGCGAGCCAGGTCTCGTAGTCGGCGAGCAGTTTTTTCAAGCGGATGTGTTCGCGGGCGAGGTCGCCGGCGCGGCGCTGGTCGGCGAAGACGGCCGGGTTGGCGAGCAGGTGTTCCAGCTCCGCGGCGCGGTGGCGAAACTTCTCAATGGCCGGGGCGAAATCCATAAAAACAAAACGGGCCCGCGCGCGAATGCCGGTGCCCGTCGGAAATGACCGCTACTTGGTTTTCTTGGCGTACCGTTTCTGGAACCGTTCGACGCGGCCGGCGGTGTCCACGAACTTCGCCGTGCCGGTGAAGAAGGGATGGCACTTCGAGCAGATGCCGATGTGCATGTCTTTCTTCGTGGATCGCGTCTTGATGACGTTGCCACAGGCGCAATGAATGATCGCGTCCACGTACTCGGGATGGATGTCAGCTTTCATGATTCTTGTCCGTCAGGGGGCGGCACAGTACCGAAGCCACCGGCCCGGCGCAAGGACTAATTCGGCGTCGGCACATGTTCCAAGTCATTCCGATCCCGGTGCCGACCGGCTTGTTCCTTCCATCGGCGCAACCAGCGCCACGACACAAAGCGCAAACTCCCCAGCATCACACTGTCCCCAAAGAGTTCGCGGACCGGCGTGGTCGGGAAGCCGGGGACATAGAGCGCCTGACAAAAAAGCCGGTGGGCCGAGCGTCCCCGCGAGGCGGGGCGTGACACTCCGCTCGCGG
>CAZHLM010000035.1:0-606 GCA_964533295.1 uncultured Verrucomicrobiota bacterium
CGGTTTCTGGCAGACGGATTCAAAATCGGCCACGCGCACCGGCAGGACAAACGGCTGGTGCGGCGCGCTCCAGAAATAGCAGTTGCCGATGATCGGCTCGGCGCGGAGGTAATTGAGGATTTCGTCGGTGTAATAGGCGTTGTGCCGCTGGAGGGTTTGCAGGTCGGCATCCTCACCGACATGCTGCTGACGATGTTGGTGTTGACGGTGTTGTACCGTGGGGCGGGGCGCGCCAGATGATTTCCACGATGGGAATCTCCCACGTATCACAGCGCAGAGGTTGCTGAAACTCCGGTTGCTCGACATCGGTGCGATGGCGGGCGCAGAGGGCCAGAACGCGGATCGTTTCGATTTGAGGCACGCGGTCGCGCCACTCGGATGCGGCGGCTTGGGAGAGACGGGCCACGCCGACTCCGCCCGGGGCCAGTAATTCCAGTTTGTCATTCCATCCGAGCCGGTCGCCAACTTGCAGGCGCGTCAACGCGGAGTGAACGGGATGCGCGCGATCCAGCCGCCCGGCGTAGTCGAGGAAGATGTCCTGCATTCCCAGCACGGTGTAGCGGCGTCGCAACAGATCGGTCGGCAGGCTTTCGGCCAGCGCGGGAG
>CAZHLM010000035.1:616-13425 GCA_964533295.1 uncultured Verrucomicrobiota bacterium
CAAGGCGAGTTCCTCGATGAAACGGTGTGGGGCATCGCGGCGATGCAGCAGCGTCAAGGTCTGCCGGGCGCGGGTCATGCCGACGTAAAACAGACGGCGTTCCTCCTCCCGCTTTTTGGCGGCGGGCGACCAATGGCCGCCCAGCATCACGACGTGGTCGTATTCCATCCCTTTTGCGCCGTGGACGGTGCTGAGAAGCAGGCCGGTGCCGATGCGTTGTTCGCGTCGTTCTTCGGCCAGCGCGGTGTAGAGGTAGTCGCTCACAGCGGCGGCGGGTTGTTCGGAGTTTTCCGTCTCATCGCGCCACACCGCCAGCAGATCCGCCAGCAACCGGTGCCAGTGGTTGGGTTGGTCGGTGGCCGGCAACTGGGCGGCGACATCGGTGGCGCGTACGAGCGCGCCGTGGCGTTCGCGCAACCAATCCAACGAGCGGCACACTTCGCGCAGCCGGGTCAGCGGCAACGCGCTGTCACAGGTGAGGCTGCGGCGGACCGGGATGCCGCGCGTTTCGCAGAGCGTGCGCAACGGGGCGAGTTCATCGTGGTTGTGGGCGAGGACGGCGCAGGCGGCCCAATCAAAGGGGTGACGCTTCTGCATGCGGGCGAGTTCATCGAGCACGGCGGCTGCCTGCGCGCCTTCGTCGGCCACGTCTAGGACCTGCACGCGGCCTTGGGCGACCGGGTCGAGTGTTTCCCATGCGCCGCCGGCCGGGTCGCGTAGCCGGGCGCGGTTGGGCACAATGGGGTGCCGGGTTTTCATCCGGTCGCGGTTGTGCGCGATAAGGCAGTTGGCGGCGCTGATGATGTGCGCGGAGGAGCGGTAGTTTTCCAGCAGGTGGCAAGTTCGGGCGTTGTAATCGTGTTGGAAGCGGCGGATGTATTCCACGTTTGCGCCGCGGAACGTATAGATATTCTGGTCATCGTCGCCGACGGCGAGGATGGTTAGTTTGCTGTCAGTATCCAATGTCCGCCCGGCCAGCGCGGACACCAAGTCGTACTGGCGTTCGTCAATGTCCTGATACTCGTCCACAAGAATGTAGCGGTAGCCGGCCAGCAAGCGGTCGCGCAATTCGTCCTCTGCGAGACCCGGCACGTCCGATTGGCCGCGCAACAATGCAATCGCGCGATTTAGAAGCTCATCGAAGTCCACGGTGCGATCGGTGACCGACGCGCCGGCCAGTCGCATGGCCAGACCGTGATACGTTTGCACGGTGATGAAGCGGCCCTCCGCGCCGAGCAGATCGAACAATCGCCGGCGGGTGTCGAGCGCCGCGTGCCGGTTGAAACAGAGCACGAGGATGGACGCGGCCGGCTGGCGTTTGACGCGCACGAGATAGGCGCACCGATGCACCACCACGCGCGTTTTGCCGGCGCCCGGGCCGGCGAGGATGAGCAGGTTGCCTTCCGTGCCGGCCGTGACGATCTCTTGTTGGGCGGGGTTTTGCAGTTCTTCGACGATGCGCCGGTAGGATTCGTCGGTCGTGGCGCGCTCCAGCACTTCACGGCGACCGCGAAAGAATCGTTGGATGAATTCCTTGCGATCCATCGAGAAGTAGGCCAGCACCAATTCCAGGGCGCGGCTGACCTTCTCCAGTCCGAGCCGCGCGTACTCGTGCATCACGTGAACCTGAAAAACGCGCTGGTCGTAGTGCTGCGCGAGCGGATCGTAGTCAGTGGCGGCAAACCGCCGGCTGGAAGCGTCGGGTTGAACGCGAATGGTCATGGACTGGCGGAACACGGCCAATCCTTGTTGGAGGATGATGATGTGGTGTTCGTGCAGAAACAACAACGCGTGTTCGATGGCGGCCTGCCGGTCGCGCAACTGCCCGGCCAACACCAGGTCCGCGTTCAAGGCCGCGTTGATCTCGTCGGCGGAAAACGCGACCAGACATTCCTCGGCGACCGGTGTGGCGGCGGGAATCTTGCCGGTCAGCACGCTCAAGATGATACCGGCCACCGCGCGGCGTTTCTGGGCCAGGCCGAGCAGCACCGGCCAATCGTGATTGAGTTTCACGCGCGCTTGCTCGCGGCTGACCGCCCGGTATTCCAGCACGGCCGGTGCGCCGAAACCGCGCCCGGCAAACGCGAGGTTGCGGAGCAGGCTGGTGACGGTGGCCGGTATGCTGGCGTGGCCGGCCTCGGCCAGCCGCTGATTCAAGCGGGGCAGATGCGCGTGCAACCAGCCGGTCGGGTCCGGTTCCTCCTCCGTCAGCACTTTCAGCAAAGCCTCCTCCAACGCGCACACTTTTTCGAACTGCCGGCGCGGCGACTTCGGGCCGCCGTGCTTGACGAAGGCCGTCAACAGCATATCGCGCTTGAGCAGACCGGCTTCGACCATCTCGTTGAGGATTTTGAGAACCTCGTTTGTTTCCCGCACCGCCAGGGCTTCCGCGAGGCTATCGGCGCTGAACCCTTCGTCCGGCGGCGTGTTGAACAGCCGGTAAAGAATCTTCTCCCACTGTTCCTGTCGCGGGGCCGGCAAGTTCAGCCGCGCCATCTTCTCGCGCGCTTCCGCCAGCGACCGCACCAGTGGCCGGCCTTGAAAGACGTTGGTGCGATTCTCGTTGCGTTCGATGAACCCGCGTTGTTCGAGCAACGAAATGGCCGTCTTGACCTTCGTGTCCGCCTGCCGGTCGGCGGAGTCGAATTCCACGTGCAACTCTTGATCGCGCAACAACTCGCCGGTGGTGATGACCACTTCGCCGTCGCGGTTGCGGCGGGCGCGGCGGATGGCCTTGAGGATTTCCAGCACCTCCCGCTTGCTCAGTTCCGAGCTTGCGCCGAGGCTGAATTGCCGTTCGATGTCTTGCGGGTCGTAGAGCAGGATGCACTGCGCGGTTTGCCGGTCGCGGCCGGCGCGGCCGGCTTCTTGCAGGTAGTTTTCCACCGAGCCGGGAATGTCAGCGTGGATGACGACGCGGATATTTTCTTTGTCCACGCCCATGCCGAAGGCGTTGGTCGCGCAGATCACGCGGAGGTCGTTGCGCAGAAACGATTCCTGGATGTCGCGCTTCTCCGCGGGGTTCAGGCCGGCATGGAACGCCTTCACGCGCCATGCTTTCGTGGCGAGATACTCCGCCAGCTTCTCCGCGCCGGAGCGGGTCGCGCTGTACACCACCGCCGCGCCGGCGGGGTCGGCGTCGAGATTCAGGTGCAGCAACGCATCCACCCGCTCCCACTTCAACGGCGCGCTCACGCTCTGCACGGCGAATTGCAGGTTCGCGCGCTCCGTGCCGCCGTTGAAGACGGTCAACTCCTGCCCCAGCTCCGTCTGGAAGTGCGCGACGATCTCCTCGATCACATCGCGCTTCGCGGTGGCGGTGAACCCCATGACCGGCGGCAACTCCATCTGTTGCGCCGCCGCAAGTTCCCGGATGAACCGCGCGGCGTACAGGTAATCGGGCCGGAAATCGTGTCCCCATTTCGACAAACAATGCGCCTCATCGAAAATCCACGCGCCGATCTCGCGCTGCTGGATGCAGTCGCGGAACGATTTGTTGCGGAGCTGCTCCGGCGCGACGTAGAGCAACGCGATGTCGCCGAGCCGGACCCGTTCCAGCGTGTCGCCGCGTTCCGGCGGCGTGAGCATCCCAGACAACGCCCCCGCCAACGGCAGGCCGGTTTTGGCGAACAGATTGTCCACCTGATCCTTCATCAACGCCTGCAACGGCGTGATGACGATCGTGAGACTGCCGCGTTGGAAATGCCGCGCCAGCGCCGGCACCTGATAGCAGAGCGATTTGCCGCCGCCGGTGGGCAGGATCGCCAGCAGGGGTTGCCCCGCCATGCCCGCTCGCACGATTTGTTCCTGCAGACTTCCGCCGTCCGGTGCGGCGGGCGCGGGGCGATACTGCGGAAACCCAAAATATTTCCGAAGTTGCTCGACCGGATTGTGCGCCTGCCGGCAATACGCGCACCCGTCATCGGCGCAACCGCGTCCCCGGAGCAGATCGAGCAACTGACCGGTTTCCGGAAACTGATGGCGCACCCATGGCGGCAGCACCGAGTTGTGGCCGGCGACCGTAATCCAGGTGGCAGCGTATGCTGCGGCGGGCGCGGCCAGTTCCTCGCCGGGGTTGAGTCGTAACAACTCCGCCAGCGCCGCTGAGCACACACGCTCTCCCACAACGGCCGCGAACAACAACCCGATGCCGCCGTCCTCCACGACCGGCACACCGACTGCGTCGAAGAACATCGCGAACCCTCGACGGGCTTCAACCGGCAATCGCGCGCTCGTCAACGCCCGCCGGCAGAACCGCGTCAACTCCGGCAATGTCTGGGCACGTTTCTCAAACTCGACGAACTCATCCCCGCCCAACGTCGCCGCCAAGCGGGCGTCGGCGAGCGGATCGTTCACCGCATCACGGACCAGCTTGTAGTCTTTCACCAGCCGGTGATACGGGTTTTGCGGAAACGCCAGCGGCGACAGCAACAGCGTGTCCACCACCGGCAATTGGAGCAATCGCAGGCGCGGAAATCGTTCGCGGAGAAACGGCAGGTCATGCGCCAGCAGGTTGTGGCCGGCGACGAACTCGGCTTGCGCGGCCACGGCGTCGAGGTGGTTCAGAGCTGCGCCGAGGCGAGCGGGGTCAGTCTCGCAAAGCGCCGCGTCTCGGAGAAAACCGCCCAGCGCATTTAGTTTCTGCGCACCGGTTTCGAGATCGAGCCACACGCCGCGGTTGAGGAACTCCGTTGCGATCATTGCTCGAAGTATAGCGACGGCGGTTTATCTCAGGCAACGACGTTTGCGGTGCCGGCTGAGAAACTGCGAGGGATTTTTTGGGCGGCGACGTAGTACTGGTTGATGAGCCAGCACGATGAGCAACTGCACCGGCTGCTCCGGCAGTGGCGCGACTTGGAACCGCGACCGGCTTTTGCCGTGGATGTGCGGCGACGGATTCGTCTTGCGGAACCCACCCCAGTCAATCGCGGGGCGGGGTGGCTCCCGTCATGGGCGTCCGTGGGTGCGGCGGTCGCCGTGGCGGTGGTGGTCGGGACCTGGAGCGGTCGAAAAGTGGCGCCGGGGTTTTCCCAGCCCCCTACCACGTTCCTGGCACCTGATTCCCTCGCGGGCAGTTACTTGAAACTCACGGGTGGGTACCGATGAAAACCGTTTTGATTTCAGTGATCTTGGCGGCGTTGGTCTCGTTCGGCATGAGCCGGTGGTTCAGCCGTCAACCACCGGTGAATCTGCACGATGCCGCCTGGCTCCAACGGGAATTGCGGCTCACTCCCGAGCAAACCGCGCAGATCAACAAGCTGGCGGAGGATTACCGGGCGGCGGTCAACGCCAGTTGCGCGAAACATTGCGACGCCAGGTTCGGCTTGAGCGAAGTGCTCGGCCAGCCGACCGTGGACTTGCCGGCCGCCGAAGCCGCCGTCAGCCAGATGTGCGCGGCGGCCAATGAAGTCGAGCATGCCACGTTGCAGCACATCCTGCGCGTCCGCGAAGTTCTCACGCCCGACCAGCGCGTCCGCTACGCCGCGCTGATCCACCAGCAACTCTGCAACATGTACCCCCCGGCCCAGCCATGAGCCGCCTCTTGCTTTTTCTCCTCCTCGTGCTCGCGATCCCGCCCATCCACGCCGAGACGCTCGATGATTGGATCGCCACGGCGCTGGCGAAGAATCCGGCACTGGCCGCCGCGAAACAGAAATGGGAAGCGGCCAAACAAAAAGTGCCCCAAGCGCGCGCGCTCGAAGACCCGATGATCGGCGTGGATGTCGAACGCGACTCCACGCGGTTTAATTCCTACGCCGACGCCGAGTGGATGCTGAGCCAGAAAATCCCGTGGTTCGGCAAACGCGCCGCCAAAGCGTCGGTCGCCCAACTCGAAGCGGAGGTGACCGGCTTTCAGTATCTCGAACTGGTCCGGTCGCTGCGCGGGCAGGTCATCGCCGCGCACTGGGATTTGTGGCTGGCGCAACGCACGGCGGCGTTGATGGCCGAAAGCCGGCAACTGATGGAGCAACTTGTCCGGACCGCCCGCGCCCGGTACGAAGCCGGCAACGGCTCGCAGGCCGATGTGCTGCGCGCCGAAATGGAGTTGGCAAAGATGGCCAACAGCGTCACGACGATGGAACGCGAAGTCGCCGTCGCGCAGGCCGTCGTCAACAAACTGCTCGCCGCCGATCCCTCCACGGTCCGCCGCGTCGAACATTCGCCCACCGTGCCGGCTTTGGAGATGAAATTGGAGGACTTGCAGTCTCAGGCCCGGCAATTCTGCTGCATTCTGATGTCGTTCCGGCGCGCCGTCCAGGCCCGGGAAGCTGGTCTGCGCGTGGCGAAACTGGAGAACGCGCCCGATTTCGAGTTCCGCGTCGAAGCCCGGCAACTCAACGGTCGCAGCGGCATCCAGGAATACGATACCGGCGTGGCCCTCAACTTCCCGTGGCTCTGGCGCGGCAAATACCGGGCGCAGCAACAAGAGGCCAAGGCTGATCTCGCGATGGCGCAAGCCGAGTTCGACAACGAAGTCAACCTGACCATGGTCGAAATCAAGGAACTCTACACCCAGACCGAATCGGCCATGCGGCTGGTCAACCTGTACGAGGACAAACTTCTCCCGCAAGCCCGGCAACTCATCGAAGCCTCCCGCGCCGCCTACGAAGCCGGTAACGCCACGTTTCTGGAAGTGCTCGAAGCCCAGAAAGTCTGGCGCGACGCCCAACTGGAGCACGAACGCGCCCGCGCCGCCGCCGGCAAGGCGCACGCGAAACTCGACGCCATCGCCGCGCCGTGGGGCGAGTTTGAGATTTCAACCGGACTGATTCCGAAGGACATGCCATGAAACCGATACTCCTGCTCGTGATGGCGGTCATCTTGGCCGCTTGCTCCCGATCGCACGACCAGCCGGCACCGCCAACGTACTGGTGTCCCATGGATCCCGAGGTCACCGGCACCGATCCGAATGCCGAGTGCGCCAGGTGCGGCGGGATGAAACTTTTGCCCAAGGAAACCCCAGCCAAGCCGGTCAAGGCGGCGCCCGCTCCGATAGGCGCGACGTATTTCTGCCCGATGCATCCGCAGATCACCGCCAACAAGCCGGGCACCTGTCCCATCTGCAACATGAATCTGGTGCCGGCGGGTTCGCAGAATGAACACGCCGGCCACAGCACGGTCAGCGGCCTGGCCGCCGTGACGATTTCTCCCGAGGTCCGGCACCGCATCGGCCTGACCCTCGGCACGGTAGAATCCCGCGAACTGACGCACGAGATCCGCGCCGCGGCGCGCGTGGTGCCGGCCGAGACCGGGCTGTATCGCGTCACGGCCCGCGTCGAGGGATGGGCGGAAACGTTGCACGTGACCACCGGCCAATTCGTCGAGCGGGGCGCGCCGTTGCTGACGATCTACAGTCCCGAACTGCTCACCGCGCAGCGGGAGCTCGCCATCGGCGGGGACAGCGCCCGGCGGCGGCTGGAGCGGTTGGGGTTCGATGGCAACACGCTGCGCGCGCCGGTGGCCGGTTATGTGATCGAGCGTCACGTGTTGCCCGGGCAGCGGATTACGGCCGACGAAGCCCTGTTTGTCATCGCCGATTTGACGACGATCTGGGCGGAGGCGGAGTGGTTCGCCTCCGATCCCGTGACCGTGGCGGTGGGAACCGAAGCGGAACTGGTGGCCGGCGGTCAGACGGTGACCGGCCAGGTGGTCTTCGTCAGTCCGATGCTCGATCCGCGGACGCGGACGGTGAAGGCGCGCCTGGAGATTCCCAACGCGGAGTTGCGGTTCCGCCCGGACATGCTCGGGACCGTGACGATGCGCGTGTCGCGGGGGCGGTCGCTCGCGATTCCTGAGTCCGCCGTGATGCGCACCGGCGCGAAGACGTATGCGTTTCGGGACGAGGGCGAAGGACGGCTCATGCCGGTCGAGGTCGAACTGGGTCCGCGCAGCGGCGAGTGGTTCCCATTGAAGACGGGCCTCAACGCCGGTGACGCGGTGGTGACGAGCGCGAACTTCCTCGTGGATTCCGAGTCGCAGTTGAAGGCCGCCTTGTCTGGCATGAGCGGACATCAACATTGAACCCGACCCCGACACCTGAAAAACGGACCCTCGTCCAGCGCGTCATCTGGTTCAGCGCGCATCATCGGCTGCTGGTCATCTCGCTGACGGCGGCGGCGGTGGCGTATGCGATTTATCTTCTGAATCACATCCGGCTCGATGCGATTCCGGATCTATCCGATACGCAGGTGATCGTGTTCACGAGATGGGATCGGTCGCCGGACATCATCGAGGATCAGGTCACGTATCCGATCATCACGTCCCTGCTCGGCGCGCCGAAGGTGAAGGCGATCCGCGGGTTCTCGGATTTTGGGTTCAGCTATGTGTATGTGATTTTCCAGGACGGCACGGACATGTATTGGGCGCGGTCGCGCGTGCTGGAATACCTGCAGTCGGTCGCGCTGCCGCCCGGCGTGAAACCGGCACTCGGGCCGGACGCGACCGGCGTGGGTTGGGTGTTTCAATACGCGCTGGTGGACCACACCGGCACACACAGCCTTGCCGAGTTGCGGTCGTATCAGGACTGGAATCTGCGGTATGCCCTCCAGAGCGTGCCGGGCGTGTCGGAGGTGGCCAGCTTCGGCGGGTTCGAGAAGCAGTATCAGGTCACGGTAAACCCGGTGACGTTGCAGATGTTGGGACTGTCGTGGATGGACGTGACGACCGCGATCCGGAACAGCAACAACGAGGTCGGCGGCCGGTTGATCGAGTGGAGCGGCCGGGAATACATGGTGCGGGCGCGGGGGTATATTCAGGATACCGGCGCGCTCGGCGACGTCGTCGTGAAAACCGGCCCGACCGGCACGCCCGTCTTGTTGCGGGACGTGGCCGACATTGCGGTCGGCCCGCAGATGCGCCGCGGCGTCGCGGACTTCAACGGCGAGGGCGACACCGTCGGCGGCATCGTCGTGATGCGCCACGGCGAGAACGCACTGAACGTGATCGAGCGGGTGAAAACCAAGCTCGAACAACTCAAGCCCTCCTTGCCGGCGGGGGTGGAGATCGTCACCACGTATGACCGGTCGGGTTTGATCCGCGAATCCATCGCCACCCTGACGCACGAGTTGACCCTGACGATGATCGTGGTCAGTTGCGTGATCCTGTTCTTCCTCTGGCACATCCCGTCCGCGCTGGTGCCGATCATCACGATTCCGATCTCGGTGTTGCTGGCGTTCATCCCGATGTATCTGCTGGGCATCACGTCGAACATCATGAGCCTGGCCGGCATCGCGATTTCCATCGGCGTGCTGGTGGACGGCGCGATTGTCGAGGTGGAGAACGCCTACAAGAAAATCGAGCACTGGCAGGCCGCCGGCAAGCCCGGCAATTTTCATGACGTGCGCGTTCAGGCCTTGATGGAGGTCGGGCCGAGCGTGTTTCTGTCGCTGGCGGTGATCGCAGTGTCGTTCCTGCCGGTATTCACGCTGGTGGACCAGGAAGGCCGGCTCTTCTCGCCGCTGGCCTATACCAAAACGCTGACGATGTTGCTGGCGTCGGTGTTGGCGGTGACGCTTGATCCGGCCGTGCGGATGCTCTTTGCCCGGTATGAACCGCTGAAGAACAAGGTTCTCAGTGCGATGGTTGTCGGGAAATACTACGCGGAAGAACAGCATCCCATCAGTCGGTTGCTCTTTAAGCTCTATGACCGCCCGTGCCGGTTCGTGCTCCGGTATCCGTGGCAGACGATCAGCGTCGCTGTGCTGATCACGCTCAGTGCCGTGCCGGTCTACATGAAACTCGGCCGGGAGTTCATGCCGCCGTTGTTCGAGGGGACGATCCTCTACATGCCCACCACCGTGCCCGGCATCTCGGTAACGCAGGCAAAGCAACTCTTGCAGCTTCAGGATCGCGTGCTGAAATCATTCCCGGAAGTCGTCAGCGTCCACGGCAAAGCCGGCCGGGCCGACACCGCGACGGATCCCGCGCCGTTCTCGATGATGGAGACGGTCGTCGTGCTCAAACCGAAGGAACAATGGCGTCCGAAAGAACGCTGGTATTCCCACTGGGCGCCCGGTTGGCTCAAAAAGCCGCTCGGTCAAATCTGGCCGGAGCACATCTCCTACGAGGAACTCATCGCGGAGATGGATGCCGCGCTGCAGATCCCCGGCAACGTCAACGCGTGGACGATGCCGATCAAGGGCCGCATTGACATGCTCTCGACCGGCGTCCGCACACCCATCGGCATCAAAATCCTCGGCGACAACCTCGACGAGATTCAACGCATCGGCGGCGAAATCGAATCCCTCCTCCGCGCCGTGCCCGGCACGCGGAGCATTTTCGCCGAGCGCGCGGCCGGTGGGTATTTCGTGGACTTCATTCCCGACCGGCTCGCGCTGGCGCGGTATGGTCTGACCGTCAACGACCTCCACGAGACCGTCATGAACGCGATTGGCGGCGAAACCGTCACCACGACCATCGAAGGCCGTCAACGTTACACCGTCAACGTCCGCTACCCGCGCGATCTTCGCCAGGACCTCGACCAACTCGGCCGCGTTCTCGTCGCCGCCAAAATGGGCGATGTCCACGTTCCGCTCCGGGAACTGGCCGAAATCAAACTGGTTACCGGCCCGGCGATGATCCGCAATGAAAATGGATTGTTGGCCGGTTACGTCTTTGTGGACGTGGCCGGCCGCGACGTGGGTCGTTACGTGGAGGAGGCCAAAAAGATTCTGCACGACAAACTCCGCCTGCCCACCGGCACATCCCTCGTCTGGAGCGGCCAGTACGAGAACATGGAGCGCGTGAAACAACGTCTGAAACTGATCCTGCCGGTCACCCTGTTGCTCATTCTGATTCTGCTCTACGTCAACACGAAGTCCCTGTTCAAGACGCTGGTGGTGCTGCTGGCGGTGCCGTTCAGCGTGGTCGGCGCGGTCTGGTTCCTGTGGTGGCTGGATTTCCACATCAGCATCGCGGTTTGGGTCGGCCTGATCGCGTTGATGGGACTGGACGCCGAGACGGGCGTGTTTATGCTGATGTTCCTCGACCTCGCCTACGACGACGCGAAAGCGAAAGGCAAACTCCGCAACCGGCACGACTTGATCGAGGCCGTCATTCACGGCGCCGTCAAACGCATCCGCCCGAAGATGATGACCGTCGGCACGACCTTCATCGGCTTGATGCCCATTTTGTGGAGCACCGGCACCGGCGCCGACATGATGAAACGCGTCGCCGCCCCGCTGGCCGGCGGGCTGGCGACCAGTTTCCTGATGGAACTGCTCGTCTATCCCGCCATCTACTTCCTCTGGAAATGGCACACCGAGGTGAAACGGGCGGTCGCTCCCGACGCCATCACGGGCAACCGAAATAGTGGCGCTGTTGGATGAGGGCGGCGACGGGGGCGGGGACGGCGCGTTGCCAGCGGGGGTCGCCGGCCTGGATTTGCTGGATCACATCGCGCGAGTAGATCGCGAGCAGGTCGGGGTCCACGGGGATGGTCTCGACGAAGTGGTTTTCCAGCAGATGGGCGTAGAGATGATGGACGTGGGACGGGACGGTGTGGCTTTCGGGGTTGATGATCAGCCCCTGGGCCGGGTCAATCGCCGGGCAGACGTAGAGTTTGACGTCGCCCTGAAACAACTGGCCGAGCGCCTGCAGGATGCCGCCGGGGGTGTCGGTGTAGTAGCGGTCATCGAACAGGTCGCGGATGTTGCGCAAGCCCATGGCGAAGCCGATGGGCTGGGCCGTCAGCCGGCGCAGGAAGCTCACGAGCCGGTGGTAGCGCAGGTAATTGGAGATCATCACGGTGTGGCCGAGCGCGCCGAGGGTGTCGGCCCGCGCGAGGAAATCACCGTGATCAATCCGGTCGCCCGTCTGCAACTGCCGCAGCGTCATCTCCAGCAACACCACCGGCGGTTCGGCGCAGGCGAAGCGGGCGCGGGCGTTTTCGAGGATGGCCAGCGTCAGATTCGTGATCGGCCGGAAACTGCCGCGTTCGATCAGGATCGGTTTTTTGTACAGCAACTCGGCCGGCTGGATCACCTCGCCGGCGGCGTTGAAAATCGTCGCGTCGGTGAATTGTTGTTCGACCAGTTGCAGGCTCATCAGCCGGTTGTCCACCCCGGCAAAGGCCGGGCCGCTGAACTGGATCAGGTCAATTTCAATCCGCTCACGGGTGAGTCCGTCCCGCAGCGCGGCGATGATCGCGGCGGGATTGTCGCGCCGGTAAAACGCGCCCGCCAGCAGGTTGACGCCGAGAATCCCAATCGCTTCCTGTTCGCGGGTCGTTTCGGGGTCGAGCATCCGCACGTGGAGGATGATTTCGGAGGCCGGCGCCCGCGGAGCGGCTTGGAAGCGCACGCCCATCCAGCCGTGGCCGTCGTCGCGCCGGGAAAAACTGCGGGTGGCCATCGTGTTGGCAAACACGAAAAACTCCGTGCGCTCGCCGCGGGCGCGGTCGAGTCGTTCCACCAGCAGGTCGTACTCGTAGGTCAACATCGCCTGCAATCGCTGGCGGCTGACGTAGCGGTCGGCCGGGCCGTAAATGGCGTCGCTGACCGCCATGTCGTAGGCCGAGATGGTTTTGGCCACCGTGCCGGCCGCGCCGCCGACGCGGAAAAACCAGCGGGCGACCTCCTGACCGGCGCCGATTTCGGCGAACGCGCCGTACTTGGCCGGGTCGAGATTGATTTGGAGCGCCTTGTCGTGCGTGCTGAGGGTCGTCGAAATGGTCATAAGATTCGCTGGTTCCAGGCTGGCGTGGCGTATTTTTCCGCCGTCAACCGCGCGGCCAGCTCGCGCTCGGCGGGGGAGAGTTCATACGGCTCAAACACGACGCCGAGGCTCTCCGTGAATCCCCGGCACAGGGC
>CAZHLM010000035.1:13525-26952 GCA_964533295.1 uncultured Verrucomicrobiota bacterium
GGATGACCGACCGGGGCGATGACGGTGTACGTGGTGTCGGCGCCGTGATAGACCACGCCGCCGCCGGTCGGCCGGCGCACGAGGACGTACCGGCGGGCCAGCGGGGTGGGGAATTTCTGGAAGTAACCGAAACTGACCGCCGGTTCGGTCCACGAATACACCCGCAGCAGGGTCCGGCCGCGCGCGGGCGCGGTCTGCAGCAACGCCTCGTCCACCGCCATGTTCCACGGCGCCGGGCCGGGCGGGGACGACAACAAGAGCCACGAGTCAGCCATCGCGATTCGGTGTAGCACACCGGCGCGCGGCGGGAAAGCCGGTGGTGCGCGCGCCGGGTTTGGGCCGGGCCGGTCACGATAACTTCGGCGGGGCGCGGCGTTCGACGGTGGGCGGGTGGCCGAAATGTTTGCGGTAGTCGCGCGAGAATTCGTGGACGCGCGGGTAGCCGGTTTCGGCGGCGATTTCTTTCACCGCCAGCGCGGACCGCTGCAGCAGACCGCGGGCGAGACTGAGTCGGATTTGTTTGACCCGTTTCAACGGCGGCACGCCCACCGCGTAGCGGCAGGCGCGGGCCACCGTGGCCGGGCTGGTGCCGGCCCACGCGGCCAGTTGCGCGAGGCGGACGGGCTGGCGCAGGTCGCGGCGGATCTTCGTCTCCAAATCCCACCACAGCCGGGCGCGCGGGTCTGTCGCGACCGGTTGCGTCGCGCCCGGCGGCAGGGCGGCGAGGATGCGCAGCAGGGCGGCGTGGGCGCGGCATTGGCGGACCAGCGGCGGCAGGGCGGCGGCGCGCCAGACCTCGAGCAGTTCGGCAAACCACGGTCGCAAGCCGAGTTGGTTGGGGAACAGACGCGCTTCGAATGGCGGGGGCGTCACCGCGGGCGCCAGAAAATTCACGCTGTAAAACGTCCACGGCGCGCCCCGCACCGTGCCGCGAACCAGTTCATCCTCGTGATACCACATCAGATCGCCGCGCCGCAGGAGGTATTGGCGACCGTTACATTCCTGTTCGACGACGCCGTCCACGACGAGGTGAAGCAGGTGACCGGGCAACGAAGTGGCTTCGAAGGACTGACCGGCCCGGGTTCGGACAAAGCGGGCCACCAGCAGGATGTCGCGGATGGGCGGTGCAGAAATCGGCGACATGTTTGGCAATTTTGGCTAACGCCTCGCGCTGCGCACCGTAGTAAAACAACGCCATGCACTCAAATCTTTCCGAGCTGTACGCGCGCGACGGATATTGCGTCGTGCCGGGGTTGTTGACGGAGGCGGAATGCGAGCGGCTGAAGGCGGAGGCGGTGGCGGTGTTGCGCGACCACGCGCCGGCGCGGGCGACGGTGTACGTCGGCGCGTCGGTGGTCAGCCCGCTGTTTCGGCAATACGCCGACGATTCGCGAATCGTGGCGGTGCTGCGGGGGTTGATGCCGGGCGGGATTGCATTCCTCAGCGACAAGATCGTGTTCAAGTCTGCTGCGCAAATCTTCGCCACCCCCTGGCACATTGACGCGTTTTACTGGCGCGGAACGCGACCGAAGTTGTCGGTGTGGATTGCGCTCGACGACGTCCGCGCCGCCAACGGCGCGCTGGTGGTGGTGCGGGGCAGTCACCGGCAGGATTGGGCGGCGGCCACCAGCGACATGCGCGCCACCAACGGCGAGTTCCTCAACGTCATCCCGCAGCGGACGTGGCCGGCCGCCGACGAGGTGATTTGCGAGGTGCCGCGCGGCAGCGCGATTTTCTTTTCCGACCGGCTGGTGCACGGGTCCTGCGAGAACCGCGCCGGTCAGGACCGCTACAGTCTGATCAGCACCTATCACGCGCCGGCACCGGACGAGGAGTTTGACCGGCAATTCCC
This sequence comes from uncultured Verrucomicrobiota bacterium, assembly GCA_964533295.1. GTDB lineage: Bacteria > Verrucomicrobiota > Verrucomicrobiia > Palsa-1439 > Palsa-1439 > OMJI01. The sequence goes on from CAZHLM010000035.1 coordinate 15,378, forward strand.
GGCGCGGCACGTGATCCCGTGACGCGGCGCGAACGGTTGCTGGCGACGTTGCGCGGCCAGCCGGTGGATCGGCCGGCGGTCAGCTTCTACGAGATCGGCGGGTTCGCGGTGGACCCGGCCGATCCCGACCCGTTCAACATTTACAACGCGCCGGACTGGCAGCCGTTGTTGCGGTTGGCCGAGGAGCAGACCGATCTGATCTGGATGCGCAGCCCGGTCATCCAGCGGCCACCGAATCCGGCGGTGACCACGGAGACGCATTTGGAAGGCGCGGCGCGGTTCACACGGACGACGATCCGCATCGGCGGGCGGACGCTAACGTCGTTGACGCGGCGCGATGCGGGGGTGGACACGGTCTGGACGCTGGAGCATTTGCTGAAAGACCGGGAGGATGTGCTGGCGTATCTGGAATTACCGGAGGAGCAGGAGGAGATTTCCGTCGCCAATCTCTGGGCGGAAGAGACGCGGCTGGGCGAGCGCGGGATTGTGATGGTGGACACGCCGGACCCGTTGTGTCTGGCGGCGGGGTTGTTTTCGATGGAGGATTACACGTTGCTGGCGTTCACCGAGCCGGCGTTGTTCCATCGCCTGCTGGAGCGATTTGCCCGCCTGCTGCACCGGCGCACCGCCCTCGTCGCGGAGCAGTTCCCCGGTCATCTCTGGCGGATTTACGGTCCCGAGTATGCCAGCGAGCCGTTTCTGCCGACGCGGTTGTTTGAGGAATACGTGGTGCGCTATACCGGGCCGATGATCGCCACCATCCGCCGCTGGGGCGGGTTCGCGCGGGTGCATTGCCACGGGCGCGTGCGGCGGTTGCTGCCGTATTTCGTGGCGATGGGGGCCGACGCAACGGATCCGCTCGAGCCACCGCCGCAAGGTGATGTGCCGCTGGCCGAGGTGCGGCGCGAGTACGGCCGCGATCTGGTGTTGTTTGGCAACCTGGAGATTACCGACATCGAGAACCTGCCGCCGGCGCAGTTTGAACAGGTGGTGGCGCAAACCTTGCGCGACGGCACGAGCGGGCCGGGCAAGGGCTTTGTTCTCATGCCGTCGGCCGCCCCCTACGGCCGCACCATCTCACCGACGACGCTGGCCAATTATGAAACGATGGTACGCCTGATCGAGGCCGCCGCGAGTTGAACCGGCAGCGGGATTGCGCGGGCGGGGGGCTTTGTGTATGGTGCCCGGCGTGACGCTGACCGAGAAAATCATGGCCCGCGCGGCGGGCAAAAAATCCGTTCAGCCCGGCGACAATGTCTGGGTGCAGGTGGATGTGTTGATGACCCACGACGTGTGCGGGCCGGGCACCATTGGCGTGTTCCAGCGCGAGTTTGGCAAGGACGCCCGGGTCTGGGACCCGCGCAAGGTGGTGATCATTCCCGACCACTACATCTTCACCGCGGACTCGAAATCGAATCGCAACGTGGACATTCTCCGCGAGTTCGTGAAGGAACAGGGGCTGATCTATTTCTACGACGTGATTGACGACGCGGACGGCCACTGGGTGTTCGACCCGGTCAAGGGCAACCTGAAACGCCAGTACGGATCGAAATACGCCGGCGTCTGCCACACGGCGCTCGCGGCCAAAGGTCATACGCGGCCCGGTGAGATTCTGCTCGGCACGGATTCCCACACCTGCATGGCCGGGGCGTTTGGCGAGTTCGCCACCGGCATCGGCAACACGGATGCCGGCTTTGTGCTCGGCACCGGCAAGCTGCTGTTGAAAGTGCCGGAAACGATGCGCTTCTGGCTGGAAGGCGAGTTGCAGCCGGGCGTGATGGCCAAGGACGTGATTCTGCACTGCATCGGCGACATCGGGTTCGACGGGGCGACCTACCGGGCCATGCAGTTTCAGGGTCCCGGCGCCAAGGCGCTTTCCATGGATGACCGGATGACGATGGCGAATATGGCGATCGAAGCCGGCGGGAAAAACGGAATCTTCGAGCCGGACGAAAAAACCTTCGCCTACGTGGACGACCGGACCCGCGCCAACGGAACGAAAACCAGTTACGAGCCGGTCTTCTGCGACGCCGACCAGAAATTTGTCTATGACAAGAAGTTTGATCTGACAAAGCTGGAACCGACAGTGGCCTGTCACCCGGATCCCGGTCAGCGCAAGCTGGCGCGCGAGTTGAAACACATCACCCTCGACCGCGCCTACATCGGCTCTTGCACGGGCGGCAAGACGAGTGATTTTCTCGCGTTCGCCCGCATCGTGAAAGGCCGGCAGGTCAAAATTGACACCTTCGGCGTACCGGCCACACCGGAGGTTGTGCAGGATTTGCGGGCGACGCAGTGGAACGGTCAGAGCGTCTGGGACGTGTTGGTGCAGGCCGGCGTGCAACTCACGGAGAATCCCGGCTGCGCCGCGTGTCTCGGGGGGCCGGCCGACACGTTTGGGCGGATGAACAAGCCGCTGAAATGCATCAGCGCCACGAACCGCAACTTCCCGGGGCGAATGGGGCATTTGGAATCGCAGGTCTTTCTCGCTTCGCCCTACACGGTGGCCGCCAGCGCGTTGACCGGGCACATCACGGACCCGCGTGAGTTCTTGAGCTGATGAAACTCTACCTGATCCGCCACGCCACCGCGACGGACACCGCGCCGAGCGACGCCGAGCGGCGCCTGACGCGCGAAGGGCAGGCCGAGGCGCGCGTGGTTGGCGCGGCGCTGGCGCGATTGGGTGTGAAACCGGACGCGATCGTCAGCAGCCCGTTGCTGCGGGCGCGCGAGACGGCCGCGATCATCGCCAAGGAACTGGAGGGCGGCGAGGTCGAGGTGGTGGAGGAGTTGGAAAACGGGCCGAGCACGACGGCGTTGATTCGCGCTCTGAAACCGTTTGCGCAGGCGCGGGAGCTGGTGTTGGTCGGGCACATGCCGAGTCTGGCGGAACATCTGGCGGCGTTTCTCGGCGTGAAAAACACCCAGGGATTTCCCCTCGGCAAAGGCACCGCCGTCTGCCTGGAACTGGACCTGTTGCGCGAGGGCGCCGGCCAGTTGCGGTGGTGGATGCGGCAGAAACAGCTTGCGCTGCTGGCGGATTGACCGGACGCCCCCCCTCCAGTACAGTCGCCGCCTCATGGCCAGGAAGAAACACGCGCCGCCGCGACCCGTACCCGCGCCCGCCCTGCCGGGGTTGCTTCAGCCGGCGTGGTACAACCCGTTCCACATCCTCGCGCCCGGCGACGCCGCGCCCGAAGTGGTCAGCGCCTTCATCGAATGCCCGATGCGCTCGAAGATCAAGTACGAGCTGGACAAGCGCAACGGCATCCTCCACATCAGCCGCACGCTGCACAGCGCGGTGCATTATCCGAGCAATTACGGGTTCATTCCCCAGAGTTACTGTCGCGATCACGACCCGCTCGACATTCTCGTGCTGTCGCAGGAACCGGTCATTCCCGGCTGCGTGATGCAGGCGCGCCCGATCGGCTTGTTGCCGATGCACGATACCGGCCAGGAAGATTTCAAAATCATCGCCGTCCACGCCAACGATCCGATCTTCGCCACCTACCACGACATCTCGCAACTGCCGCCCCACACCCTGCGCGAAATCCGCCACTTCTTCGAAATCTACAAAGAACTCGAAAAAGCCGGTCAGGTGAAGGTCGAGGAGTTCCGCGGACGGATTGACGCGCTCAGTTGCATCCGCGAGGCGCTCCGCGACTACCGGCGGTTCCGCGAATCGTTGTTGCGCTGCGAATACCCGGATTACTGAGCCGCGCCCACCGCAAGTTTTTGTAGGGCGGCAGGCCGGTCGTCCCGGCTGCCCGCCGTGGGGGTTACGCCGAAGCCACACGCGCGGCGCGCACCCCGAACGACGGGATGCGCGCCCTACAATTCCGAGCCAGATCGCCCGCCGCTGCCGGCTCCACAGCAATGGCCGGTCGTGCTACCATGCGGGGTATGAGAGAGTTCTTCCTCGGCGTGCTGACCGGCATTGTCCTGATGGCGGCCACGGCGTGGTACTGGGTGTATGGCCGCCAACGCGCCGAGGTGCGCCAGGCGCAAACCACCGTCGGCACCGCGTTGCATCGGGCGGTGGACGCCTTCGAGGCGCGGTTGGACGCCTTCGAGTTGCGCGGCAAGGATATCAAAGAGGACATCGCGCGTACCGGCCAGGTTGTCCGCGAAAAAGCCCGCGCGGTCGGTGTGGCCATCGGTGATACCACCAACGATGCGCGCATTACCGCCGCCATTCAGGCCAAGCTGCTGGCCGACCGGCAGCTTTCCGTCTGGAAAATCCACGTCAGCACCACCGACGGTCTGGTCACGTTGTCCGGCACGGTCTCGACGCACGATCAGATTGGCCGGGCGATGTTGCTCGCGTTGGAGACGCCCGGCGTGCGCCGCGTCACCTCCACCCTGCAGGTCAAACCATGACGAAAGCCGAAATTGCCGGCGTGCTCGAGGAAATCGGGCAACTGCTCGATTTGAAAGGAGAAAACCCGTTCCGCGTTCGCGCCTATCTCAACGCCGCCCGCATCGTCAACGGCCTGGCCGAGGACATCGGCAAGCTGATCGCCGAGAAGCGGCTGACGCAGATCAAAGGCATCGGCAAAGACCTCGCGGCCAAAATCGAGGAATTGCACACGACCGGCAAACTGCGGTTTCACGAGGAGCTGCGCGCCTCGTTGCCGGGTGGCCTGCTGGAGATGCTCAGGATTCCGGGCTTCGGACCGAAACGGGCCAAAGTGGTGTACGAAAAGTTGGGCGTGGATTCGCTGGAGAAATTGGAAGCCGCCTGCCGGGACGGCCGGGTCGCTGCGTTGCCGGGCTTCGGCGAAAAATCCCAGCAGAACATCCTCGACGGGATTGCGCGGGCGCGTCAGTTCAGTTCCCGCCATCACTATCACAAGGCGCGCGCGGTGGCCGACCCGATTCTGGCCGCGTTGCGCGAGCATCCCGGTGTGCTGCGGTGCAGTCTGGCCGGCAGTCTGCGGCGCTGTCGCGAAACCATCGGCGACATTGATTTCCTCGTCAGCGCCAAACCCGCCGACGCGCCCGCCATCCTCGCGCATTTCACCGCCCAGCCCGGTATCCTCACCGTCACCGCCCGCGGCGAGACGAAAGCCAGCGTGGTCTTGAGCGGCGGCATTCAGGCCGACCTGCGGGTCGTCAGCGACGACCAGTTCGCCTTCGCGCTTAACTACTTTACCGGCAGCAAAGAACACAACATCGCCCTGCGCGCCCGGGCGCTGCGGCTGAAAAATCTCTCCCTGAACGAATACGGGTTTTCGCCGGCCCGCGAGTCGGACAAAAGCGCCAAGGAACTGGGCAGCGCCATCGCCTGCCGCACCGAGGAGGAACTCTACCGCGCGCTCGACCTCGACTACATCCCGCCCGAACTGCGCGAGGATACCGGCGAGATTGCCGCCGCCGAGGCCGGCACGCTGCCGAAGTTGATCGAGTTGGAAAACCTGCGCGGCACCTTCCACAACCACACCAACTGGAGCGATGGCTTGGAAAGCATCGAAGCCATGGCGCAGGCTGCGCGGGATTTGGGCCTCGAATACCTCGGCATCGCCGACCACAGCCAGAGCGAGTTTCAGGCGCACGGGCTGGACCCGAAACGCGTCCGCCAGCAGGCCGACGAAGTGCGGCGGTTGAACGAGAAATTTCTCCCGCAAGGATTGCGCATCTTTTTCGGCACCGAGTGCGACATCCTAGCTGACGGACGGCTGGATTTTGATGACGAGACGCTGGCGCTGTTCGATTACGTCGTGGCCAGTGTTCATCAGGGTTTCAGTAGCGACGTGAACAAAATGACGAAACGGATTTGCCGGGCGTTGGAACATCCGGCGGTGACCATGCTCGGGCACCCGACCGGACGGTTGTTGCTGGAACGCGATCCGTATGCGGTGGACATGGAGGCGGTGATCGAGACCGCCGCCCGCCATCAGAAAATCATCGAGATCAACGCCCACCCCTACCGGCTCGACATGGATTGGCGGTTGTGGAAACGCGCCAGGCAACTCGGCGTGAAATGCGCCATCAACCCGGACGCTCACAACATCCCCGACCTGCAGTATCTGGCCATCGGCGTCGGGATCGCCCGAAAAGGCTGGCTCGAAAAGAAAGACGTGATCAACTGCCTGCCGGCCCGCGAGGTGGTGAAGCTTTTCCAACGCGCGCGCGGCTGAGCGTGTGGCAAGAAGCCAATGCCCCGCCGCCAGACGAAAGCGACACCGCGCCGGTTGCGTTTGCTTGCTCGCAGGCCGACGAGCGTGTCCGCGGCCTCGGTTCGGGTGTAGCCGCGCCTCTAACAGGCGCGCGCGTTATTTCTTCGGCTTGGGGACGGTGACCAGCAGGTCGCACTTCGGACACGGAATGAGTTTGCCGGCCAGCGCGGCATCCGCTTGCACGGGTTCCTGACACCACCGGCACGGGAACGTCAGCATCGTCCCGCTGAGTTTGACTTCCGCTTTGGCGGCCGGTTTCGGCGGCGGGGCCGGTCGGGGCGCAGCGGGTCGCGGTGGGGCGGGCCGCGCCGGGGTGGTGGCAGCCGCCAGCTCGGTCACGGGTCGGCGCGGCGGCGGGGCGGCGCCTTCGCCCCAACGGGCGATTTCGGCGGCGCGGGCCAGATCTTCGTAGGCGTCGGCCAACTCGCGTCGTTCGGCGGCGGTTTCCTGGGCGAAGGGACCGCGGTATTCGCGAAACACATCGGCGGCGGCGTAGAACATTTTCAGGGCGGCTTTGCGCTGGGCCTGGGCTTTGAGGTCTTCGAGGACCGAGGTCGCATTCATGGCGGCAGCCGATTTATACTCCAATTGCCTTTGGTCGGCAATCTCTGGTAGCATTGAGTCATGCATCCGGTGGCTCAGCCGTATCCGAACTGGTATCCCTCGCCGCCGGTGGATCAAGTGGGCGTGGAAGAGCGCGTGGCGCGGCTCGCTGCGCGCAGTATCAAAAAGCAATCGAAGGTCACCGCCCTAAAGCTGGCCTTGAGCCTGATCGACCTGACCACGCTGGAGGGCAGCGATTCGCCCGGCAAGGTTCGCCAGCTTTGTTACAAGGCCAAACATCTCCACGACGCCCTGCCGGACCTGCCGCATGTCGCGGCGGTCTGCGTGTACCCGACGCTGGTGCGGGTGGCGAAGGAGGAACTGGAGGGCAGCGGGATTCGCGTCGCCGCGGTGGCCACGGCGTTTCCCAGCGGGCAGGCCGATCGCGAGACGAAGCTGCGCGACACGCGCTACGCGATCGAGGAGGGTGCCGACGAGATTGACATGGTCATTTCGCGCGGCGCCTTCCTGCGCGGCGAGCTGGCGTACGTGTACGACGAGATTGCCGAGATCAAATCGGTCTGCGGCGAGAGCGTTCATCTGAAAGTGATACTGGAGACGGGCGAACTCGGCACACTGGATCGGGTGCGGCAGGCCAGCGATCTGGCGTTGGCGGCGGGGGCGGATTTTATCAAGACCTCGACCGGCAAGGTGCAACCCGCGGCGACGTTGCCGGTGACGTTGGTGATGCTGGAGGCGATCCGCGATTTTTATCAGCGCACCGGCCAGCGGCGCGGGATGAAACCTGCCGGCGGCATCCGAACCGCCAAGACGGCGATTCAGTATCTGGTGATGGTCCACGAAACGCTGGGGCGCGACTGGCTGACGCCGGACCTGTTCCGCCTCGGGGCCAGCACGCTGGCCAATGATCTGTTGCTGCAACTGGCCAAGGAAACCACCGGCGTGTATCAATCGCTGGATTATTTTTCGCAGGCGTAAATCATGAGCACCACCACCCTCGACTGGACCTACGCACCGGCGCCCGAAACGACGGACCCGCAGATCAAACCCCGGTACGACTTGTTCATTGACGGCCGGTTCGTCAAAGGCGCCGCCTACCGCACCATTCTCAACCCCGCCACGGCCGAGCCGCTGTGCGAGGTGCCCGACGCGACGCCGGCCGAGGTGGATCGCGCGGTCAAAGCCGCGCGCCGCGCCTACGAGAAGGTCTGGTCGAAACTGCCGGGGCGGGAACGGGGCAAATTCATTTTTCGTCTGGCGCGGCTGTTGCAGGAACGCGCCCGCGAGTTCGCCGTCGCCGAATCGAAGAACGGCGGCAAACCGATCCGCGAGAGCCGCGACGTGGATGTGCCGCTGGCCGCGGCGCATTTTTTCTACTACGCCGGCTGGGCCGACAAACTGGCGTATGCGTTCCCCGGCGCGCGGGCGCGGCCGGTCGGGGTGTGCGGGCAGGTGATTCCGTGGAACTTTCCGTTGTTGATGGCGGCGTGGAAAATCGCGCCCGCGCTGGCCGCCGGCAACACGGTGGTGTTGAAACCGGCGGAGACAACGCCGGTCACCGCGTTGAAGCTGGCCGAGTTGATTCAGGAAGCGGAGCTGCCGCCGGGCGTGGTCAACATCGTGCCGGGCGGGCGGCCGACCGGGGCGGCGCTCGTGCAGCATCCCGGCGTGGACAAGGTGGCCTTTACCGGCTCCACCGCAGTCGGGAAGTGGATCCTGAACGAGCTGGCCGGCACGAACAAGAAGTACACGCTCGAACTCGGCGGCAAGGCGGCGAACATCCTTTTCGAGGATGCGGCGGTGGATCAGGCGGTCGAGGGAATCATCAACGCGATCTTTTTCAATCAGGGCCATGTTTGCTGCGCGGGGTCGCGGCTGCTGGTGCAGGAGGGCATCGCCGAGACGATCATCGCGAAACTGAAACAACGGATGCAAACGCTGATCGTCGGCGACCCGCTGGATAAAAACACCGACATCGGAGCGATCAATTCGCGGGAACAACTGGAGAAGATCCAGCGTTACCTCGACATCGGTCGCGAGGAAGGCGCCGAGATGTGGCAGCCGGATTGTCCGCTGCCCGAGCGCGGGTTTTACTGTCGGCCGACGCTGTTCACCCACGTCAGCCAGTCCCACCGGATCATGCAGGAGGAAATCTTCGGGCCGGTGCTGGCGATTCAGACATTTCGCACGCCCGAGGAAGCCATCGAGAAAGCCAATAACACGCCCTACGGCCTGAGCGGCGGCGTCTGGACCGACAAGGGAGCGAAGATTTTCAAGGTCACCGGCCAGATCAAAGCCGGGGTGATTTGGGCCAACACCTTCAACAAGTTCGATCCCACCAGCCCGTTCGGCGGCTATAAGGAAAGCGGTATGGGCCGCGAAGGCGGCTGGCATGGATTGCTCCCCTACGTGACGCTGGAGGTCCCATGAGCGAACGCGTTCCCGTCCTGAAGACCTACAAACTGTACATCGGCGGCGAGTTCCCGCGCAGCGAGTCCGGTCGCAGCTACGATCTCGACGACGCGCGCGGCCGACACATCGCCAACGTGGCGCTGGCGTCGCGCAAGGATTTTCGCAACGCCGTCGTGGCCGCCCGCGCCGCGCAGCCGAAATGGGCCGCCCGCTCGGGGTACAACCGCGGCCAGATTCTCTACCGCATCGGCGAGATGGTGGAGGGGCGGCGGGATCAGTTTGTGGCGGAGTTGAAACAGCAGGGCGCGTCGCTGGCCGAAGCGCGCCGCGAAGTGGCGGCCACCGTGGACCGGCTGATCAGCTTTGCCGGTTGGGCCGACAAGTACCAGCAACTGTTCAGCACGGTCAACCCGGTCGGCTCGCCGCATTTCGTGTTCTCGGTGCCGGAGCCGACCGGTGTGGTGGCGGTGATCGCGCCGTCCGACCGCGCGTTGCTCAGTCTGGTCACCACGCTGTGCCCGCTGCTGCTCGGCGGCAACACGGTGGTGGCGCTGGCCTCGGAGAAACAACCGCTCTGCGCGATCACGTTCGCCGAGGTGCTGGCCACCAGCGACGTGCCGCCCGGCGTCGTCAACATCCTGACCGGCGCGCGCGCGGAGTTGCTGCCGCACATGGCCGGTCACATGGATGTCAACGCCATCGTCTATGCCGACGACGATCCGGCGGAGAGAAAACTGATTCAGCAGGAAGCGTCGCGGAACCTCAAGCGGGTCATCTTCGCTTCGCCCGACGACGAATCGCCGTACGCGATTCTCGCCGCGCAGGAAATCAAGACCACCTGGCACCCGGTCGGCTTGTAGAATTCGGGCGTGAGGAAGCGCAGTGGTGGCTTGCTTCCCCGCCGGCTCGCTGCTATACCAGCCCCGCCACGGAGAGGTGGCTGAGTGGTCTAAAGCGGCGGTTTGCTAAACCGCTGTACGGGTGAAAACCTGTACCGAGGGTTCGAATCCCTCCCTCTCCGCCACTCTCATTTACGGCCGCGCAGGCGACCGGGGGTCTGGCCGGTATGCTGGCGGAAAACCCGGCAGAAATAGCTGTAGTCGCGAAAGCCGGTCAGTTGGCTGATTTCTTTGGCGGGACGGGCGGTGGACAGCAACAAATCGCGCGCCCGCTCCAGTCGCACGCCAACCAGGTAGGCCCACGGACTGTGGCCGGTCTGAGCCCGGAAAAGCCGCGAAAAATGATACGGAGACAAACCGGCGAAAGCGGCGATGTGTTCGACGGCCAGCAACGGATCGGTGTAGCGTTGGTGGATGAAACGGACTGCGCGCTCGACGGGGCCGACTTCGGGCGCGGCGCCGCGGTACAGGTCCATCAGCAGTTGATAGAGCCGGGCCGACAGCGTGAAACGGTCGAGGGACCGGCCTGCGGCGGCTTCGTGATACGTGCGCCGCAACAGTTCGGGCACCGGCCCGTCGTAGATCGCGCCGCGCTGCGCCAGTAGCTCCGTTACGTGCCAGCGCGCCATGTCTCCGACAAAGAGCACATAGTAGAATTCCCACTTCGAGCCGGCGGGCAACCAGTAGGCCGTCGGGGAGGGGGAGTTGACCAGAAACGCGCGGCCGGCGGTCAGGACGTACTCGCGGTCGGCGCGGAACCGACCCTCGCCGCTGACGGTCCACTGCAGCAGCGAGAATTTTTCCCGGTGGCGGTTGTCGTAGGCATACCGGCGGGGATCGGTCTCGTAGCCGTAGCCGACGGAGACGATTTCGCAGCGATGGGCGGCGAAGCCCTTGAACGAGGAGAGTCGGATGTCGCGGGACTGGTTCACCGCACGAATCTACCATGAATTCGCAATTTTTTACCATAGAGCTTGTTTGCACAGCGGAATGCCACGGCTAAGCTGGCGCACGAATTTTACACGGACGAAGGAGAACCAACATGCCCGTCAAGATTGCTTTCATCGGAGCCGGTAGTGTCGGATTCACGCGGCGGTTGACGCTGGACGTGCTGACGGTGCCGGAGTTGCAGGACACGCAGTTTGCATTTCATGACATCCACCCGCGCAACCTCGACATGGTGGCGCAACTGTGCGCGAAAGATATCCGCGAAAACAAACTGCCGGCCAAGCTGACGTCGCATCGCGAGCGGCGAGCGGCGCTGGAGGGCGCCGATTATGTGATCAACTGCACGCGCATCGGCGGGTTGGAAGCCTTCCAGTTGGATATTGATATTCCGCTGACGTACGGCGTGGACCAGTGCGTCGGCGACACGCTGTGTGCGGGCGGCATCATGTACGGTCAGCGCAACATTCCGCAGATCCTCGATTTTGTCCGCGACATGAAAGCGGTGTCGAAGCCGGATGTCCTCTTTCTGAATTACGCCAATCCGATGGCGATGAACACGTGGGCGGCGCTGGA
>CAZHLM010000035.1:27052-31183 GCA_964533295.1 uncultured Verrucomicrobiota bacterium
TCCTCTTTCTGAATTACGCCAATCCGATGGCGATGAACACGTGGGCGGCGCTGGACGCCTACGACCGCGGCCAAGGCGTCAATACCGTCGGGCTGTGTCACGGTGTCGAGGGCGGCTGGTGGCAGATCGATCAGGCGTTGGCCGTCTACCACGGCGATGCTGACGAGACGGTGGATTTCCGTCAGCGCACGCAAGTCGTCTGCGCCGGCATCAATCACCAGACTTGGTATATCCGGGTGCGATACAAAGGCCGCGACGTCAGCGGCGAGGAACTGCTTCGGGCGTTCGAGGCTCACCCCGAATTCCGCAAGAGCGAGAAGGTGCGGATTGATGTGCTGCGCCGTTTCGGCTACTTCAGCACCGAATCGAACGGCCATCTCAGCGAATATGTGCCGTGGTACCGCAAACGCCCCGGGGAGATCAAACAGTGGATTGATCTCTCCTGCTGGATCAACGGCGAGACGGGCGGTTATCTGCGGGTCTGCACCGAAGGTCGCAACTGGTTCGAGACTGATTTTCCGAAATGGCTCGCCGAAGCCGGCAAACCGATCAAACAGGAAGAACGCAGCCACGAACACGGCAGCTACATCATCGAAGCCATCGAGACCGGCCGGCCGTATCGCGGACATTTCAACGTCCGCAACAACGGTTGCATCACCAACCTGCCGCCCGATTGCATCATCGAAGCCCCCGGTTACGTGGACGAGTTTGGGATCCATATGACCCCGATTGGCGACCTGCCGCTGGCCTGTGCCGCCACCTGCAACGCCAGCATCTCCGTCCAGCGAATGGCCAAGGAAGCCGCCGTCAGCGGCGACGTGACGCTGTTGAAACAAGCCATGCTCCACGACCCGCTGGTGGCCGCCGTTTGCAGTCCGCCGGAGATCTGGCAGATGACCGACGAGATGCTGGTGGCGCAGGCGCGCTGGCTGCCGAATTACCGGCATGCCATTGCCGCCGCCAAAAAACGGCTGGCCACCGGGCCGCGGATCAAAACTCGTGTCTGGAAAGGAGCGGCGCGGCTAAAAGTCAAATCGGTGGCCGAGTTGCGCCGTCAGCAGGAAGCCAGTGTGCTGGCCGCCGACAAGGCTGCGGCCAAACGCGCCCGGGCGGCCGCTGCGGCGGTGAAAAAGAACGGCGCGGGCGCACAGGGCGGGTGAAGCTGATCGGCTACGCGGACGCGACGAGGCCGAGCCGTTTCAAGGACTCGGCGATGGCGGCGTGGAAGGTCAGCGGGTTCATGTCATCCTTGTTCAGGAAGGCGGCGCCGAGTTCGTCGAGATTTTCGGGGATTTGATCGCGTTGGAGGCCGGAGAGAACCACCACGGGGATGCGGATGCCGTTGCCGCGCATTTGGCGCAGGACTTCGCCGCCTCCCATGACCGGCAATTTCCAATCCAGCGCGACCAGGGCGTAACGGGTAAACCGCATCTTCTCGAGCGCTTCCCGGCCGGTGGCGGCGTAGTCCACGATCAGCTCGCGCTCAAACGGCCAGGCTTTGCCGAGATGACGGGCGGTGATTTCGCCGTCCACCGGATTGTCGTCAATGACGAGGACACGGAAGAATTTCTGGCCGGCGGTCGCCGCGGTGGCACTGGTATCGTTCACGTGCGCCTCCATCGGCAGTGTACCGAGCCGTTGGCTCCGGCGCAATGCCGGACTTGCGGCGGTGTGGCTCAGGCGATTTGCAGTTCGTGATGAAGGATGCTGAGCGTGTACAATGCGGCGGTGTCGGCGCGCAGGACCAGCGGGCCGAGGGAAAGGGGCCGGCAACCGGCGGATTTGGCGGCCGCCAACTCGGCCGGGGTGAAATCACCCTCGGGACCGATGAGGACGAGGACCGAGCCGACCGGCGGACGCGGCGGGGCGGGCAGGTACGATTTCAACGGCTGGGCGTCCGGTTGCAGCGAGCCGATCCATTTCCAGTCGGCGGCCGGCAGCGCGGCGAAGAACGCGGCGGCTTTGATCGGCGGGTGGATGGTCGGCAGCCAGTTCTGACCGCATTGTTTGCAGGACTCCAGCGCGATGGCGCGCCAGCGATCGAGTCTGCCGCTGGCCTCGACGACGGTGCGTTCGGAGAGCAACGGATAGATTTCCGCCACGCCCAGCTCGGTGGCTTTCTGGACGATGAGGTCCATGTTTTTCTTGGGAACGGCCTGGGCCAGCAGCAACCGGCACCGCAAGGGCGGGGTGGTGGTGCGCGAAAGGATTTGGAGTTGAACCTCGTCCGGGGTGAAGCCGGTAATCTGGCATTGCGCTTCGTGGCCGCGGCCGTCAAAGACGGTGATCGTGTCGCCGATGTTGTGGCGGGTGACCTGCCGGCAGTGATGCGCTTCGGCGGCGGTGAGGACGGCGCGGTTGAGATTGGCGATGAAGAAGCGATCCATGAAACATTGGTGCCCGGGACAGGACTCGAACCTGCACGGCTTTCGCCATACGCCCCTCAAACGTACGTGTCTGCCAATTCCACCACCCGGGCAGCGCGGCGGCGACTCCATTAAATATATGGAAAGGCGCCCGCCAGCAAGCTAAGATTCACAGGCTATGGCTGGGCATTCCAAGTGGGCGAAAGTCAAACACATCAAGGCTGTCGAGGATGTCAAAAAGGGGAAAGTTTTCGGCAAAATTTCCAAGGAAATCGCCGTGGCCGTCAAACACGGCGGCAGCGATCCCGGCTTTAATCCGCGCCTGCGCACCATCCTGCTGAAAGCCCGCGCCGCCAACATGCCGGCCGATAACATCGAACGGGCCATCAAAAAAGGCGCCGGAGAACTGGAAGGCCAGACGTACGAGGAATTCACGTACGAGGGGTTTGCCGGGGGCGGCGTCGCGGTGCTGGTCGAGACGTTGACCGACAACAAAAACCGCACCGCCGGCGAGATTCGTTCCATTTTCACCAAACACGGCGGCCATCTGGCCAGTTGCAAACATCTCTTCCAGCGCCGCGGCCAGATCCTCATCGGCCACGACCAAATCGGCGAGGATGAATTGCTAACGCTGGCGCTGGAGGCCGGCGCCGAGGACATGACCCGCGACGAGACCGGCTACCTCATCACCACCGACCCGCATCAATTCGAGGCGGTCCACAAAGCCGTCGAAGGCAAAGGCATCAAACCACTGCGCGCCGAGGTCGCGTTTGTGCCGGTCACCCCGGTGCCGATCACCGATGAACACACCGCCCGTTCGGCGCTGGCCCTCGTCGAGGCGCTCGAAGACCACGACGACGTTCAAAACGTCCACGTCAACTTCGAAATCCCCGATGATGTGCTGGAAAAAGTCCACGCATCGGCCGGATGAACATTCTCGGCGTGGATCCCAGTTTGCGCTCAACGGGTTTTGGCGTCATCGCCGCGCGGGGTAGCGAGTTTCAGCCGGTCGTCCACGGCGAAATCAAAAACCCCGCCGGGCTGCCGCCGTCGCGATGTCTGGTTCACATCGGCGACACCATCACAGAGTTGATCGTCAAGCACCAGCCGCAGGTCATGGCAATCGAAGGTCTCGTCTATGTTCAAAACACCCGCATCGCGTTCACCCTCGGTCAGGTGCGCGGCGTGATCATCGCCGCCGCCGCCCGGCACGGCCTGGAGATTTACGAATACGCTCCGCGCAAAGTGAAACAGAACATCACCGGCCGCGGCGGCGCCGGCAAGACCCAGGTCGCGCAGATGATCAAAGCCCAGCTCGGTCTGACCACCCTGCCCTCGCCCGACGCCGCCGACGCGCTGGCCATCGCTCTGTGCCACGCCCACAGTTGCCGCGGCATCGGCCACCGCCCCCCGCCGCTGTAACCGCATCCCGTGGAGCCGCGCCGGCGGGATAACGCGCGCCCGGCGTGCCGTGGCCACTCCGCTCACGCGCCGCTGAACTGGCGGTCGCCGGCGTCGCCCATGCCGGGCACGATGTAACCGCGGTCGTTCAGATGCGAATCCACGGCACCGACAAAAATCTCCACATCGGGATGGTGCGCGGCCAGGTTTTTCAAGCCTTCTGGCGCGGCAAACAAGCCGAGGTATTTGATCCGTTTCACGCCCCACGACTTCAACCGTGTCGCCGCCGCCACCGCCGACCCACCCGTTGCCAGCATCGGATCCAAGATGAACGCTGTCTCGACGGGCGGATGATGGGCGAGCT
>CAZHLM010000035.1:31283-33472 GCA_964533295.1 uncultured Verrucomicrobiota bacterium
GGTTACGGCGGCGTCATCTCCACGGGCACAGATACGACGGGTTTCCGCATCTATGAGGACACCGGGACAAGCGGCTCAAACGAAGGCTTGGCCGGAGCGGACTTCGGAAGCCTCGGAGCCACGGGACCCGGATCCACATTCGTGCTTAACGATACGCTCGAACATTCGTTCTCTCTTCAAATCACGCGCACCTCTGCCACGGACGTTTCGCTGGTGGCCGAAGTGGACGGCCAAACGATTACCGCCACCGACTCGACAGGCGCCATGTTCACCTTCAACCAGATTCTGATTCGGAACGGTGCCATTGGAACGGACTTTCGGTTCGACAATGTCCAACTGGAAGTCATCCCCGAACCTTCGACGATGCTGCTGCTCGGCGTCGGTGGTTTGCTGATCTGGCGGCGGGCGCGGTCAGGCAAATAACTGCGCGGTCACCGTCGTGCCGGCCGGGATGGTGCGGCAGGGCGGCACTTCCACCAGACAATTCGCCTGCGTCAGCGACGAGATGACGTGGGAACCTTGCCGCGCCAGCGGTGTGACCTTCCCGCCTTCATACCACGCGCGCAGGTAATGCGGCCGCTCGCCGTCGTTGACAAAATCCGCCGCGGCCACCCCGGTCAACCTCGGCAAATCCAAATCGGTCAACCCGCGCAGCCGCAGCAGTGCCGGGCGGGCCAGCAACAGAAACGTCACCGCCGCGCTGACCGGGTTACCGGGCAGGCCGAACACCAGCCGGTGGTCGCGCGTGCCGAAGACGAACGGCTTGCCGGGTTTCATCGCGACCTTCCAGAATTGCTGCTGACAACCGAGGTCGCGCAACACGTCTTTGACCAAATCATATTCGCCCACCGACACGCCGCCGGAGGTGATCACCACGTCGCACTCCGCCAACGCATACTCCAACTTCTCCGTCAACGCCTCCCGCGTGTCGTCCGCAATGCCGAGATTGACCCACTCCCCACCGGCCCGTTGCACCAGACCGCCGATGAGAAAACTGTTCGAATCGTAAATTTGTCCGGCCTCCACGCGCCGTCCCGGCTCGACCACTTCCGCCCCCGTGACCAACACACCCACGCGCGGCCGCGGGTGAACCGCCACCTCCGCCTGCCCGACCGCCGCCGCCAAACCAACCTGGGCCGGCCCAAACACCGTACCGGCCCGCACCACCACGTCGCCGGCCCGCACATCGTCGCCGGCGCGCCGGATGTTTTCGCCGGCCACCACCGCCTCCAGCACGGCGATGTAGCCTTCGTGATGCGGCCGGGTGTCTTCCTGCATCACCACCGCGTCGGCCCCGCTCGGCAGCGGCGCGCCGGTAAAAATGCGGATGCACGTGTGCGGGCCAACCGGGGTCGTCGCCGCCGTGCCCGCCGCAACCTCCCCGGCCACCCGCAAATGAATCGGACTGTTTTCCGTCGCGCCCCCCACATCGGCCGAACGCACCGCATAGCCGTCCATCGCACTGTTGTCCCACGCCGGCAGGTTCCGCGGGCTGACGACATCGGCGGCGGCCACGCAATCGAGCGCTGCGCTGAGCGGCACGGCGCGCGCCGGCAATGGCCGGGTGGCCGACAAAATCATCGCGCGGGCTTCGTTGACGCTGAGCATCGGATCACCGCACCTGGTCGCCGGCGCGCGGGTCGCCGTCGAGAATGTCGCCGGTGATGAACCGCCCGCGAGCCGGCTCGGTCAGCCGGACCGTGGCGGTTTTCGTGCCGTCGCGGTACAGCTCGACCGTGGCGCCGATGCCCGGCATTTTCGTGTCGCCGAAATCAATTACGACGAAGCGCAGTTCGGAGTTGACCAACGTCACGGTGGCCGGGGCGGATTCGACGGCGATCGGTTCGACGGTGGCGTCGGCCGAGCGCAAGGCGGAGGGCCCCGCGCAGCCGGTCAGCCCGACGCCGGCCAGAAGTAGAGCGCAGATTGTTTTCATGGTTCCTCGACTTGGCGCGCCCGGCGTGATTCGAACACGCGACCGCCGGATTAGAAATCCGATGCTCTATCCAACTGAGCTACGGGCGCACCGTTTGGGAATGGTGTACGCCAAAACGGCCGGTGGCTCAACTGCAATCGCGGCGGCGGGGGCAAGAATCACCCCGAAAGCGAGCGGGGGGGGCCGCAAAACGGTCCCGCCCGCGCATGCCGGCCGCGCGAGGTCAATCCCCGCGAACGCCGTGCTTCTTGGT
>CAZHLM010000036.1:0-33276 GCA_964533295.1 uncultured Verrucomicrobiota bacterium
GCGTCGGCTGGAAACCGCTTCGCCAAGTCATCCGGCACATGGTAGGTACGACCTTGCAGAACCAGCTCACAGGGCGTACCGGCCACGGCGTATTCAAAGTCGTCCCCGAAATGGTCGCGCGCCCAGTACGCGCACGAACGGGCGCGGTGATCCGGCCGACACTCGGCGACGAACGAAAATTCCACGCCCAACGTCGTCGCCAGCCGTTGGACGAGTACGCGGAAGAAATCGCGGCCGGTGACCGCGGCCGTGCGTCGCAGCAGGTCGTGGAGGAACTCTTCCGGCGCAAGGTTGGGGCCACTCATGCGACGGACGGGATGAAACCGTATCGCCTCGCGAGTTGCAAGCTCCGCTCGGCCCCTCATCCCGGCCATTCAGGGTGCGGGGCCGCGGCGTAAGGTTTTGCGGGTGACGGCGACTGAATCGCAACGTGAATGCCACCACCACCAAGCCCGACCGGCCCCTGCCGCGCGTGAGTTGGGATCAATCGCCGATAGAGATTTTCGGTCATCAAGGCGACCAGATGTTGGCGGCGCGGATTCGGGCGGCGGAACGACAGATTGCCCGATTCGTCAAAGAATGGCAGAATCAGAAGGTATGGCGATGACAGTCGAGGAGCGGCGGTTGGCCGAGGACGCGGCGCGCACGCAGAACTGGAAACGGTGGGGACCGTATTTGTCGGAGCGCCAATGGGGCACGGTGCGGGAGGATTATTCCGAGTCGGGCGATTGCTGGAATTATTTCCCGCACGACCACGCGCGCAGCCGGGCGTATCGCTGGGGCGAGGACGGGTTGTTGGGGATTACCGACCGGGAATGCCGGCTGTGTTTCGCGCTGGCGTTGTGGAACGAGCGCGACCCGATTCTGAAAGAACGGTTGTTCGGCCTGACCGGCCCGGAAGGCAACCACGGCGAGGACGTGAAGGAGTGTTACTACTATCTCGACTCGACGCCGACGCATTCGTACCTGAAAGCGCTGTACAAATATCCGCAGGCCGAGTTCCCGTACCGCTGGTTGGTCGAGGAGAACCGCCGCCGCAGCCGGTACGACCCGGAATTCGAACTGACCGATACCGGCATCTTCGACGAAGGCCGGTACTTCGACGTGTTTGCCGAGTACGCCAAGGCCGGCCCGGACGACATCTTCATCCAACTGACCGTGATCAATCGCGGTCCGGTCGCCGCGCCGCTGCATCTGTTGCCGACGTTGTGGTACCGCAACACGTGGGTCTGGGGTTGCCGACACGAAGGCTGCTGGATCAAACCCCGCCTCGCGCTCGAACCCGACGGCAGTGTGACCGGCGATCATGTGAGTTTCGGCAAACACCGGCTCACGGCGAGCGGAGCGCCGGAATGGTTGTTCACCGAGAACGAAACCAACACCCGTCGGCTCTGGGGGGTGGAAAACTGGACGCCGTATGTCAAAGACGCCTTTCACGAATGCCTGATTCACGGCCGTCGCGACGCGGTCAATCCGCGGCAGGTTGGCACGAAGGCGGCGGCGCACTACCGGCTGCGCCTGCCGCCCGGCGGGCAGGCGGTGGTGACGCTGCGCCTGTCACGGCCGGAGGCGGAACCGCAAGACGCCCCAGCCGTCTTCGCCGCGCGGCGACGCGAGGCGGACGAATTCTTTGCGGCAAAGATACCGGCGGCGTTGAGCGTGGCCGAGCGGAACGTGGTGCGGCAGGCGTATGCCGGGCTGCTGTGGTCGAAACAATTTTACCATTACATCATCCGCGACTGGCTCGAAGGCGATCCAAACATGCCGCCCCCGCCGCCGGCTCGCCGACAGGGACGCAATCACGACTGGCCGCATCTGTACAACCGCGATGTGATTTCGGTGCCGGACAAGTGGGAGTATCCGTGGTACGCGGCGTGGGACCTGGCGTTTCACATGATCCCGTTCGCGAAGCTCGACCCGCAATTTGCCAAAGACCAGCTCGTGCTGTTTTTGCGCGAGTGGTACATGCACCCCAACGGACAACTGCCGGCCTACGAGTTTGCGCTTGGCGACGTGAACCCGCCGGTGCATGCCTGGGCTTGCTGGCGCGTGTACAAGCTGACCGGCGCGCGCGGCCAGCGCGACCGCGCGTTCCTGTCGCGGACGTTTCAGAAACTGGTCATCAATTTCACCTGGTGGGTCAATCGCAAGGACGCCGAGGGCAAAAACATTTTCGGCGGGGGCTTCCTCGGGCTGGACAACATCGGCGTCTTTGACCGCAGCAAACCGTTGCCGACCGGGGGGCATCTGGAACAGGCCGACGGGACGGCGTGGATGGCGTTTTACTGCAACACGATGCTGGCGATGGCGCTGGAGCTGGCGCGCGACAACCCGGCCACGGAGGACATGGCGTCGAAATTTTTCGAGCATTTCATCGCGATTGCCGACGCGATCAACACCCACGGCGGGACCGGCCTGTGGGACGAGCAGGACGGTTTTTACTACGACCAACTGCACGTCCACGGTCGCACGGAACCGCTGCGCGTGCGGTCGCTGGTCGGCCTGATTCCGTTGCTGGCGGTGGAGGTGCTGGAGGAGGACGCGATTGAGAAACTGCCCGGCTTCCGCAAACGGCTGCAGTGGTTTCTCGAACACCGGCAGGATCTCGCCAAACATATTTCGTACATGAACGATGATGATCCGGCGCGCGGCCATGGCCACCGGCTGCTGGCGATTCCGTCCCGCGACCGGCTGGAGCGTGTGTTGAAGCACCTGCTGGATGAAAACGAATTTCTCTCGCCCTTCGGCATCCGGTCGGTCTCCCAGGTCTATGCGCAGCAGCCCTACGTCTTGCGCGTCAACGGCGAGGAATACCGGGTCCAATACGATCCCGGCGAGAGCACGACGGCGTTGTTTGGCGGCAACTCGAACTGGCGCGGCCCGATTTGGCTGCCGATCAACTACCTGCTTGTCGAGGCGCTGGAACGCTACCACCATTTCTACGGCGAGACACTGAAAGTCGAATGTCCGACCGGCTCCGGCCGCTGGCTCAACCTCCAACAGGTCGCCAACGAACTCGCGCGCCGCCTCGCCCGTCTCTTCCTGCCCGACGCCACCGGCCATCGCCCCGCCCACAACCACTATTCCCGCTACGCCGACGATCCGGCCTGGAAGGATTTGGTGTTGTTCTACGAACACTTCCACGGCGAGACCGGCCGCGGCGTCGGCGCCTCTCACCAAACGGGCTGGACCGCGCTGGTGACGCGCTTGCTGGAATGTGGCGACCGTCAATGACAACGGTGGGGGCGCCCTTCCGGGCGCGACCGGCGACGGCTACAGTCCGCTGACCGGTTTATCGGCGGGCCAGTCCACGGTGAAGTCGAACGTCCACTCGCGTTTCTCGCGCGGCTTCAGCTCCAGCGTCCAAGTCAGCTTGCCGGTCTCCTTCTCCAGTGTCGGCAGCGACTCACCGGGGCTGACTTTGATTTCGTCGTTGGCCGAGACCGGAACCTGGTCGTACACGACGAGGCGGGCGGGCTGGTCCTTGTAATTTTCAACGGTGATTTTGTAGGCGAAAACTTTCTTCTGGCGGTTGCGAAACAGACCGGCTTTGCCGGCTTTGTCTTTCAGCTCCTCCCGTTTCACGCGCAGCCCCTCGTCCACACCGAGGAACAAATCAAACGGCTCGGTGGGCGCCACCGTGGCGATGCTGCCGGTGCCGACAAAATCGGGGCCGACGAAGATGTGGACCGGCCCGCCGAGCAACGGCGCGGCGGTGTTGTTGGTCGTCGCGGCTTTCAAGTAGGCAAACGGCGAGAGCTTCGGTGTGGTCTCGTACACGAAGCTGGCTGGCAGCGTTTCGGTGGCGATGGTCTGGCGGTGGGGTTCGCCATCGCTCGGGACATCGGCCGGGCGGGGGACATGGAAGCTGACGGCGGTGACGCCCTGCTCAATCTGCATTTCCTGAGGCGGCGCCGCCTGTTCCATCGCGACACTCGCCTCGTCACTCATGGCGTTCATCCGCATCATCTTGCCGGCGGCGACAGGCGCCGCCATGGGCATGACTTGCATGAAATCCACAATCCACTTGCTCAACTCCGGCATGCGCGCGCCGATGGCGGGGCGGGCGGTCGAGAGCGTCAATTTCACGCCGCGCCAGTCCTCGCCGGTTTGTTGGCGGACAGTGGCGTGGTAGCTGAAGTCCACGCCGCGGGCGTCGGCGCGGGCGCGCGCCTCGTACAACGGCGTCCAACCGGCGTTGCCGAGCACGTAGCTCAGGCGCAATTTCGATTTCGTGGCGGCGGCGGCGTGGAGGGTGACGATGGCGGTTTTCTCGGCGCGGGCGGCGGCGGCGCGGCGTTTGTTGTAGTCGGCTTCGGCGACGCGGATTTTGTGGTCGAGATCGCGGCGTTCGGCGGTCAGACCGGCGTTGGCTGTCTCCAGTTTGGTGAACTCGTCAGCGAGCCAGCCGGGCAGGTCGCGGAGTTGGGCGAGATCGAATTTGTTGAGCTGGATGTCGCGGGTGGCTTCGGCGGCGGCTTTGATTTTGATTTGGCCGAGCAGGTCGCGTTGCTGGTCGAGAACACGTTGCCGGGCGTCGAGCGCAGCGCGTTGGTCGCGCAGGTCGAGCAGTTGTTGTTCGAGCCGGGCCACCTCGGGATCGCGGACCTGTTCGCGCGCGAGACGGCGCACGGCCACCTCGTGGAGGGTGACCGGCCCGGCGGCGGTGGCGGCGGCGCGGACGGAGTTGTCATCCAGGTCCACCGGCAGGGGGCCGATTTCGAGCCGGTTCTCGCCCGCGGCGAGGTCGAATTCGCCGACGCGGGTGACTTGGGCGCGGTCGGGATAGACAGTGACCTCGGTGATGGCCGCCGCGAACAGGGCGACCGGGCTTAGCAGTAGTGCCGCAACAGTGATGGTTTTCATGAGAACTCTCCGGTGATGTTGGTTCATACGACCCGTGGGACACGCCGGGAAGGAAAAAGTTCCCGCTGCCGGTGATGGACAAGCAGTGGCGGGTTGGTATTGTCCGCGCCGTTATGAAAATTTCCGAGAAAATCCATCTGGTTTTCAGTTCGCACTGGGATCGGGAGTGGTATTTGCCGTTTCAGAAGTACCGGGAGAAACTCGTGCGGATGCTCGATGAGGTGTTCGATCAGCTCGAGTCCGGTCGGCTGGCGCATTATCAGATGGACGGGCAGTTCATCCCGGTCGAGGACTATCTGGAAATCCGCCCGGAGAAAACCGAGCGGGTGCGGCGGTTGATTGCGGAAGGGAAATTCGTTGTCGGGCCGTGGTACGATTTGCCGGACGAGTTTCTGGTCAGCGGCGAGTCCGTGGTGCGCAATTTCCTGCTGGGCATGAACCGCGCGCGGGCGCTGGGACAGACCAGTCGGGTGGGTTGGCTGTGCGATATTTTCGGGCATTGCAGCCAGATGCCGCAGGTGTTGCAGCAACTGGGGTTGGACAACGCGATTTTGTGGCGCGGGGTGGATTTGAAACTCGGTGGGTTGTTTCAGTGGGAGGGGCCGGACGGCAGCCGGGTGTTGGTGCATCGGTTCCCGAGCAACGGGTACTGCGATTTTGGTTTTGAGGTCGCGCGGCTGCATGAACGCGGTGTCACGCCGACGATCCGCCAGATGGTGGACGCGGCAGTGAAGCAGGTGGAGCGGTACCGGCAGATCTATCCGGCGAAGACGTTTCTTTGGTTCGACGGCGGCGACCACATCGAGTTCCGAGCGGAAATGCTCGAGTTTGTGGCGGCGTTCAACCAACGCGTCGGGAAAGAGGTGCTGACGGTTTCGACGCTCGACCGGTACATCGCGGCGGTGAAGTCGAGCTTGCGCGGCGAGTTGCCGGTGCATCGCGGCGAGATGCGCGAGTCGGCGAGTCTGGAGACCATGGGCTGGTTGATTCCCGGCGTCGCGAGCAGCCGCATCCCGTTGAAACGGGCCAACCATGCCGGTGAGACGCTGTTGACCTTGTGGGCCGAGCCGTGGTGCGGCGTGGCGAACGTGAAGCTCGGGATGGAATACCCGAGCCGCGCGCTGGAACTGGCGTGGGAGTATTTGCTGCGAAATCATCCCCACGACAGCATTTGCGGCTGTTCGCCGGATGAGACCCACAACGCCATGCCCTACCGGTTTGATCAGTCCCGGCAGATTGCCGAAGTGCATCTCGACCGCGCCCACCGGCATTTGGCGGCGGCCGCTTGGCGCGGCAAGGTCGGCAAAAACGATCTCGGCCTGAGCCTGTTCGCCCCGGCCGGCGGCGCGGAACAGCACCGGCCCGAAGTTGTCGTGCGGTTGCCGAACGGCTGGCCGCAGTTCAACGAGTTTTTCGGGTTTGAATCGAAACCGTCGCTGCGCATCGAGAACGAGGCCGGTCAGGATGTGCCGTATCAGTTGTTGGAGGTGATCCCGGCCACTGCCCACTGGCTGGTGCCGCCCGGCAAAATGCCCCACTGCGAAACCCGGCAGGGCGTGCGGCTGGCGCTCGACACCGTCGTGCCGCCCGGCGCGCAGCAGAACTTCATCCTCCAACGCGCCACCGGACCGACCCGCGTTCCGCAAACCGGCGTCATCGGCGTGGACCGCGACACGCTGCGCAACGAGTTTCTCAAAGTGCAGGCGGCCAGCGATGGGACGCTGCGGTTGACCGACCTGACGACGGGGCGGGTCTTTGCCGGGTTCCTCGCGTTGGAAGATGGGGCGGACATCGGCGATGGTTGGTACCACGGCGTTGCCCTGCAGGATGCCGGGTTCCTCTCGACGGGCGGGAAGGTGACGTTCGGGTTGATGGAGAACGGGCCGTTGCTGGCGCGGCTGCATCTGCGGGTCGAATGGCTTGTGCCGCGCGAATTTGATTTCAAGAACATGCAACGCAGCGCCGATCTCGCGCCGCTGGTCGTCGAGCACCGGGTCACGCTCCGCAAAGGCGCCCGCTATGTGGAAGTGGACACGACGGTTCACAACACCATCCGCGACCACCGGCTGCGCCTGCTCTGCCCGACGCGCTTCGACAAGGCGCGGACGTACTGGGCGGATTCGGCCTTTGACGCGATCGAACGACCGATTGGATTACCGGCCGACAATCACACGCGCCGCGAACTGGCCGTGGAAATGACGCCGCAACAAAACTGGGTGGCCATCGAGGATGGCAAAACCGGGCTGGCGTTGCTGGCGCCCGGCCAGTACGAAAGCGCCGTGCTCGACCAGACCGACCGGCCGCTGTGCGTGACGTTGCTGCGCGCGTTTCGCAAGGCCGTGTTTACCGATGGCAACGACGGCGGACAGATTCCGGGCACCCACACGATCAAGCTGGCATTGATGCCGTTTACCGGCTCCGTGCCGGCCAGCGAACTTTACCGGGTGGCCCAAGCCCTTGCCGCGCCGGTCCGCAGTGTCTATCTCGACGCGCAGGACCTGAAAGAGATCAAAACGCGCGTCCGTCCCGCCGAAGTGCCGGCCATCACCGGCGATGTTGTGCTCTCGGCACAATACCGGGAGGGTGATCGCTGGGTGTTGCGCGTTTTCAACCCCGCCGCCAAACCGCAACCCGTCACGCTCTCGCCCGGCTCGTGGCAGCAAACGGATTTCCACGGCGAACACGCCACCCCGGTAACATCGCCCCTCAAAGTGCCCGCCAAAAAGATCGTCACCCTCTGCACTACTCCTGCGATCCGTGGACCAAACCGCTAACCCGAAAGCAACAGTTCTCCTGCCCCATCACCGGCCAAGCCGCGAGTGATGGCATCGCCGCGTGGTGAGAATCGAAACTGGAAACGCAGGCCGTCGTGTGTTGCTGATACCTGGCAGCGCCAGGTATCTCGGTTGTCTGTCGAGGAAACCGGGGCATCAATTTCCCATCACGTGATACTTCAGCGTCGCCGCTTGGAGGCGCGGCGGCGGTGGTTTCGGGTGTTGATGTTTTATGACGGGGTGAGACAAGCGGCTTGCCAAGCGGGGGCGGCATTGGTATAGGTCGCGGCGAGTGGTTGTCAGGCCGATGTAGCTCAGCCGGTAGAGCAACGGTTTCGTAAACCGTAGGTCGTCGGTTCGATCCCGACCATCGGCTCCACTTTTCTCCGCCCGTCAGGCCCGGTTGAACGCGGCGCCGCTTGCCAGTATCCAAAGAACTGTGTTAGAAGGTGGCGCCCGCGAGGAGGTCATCGGGCGGGTATTCTCGGCATGGAGGCCATGATCAAAGTCGAAGGTTTGAGCAAGCGCTACGCTGGCGTGACGGCGTTGCAGGACGTTTCGTTCACGGTTCAGCGCGGCGAGATCGTCGGGTTTCTCGGGCCGAATGGGGCCGGTAAGAGCACGACGATGCGGATTTTGACCGGCTTTATCCCGGCCAGCGCGGGTCGGGTGGAGGTGGCCGGGTTGGATGTGTTCGAGGATTCGCTGGCGGTGCGCCGGCACATCGGGTACATGCCCGAAAACAATCCGCTCTATGAGGACATGCGGGTCGCGGAGTATTTGAAGTTTCGGGCGAAGTTGAAGGATGTGCCGCGGGCGCAGCGCAAGGAGCGGATGGACGATTGCATGGAGATGACCGGCATCACCGATGTGCGGCGGCGGGTGATCGGCCAGCTTTCGAAAGGGTACCGGCAGCGGGTGGGGTTGGCGGATGCGTTGCTCGGGGATCCGGATTTGTTGATTCTCGACGAGCCGACGATTGGGTTGGATCCGGTGCAGATCCGGCAGGTGCGGCAGTTGATCAAGGACCTGGGGAAACGGCATACGATTTTGATTTCGACGCACATTCTGCCGGAAGTGGAGATGACGTGCAACCGGGTGCTGATCATTCATCGTGGGAAGATTCTGGCGTCGGACGCGCCGGAGAATTTGTTGAGGTCGTTGCAGGCGGGCAGCGCGGTGCGGGTGGAGGTGCGGGCGCCGGTGGAGGCCGCGACCGTGGCGCTGCGGGCGGTGCCCGGTGTGACGCAGGTGTTGGCGGAGCCGGGCAGCGACGGGGTGGCGCGGTTGACGGTGCAAGCCGAGGGCGGCGCGGATGTGCGCGAGGCGATTTACCGGGCGGTGGTGGCGGAGCGTTGGGATTTGCGGGAGCTGACGCGGGGGCGGACGACGTTGGAGGATATTTTTGTGCAGATCACGCGCGAGGAGGATGAGGCGGAGGAGGACCGGCGCGATCAGCGGCAGCGGTTGCGGTGAGAGGGCGATGAGGAACATTCCGACATTGTTGCGGCGGGAGTTGGGGGCGTATTTCGCCTCGATGATGGGCTATGTCGTGGTGATGTTTTTTCTGATCGTGATGGGGGTGACGTTTGCGGTGGTGGTGGGGTATTTGAATCGGGGGCCGACGCAGTTGACGGCGATGAAAATCCTGTTTCAGATGTTCTGGCTGCCGTCGTTGGTGGTCATTCCGATGATCACGATGCGGTTGCTGGCGGAGGAGAAGCGGGCGGGGACGGTGGAGATGTTGATGACGGCGCCGGTGACGGAGTGGGAGGTGGTGGTGGCGAAGTGGTTGGGGGCATTTGCGTTGTACGGGTTGATGTGGGGGTTGACGGGTTTTTATGTGTTGATCTTGCAGAAGTTTTCCGGCGGGACGCCGCTGGATTTGGGGCCGATTCTGGCGGGTTATTTCGGGGTGTTGTTGATCGGGCAATTTCTGATCGCCATCGGCTTGCTGACGTCGTCGTTGACGAAGAATCAGGTGGCGGCGGCCTTGATGTCGTTTGCGGTGATTTTCCTGTTGTTGATCGTGTTGAACTGGCTGGGGTTTTTGTTTCAAGGGGGCGTGGTCGGCGAGATGGTGCGGGCGGCGTCGGCGTTTGAGCACATGGAGGATTTTTCGCGGGGCTTGGTGGATGTGCGGCCGGTGGTGTTGTACGGGACGGGGACGGCGTTGGTGTTGTTTGTGACGATGCGCGCGGTGGAATCGCGCAAGTGGAGGTAAACCGATGGCGGACGAGCAATCCCTTCCCAGCATTCGCCAGCGCCGTCTCGTCATCAGCGCGAACGTGGCGGCGCAGATCCTGATCGCGGTCGCGTTGTTCGGGATGGTCAACTGGCTGGCGTCCCGGCATCATCACCGGTTCGATTGGACACAGTCGCGGTACTATCAACTGGCCGACAAGACGAAGCAGGCGCTGGCGGCGTTGTCGCAACCGCTGGATGTGGTGGTCTTCATTCCGGCCGCCTCGGAGGTGGAATACATCCAGAAGGTGCTGCAAGACGTTCGCGATCTGTTGCGGGAGTTTCAGACTTATGGCGGCGACAAACTGCGGGTCGAGTATGTGGACCCGCAACGCGATCTGGCGCGGGCGCGGGCGCTGGTTGAGAAATACAAACTCGATTCGCCGGACGTGGTGATTTTCGCCGCGGGCGACCGCCACAAATATGTCCGGCTCGATGAAATGGTGGAGTTGGAGAGCACCGGCTTTGGGCCGATGGGCGGCGGCCAGCGCGTCAAGGCGTTCAAAGGCGAGGGCGAGTTTCTGGCCGCGATTCAGAACGTCACGGGCGGCACGCCGCCGAAGGTGTATTTCCTGACCGGCCACGGCGAGCGCGACCCGCAGGACTTCGACCGGCAGCAAGGGTATTCGACGCTGGCGCAGTACATCAAACGCGACAACATCGTCATCGCGTCGTGGAACCTGCTGGAGCAGCAGCGGATGCCGGAGGACGCGGCGGCGATCATCATCGCCGGGCCGCGTACGCCGTTCAGCAAGGGCGAGACGGCGGAGTTGGACAAGTATCTGAAGAACCGCGGGCGCGTGTTGTTATTGCTCGACGCGCGCAAGGACGTCGGGTTGCAGCCGTTGCTCGAGCAGTGGGGCGTGCAACTGGGCCAGGACCTGGTGGTGGCCAGCGGCGGGCGGTTGTTGGGAACGGAGTTGATGCTGGTCGAGGCGATCGGCGCGGAGTACGCGGCGCATCCGGTGGTGGCCAAGCTCGACCGGATTAACACGGTTTTCCCGTACGCCCGCACCGTGCGGCGCTGGCCGCGCGACGGCCAGCCGGCCACACCGGATGCGCCGCAGGTCACAGAACTGGTGCGCACGCCGCCGGCATTTTGGGCCGAGACCAATCCCGACCCCGAGGCGCTGGAGTTCAACGCCGGCAGCGACGAGCGCGGACCGTTGTCGCTGGCCGTGGCGGTGGAGACGAGCCGTCCCGCCGGGGTGGACCTGACGTTGGGCACGACGCGGTTGGTGGTGGTGGGGACATCGGCGTTTGTGGACAACAGCACGCTGCCGGGGGCGCCCGGTAATCTCGACTTTTTCATGAACGCGCTGAACTGGCTGCTCCAGCGCGATCAGTTGCTGGCCGTGGCGCCGAAGGTGCCCCAGGAATTCAGCTTGAGCATGACTCCGAATCAAACCCGCGCCGTCTACTTCCTGACGATTGGCGGCATGCCGCTGGTGGTCGCGATCGTCGGGCTGACCGTCTGGGCGCGTCGCCGCAAATGAAAACCCGCACGACATGGATCCTGGCCGTCATCGCGCTGGTCGTGGCCGGCGTGGTGGCGCTCGATTACAAAAAGGGCACAACCACTGAAAAACGCCGCGAACGCAGTCGGCGCCTCGTGGAGTTGGACTCGGCCAGCGTCACCCGGCTCGAATTGGTGCAGAGCAACGTCACCATGGTCGCGGAGAAATCCGGTGACCGCTGGCAGCTCAAACAACCGCTGGAATACCGGGCGGACGCGGGCACGATTCATTCGATCCTGGATGGGATCGAGTTCGCCGAGAAAATCCGCACCCTGACCGCGGCCGACCTGGCGGGGATGGATCTGGCGGAGTTGGGGCTGGCGCCGCCGCGCATCCAACTCACGCTCACCGCGCGGGACAAGCCGGTGACGTTGCGGGTGGGCGGGGAGACGCCGACAAAAAATTCGGTGTATGTCCAGGTGGCCGGACGCGAGGAGGTCTGCGTCGTGGAGTCGTATCTCGTCGAGCGGCTGCAACGCACGGTCGCGGATTTTCGCGATCGGGTGGTGCTGGATTTTGATCCGGCCCTGGCGAGTCGGTTGGAATTGAAGAGCGCGGACCGGGTGGTGGAGTTGGCGCGCCAGGCGGCGGGCGACGGGCCGGCGTTGTGGAGTTTCGTGCGGCCGCTGGCCGCGCGCGCGGATCAGACACGGGTCAGCGATTTGCTGAGCGGTTTGGCGGCGTTGCGGGTGCAGGAATTCGTCAGCGACGATCCGAAAGACATTCACACCTACCGGCTCGGGGAGCCGGCGCGTGAGATTACGGTCAGTCGCACGGGCACGGAAGGGGTGTTGACGTTGCTGGTCAGCGCGCCGTTGACCAATCAGCCGCATTTGGTCCACGCCAAATTGAAGAATGGCGACGCGATTTTCACGCTGGAGGCGGCCGCGGTGCAGAAGTCCGATGTCGCCGTGGCCGATTTGCGCGACCGGCAGGTGCTGGCGGCGCGCGCGGAGGAGGTGCAGGCCATCGAGATTCAGCGCGGCGCCGACCGGCTGACCCTGGTGCGCAGCAACGAGGAATGGCGGATTACCGGCCCCGTCACGGAACCGGCGGCGGGCGAGCGAGTGGAGGGGTTGTTAACGAATCTGCGCGGACTGCGCGTGGAACAATTTGCGGCGGACGTGGCCACCGATTTGGAGAAGTTCGGTCTGGCGGTGCCGGCGACGATTGTGAAATTGCAGGGCGCCGGCACGAACGTGGTCGGTCAGTTGTTGATCAGCGCGCCCGAGCCGGGCGCGGCGGTCTGCCATGTGAAGCGCGAGGGGGAACCGTTTATTTACGGCGTCGCGACGAACATTTGGGGCTGGTTGCCGGCGGATCACTGGGCGGTGCGCTCCCGGCGCGTGGCGAATTTCGGCGAGGCGCCGATTACCAAACTCGAAGTCCAGCGCCCGACCGGTCGGGTTGTCGTCAACCGCGCGGCGGACGGGTCATGGCGGTTGGGGGAACCGGCGCAGGGTGTGTTGAACGTGGACGATGTGCAGGTGGTAGTGGACGTACTGGCGCGGCTCGATGCAGCGGAGTTTCACGCGACGGCGTCGGCGGCGCTGGCCCAACCGACGCACACGTTTGTGATGACGGCCGGCGATAAAACCTGCACGCTCACGCTCGCCGGTCAGGAAGCCGCCTGGACAGAGCCGCCGCTTTACTTCACGCTGCCCGCCGAAACGGTGCAGACGTTGACGAAGGAGCTCGTTTCCGCGCCCGCGGCCAACTAGCCGGGCTGCCGCGCTCCGCGCGCGGGTGGAGAGAGGCTTGTCGCGCACCGGCCGTCGCAGTAAGGTCGGGGCATGACGGTGGTGCATTTGCCTTACACGCGAAACTGCTTCGTCTGCGGAGCGGAGAATCCGGCCGGGTTGCGGCTGCGGTTTCGGGTCGAGGAGGGCGTCATTCGCGCCGAGTACACGCCGCGGGCGGAACATGCCGGCTACACCGGGATCCTTCATGGCGGGGTTGTGGCGGCGACGTTGGATGAGATCATGTTTTGGGCGGCGGCGTTTGCGACGCGGAAATTTCATTTGTCGGTGGAGATGAACGTTCGCTGGGTGAAAAAGGTGACCGTCGGCGAGCGCTACCGGCTGAGTGGGCATCTGGTGAAGTCCCAGCGGGTGTTGGTTCACGCCGCCGGCGAACTGGTGAACGCGGCTGGCGAGGTCTGCGCGTCGGCGACCGGTAAGTTTTACCCATTGCGGCGGGAGGAGGTTCCCTTGGAAGCCGCGGAGTTTTGTTTTGATCCGGCCGTGTTGGCTCCCGCCGCTGTTTTTGCCGCGGAGTAGGCCGTGGTGGCGTTGACGAAAGCGGAAGAGGCGACCTTGCTGCGCTGGGCGCGGGCGGCGTTGATCGGTCCGGCGCCGCGGCCGGGGGTTGGCGAGTTGACGGCGGGATTGTGCGCGCCGGCGGCGGCGTTTGTGACGCTGGAGCAGGCCGGTCAGTTGCGCGGTTGCATCGGGTATTTGCAGCACGACCGGCCGCTTTGGGAAAATGTGGTGCGGGCGGCGCGGGCGGCGGCGCAGGAGGACCCTCGGTTTCCGCCGGTGACGGCGGCGGAAGTACCGGGTTTGCGGGTAAACATCTCGGTGCTGGACCCGCCGGTCGAGTTGTCGGATGTCATGCGGTTCGATCCGCGGCGCGACGGCATCATCGTGGAGCGGGGTCGGCAGCGGGGGTTGTTGCTGCCGCAGGTCGCGCGCGAGCGCGGGTGGGACGCGGAACAGACGTTGGCGGCGGCGTGCCAGAAGGCCGGTTTGCCGCCCACGGCGTGGCGGGAGGCGGGGACGCGGTTGCAGGTGTTCGCGGCGCGGGAATTTGGCGAGCCGGAGTAAAGGGTTGCCGGGGAGGCTGGGTTGTGGTCTGATAGCAGCGGAGAAGCAACGAATGGCCACTCATCTTGAGCGGGGATTCGGCAGTCGCAAGGATGTTCAGATTCTGCTCGTGACGCTGATTCTGGGTTTGCTGGCGATGGTGTGGGCGTTGAAAGTGCGGGACAAAGTGACGGCGCCCGCCGGCGTGTCGGCCGTGGAGCTTTCGCCCGAGGAGGTGTTGAAGTTGGCGGGTTTGGCTCGCGGTCCTTCGCGCATCCCGGTTTTCAAGCCGCAGGACCTGGCGCGGGTGGTGACGTTTGCGCCCGGCCGCGACCCGGATGCCTCGCAGTGGCGCGGGGTGCCCGCGCAAAGCATCATCACGGTCAGCGACGTCAACATCGAAGGCGATGATGTCTGGGTCCGGGGCTGGCTCCAACAGCCGGGGGACGACCCGCGCATCATTGTGCATGGCAGTTTCCTGGAGTTGTACACGCCGTTGTTGCTGGAAAAGACGGTTGAACTGGCCGATGTCAAACTGATCGCCGTCAGTAACGGCGGCAAATCGCGGCGGGCCATCAACGGTTGGCTGCGCAACGTCGGCCCGACACCGATCACCCAGTGCGTCGTGACCTGCACGTTTCAGAACGAACGCGAACGACCCGTGCATGTGGAACAGACGGCGGCGCTGACCCTCCCGTCACACGAACTGGTGCGGTTTCACACGCCGCTGACCGACAAACCGTTTGCGAGCATCTCGATTCAAATCGCCTACGCGACTGCGGATGGATTGCGGACGTACCTGCCGCAGGTTGTCATTCAGAAATCAAGTCTTTGAAACGCCGCGCATCTGCCGCGCGCAGGCTCGTGTTGAAGAAACAGTAGGCCGCTGGCCGGCCCGCGCAGGCCTGCTGCAACCGGCGCCAATCCGGTTTCGCCACCCGCCGTTGCGCGCCCTGGACCCGGTAGTATCGGATTGGTCCGGTCGCTGCGGCGTCGGTCACCAACGGATCCACGACGTGAATCAATTCCAAGTCGTGGCAGAGTTTGGCAATCAAGGCCGGATCCCATTCGCCCCGCGGTTCCCAACCGAGGTGAAAGCGTCCGCGTTTGGCTTTCTCAAAGAAGCGCCGCACCCGTGCGACATTCTCGGCCGTCGGCCGGAAATTCGCGGGACACTGGAAGACCACGACCGCGGCCCGCAACACCTGCGCCACGGCGAACGTTTGTTCCCAGGCCCAGCGCACCGTTGGATTGAACCCAAACTGGCCGCAGTGCTCGCGGTCGCGCGCGTCGAGCCGGGTGCGGCGGTACGTCGGGCTGGTGGGCGGGTGGGTGATGACCTGCCACGCCTTGAGACAGAAGACAAATTGCGGCGGCGCGGCGGCGCGCCAGCGGGCAGCGGTTTCGAGCCGCGGCAGGTTGTAGAACGAGGAATCAATTTCGACGCCATCAAATTGGGCGAAGTACTTTTCCTGTGCCACCGCGAACCCACAACAGCCCACCTGAGTCATAAACGCGGGCGGATGGTAGCAGTGCCGCGGCCGGGGGTCGCGCCAAAATTTTTCTTTTGGCCAACCCGCCGTCGTGCTAACGTCCGCCCCTTCCAACGCGGGCGGGTTTGCCAAGTGGGAAGGCGGAGGTCTGCAAAACCTCTATGAGTCGGTTCGATTCCGACACCCGCCTCCATTCACACCGCAGTCCGCGCCCCGGTCATTCAGGGGCAACGGGTCACGGCGACGCCGTCGAGGGTCAGACGGAACGCGCCTTGCGGGGGCGTGACGGGCGGCGGACAGCAGCCGATCGGGTCGCCGCTGCTGTCGAGGTGCTCCCCGGCATATGTGGCCTCCAGTCGCGCTCCGGCCAGCGGACCGCGTTCGATGATCCGGCCTTTCAGTTTGCCTTCGAACCGGTAGCAGGCGTCGCAATCTTCCGCGTCCAGTTCCAACGGCGCGTGGCGGGTGCCCACACCGTTGCTGCCGTCCATGGTGCCGAACCCGACGAGATTGGTTTTGCCGCCGTCGCCGATGCGAAAGAGGATGAAGCGGCCGGTATGGTAGCCGCGCCAATCGGGGGCGCGGAGGTTGGTGTTCCATTTGGCGGCGAACAAAATGTTCGTGTCCAACGCTTGATCACAGTCGGCGTTCGGTGTCAGCGGTCCGCTGAAGGATTGTCCGCGCAAGGAGGCGACGGCAATGCCGTTGGTGCCGGGACAGACGCCGAGGGACAGCACGCCGAGGTCGTTGGTGCCGGTTACGCTGGCGGACAGGCCGAGCTGGCGGGTGGAGCCGCGCGCCGCCGGCGTGAGCGCGAATTGGGTCAGGCTGCCGACGACGGTGTTCGTGTCGTCGGCGTCCGCCAGGTCCACCGGGCCGATGTTGGTGTAGGTCTGGCTGATGGCGGGCGAGGCGGTGATGCTGTTGGTCAGGCGCAGGGCGGTGGTGTTGACCAAAAAGGCGCCGGGCAGGCCGATCAGGACAAAGACATCGAAGGTGCTCTCGGCCGGGAAGAGGTTGTTGGTGGAGGTAATCTGGCCCGTGCTGGCGCGGCCGACGATGTTGGAGCCGGCCACCAACTGAATGTTGCCGAGGCCGGCCACCTTGCCGGTCAGGTTCAGCGAGACGATCTCGGTGGCAATGACGCGATTCGACGTCGGCCCGGTCGCGTCGCCGCGGCGGAACTCACCGGTGCCGGTCAGGAGGGCTACGCAATTCGTCTCGCCCAGCGTTTCGAAGGAAAGCGTCGCGGCGGCCGGGAATGTTTCCGTCCCGCCGCGGGCCGGCAACCGGCTTTGCGCGGGGCACGAGGCGGCGATCAAAACAAATGTTCCCAACAAGCAGATGATCTGGCGCATGATTTGAGTCTCCTGTGTTCTGTGAGGGCAAACTTTGGGAGTTTCGCCGGCGGACTGCAACCCAAAAAGTGGCGCAGATTGGCATTGACGCTTCCCGGCGCATCCGCTACGTTCCTGCGCCTTTGCGAGAGGAATCGAGGTTATCCAGCATGTACGCAGTCATTCAAACCGGCGGCAAACAATATCGCGTCCAAGCCGGGGACGTGGTGAACGTGGAGTTGCTCGACGGTGAGCCGGGCAAGGAAATCGCCTTGGCGGACGTGTTGTTGGTCGCGGATGGCGAGAACGTCACGATTGGTCGGCCGACCGTGAAAGGCGCGAAAGTCACCGCGGAAGTTGTGGAGCCGGATGTGAAGGCTGACAAGGTGATCGCGTTCAAGTTCCGGCGTCGCAAGGGCTATCACCGCAAGCGGGGCGTGCGCGCCCATCACACGGTGCTGAAGATCAAAGAGATCATCGCGGCGTAACAGGAGATTTCGTCATGGCACACAAAAAAGGACAAGGCAGCGTTCGCAACGGCCGGGACAGCCACAGCAAGCGGCTCGGTGTGAAGGCGTTCGGCGGCGAAACCGTCACCGCCGGCAGCATCATTGTCCGCCAACGCGGCGCCCGCTTCGTGGCCGGCAGCAACGTGGGCACGGGGCGCGACTGGAGTTTGTTCGCGCTGACCGATGGTCAAGTGCGCTTCGACAAACAAGGCCGGCGCGTCAACATTGACCCCGTCCCGGCCGCCTCGTAACTCACGACTGCGATTTCCAGGCGACCTCGTGGGGTCGCCTTTTTTGTTTCTCATTCCGTCGCGCCCTGCGCGCGGAGCCAGTCGGCCAGCTTCTGGTAGCCGCGTTTCGTGGCGTGGCGCAGCGCGGTTTGGCCGCGCCTGTCGGTGGCATTGAGTTGCGCGCCGTGCTGAACCAGGACCTCAACCACCGCCCGGTCGTTGCGCGCGGCGGCGGTGTGCAACGGCGTCCAGCCGCATTTGTCGCGTGCCTCCAGATTGGCCCCGGCCGCCAGCAACAACTCCACCGCCCGGCGTTGTCCGCTGCTGGCGGCGACGTGCAACGGCGTGTGATCGTCGGCGTCGGCGAGATTCACCAAAGCCGGTCGGGCTTTCAACAAGACCTGAATCCCCTTCACGTCGCCCTTGTCCGCCGCCGTGTGCAACGGCGTCCACGCCTTTTGCTCCGCCAACACCGGCAGCGCGCCGGCCAGGAACAACCAAGCCCATGTTTTCATGCTGATTGGGACGTCGCAACCGGGCCTACGGTTGCGGCGAAGCGCTGCCGCGGCCGCCGCCCCGGCCCATCCCGCCCATCCCGCGCATCGGGTTGACCTCGGTTTCCTTCAGGATCGCGTTGATCGAGTCCACAAACTGACCGGCGGTGCGCTCGTCGCGGTACCCGATCTGCCGGGCCAGTTGTTCCAGTTGCCACTGCCGGTCCTGCGCCCGCAATTCGCTCAAGGTCCGGTAGGCTTCCCGCGTCTCGGCGCCCAACTCCATCGCCGCCGCGCGGCGTTGTTCATCCGGCAACTGCCGGATTTCCTGCCAGCGCTGGCCGAGTTGCTCGAGCTGCTGCAACGTCTCGGCGATGCGGGTGACCAAATCCGCTTCCTCCTGCGTCGTGGTCGTCTGCAACCGTTGATCGAGCCGGTCGAACTGGCTGTTGAACCACTCTTCGACCGCCTGCCGGCGTTGTTCGCGGGCGGCTTGAATCTGCTGATAGCGGTCGGGGTCTTCCACGCGCAGCCGCTCCAGCCACGAGTTCGTCGCCGTGCCGCTCGGGGACGACGCGACGGCCGGCGGTGTCGGCGACGTCGCTTGGGTCGGTGGCACCGCCTTCAGTCGGGCGATCTCCGCCCGCAACGCCGCATTGGCGGCATCGCGTTCCGCGAGCAACGTCTTCAGCAACGCCACATCCTCACGCGGCTGCGGTCGGCTCGCGGCGGCCAGCGGCGCGGATGGCGGCGGCGGAGTCGTCGAGCGCAGAATCAGCACGAGGGTCGCCGCGGTGCCGATCAACATGCCCGCGGCGAAGGGAATAACAAATCTGTGGATTGCCGTTTTCATCTCTTCTTTGCTACGGTTCGCTGCGTGAACAGCCTAGCAGAGTTGCGCGAGAAAGTCGCGGCCGGCCACCATCTCGGCCGCGAGGATATCGCCGCCGCGTTGACGGCGTTGCTCGGAAACACCGACACCGACGAGGGGAAGGCGGACTTTCTGACCGCACTGGCGGGCAAAGGCGAGACGGCGGAGGAGATTGCCGGGTTCGCGCAGGAGTTGCGCGCGCGGGCGGTGGATCCGCAAATTGATCCCGCCCGGCACGGCGGCGTGGTGCTCGACGTGTGCGGGACCGGGGCGGACATGGCGCATACGTTTAACATCTCCACCTGCGTCATGTTCGTGGTCGCCGCCGCCGGTGTGGCCGTCGCCAAACACGGCAATCGTGCCATCACCAGCCAGTCCGGCAGCGCCGATGTGTTGACGGCGCTCGGCGTAAACATCGAACTGCCGCCGGCCGCCGCGCGGCGGTGTCTGGAGCAGACCGGGCTAACCTTTCTGTTTGCCCCGGCCTATCATCCCGCCTTCAAAGCCGTCGCGCCCGTCCGCCGCCAACTCGCCGAGCGGAAACAGCGCACTGTATTCAACATCCTCGGCCCGCTCGTCAATCCCGCCCGGCCCACCCACCAGATCGTCGGCCTGTTCGACCGCGGGCTGGTTGGCAAGTACGCCGAGGTGCTGCGGTTGCTGGGGCTGAAACGGGCGCTGGTCGTCCATGGCGACGGTCTGGATGAATTTTCGACGATGGGCATCAACACGGTCGCGGAGTTGTGGGGCGGGCGGATTGAAATCACCGAGCGCGATTATCACGTGCCGCACACCGAAACGCGCGTGATGGAGGTGACACGCGCCGAGCTGGCCGGGGGCGACCCGGCACGCTGCGCCGACATCATCCGCGGCATCCTCGCCGGCACCGACCGCGGACCGCGGCGCGACATCGTGTTGCTCAACGCCGCCGCCGCACTGGTGGTCGCGGAGCAGGCGGACGATTTTCTGCATGGCTGGCGACGGGCCGCGCAGTTGATTGATTCGGGCGCAGCGCGGGAGAAGTTGGAACAACTGATTCAGGCCAGCCGGTAGTTTGCGGCTGACACGGCGGGGCCGGTGCGCTAGCTTCGCGGGCAACGTACAACCCAGGAGATACCGGCATGGACAAGAAAACGATGGTGCAGTTGTTGCAAGCGGACTTGGAGAAGGAATATCAGGCGTTCAATTTCTATTTGCAGTGCTCGTTCACGATTCGCGGCTACCGGCGCGGTTACCTCAAAGGCTGGCTGAAAGAGCAGGCCGAGGAGGAGTTGACCCATGCGTCGGCGCTGGCCGAGAAAATCTCGTCGCTCGGCGGCGTGCCGACCAGCCACATTCCCGAAGTGACCGGCCTGACCAACGCCGTGGCGATTCTGAAAAAGGCGCTCGAATACGAGACCGACGTCGTCACCCGTTTCACACAACGCGCCCAACAGGCCGACGAACTCGGCGACTTGCAACTCAAGTTGTTGCTCGAAGAGCAGGCCTCGGAGTCGCAGGGTGAAGCCGAGGAACTGAAAAAACTCCTCGAAGAAGCGTGAGCGGTCGTGGCGGCGCTCAGTCAAAATCCGAGCAACTCAGGAAGTAGTGACAGCGCGGACACGTGAGTTTGCAGCGGTGATTGTGCAGTTCGTGGCCGCAGCGCGGACACCACCGCCACGGCTCCGCGACCGGCTCCTCGGCGGCGGGCGCCAGCGGCTCGTCCTGGGTGCCGGGGGTTGGGTCGATTTCCACAGCGCGCCCATAACATGAAACGGCTTCTCGCGGCAATCCTGTTGTTCGCGACCGTGTCCTCCGCGGTCGAAACGTTGCGGCCCGAACAGCTCCGCAGCGGAATGAAAGGGTACGGGTTGTCCGTGTTCAAGGGCACGGAGCCGGAACGGTTCGACGTCGAAATCCTCGGCGTGTTGGAAAATGCGTTTCCGAAACAGGACATGATCCTGATTCGGATGAGCGGCGCGAACCTCGAACAACACAAGGTCATTGCAGGCATGAGCGGCAGCCCGATTTACGTCGAGGACAAACTGATCGGCGCGCTCGCGTACGGCTGGTCGTTCGAGAACGAACCGCTGGCCGGTGTGACGCCGATCCACAACATGCTGGCCGAGATTCAACGGCCCGCCCCGCCGCCGGTCGCCGCCGAACGACCCCGGCCCGCGACGGCCGCCGAAAACCTCAAACCATTGCTGACGCCGCTGGCCTTGGCCGGCTTCAGCCCGCGCACCGTTGCCGCGTTCGCCGAGGAATTTGAGAAACTCGGTCTGTTGCCGGTCGCCGCCGGCAGCGGCGGAGCCGCCCCGGGGGCGCGTCAACCCGGCAAGCTCGTCGCGGGCGGCGCCGTCGGCGTGGAACTGATTCGCGGCGACTTCAACGCGGTCGGCGTCGGCACCGTGACGCACGTGGACGGTCAGCGGGTGCTGGCGTTTGGCCATCCGTTCTTTCTGGCCGGACAGGTGCGCGCCCCGGCTGTGGAAGCCGAGGTGCACACGATCATGTCGAGCCTGATGCGCTCGTTCAAAATGGCCTCGGCGCGCGGGCCGACCGGGGCGATGATCGGCGACTGGCAAAGTTGCATCGTGGTGGACACGCAGGCGACGGCGCCGATGATCCCGGTCAGCCTGACAGTGGCCAACCGCACCACCGGCCATCAGGAACGGTACGCGCTGGAAGTGATCCAAAACCGCGCCCTCAGTCCGCTGTTCGTCCAGGTCGCGTTATTCGAAGCCGTCACCAGCGCCACCGGCTCCTCCGACGACACGATGGTGCGGGTCGAGCTGGAAGCCGAGACCGCAACGCGCCCGGTCAAGGTCGCCAACACCTTCCATAATCCGTTGGGCGGTCTGGTCAATGCCTGGGCCTGGCGACCGTTGACGGCGCTGTTTCAGTCGCCGTTTGGCGATCCCGGCGTGCGCCGCATCGCGGTCAACGTGGATTCGATTCAGGCGCGGCAAACAGCGGAAATCAAGAGCGCGTTTTT
Source organism: uncultured Verrucomicrobiota bacterium (assembly GCA_964533295.1). GTDB lineage: Bacteria > Verrucomicrobiota > Verrucomicrobiia > Palsa-1439 > Palsa-1439 > OMJI01. The sequence goes on from CAZHLM010000036.1 coordinate 22,117, forward strand.
CGCCCGCGCCGAGGCGGAGCGCGGCACGGCGGCGCCGTTGCAGATCACCGTGCGACCGTTCGGCCAGCCCGAAACGACGCTGACGGTGCCGGTACCCGTGCCGGCGGCGCTCGATTCACTGCGGGTCCTGCAAGTTGCCGTGCTGGCGGGCGCGCAGGCGCCGGCCGATGTCGCGCCGCCGGACAATTTGAACGATTACCTCGCCGCGCTGGAGAAACAACACCGCCACACCGACCTGGTGGTGCTGGTGCGCCGGCCCGGCTACGGGTTGCGCTACCGCGGTCAGTTGTTGAAAAACCTCCCGCCCAGCGCGCTCGCGTTGCTCGACGACAGCAGCACCGCCGACATCACCAGCGCCTCCGACGTGCAGCAAATCGTCGTCCCCACCCACTGGGTGCTCACCGGCCGCGCCGCCGCCCGCATCCCGATTCGACAGGAATGACTATGAAATCCGACCGGCTTGTCCTTTGCCTCTGCGCGTTGTTGTTACCGTTCTCCGCCGTGGCGGTTCGCACCGAACGCTGGGAGTTCACCACCGCCGACGCTTTTCTGCGCGGCAAGCTCACCGGCCTCATTGTCACCAGCGACGGCGAATTGCTGCCCGGCTACGAACACGCCAAGCTCGGCGAGTTCGCCAAACAAATCTGGTGCTCCGCCGTTGGCGCCGACGGCACGCTCTACCTCGGCACGGCCGGCCCGGCCACCCTTCAAGCCGTCGCGCCGGACGGCGCGGTCCGCAAATTGTTCGAGACCGACAACGTCGCGGTGACGGCGCTGGCGCGCGACCGCGCCGGCAAGCTGTTGGCCGCCACGATCCCGCACGGGAAAATCCTCAACGAAGCCGGTGAGGTCTTCTGTCAGCTACCGGCGGCGTATGTCTGGGCGCTGGTCTTCGACAAGGATGGTCATCTCTTTGCCGGCACTGGCCCGGAAGGGAAACTCTACCGGATCAGTCCCGACGGCCAGGCCGAGGAATGGTTCGACGCCGAGGATTCCAACCTGCTCTGTCTGGCCTTCGACGCCAGCGGCGCGTTGCTGGCCGGCGGCAGCGACCGCGGCCAGCTTTACCGCATCGCCGCCCGCCAGACCGCCACCGTCGCCCACCAGTTCGAGGAGGAAGAAGTCCGCGCCGTCGCAGTGGCCGGCGAACGATGGTTCGTCGCCGTGAACAAACAAAAAGCGCGCCGCCCGCGCCCGCCGCTGGTGCTGCCGCGCGCCCCGACCGGCGCCGACGCGGAGACCGCGCCGCCGACCGAGCCGCGGCCCGAAGCCGCGCCCGAGGCCGCGATGCCGCTCGAAGCGCGCCTGGGCAATCTGCTGGCCGGGCATCTCTACGTCCGCCACGCCGACGGGCGGGTGGACAAGTGGGCGAGTTGGGACCGGGAATCGGTCTTTGCTCTCGCGCTCGACGGCGACGGTCGCGCGTTGCTGGCGCTGGCGGGGCAGGGCCGCGTGTACCGCGTCGGCGGACCGCAACGCTGGGAGTTGTTGTTCGACTTCGACGAGCAGAACGCGCTGACGTTGGCGGTGCGCGACGGGCTGTTGGTCTTCGTGGGCACCGGCCAGGCCGGCGTGGGCTACCGGATCGGAGCGCAACCGGCCGCGCAAACGCAGTACACCAGCGAAGTGCTCGACGCGAAGTTCCCCGCCACGTGGGGAACCATCGCCTGGCTCGGCCGCGGTCCGGTCCAGTTTGCCACGCGGTCCGGTAACACCAGCCTGCCGGATGCGACCTGGTCGGACTGGAGCGCGCCCGGTTCCGAGTCGCCGCTGAAAATCACCAGCCCGCCCGCCCGCTATCTCCAGGTGCGCGCCAGCGGGGCAAACGTCTCGAACCTGCGCGTCCATTACCTTGCCCAAAACCAGAAACCCGTCATCGCGTCGCTGCGGGTGGACGGCGAGGAGAAAAAACCCGCCCGCCGACCATCGCCCAAACCGGCCGAGCAGAAGGAAGACGGCGACGAGGAGGAGAAGACCGAGCCAACCGCCGGCAGCGTGGTCGCGGCGAAAAAGGCGTCGCCGGTGAAACAGATTTCCTGGCAGGCCAGCGACCGCGACGGGGACAAACTGGTTTACCGGCTGTTCTACCGGGCCGACGGCAGCGAGGTCTGGATCCCTATCGCCCTCGACCGGCCGTTGACCAAAACGTCGTATTCGTGGGACACCGACTCGGTGCCGGATGGCTGGTACCAAATCAAACTCGTCGCCAGCGACGAGGAAGCCAACCCGGTCGGCACCGCGCTGACCGATGAGCGCGTCAGCGGTCTGGTGAAAGTGGACAATCGCCGGCCGGAGATTACCGGGTTGAAGTTCGCCGCCGGCACGTTATCCGGCGAGGCGCGGGACAACCTCAGTTTCTTGGTCGCGCTGGAGTATTCGATCAACGGGGGCGAGTGGAAAACCTTCGCGCCAGAGGACGGTATTTTTGACCGCGCGACGGAACCGTTCGCGGTGAAGTTGCCCGATGCGCCGCCGCCGCCGTTCACGCTGGCGGTCCGTGCCACCGACGAGGCCGGTAACATCGGCGTGGCTCAAATCCACGTCCCGTAGTCACGCCAGCCGTCGGCTCACAAGTGGCCGTGGGGATTGTGGGCGAATCGGAATTCGCTGACCACGCGGCCGCCGATCAGATGTTCCTGAATGATCCGCTCCAGCACCGCCGGCGTGCAGGAGTGGTACCACACGCCGTCCGGGTACACGACGGCGATCGGGCCGCGGACACAGACGCGCAGGCAGTTGGCCTTGGTCCGGTACACCAGCGGTTGCGGGCCGGCGAGGTTGAGTTCTTTCAGCCGGCGTTTGAGATACTCCCACGCCTCCAACCCGACTTCTTTCGCGCAGCATTTCGGTTCCGTCTGGTCCGCGCAGAGAAAAATATGACGCCGGTACTGCTCCAGGCCGAGCGCCGCCGAGACTTTTGTCAGTTCCGCGGGGATCATGCGCGCGCCGCCTCGTCGAGTTCCTCCGCCAAAGCGATCAGCAGGACCATCAACATCAATCCCCGCATCGGATCGGTCCGGTGCTTCCGCGGTCCCTCCTCAACCGATTGCTGGATCAAATCCATCACGTACCGCGCCACGGCGGGCTGTCGGTCGCTCGTCAGTACCTTCTCCATCGCTGGCGGTGAAAACGAGCGCGTCAGTTGAACGGTCAGGTGTTCGATGCGGTCCACAAACTGGTCTGAATTCACCGGCCAGCCGCGCGTGCCGGGGGGAGCGAACAGGAACCAGAGTTGCGTCGCCAGCGTGACCGCCAGCGCGCGCTCCGTCGGCGTGCATTCGGCCGGGATGGCGTCCACGACCAACTCCAGCAGGAACGGCGCGATCTCGCTGACGGCATCTACTGCCTGTTCCGGTTCGGGATACACCTCGACAACCGCGGCCGCTCGTTTTTCGACTTCCTCGGCGGTGAAAGGCGCGTCCGGCAGCGGCGGCGAGGGCGGGAGCGACTCGTCCAACTTTTCCGCGAACTCTTCGAATTCATCGTCCTCGTCATCTTCCCACGCATCGGCCGGTTTGCGCCACGGGGGCGGCGGAAACAGGATTTCCGTCAGACCCAGCTTCTCGATCATCCAATTGATCTCGTAGTCGCCGCCCGCTTCCAGGTTCTGGCGGTCCTGCTGGCGAATCCGTTGTTTCAGCAACCGGATCAGCGCCGGCCGCCATTGCGGATCGGCGGCGGCTTGCCGGGGCGTGAGGTTGTTCAGGGCGGGAACGGGATTGGCGAGGAACAATTCATCAAGGCGGCGGCGCATGTGCCGTTCCACGTCCGGCAGGGGCCTTTCGCCCGGCCGTTCATCGAGCCGGGAACTGGCCAGAACGATCCACGGCGCGTGTTCCAGCAACCCGGGCGGCACCAGTTTCAGATCCGCCGTGGGATGGTGCTGGCGCAATCGCGCGCCAAGATCATCCACCCGTTCGCCGACGAACTCGACGAGTCGCCCGGCGCGCTTTTCAAATTGCGCGCGCAAAGCGGCGGCCTGCGCCGCGGACATGGCTTCGACTCGCACGCGGTCAGCCGCCACCAACACCCGGCCCAGCACCGTGCGGCCGGGCACCAGGGGTTGGGCGGAGGCCAACGGCAACGTGGGCGAGGCCGGCTCGGCCGGCGAAGCTTCGTCAAACCACACGCGACATTCGGAGAAGCCCTCGTCGCGCTCGGGCGGTGCGGGCGGTTCGGGCCGCACGGCCGGGCACTCATCGAGCCGCCGCAGCAAGTCCGCGTCCGTCCCGCGCAGCCGGTAGCTGGTCTTGGTGAACCGCGCGTCCACCGCCGCCAGCATCTGTGCGCGCACGGCATCGTTGACAGCCCGGAAGGATTCCTCAACCCGAACCAGATTCTTTTGCAACCACGCGAGCATCTCCGCCGGGGCGGTCGGTCCACCGAGATGCTCCACCACGAGACGAACAACGTCATCGGGATCCAGATCACTGAACTCGGGCACGCTCACGGCGATGCCAAGCATGCGCGTGTAGTGCGGACAGGCAAACGTCCAGGTCAGAAGCTGCGTAAACCGGACGGCGCTGGCCGCCAGCGAGCGGTCATGCACCACCAGCCGTCCGGCCGCCGGGTCGAACACGTCCATCGCAATACACTCATCGCCGGGATGGACCTCCTGAATTTCGAGCAACCGCAGGCGGCAGTTGGTTTTCCAACGAATGAAATTGCGCAGATCGTTTTTTAAGTCGGCAAACCCGGCTGCCTCCCAGCGATCCAGAAACGACCAGCCCTGCGCGTCCCGCGCCAACTGGAACGTCTCGATGAAGTGCTGTTGCCGGCCGAGATCAGGCATGCCCGCCAGCCGCTCGATTTCGTTTTGCGGCAACGGTGCGCCCAGATCCTCGCGCAACCGGCGGAACAGCAACGCCTGCGCCTCGTCATCAATCGCCAGGGCCAGGTCGTAATTGGCCGCCGACCACGGATTGTGCGGGCAGGTGGCCGGGCAAGGGTACCGGCTGGCCCGGTTTTCCCCGCACTCCGCCGCGCCAATCGGCCGCCCGACCGCCGGGCAGTCCCGTTGTTTCTTCTTCGCTTGTCCCATTCAGGCCTCTACGTTTGTTTCGGACGAATTCGGCCAGCCAGTAAATCGTTCAGCTTCTCGGTCACAGACAACCGGGTCGCCCACTGACGCAAGTAAGCCTCGTCGAGCTGGCCAGCTTGGACGGAAACCACGCCGGCCGCGTCTCCGAGTTGCCGGTCGGAAGGCGTCAAGCTGTTCCAGTAGAGTTTGTGAAGGATGACGTCCTCCGCCGTCGCAATGAAGGCCGGCTCGCCGAACAACACGGCTTGGATTCGCCGCCCGAACATCTCTCGTTCGAACGGGTCGGGTTTCAAGAGCCAGAAGTCCACTTTCAACGCGGATCGGGTATCCATGAGATTAAATTGGTGCGGCGGCTGATACGCGGCGCGAATCGCCATGCTATCCACGATATAATCACCTTGAAACGCGGCCACCAACCGTTCTGCCGCTGAAGGCGGCAACTGCACCACGAAAGCCAGGTCATGCGTGGTGCGCGGAATCCCCCAATAGTTGCTGACCATCGAGCCGGTGAGCATGTAGTTGATTTGCGCGCCGTTCAATCGGCGCAGGCAATCCACGAGTAGATCGCGTTCGGTCACGATCGGTACGCCAGTCGCAGTCGCTGCTGCAACAGTTGTTCGACCTCGACCGCGGTGGCGGCGGGATGCGTACGGCGGATGCCTTCTCGCGCCACGTCGCACGCAAACTCATGAAGATCGAGTGCAATCGCCAGACGCTGCTCACCGGTCATCTGCCGATAGCGCTCAATCTGCATGGCGGTGGCGGCTTCGGGTGTCATCGCAACGGAAATTATCAACGGGTTGGTCGGTTAGGCAAGTGCGCGGCGGTTGGTCAGGGCGTGTTGATAGACCTCGACGTATTTGGCGGCGGATTCGCGCCACGAGAAGTCTTTCGCCATCGCCTGACGGCGGAGTTGGCGGATGTGATGCGGTCGGTCGTACCAGGTCGAGACCGCCCAGCCGATGGTGTCGTAGAGCGCCTGGGGCGTTGGGTCCCAGAACTTGAAGCCGGTGCCCGCGCCGCTGCGCTCGTCATAATTCTCCACGGTGTCGTGCAGGCCGCCGGTGGCGCGGACGACCGGCAGGGTCCCGTATTTAAGCGAGTACATCTGGTTCAGACCGCACGGCTCGTACAACGACGGCATCAGGAAGAAATCACTGCCGGCTTCGATGAGATGGCTGAGGTTGATGTCGAAGCCGATGTAACTGCCGGCACGGCCGGGGTACAGGGCTGGCAGCCGCCGAAACAATTCCTCGGTGGCGGGATCGCCCGAGCCGAGCACGACAAATTGCATCTGCATCTCGGTCAACGCCCGCGGCAGGATCGCGGCCAGCAGATGGAATCCCTTTTGGGGCGCGAACCGCGAGACCACGCCAAACACCGGCACCCGGTCACCCACGGTCAGGCCCATTCGCCGTTGCAGCTCCGCTTTGCAAATGGCCTTGCCGCGGAGGTCCTCGGCGGTGTAGCGGGCCGGCAGGTGCCGGTCAGTGGCGGGATCCCAGTGTTCGTAATCACAACCGTTGAGGATGCCGAAGAAATCGTTGCGCCGATTCGTGACGTACGGCGCCAGTCCCATCCCGCCGACCGGGTCGAGAATCTCCTGCGCGTGCGTCGGCGAGACGGTGGTGATGGCGTCGGCAAACGCAATGCCGCCCTTCAGCAGGTTGACCTGGCCGTAGGACTCAAACTTCTCCGCGGTGAAATGCTCCCCGCCAATGCCCAGATACGAATACAGACTGGCCGGGAAAAATCCCTGGTAGCCGATGTTGTGAATCGTCAGCACGCTGGCCGTGCGCGAGAGTGGCGAGAGGATGCGATCCCACGTTTTCAGAAACGCCGCGACCGGCGCAGTATGCCAGTCGTGCACGTGCATCACGTCGGGGTGGAACGATTGGTCTTTGGCCACCTGCAGCGCCGCTTTGGAAAACATCACGAACCGCCACCCATCGTCGGCGTACCCGTAAATGCCGTCCCGCCCAAAATACGCGTCGTACTCCAGAAACCACACCGGCACCTCGTCATCCAACCGCGCTTGGTGCAGGCCGCACCAGTGTTCGATCTGGCCGCCCATGTGAACGCAGACGGACGACAGCGGCGTCACGCCGTGTCTGACGCGGTCCACGCTGCGGTACAGCGGCAGGATCACCCGCGCATCGTGCCCCATCCGCCGTAACGCTTTCGTCAGCCCTGCCACCACGTCGCCCAGCCCGCCCGTCTTGGCGTACGGCGTGCACTCCGCCGCGACGAACAGGATCCTCAACCCCGGCATCGTCGGTTCGGGCGCCGACACCGGCCGTGTCGCGGCCGGTCGGCTGGTCTTCGGAAATAATTTCGTCACGGCCGGCGGCACGTGTTCCAAATCCGGCGCCACCCAATCGGCCGGCAGTTGGTCGGCCGGGAACGTCGTCGTCAGCGCCAGACACCGAAACCCACCGGCGTGGGCCGCCGCCACCCCGCTCGGCGCGTCCTCGATCACCAGACACTGGCCCGGCTCCAACCCGAGACGTTTCGCCGCGAGCAGGAATATGTCCGGAGCCGGTTTTTTCTGCGCGATTTCCTCGCCATGAACCGTCGCGTCAAACTGCGACACCGGTAACCCGATTTCGCGCAGATTGCCCTCCAGTTTCACCCGATCGGCGCTGGTGGCGACGGCGAGCTTCAATTTGCGGCGGCGACAACTTTGGATGAACTTCTTCACACCCGGCAACGGCTGGAGCCGGCCGCGGATCAGGTCGAGATAGATTTCATACGTCCGCTGCTTGTCGCGTGGCATCGTCAGCTTCACCCCGTACTTCTCCGCCACGCCACCGAGAAACCGGTCCTCGCCAGTGCCCACGAACGGCCGGAAATCCGCCGGGGTCACCGCCAGCCGGTAGGTCTGCGCAAACATCCGGCTGGCCGCTTCCGCGATGAACGGTTCGCTCAAACACAACACGCCGTCCATGTCGAAAATGATCCCGCGAGGTTCTCCCGCCATGCGCGGCGAGATTACCATCGCGTCCGCGCCGCACAAGCCAAAGCTCGGCGCCTCTTCGAGAACGGGTCCGGATTTGTAGGGCGCGCATCCCCGTGGTTTGGGGTGCGCGCCGCGAACGTGTTTGGTGCGCCCGACAAAATCGCAGTTCCTGTTGTGGGAGCGCCCTTCTGGGCGCGACAGGCTGGGTTGACCGAGAACATCGCGGGCGGAACGCGGCGACAAGACGCACCCGCTGGTCATTGGCACGAATGTGTAACGATTGTTACAAAGTTGTGCAAGCGCGGTGGGGGCGAGTGCAACTCAAAGCTTTGGTCCCCGCTCACCCTCTCACCTTGTTCTTCTGCTCCCGCGAACGAGGGAGAGCGGACCGGTTCCCCTCGCCCCGCGCGCGGGGAGAGCGACAGGGTGCGGGGCGCCGCGTGGCGAGGGCATCGGCGCAGCTCACGGCACGATCAGCCGCAGCGCGCCCGCGGCGGCCAGCAACCAGACCAGCGTGGCGAAGGTTTTTTCCGGGATCCGCGGCAGCAGCCAGCGACCGACCAGCGCGCCCACCACGACGGCGGGGGCAAGTGGCAGATTGAACGCCAGCGAGCCGGTCGTGGTCATGCCGAGCTGCCAGTAGATCGGGATTTTGCTGACGTTGACGATCAGGAAAAACCACGAGAACGTCCCGAGGAAGGCGTGCTTGTCCAGCCCGCGCGCGAGGAAATAAATCGTCATGATCGGCCCGGCCACGTTGCCCATCGTCGTGCCGAACCCGCCGAGAAATCCCATCCCGTTGATGAAGAGGGGATGATGCGGCACGGCGCGCCAGCCGAGACGTTGGCGGAGGACATCGAGCAGCAACAAGCTGAGCACGAGCCAGCCAAGAATCGGTTTCATCTGCGTGTTGTCCACCCGACCCAGACACCACGCGGCGACCAGCATGCCGGCCAGCACCGACGGGAACAGATTCCACAGTTTGCTCCACTGCGCATGTCGCCGGTAAAACGCCACCGCAAACACATCGCCCACGATTAACAACGGCGTCAGCGCTCCGACCGATTCTTTCGCCGGCAAGATCATCGCCATCAGCGGGACGACCAGAATGCCCGTGCCCGGCAGGCCGCACTTGGCGAAGCCGACGAGAAATGCGCCGAGCAGACCGAGACCGATTTGCGAGGCGGTCATGCGGTCATCTCGTTCAAGGCGAGGTACAGCGCCTGCGTGCCCTGCCGGCCGTGTCCGAGTTCGACGGCGCGCCGGTAGAGTTCCTCCGCCAGCGCCAGCCCGCGCAACCTCAGCCCCATCCGCCGACATTCCTCCAACGCCAGACCGAGGTCTTTGAGGAAATGTTCGACATAGAACCCGGGCGCAAAGTCACCGGCCAGAATCCGCGGCGCGAGATTTTCCAACGTCCAACATCCGGCCGCGCCCGGTCGAATCGAGCGCAACAACTTTTCCCCATCCAACCCGGCCGCTTTCGCGTACACCAACGCCTCGCAGACTCCGATCATCGTGCCGGCAATGACGATCTGATTGGCCAGCTTCGCGTGCTGGCCGGACCCGGGCGGCCCGTGGTGCACGATCGTCCGCCCGAGACATTCCAACAACGGCAACACCTGCTCAAACGCCGCGCGGTCGCCGCCGACCATGATTGAGAGCGTCGCGTGACGCGCGCCCACATCGCCGCCCGTGACCGGCGCGTCCAGCGCCGTCACCCGCGCCGCGATTTCGCGGGCCAGCGTCGGCGAAGTGGTGGTCATGTCCACGCACACCCGACCGGCCTGCCAGCCGGCCACCACCCCGGTCGGCCCGAAATAAACCTCCCGGACTTCATGCGGAAAGCCGACCATCGTGAAGATCACGTCGCTGTATTCCGCGACGGCGCGCGGCGAATCGAGCCAGACCGCCCCGCGCTCGAGCAACGGTTGCGCCTTCGTTCTGGTGCGCGAGAACACCGCCAGCCGGTGGCCGCGCGCCAACAAATGCCCCGCCATCGCCGCCCCCATCACCCCCGTCCCAATCCAGCCGATGTTCATCATTCACCCCGTGTCCTGCTCATGCTCGTGCTCGTCCTCGCAAGTCAGTCGTCCCCGTCTCCGCCCCAATCACAACCGAGTACGAGCACGAGTACGACGACGAGTACGATCCGGCCAGCTTACCGCTCTACCTTGAATGTGATGTCCCGGAGTTCATCACCCCCATCATCCACACCGTCCTTGCCCACGCTGTACACGACGTAGCCCTTCGAGAGTTGCTTGTATCGTAGCAGGCGATCAGTGAACACATCAGTTTGGGTATCCGATTCCAAGCGTCGAACCGAGGGCAGGTCGCGAGGCAAACTGTCATAAACCAAGCGGTGGCGTTCAATGGCGAGACAAGTTCGTGCAAGCCGCATCAGTGCATCGTGGTTAACATCGCTTTCGATAACGCGTTCGAGCGACTGCCCCAGAACGACAGAAAATATTCTGATCTTCGCCCGACCAACTTTTGGCCGTGACTGGGCCTGCTTATAATGAGCCAACCGATCTTGGATCTCCCGTCCCTCCCGTAAGCGCTGGTGTGCTGGGAGATCGGCAATTCTAAGATACTGTTGAAGTGTCTCCAAATGCTGTAACCAATCTAGGTCGTGAAGGCCAGACAAGTTGAATAAGGCGAGAGAAACAGCGAGTTGTATCCGATCTAACCAGTTGGCTTTGTTGGCTGTTGTCAGAAAATCCACCTGCTTGGAAATTTTGCCTTGTATCAAGTCAGATCCGAAGCACACTTCCCCGACCAAACATCTCTTAAGCGCCTTTTCGCCTGAGTCACGAGCCAATGTGTAGTCCAAGGCCTCCAGTTGATCCGCACGCAGCGACGTACGGTTGAGGATTCGACGCAACGATCTGATCGCAACTTGGCGGCAGTCAATCTCAACAAGCCGCGAAATTGAGGTGGGCTCGTTCTGGATAGCACAGGCTAAGCGAATAATAGCCTGCACCGACTCAGTCGCCTGCACACCATTCCCATTTTCTGCTAATAGGATCGTCTCCAGTTGAAGTAGTCGCGCCAAGCGTCTTAACCCTGTGAGATGCGGCAGCGGCGTGTCATATCCGTTGGTCAGATCAATTGGAAATCGACATTCAGTTGATGCAACGGCTTCACGAACCTGAACTAG
>CAZHLM010000037.1:0-10916 GCA_964533295.1 uncultured Verrucomicrobiota bacterium
GCTCGCGCCACCGGTCGCGCCCAAAAGGGCGCTTCCACAACAGAAGTTTCGGTTTTGTTAGGCGCACATAGTCATAAATGTCCAAAAACCCCAAGCGCGTTGTCAGCCTGAGGAGGGGATGAGATTGCAGGTAAGCCGCCGTGACGGGAGCCAGCCGCGCCAGCCCCGTCGCGGGATCAACGTCGTCCGTTACCCGGCAGGCCGCCACTGTTTCCAGCACCGCCAGCAGGTCGCCCTCGGACTACGGCGGTTCCGCGGGCGTGGCGGCGGAGTGGGTTTTGCTCACGGACTCATGCTGGTCGCAGCGGAACCTGTCCGCAATTTCACACGTTGCGACTACTCCGGTTTCTGATCCCCGTCGCGGTCGCGATGACGCCAGTGTTGGTAGCCGAGCCAGCCGATGGCGACAAACGGCAGCACCAGCGCCAGCAAAACGAAAAACGAACCGGCCGCTCCCGCGCCGACAATCTTCTCCGCAACAATGAACAACAGAATCAATGGCAGGACGCCATAGACCATGTAGCGAAGCAAGAGTCCCCAGTGAAACAGTTTCACGGCGGCCTCTCCCGCGCGGCCGGTGGCCGGTACTCCCACGTCGGCTCCGCCGCCCGCCACCACACGCGCCAGACTTGCGGGTTCTCGCCGAGGTTCTGGCCGGTCGCCACCTGAAACGCGCCCACGACGGCGCGGTGGATCATCGGGTTCGGATTCTCCAACTCCGCCGCCAACCGCGACAGCTCGCGTTTGACCTCGGTCGGGGGGCGGGATTCGATCCCGTCGAGAAACGCGGCGACCTCGCGCAGAACCAGGTACGGCCGGCCGATGTTGCGCGCCACGAGCCACCCGACCACCGCAAACAACGCCAGACCGACGAACAACAGCCGGTTGCCGCCCAGCCGGGAACGCGCGTGGCGTTCGGCGCGCCGGCGCTGATAAGAATACCGGCTGCGAATCATGCCGGCATGATAGGGAACGGTCACCGCATGCGCAACGTGAACTCGCGCCCGTCCAGCTCCAACCGCACCGCGCTGTCTTCAATGGCCACCACCGTCGCGCCACTGACGGAGTCGCCGACGCGGTAGGTGTAGCCGTTGATCATCGCCTCGGCAAATTTTCCGCCGCGCAAGATACCCTGCAGCGACAACGCCGGCAGTTCACGCGGCGGCGACACGGGCGGCGTCACGGCGGCCGGCTCGACCGGCACAGCCGGTGCCGTGGCGGCGGGTGCGGTCGGCGCAGTGGTCGCGGCGGGCGGCGGCGGCGTGGCCGGTGGGGCGGCGGGTGTCGCGGGCGACCGGGTGAGGAGTCGTTGGACCAACTCGGCTTCGGCGGATTGCACATCCGCCGTCAGCGCCGGGGCGGTAGTTCGTCGCGGGAAGAATTGGTAGGCGGCAACGCCGGCAGCGGCCGTGGCGATCAACAGACCGGTCAGCGCGAGATACCGGCGCGAGGCCGGCCCGTGGCGCGGTGGCGGCGGCGGCGCCAGCCGGTAGGCCGCGGGGGCGGTGGCCGGCAGGGGACCGTGCCGGTGGGAACCGTCGCGGGTGCGTTTCAGCGCTTCGTTGATCAGGCTCATGCGAACACCCCTTCGAGTTCTTCGATGGCGAGATTGACCAGTGATTTGGTGATCGAATCGGTCTGGTGGACGAAGCCGGCCAGCAACGCTTTGTCGCAGACGGCGTTGATCAGCCGCGGGATGCCGCCGGAGTATTTGTGGATCCGTTTCACGGCGGCGTCGTCGAACCGCGGCTGGCCGTTGGCGCCGGCCAGCGTCAGCCGGTGCTGGATGTAATGGGCGGTCTCGGCCCGGTCGAGCGGACCGAGATGGTAGCGGACGGTGATGCGTTGCCGCAGTTGGCGCAATTCGGGCTGGAGAAGTTTGTCGCGCAACTCCGGTTGGCCCATCAAAATGATCTGCATCAATTTCTGGTGATCGGTTTCGAGGTTGGAGAGCAACCGCACTTGTTCGAGCAATTCGTTGGAGAGATCCTGCGCCTCGTCAATGATCAGCACGACATCATGTCCCCGGTTGGCCTCAGCCAGCACAAACTCGTTGAGCGCTTGCAGACACGCCAGCCGGTCGCCACTGCCGACGGCGAGGTCAAACTCCGCGCAGATGGCCCGCAGCAGCAAATCGGTGTCGAGACACGGATTCAGAATCAGCGCGGTCTGGTAATTCGGGCCGAGTTCTTCGAGCAGTTTGCGACAGACGGTCGTCTTGCCCGCGCCGACTTCCCCGGTCAGGGCGATGAAACCTTTGCGTTGATGGAGGCCGAACAGCAGATGGTTGAACGCCTCCTGATGTTGCGCGCTGAAATAGAGAAACTTCGGGTCCGGCGTGATGTTAAACGGCGGTTCCCGCAAGTTGTAAAAATCCAGATACATACCGGCGACAGTTTTAGCACCCGGTATGCCGCGACAATTTTGAACGTCAGCCGGCCAGCTCCGCCGCAATGGCGCGCGCCGCGGCGACCGGGTCCGGTGCCGCGACGATCGGTCGGCCGATCACCAAATAGCTCGCGCCGGCGGCGACAGCCTGCCGGGGTGTCATCACGCGTTTCTGGTCGGCGGCGTCCGTGCCGGCCGGCCGAATGCCCGGGGTGACGATCAAAAAATTCCCGCCCAGCGCCGCGCGCAACGGCACGATTTCGTGCGCCGAGGCCACCACACCGTCCAATCCGGTCGCCTGCGCCAGGCGCGCCCGGCGCAACACTTCGGCCTGTTGATCCCCGGCCACGCTGGTCAGCACGGTGACGCCGAGCAGTTTCGGGCGCGGTTGGACGGCCGCCGCGGCGCGCAACATTTCCTCGCCGCCCACCGTGTGCAGCGTCAGCATCGCGACGCGCCACGCGGCGGCGGCTTCGACGGCTTTGGCGACCGTGTGGGGGATGTCGTGAAATTTCAGGTCGAGGAAACACGACCGGCCCGCGGCATGGATGTGTTCGAGGATGCGCGGACCGCAACGGGTGAACAGTTGGCTGCCGACCTTGAACATCGCCACCAGGTCGCCGAGGCGGGTGACCAGCTCGGCCGCCGTCTCGAACTGGTCCACGTCGAGCGCGACGATAATCTTTGATTTCATCCGGGGCGCATGGTAGGCAACCGGGCGTGTCAACACAAGCGCCACGCGGGCGGAACACGACACAAATCACCCTGTTCTCACCCGCCAAAGTGAATTTGTACCTGCGCATCACCGGGAAACGGCCGGACGGGTATCACGAGCTGGAGACGGTGATGGTGCCGCTGGATTTTGGCGACACGATCACGTTGCAACTGCGCAAGACCAGCATGACGTTGGAGTGCGACAACCCGAACCTGCCCGTGGACGAGACGAACCTGGCGCTGCGGGCGGCCACCGCGATGCAGGAGACGTTTCAACCCGAGCGGGGCGTGAAGATCATTTTGCAGAAACGAATCCCCTTGGCGGCCGGGCTGGCCGGCGGCAGCAGCAACGCCGCCACCGTGCTGCTCGGATTGAATCGGCTGTGGCAGTTGAATCTGCCGGTCGAGCAACTCGATCCGGTCGCCGCCCGGCTCGGGTCGGACATCAATTTTTTCCTGCGCGGCGGCGCGGCGATCTGCCGGGGGCGCGGCGAAATCGTCGAGCCGATTCCGGCGAAACTGTCCGCCGCGTTCCTGCTGATCAATCCCGGTTTTGGCATTCCCACGCCGTGGGCGTACGCGCACTGGGCCGAGGCGGCGGGGCGGTTGACAGTCCCACCACCCGCGATTACTCTGCTGGCCAATGCGTTGGCGGCCGGTGATGTGGCCGGGGTCGGTCGGGCGATGTTCAACTCACTGGAAGCGCCGGCGCTGCGGAAATTTCCCGTGCTGGTGTTGCTGCAACGGGCGTTGCGCGAGGCGGGCGCGGTTGGCGCGTTGATGAGCGGCAGCGGCGCGACGGTGTTTGGATTGTTTGCGGAAGAGAAAACCGCGGCGGCGGCGGCCGCGCACATTCGCGCGCGGTTTGGTGCGAACCTGTGGACGCAGGTGGCGCGGCTGGCGATCCGCTGACGCGGGGCCGGTGGCGGACTCCCCGATAGTGTAATTGGTAACACAGCGGCCTTTGGAGCCGTATTTCCTGGTTCGAGTCCAGGTCGGGGAGCCAGTTTCTTTCCGGCGCGCGTTGACGCTGTGCGGTGGCGGTCGCATACTGGCGGGGTGAAGCGGCGATTCATGGTGCTCGGCGGGGTGGGGACGATTGGCCGCGTGGTGGTGCGGGATCTTTTGGAGTCGCATCCGCAGAACCGGATTCTGGTGGCGGATTACAACGCGGCAGCGGCGCGAGCGTATGCGCGGTCGTTGCGCAGCCGGCGGGTGCGCGGCCTCTTTGCCGATGCGCGGCGGTTGACGGTGCGCGGCGTGGACGTGGTGATCAACTGCACGCAGCACGATTTCAATCTGCGCGTGATGCGGGCGGCGTTGCGCGGCGGGGCGCATTATGTGGACCTGGGCGGGTTGTTCACGTGGACGCGGAAACAACTCAAGCTGCACCGGCAGTTCCAGCGGGCCGGGCTGACGGCGGTGCTCGGCATGGGCTGCGCGCCCGGCATCACCAACGTGCTGAGCCGGTATGCCGTGGAGAAACGCGGCGGGCGCGCGCGGTCGTTGAAAATCCGGGTTGGTTGCCGCGATCTGAGCCGACAGCCGACCGGATTCTTTTTCCCTTACTCCGCCCAAACGATCGTCGAGGAACTGACCTTGCCGGCCTATGTTTTCGACCGGGGCCGGTTCCGGCAGGTGAAACCGCAGACCGGCTGGGAGCGCGTCGCGTTCCCGGCACCGGTGGGGCGGGTGTGGACGTTGTGGACGCGCCACAGCGAGGTCGCCACGCTGCCGGGGACGCTGGGGGTGCGCTACTGCGATTTCAAGGTGAGCCTCGACCGGCCGTTCGTCCGCGAAGTGATGCGACGGTTGCGGGCGGGTTGGACGGTGAGGGAGTTGGCGCGGTTGACGCCGCCGCCGCGGGTGCCGAACGATTACGAGATTGCGCGGGTCGAGGTGGACGGGGCATGGCGGGTGGAATGTCACGCGCGGGCCAGACGGCGGTGGCGGGCCGGGGCGGGCGATGTGGATACCGGCTGTCCGCCTTCGATTGTGGCGCAGATGATCGCGTCGGGACAGATCGCGGCGCGGGGTGTGTTCCCGCCGGAGGCGGTGGTGCCGGTGGCGGAGTTTTTCCGGCAGTTGCGAAAACGCGGGATGAAAATTGTGGAGGGTCGGTCATGAAAATGTGCGTGGGCGGTAACTGGGTGGCGCGAGGCGAGCCGGTGGAGGTGATTCATCCGTTTGACGGGTCGGTGGTGGAGACGGTGCCGCGGGCGGATGGGGCGGATGTGGAGCGGGCGTTGGCGGCGGCGGAGCGCGGGGCGCGGGTGATGGCGAAGCTGCCGGCCTGGGACCGGTACCGGATTTTGAAGCGAGCAGCGGAGTGGGTGGAGGCGCGGGCGGAGGAGTTGGCGCGGACGATTACGTTGGAGGAGGGCAAACCGATCACGGAAGGGCGGGTTGAGGTGGGGCGGGCGGTGCAGACGTTGACGTTGTCGGCGGAGGAGGCGCGGCGGATTCACGGGGAGACAGTGCCGTTGGATGCGTCGCCGGGCGGCGAGGGTCGGTTGGGGCTGACGGTGCGGGTGCCGTGCGGGGTGGTGGTGGCGATTTCGCCGTTTAATTTCCCGCTCAACCTCGTCGCGCACAAGGTCGGCCCGGCGATCGCGGCCGGCAATGCGGTGATCATCAAACCGCCGTCGGCGACGCCGTTGTCGGCATTGAAGCTGACGGCAATTTTGTTGGAGGCGGGGTTGCCGGGCGAGGCGATTTCATGTCTGACGGGGCCGGGCGGGGAGGTTGGGGAGGCGTTGTGTCGGGACGGGCGGGTGCGGAAGATTACGTTTACCGGCAGTGTGCCGGTTGGGCAGCGGATTTGTCAGGTGGCCGGGATCAAGCGGGTGACGATGGAGTTGGGCAGTAACTCGCCGATTATTGTGATGCCGGACGCGGACGTGGCGAAGGTGGCGACGGCGGTGGCGGCGACCGGCTACGCCAATGCCGGTCAGGTGTGTATCTCGACACAGCGGGTGATCGCCAGCCGCAAGGTGTATGGGGATGTGGTGGCGGCAACGAAGGCGCAGGTGGAGGCGTTGGTTACCGGCAACCCGTTGGCGGAGGAGACGAAGGTCGGGCCGATGATTCGCGAGTCGGAAGCGGTGCGGGTGGAGAGTTGGATCCGGGAAGCGGTGGCCGGCGGAGCGCGGTTGGTGACGGGCGGGACGCGGCGCGGGGCGTTGTTGACGCCGGCGGTGGTGGCGGACGTGGCGCCGATGATGCGGATTTCGTGCGAGGAGTTGTTCGGGCCGGCGGTGGCGTTCACGCCGTTTGAGACGGTGGAGGAGGCGCTGGCGCTGGCGAATGACAGTCGGTTTGGGCTGGCGGCCGGGGTGTTTACGGAGAACGTGGGGACGGCGTTGCGGTTTGCGCGGGAGTTGGAGAGCGGGAACATCCACATCAACTGGGGACCGCAATGGCGGCAGGACGTGATGCCGTACGGCGGGTTGAAGGAGAGCGGGTTTGGGAAGGAAGGACCGCGGTATGCGGTCGAGGAGATGACGGAATTAAAGATGGTGGTGTTTCACGGATGACATCTGCGGTGTTGACCTTTGGTTTTGAACCGGATACAAGGTGCTCGTGTTTGAGGGGGGAAACGTGGGGTCGCGCCGTGGTGCGGGGGACATCATTCTGAGGAGATCATGGATACATTGACACAGTCACGGGTGGGAGGCGTGCATTCTGTGGATACACAATTGCAGAGCCAAAGCATTCGGGTGGAGCGCAAACACATCACGTTTGATTTGCGGGAAAATCCGCGGGGGCGATTCCTGCGCATCATTGAGGAAGTGGGCGGACGGCGCGATGCGGTGATCGTGCCGGTGTCCGGCTTGGAAGAGTTCCGCGACGCTCTCAATCAGATCATCGCGTTTAACAAGAAACTGCCCGAAAAGCCCTGACCTGATTATCGGGACGCCGTCTGCAGCGCCTGCTCCGCCAAGGATCGCACTTCTCCCTGAGCGGTTTTCGTCAACTCCTCCAACGCCTTGACCGCCCGTCGTCGCGTTTCCGAATCCACTCCATGCAGGGAATTGGTCAGCGGACCCAGTGCCGCTGCATCGCCAAGTTTCGCCAGCGCCACCGCGACGTCCAACTCCTGCCGCAGTCCGCGCATGGTCAGGGCCTGGCGCAGGGTGGCTTGATTTTCCGCGCAGGCCAGCGTGTGCAGCGCGGTGGCGGCGCGGTAGCGAACAAACCCGTCCGTGTCGCGCAGCCGGTAGATCAACCAGCCGACGGCGCGCGGGTCGCCGACTTGGGCCAGGGCGTCGGCCGCGTCGGCGCGCACGGACCAGTTCGGATCGTTCAGCAGTCGAAACAACCCTTTGAGGGCTGCGCGGTCGCGTTGTTTGCCGGCGGCCCGGGCGCAGGCGCTCCGCACCTCCGGCACCACATCGTCCATGCCGCGGAGCACGGCGCGGGGCGGGACCAAGGCGGGAGTTTCGGCGATCATTTTCGCCGCCTGCGTTCGCACCGAGTTGTTCGGATGCCGCAAGGCCCGGGTCATCACGGGGTCGCCGGGGGGGAGTTTGTTCAGAACTTCGCGCACGGCCGGCAACTGTTCGGCTTCCAGCAGCACGATCACCAGTTGTCGCAACAGAAGGAGGGAATCCGGAGTTTCCGCCAGGGCCTCGACCACCACCCCCAGCGCGGCGTCGGTTTGCCCGGCCGCCAACTCGGCTTCACTACGGCGGACCGCTTGTTGATCCGGTTGGCGGGCGCAGGCCGCGAGCAGGCAAATTCCGGCAACGGCCAACCCTCGTTTCACGGCGGCACTTTGCGGAGCCGTCGCGAGCCGGTCAAGCGGGAAACGGCGCGAAAGGCGGGTTGACACTGATTTTTTCGCCTCGTACAGTGACGCATCATGGTGGCTCCCACAGTTGACGGCACAATGGCGCCTCCGCAGCCGAAGCATTCGGCCTTGAGCGAGTTGCTCGCGCCGATCACGGCGGAACTCGGCCGGGTGGAGGAGGAATTGACGGAACAGGTTGCCGGCTTCGACAAGCGGATCGGGCCGTATGTGGACTACGTGTTACGGGGCAGCGGCAAACGATTGCGCCCCACGCTGGCGCTGCTGGCCGGCGGCGCGACAGGCCGGATTTACGATGGTCACATCACACTGGGCGTGATCGTCGAGTTGATCCACATCGCCACGCTGGTGCATGACGACATCCTCGATGAAGCCAAATTGCGCCACGGATTGGCGACGGCCAATTCCCAGTGGGGCAACGAGATCAGCGTGTTGCTGGGCGATTGTCTCTTTGCCCATGCCCTCAAGCTCGCGGCCAGCTACCCGACCACGGAAATCTGCCGGCGCATCAGCGAAGCGACCAATACCGTTTGCGCCGGTGAGATTCTCCAAACCGAACGGCGGTTCGATGTCAATCTGGCGCAGCACCAGTACCTTGACATCATCAATATGAAGACGGGCGCCCTCTTCGCCGTCAGTTGCGAACTGGGTGCCAGTTTGAACGGTTCCCCCCCCACCGTGGTCGAATCGCTCAGAGAATACGGAACCAATCTCGGGATTGCGTACCAGATTTATGACGATTGCGTGGACATCTTGGGACAAGAACGAAAAGCCGGCAAGTCATTGGGAACCGATGTGAAAAAGGGCAAGCTGACGCTTCCTTATCTGTTGTTGCTGGAAGAGACCGACGCCAATCAACGGCGGGCGCTCGGCGAAATGATCTTTCGCGACGAACCGCGCGACCGCGACCACTTGCACGCGCTGGTCACCCGCAACGGCGTCGTCACCAAATCGCTCATCACGATTGACTCCTACATCGCCCGCGCGGAGCAATGTCTCGGTGCCCTCGCCGCCAATCCCTACAGGCAAACCCTGGCCGGCCTGTTGCGCTACCTTGCCGGCCAAAGCCGCAGCCTGATGCGCGCCGCATGAAACTCCTCGAAAAACTGCACCTCACCCGCACCCCCGCGCCTCCGGCACCCGCCGCCGAGCCGGCCGTGCCGCAACAGGAGGACGACGAGACCCTCGTTGCCCGCGCCCAACGGGGCGACCGGGCCGCGTTTGATGTGCTCGTCGAACGCTACAAACAACGGCTTTACGCCACGATCTATCACATGACCAGCAACCACGAGGACGCCAACGACCTCGTGCAGGACACCTTCATCCAGGCCTACCGAAAACTGAACAGCTTCCGCGGCAACTCCAGCTTCTACACCTGGAGCTACCGCATTGCCGTCAACCTGACCCTCAACCACCTCAAGCGCCGCCGTCGCCGCCACTTCTTCAGCCTCGACGATGTGGATGCCGGTATCGAGACCGACCCCGATTTCGTCGAGTTAATGTCGCACGTCACCCCGCGCCGCGAAGCCGGGCTGGCCGAGCTTCAGCAACGCCTCCATGCCGCCATGCAGAAGCTCTCCCCCAACCACCGCGCCGTCGTCGTCATGCACGACATTCAGGGCATGACGCACGCCGACATCGCGAAAGCCACGCGCACCTCGGAAGGCACGGTGCGCTCGCGCTTGTTTTACGCGCGCCAACAACTGCAAGGGTTACTGAGCGATTACGTATGAAGCCGATGACCGACTGGAACTGCGCGGATGTTCAATTCTGGCTCGACGATCTGGCCCGCGGCCGGCTGGCCGAGCCGCTGGCGTCCCAACTGCGCCACCACCTCGCCGATTGCACCGACTGCCGCGTGGCTCACCAACGCGGCATCCGCCTCCAGCGCCTGCTGGCCCTGAAACGTCACGAACAACCGCCGCCGGGCTACTTCGAGAATTTCCTCCACGAGTTCCATCAACGACTGGCCGAGGCCGAACATCCGCCGACGCTCTGGGAGCGGCTCCGCGGGTCGGCCGCTCTGCTCCGCCCGGCGACCTGGCAGTTCGGCCTGACCGGCGCGTGCGCCATCGGTCTCATTGCCATCCTCGGGTGGGTTGGCCTGCGCAATTCGCAGGAAGCCATCCACGCGACCGGCGAGCTTACCGGCTCCGCCCTTGTCGTGTACGCCAAACCGCCGCCCCCGCCGCTCGAACTTTCCCTCGAAACCGCCGCGCCCGCGACACAGACACTGCCGGGCGGGTTGACGCTCACCACGGCGTCCGCATTCCGCCCCACGCCACCCGCGCCCCGGTACGTGTTGGACGAAGTGCCGATGACACCGGTGAGCTATGAAGTCCGCGCCAATTTCTAGCCTGTTCGCGGCGGCCCTGCTCGTGGCGCTCCCCCTTCGCGCCGAGCCATCCAACCTGCTGCAGAGCGTCGAGGCCGAAATCAAGACCGTCCTCGCCAAGGCGGGGCCGTCCGTGGTCAAAATTCACGCGCACCGCCAGATCCAAATCGGCGATCTGCCTTACGCGCCCGCGCACCGGGTCGGCACCGGTTTTTTTGCGAGCGCCGACGGTGTGGTGCTGACCGCCGGCACGGTCATTGGCGACGCCGACACCTGCTGGATCGAGTGGCAGGACGAGAAGCTGCCGGCCCGGATTTTGGGCCGGTGCCCGCGCGTCAACCTCGCGGTGATCCAGGCGCAAAAACGGGATGCTTCCTTCCCGGCTCTGCCGTTGTGCGGCACGCCGGATTTGTCCGTCGGTTCCCTCGTCGTCGCGCTTGGTTTTCCCTACGATCTGCCGCTGGGTCCCGTCGTGGGCTTCATTCAGGGCGTGGACATTCGGCGGGGCGATCAGATTTTTCCCACGAGCCACATCCGGGCCAACTGCAAACTCAATCCCGGTCAGGGTGGCGGTCCGTTGCTCAACGCCCGGGGCGAAGTCGTCGGCATCGTCGTGGCGGCCCATTTGAACGATCAGTGCTACGCGTTGCCGATTTGCGCCGCGAAGAA
>CAZHLM010000037.1:11016-32953 GCA_964533295.1 uncultured Verrucomicrobiota bacterium
AATTCACGGTTCTGCGCAATGGTGTTGAGCACCCCGTCTCGCTCACCGTCGCCGCGCGCCCGCCGCCCCCGGTCAGCGACCCGGCGCCGCGGTTGGTGCCGGTGGTGTCCGACTAGCCGGCGATCTGGCAGGCTTCGCCCCGCGTCGCTTTGGCCTGGAACGGAGACAGTGACCGCGGAGCGGCTTACCGGATCGCGTCGGGATCAATCTGGTACTTCTTCAACTTCGCGTAGAGGGTGGTGCGGCTGATCTCGAGCATTTCGGCGGTGCGTTTGATGTTGCCGCCGTGCTGGCGGATGGCGTTGATCAGGATTTGTTTCTCCGGCTCCTCGAGTTGGGCGGTCAGTTTGGTGGGCAGGGCGGTTTGGCCTTCGACGGGTTGGGTGATGCGGCGGGGCAGATCGGCGGTGTCGAGCAACGGCGATTTGGCGAGGACGACGGCCTGGAGGATGACGTTTTCCAGTTCGCGGACGTTGCCGGGCCAGCGGTAGCCGCGGAGGGATTGGACCGCAGCGTCGGTCAAACCGCGGACATCTTTGTTGTTTTGGCGGGCGAAGCGTTTGAGGAATTCGAGGGCGAGCAGCGGGATGTCTTCGGCTCGCTCGCGGAGGGGGGGCAGGTTGATTTCGACGACATTGAGCCGGTGATACAGGTCGTCGCGGAACTTGCCCGCGGCAACCAGTTCGTCGAGCGGGACGTTGGTGGCGGCGATGATGCGGACGTCCACGGAGATGGATTTCTGCCCGCCGACCCGCTCAAAGGTGCGGGATTGCAGAACCCGCAGCAGTTTGGCCTGGATGCCGGGGTCAATGTTGGCGACTTCGTCGAGGAAAAGGGTGCCGGTGTTGGCGCGCTCGAAGCGGCCAATGTGACGGTCGTGGGCGCCGGTGAACGCGCCCTTTTCGTGGCCGAACAACTCGCTTTCCATCAATTCCCGGGCCAGCGCCGAGCAATCCATCGTGACGAACGGTCGGCCGTGACGGCTGCTGGCGTCGTGAATGGCGCGGGCGACGAGTTCCTTGCCGGTGCCCGTCTCGCCGTAGATGAGCACGTTGGCCACGCTGTCGGCGATGGTTTGCACCAACTCGAACATGTCGTGCATCTGGACGTTTTGGCTGAGGATGCCGTAGAAGCCCTGGGCGGGTGTGGCCAGCAGGCCGCGGTGGCGGGGCGGCGGGGCGGCGGTGGGGCGCAGGTCGCGGTTGCGTTCGGCGAGGGCGGCGGCGACGGATTCTTTCAAGCCGATGATGCAATCGGGCGTGACGGCTTTTTCCCGGTAATCATGCGCGCCGAGGCGGATCGCTTGGACGGCCTGGGCGATGGTGGGACGGCCGGTGCAGACGATCAGGCTGATGTCGGGGTGTTGCTGGCGCAGTTGCTCCAGGAACGAGAGCGGGTTGGTATCCGGGAGGTTGATGTCGGCGACAATGATATCGGCATTCCGAACTTGGAGCAGCAACAGGGCGTCCGTGGCGCGATTGGCGGAGAAAACGTCGTAATCCTCTTTGATGAGGGCTTCCGATATCATCAGCGACCAGGAAATGTCCTGATCGAGCACCAAGATTTTCGCTTTCGCCATGTGACGTTGCAGCTACGACATGTCAACTCCGTCGCGGACAGTGTTCACAGCATGCCAAGCAAACGTCAAGCCACGAGCATCACCCAGTTCATAGGAGACGACGGGCGGCGTGTCAAGATAACCAGTTCCAGCTACTTACGACGACTGGACATGTCACAGGAAGGACAATGAGTAGTCCTCAACCACCAAATCGCGGGAGTGTTCAACCAAATCAACAACTTTGGACAACACTTGGTTGGCGAACCGCTTGTCATTCGAGATCGTGACCGCCGCCAGAACGGCGTGCTGCCACAATTCATTGTCGTCCACCTCGGCGACGGAGACATTGAAATCATGGCGGATGCGATCCTTGATACTGCGCAGGGCCATCCGCTTCGTTTTGAGCGAATCCGCCCCCGGAATGCCGAGTTCGAGTTGGAGGACCCCGATGACCATGGGGTTACCGGGGTTACATCCCCATGATCTCGTAACCGGAATCCACGTAGAGCACCTGGCCGGTTGTGGCGCTGGACATGTCGCTGGCCAGAAACAGCCCGGCCGACCCAAGTTCCCGCGGTTCGAGATTTCGTTTCAGCGGGGCATGCTCCGCGTAATGCTTCAGCATCGCCGTGAACCCGGCAATCCCGCGCGCCGCCAACGTGTTGACCGGTCCCGCGCTGATGGCGTTGACCCGCACGTTTTTCGGACCAAGATCATAGGCGAGATACCGGACGCAGGCTTCGAGCGCGGCTTTCGC
Organism: uncultured Verrucomicrobiota bacterium; assembly: GCA_964533295.1. Lineage (GTDB taxonomy): Bacteria > Verrucomicrobiota > Verrucomicrobiia > Palsa-1439 > Palsa-1439 > OMJI01. The sequence goes on from CAZHLM010000037.1 coordinate 13,332, forward strand.
CACGCCCATTACATTGTAATGCGGCACGACTTTGACCGCGCCGTAGTACGTCATCGCGATGATCGAACCGCCGCCGGTCATCAGCGGCAACGCGCCCCGCGCCAGCGCCACCAACGAATACGCGCTCACATCATGCGCAATCCGAAACGCTTCCCGGCTCGTGTGGATGAACTGACCTTCCAACGCATCCTTCGGCGCAAACGCCACCGAATGCAGCAGGATGTCGAGCTTTCCGAAATCCTTTCCCACCTGCTCGAAGACTCGCGCGATATCCTCATCGCGGGTCACATCACACGGATACAACGGCGTGCCGGCCCCGAAGGCGCCGACCAACTCCTCGACGTTCTCCTTCAGCCGCTCGCCCTGATAGGTGAACGCCAGCTTCGCGCCCGCCTCGTGCCAGGCCTGCGCGATCGCCCACGCGATCGAACGCTTGTTCGCCACACCAAACACGATCCCGGTCTTGCCCGCCAACAATTGTGAGGTGGATTCCATGCCCGCGATAATCGGGAAATCCCACCACCCCGTCAAGCCCACCGGCAGTCAGACCCGAATGTCGCGGACCCGCAACTGCACCGTGGGCGTTCCCGCGAACTCGTCCACCTCCGGCACGCACGCCAGCGCAAACTCGCCGTCCGGCAGTTCCCGATCCGCCATGCCCCACCAGACCGCCCCCGCCGTCGTCTCGCCATCGGTGACGGTGAACCGCAAATGATTCTTGCCGACCACCCGCGGCGCGCCGCGGAGCCGGACCCCCTCCACCACGAAACACGGCGTCGGATTCTCGATGCCGCACGGTTCAACCTGCGCCAGCGCCGCAAAAAACTCTTCCGTCAACTCATCCAGCCGCAGCGTCGCATCCACGCGCAGCACCGGCCTGAACATCTCGGCGGGCAACGGCGCGGCCAACCGGTTCAGGGCGCGGCGCAGTTCCTCGAGCTTGCCGGGTTTCAACGTCAGCCCTGCCGCCAACTCGTGCCCACCGGCTTTCTCCAACCACGGCGCGCAGTCGCGCAGCGCGGCGACGATGTTGAAGCCGGGGATGCTGCGGCACGATCCTCTTCCCTCCGCGCCGATGACGACCGCGGGCCGGTAATATTGCTGCACCAGTCGCGACGCGACGATGCCGATCACGCCCGGATGCCATTCGTCATGAGCCACCACGATCACCCGGTCGTCCGGCGCCACGGCAGCCAGCGCTTCTTTGGCGATCCGCTCCTGCACCGCCTGCCGGTCGCGGTTGTGTTCGTCCAACAACTGCGCCAGCCGGCCGGCCTGCGCCGCGTCGTCCGTGAGCAACAACTCCAACGCGGCCATCGCGTCGGCCAGCCGTCCGGCGGCATTGATCCGCGGGCCGAGCCGAAACCCGATGTGACCGGCCTTGACGTCGCCCGTCACCCCGGCCACCTCGCGCAACGCTTGGATCCCGGCTTTGGACGAAGCCGCGAGCCGGTCGAGACCGGCGCGGACGAGGATGCGATTCTCGCCGGTCAACGGCACCAGGTCGGCCACGGTGCCGAGGGCCACCAGATCGAGATGATCACGCAACTCCACCGCGGCGCGCACCGCCGCCGAGTTTTTCGCCAGGGCGTGCGCAAGTTTGAAGGCGACGCCGACCGACGCCAGTGGCGTGGCGGCGCGATCCAACTTGGGATTGACGAGAGCCACACAGGCCGGCAGCTCGGCCGGTGGCTCATGGTGATCCAGGACAATCACATCCACACCCGCTTGCCGGAGTGTGGCGATTTCCGCGAGGGAACTGGTGCCGCAATCCACCGCGATCAGCAGTTGCGGTCGGTGCTCGTGGAGGCAGCGGGCGCAGCCGTCCGCGCTCAGCCCGTAGCCTTCCTCCTGCCGCAACGGCAGAAAGTTGGCGACGTGACCGCCGGCGGCGCGCAGCACGCGCGTCAACAACGCGCTGGCCGTGATGCCGTCCACATCGTAGTCGCCATAAATCACGATGCGCTCGCCGGCGGCCAGCGCGGCGAGGATGCGATCCACGGCGGCCGACATGGCCGGCAGTTCAAACGGGTCGCGCAGGTCGCGCAATTGCGGGCGCAGAAACTGCCGGGCCGCTGCCGCGTCGCGCACGCCGCGTTGCCACAGCACCTGCGCCAGGGGCGGCGGCAGGCCGAGCGTCTCCGCCGCCGGGTCGGGCAATGCAATGACCCAGCGCAGGTTCACGAGAAGCCGGGGGGCTAGCCCAGAGGATTCACAACGCGGCTGCAGCGGCGCTCTGCGACCGCCGCTCGGGTTGGGTGGGAACGACGGCGGCGGTCACAGACCGCCCCCACAGGTTGGCGCGGTGGTGTGGTGTTCATGAATCATGCGGGCTGGGAGCGCCGGACAAGACTCCTTGTGGGAGCGGGCTTCCGCGCGCGACTCGCTCGGAAAACCCGGTGGGCCGAGCGTCCTCGCGAGGCGGGACGTGACCCTCCGCTCGCGGGGACGCTCGCGCCACCGGTCGCGCCCGGAAGGGCGCTCCCACAACAGCAGTTTCGGTTCTGTTCGGCGCACTAAGCCTTCACCGGTTCGGGTTTGCGGGCGGCGATTTTGGCCTGTTCCTGCCGATGGAACCAGAGCACGACCGGGCTGGCGATGTAGATGGAGGAGTAGGTGCCGACGAGGACACCGACCAGGAACGTGAACGCGAAATCGTTGATCACGCGCCCGCCAAACAGGTAGAGCGCCGCGGCGGCCGCGAAGGTGGTGCCGATGGTCAGAATGGTGCGCGAGAGCGTTTCGTTGATGCTGCGGTTGATCAGTTCAAAGTAGTCGAGTTTGCCGCTCCCGAGTTTGCGATTCTCGCGAATCCGGTCAAACACGACGATCGTGTCGTTGATCGAGTAGCCGATGATCGTCAGCACCGCCGCCACCACCGGCAAGGAGAAGGTTCGGCCCGACAACGCGAAGCACGCCAGGCACATCAGGATGTCGTGGGCCAGCGAGATCAATGCGCCAAGACCGTAAGACAGCTCGCCGAACCGGAACGCGACGTAAATCATGATCGCCACCAGCGCGATGACCACCGCCCACAACGCTTCCCGCAACAGCTCGGCCCCGACCACCGCGCCCACTCGCTCCGTGCTGACCACCTCAAAGCCGGCTTGCGGGAAATCGGCCTGGAGCGCGGCGACCGCTTTCTCGCCTTCGCCTTCCGGCAGTTTCAGCGACAACACGTCGTGCCCGCCGCCGGCCACGTCGCCCTGGTACTGGATCAGCGCGTCCTGAATCTGGGCGCGTTCGAGGGACTGGCGCACGCGGCTGGAATCCACCTTTTCGCGGAACTCCAGTGCCAGCGTGTCGCCGCCGGCAAAGTCAATGCCGTAGATGCTGCCGCGGCCCAGTTGCAACCCGCCACGGTTCACAAACCAAATCATCCCCACCACGATCAAGGCCCACGACGCGCCGAAAGCGAAGCGGCGGATACCGAGAAAGTTGATGTGCGTCTCGGGCACCACCGTCAGGATGCGAAAGGCTTTCAACCAGCCAAGGTTGACCAGCGCGTCAAAGAGCACCCGCATCACCAGGACGGCCGCGACGAGATTGACCACCAACCCGACCGCCAGCACCACGCCGAAGCCCTGCACCGGCCCGCTGCCCAGCCAGATCAGGATCATCGCCGAGAGAATCGTGGTGAAGTTCGAGTCGAAGATGACGATGAACGCCCGCTGGAACCCGGCGGTGATCGCGGCTCGCAGGGTTTTCTTGGCCGCCAGTTCCTCGCGGATCCGCTCAAAAATCAGCACGCTCGCATCCACCGCCATCCCGGTCGTCAGCACAATGCCGGCAATGCCCGGCAGCGTCAGGGTGAACTTGAAAATCGCCAGCGCGCCGATCAGCAGAAACAGATTCAGCGCCAGCACCACCGTCGCCACCACCCCGGCAAACCAGTACACCGCCAGCATGATCACCACGACCGCTGCCGCCCCGATGATCGCCGCCGTCACGCCGCTGCGGATCGAATCGCGCCCCAGCGACGGATCCACGCCGCGTTCCTCGACGATTTTGACCGGCGCCTCCAGCGGGTTTTCCAGCACATTGGCCAGTTCCTGCGCCTCGGCGCGGGTGAAGGTGCCGGAGATTTGCGCGCGCCCGCCGGTGATGGCTTCGTTGATTACCGGCGCGGAGTACAACTCGCCATCCAGCACAATCGCCAGCAGCCGGCCGACATTCGCCCCGGTCACACGCGCGAACGTCTCCGCGCCTTCGCCGTCGAATTCCAGCGAAACATAGGGCCGACCGATTTCGTCGAAGGACATAAACGCGCGCGCGACGTTCTTGCCGGTCAGCTCGGGTTTGACGCGGACGAAATAGGAACGCTGGATCACCCGGCCTTCGCGGGTGCGCTGGCGCTCGGTCAGTTTCTGGTAGCCGACCGGCGGGATGAAGCCGGGATCGGCGGCTTCGGCGGCAAGTTGTTCTTCGTTCTGCGGATGAACGAGGCGGAATTCGAGATAGGCGGTGCGTTCGAGGGTGCGCCGCGCCTCGGCGCGTTTCTCCTGTTCGAGGCCGGGAATCTGCACGACGATGCGGTCGGCGCCTTCCGGCTGGATCAGCGGTTCGGCGACGCCAAAGCGGTCAATGCGTTTGCGGATGATCTCGATGGCTTGCTGGCGGGCGCTGGCGCGGCCTTCCATGTCAATCGCCGACATGTCGAGTTGCAGTTTGAACGCCGTGCCGCCTTTGAGGTCGAGGCCGAGGTTGATGCCGTTGGCGACCAGGCCGTACACCGCCAGCGCGACCAGTCCAAGGACGACGAACCACTTCCAATTCTGCGTGTTCATGGGGACCTGTTACTTCTTCTCCGCGACGGGCTCGTCGCTCTTCTTCAGGACGGAGGTCAGCGCGCTCTTGGCAATTTCCACTTTCACATTGTCGGCGATCTTCACCATCAGGGTTTTTTCCTTCACGTTGGTGACGATGCCGTACAGCCCGCCGCTGGTGAGGATTTGGTCGCCCGTTTTCACGTTGGCCAGCATCTGCTCGTGCTCCTTGCGTTGCTTCGATTGCGGGCGGATGAGCAGAAAATAAAACATCACGCCGAGGATCACGAACATCCCGATCATCTGCAGCATCTGCGCCTTCGGATTCACCTCCTGCCCCGCGGGGGGCGGCGCCATGCCGATCACGTCAAACAAGGTCATCATGGTCCTTCGTCCTTCGTCGTTGTCTCTTCGTGGCTCGTGTAACCGGCCACAAATGTTTTCCGAAATTCCTCAAACGCTCCCTGCCGGATCGCCTCGCGGATCCGGCGCATCAACTCCAAATAGAAATGCAGGTTGTGAATCGTCACCAGGCGCAATCCCAAAATCTCGTTCGCCCACACGAGATGCCGAATGTACGCCCGGCTGTACTGCCGGCACGCCGCACACGCGCACCCCTCCACCAGCGGGCGGAAATCCTCCCGGTACGCCGCGTTCTTGATCGCATATGTCCCGCGATTCGTGAACACCGTCCCGTTGCGCGCCACCCGCGTCGGTAACACGCAATCAAACATGTCCACCCCCCGCGCGACCATTTCCACCAACTGCGGCGGCGTCCCCACCCCCATCACATAGCGCGGTTTGTCCCCCGGCAAGTGCGGCACCGTGGCCTCGACCTGCGCCAGCATCTCCGCAAACGGTTCGCCGACGCTCACGCCGCCGACCGCATATCCATCAAAATCCAACGCCACCAACTCCCGCGCGCACTGCCCCCGCACGTCCGCATACACACCGCCCTGCACAATTCCAAAGAGCAAATTGCCGTTGGTCTCCTGAATTTCCCGGCAACGGGCTGCCCACTGTAGGGACAAGGCCACGCTCCGGCAAGCGTATTCTCGGTCGCACGGATACGGCGGACACTCATCCAACACCATCGCAATATCACTGCCCAACGCCGCCTGCGCCCGCATCGCCTCCACCGGCCCGAGAAAGAACGTCTTCCCATCCACGTGCGACTGAAACTCCACCCCGTCCGGCCGGATGCGCCGCAGCTTGGCCAACGAGAAGACCTGAAACCCGCCGCTGTCCGTCAGAATCGGCCCGTCCCAGCCCATGAACTTGTGCAGCCCACCGGCCTTCGCCACCACCTCCAGCCCCGGCCGCACCATCAAATGATACGTGTTCCCCAGAACAATCTGCGCTCCCACTGACCGCAATTCATCCGGCGCCATGCACTTCACCGTTCCCTGCGTCCCCACCGGCATGAACACCGGCGTCTCCACCACCCCATGCCGGGTCGTCAACCGCCCCGCCCGTGCCGCGCCGTCCGTCGCCTGCAATTCAAACATCCGCGTCACCGCCGCTCACGCGCCCATCGTCTTGCCCATCACCTGCACCAAGGGCCGCAGCTCGGCCATCAGCCGGTCGAACTGCTCGGGTTTGAGCTGCTGCCCGCCGTCACTGAGCGCCGCGGCCGGGTTGGGATGAACCTCGACCAGCAACCCGTCCGCCCCGACCGCCACCGCGGCGCGGGCCAACGGCACAATCATGTCCGCCCGCCCGGCCGCATGACTCGGGTCCACAAACACCGGTAAATGCGTTTCCTTCTTCGCCACGGCGACCGCGGACAGGTCCAGTGTGTTGCGGCAGGCATGCTCGAAGGTGCGAATGCCTCGTTCGCACAGGATGACCTTGTTGTTGTCGTGCACACAGATGTACTCGGCCGCCAGCAACCATTCATCCACCAACCCGGATAGCCCGCGTTTCAGCAGAATCGGCTTTTGCGACGCGGCGGCGGCGGCCAGCAGCGGGACATTCTGGGCGTTGCGCGCCCCGATCTGCAACACATCGGCGTACCCGGCCACCAACTCCACATCCTGCGGCGACATCACCTCCGTCACAATCGGCAAACCGGTCGCCGCGCGGGCCTGCTTGAGCAATTCCAGCCCGGCCTTGCCCAGCCCCTGGAAATCGTACGGTGATGTCCGCGGCTTGAACGCCCCGCCGCGAAACAACGTGCCCCCCCCGGCTTTGACGGCGCGGGCCGTGGCCAGCGTCTGTTCGGAGTTCTCGACCGAACACGGCCCGGCCACCACATGGAACGTCCCGCCGCCGAGCTTGCGCCCCGCCACGTCAATCACGCTGTCGTGTTTCTGATAATCGCGGCTGACCAGTTTGTATTTTTTCTGAATCGGCGTGACGCTTTCGACCTGCGGCAGGACGATCAGCGATTCGAGCGTGTGATGGCTGCGCTCATCGCCGATGCAGGCCACGACGGTCCGCTCGACGCCGCGGATCACCTTCGCCTCGTACCCAAAATCCTTCACGCCCTGGATGACCTGTTGAATGTCCTGTTCGCTGCTGCCCGGCTTGATGACGATGATCATGACGACTCCTCAACACAAAAAAAACCGCCCCGCGCTCGGCGGGGCGGTGTGACGTTGTCTTCGGTACCGTCGTCAACCGCGCGCCCGCCGCGCCGCGCTAAAATAAAAATAAAACCCAAAGCCGGCAGGCTCGGCGAGGTGACGTTGACGACCCAGTTTCATAAATCGGCGCGCAGCATACGCAACCCCTCCCGGTCTGTCAACGCCCGCGATACCGCGCCCCAACCCGCCTGTTTCGATCTTTGAGACGATCGTCTCAAAGATGTGAACAACCGGGTGGGGGCGAATCCGCGGGGGATGACGTCAACCAGTTCCGCCAGATCTCTTGCGGCACCACCGGTACGCCGTGTTCGATGCAGACGCGAAGGGTGTGGCGCGTGCCGCCCGCCATCGGGTCGGCTTCGTTGACGTAGAAGATGCCCACGGTGGCGGGCGCGAGATGTAGTTCTGCGCAGCCCAGCACTTTCAACGTGTCGCGCATCAGATACGCCCCCTTCGCGGCAGGGGCCGAGCCGCCCTTCTCCCGGACATATAACTCGACCAGGCGTTGACTGCGCGGCGACGCGCTGGCCGTGGCGTTGGCCAAGACCTGCTCCGCTGCCGGCGGCACGGCATCCAACGCCACGGCCAGCGACTCCGCCCGGCGGCGTTGCCGGCCCATACCGGCATGCGGCAGCACGTACTGGAGCCGGTTGGCATCCACGGCCGCCACGCCCTCGGCAAACGCCGTGTCCGAGCCGGTGGCGTTGCCGGTGCGAAAGATGGCGCGGGGAAGATCTAGAGCCAGCATCTGCCCCAACGCCACCACGCGCCGCCGGTCCGCTTCCGGCAAGTCTCGCGTGCCTTCCACCAGAACCACGGGCCGGTCCTGATGACGGATGGCGCAGGCGAGTTCCGCCACCGAAGCAAACGCATTCGGCCGGTAGAGTCGCTTCATGGTTTGCCCGCTTTGTTGACCGTCCGCCAGAAGGCGCGGACCGAAACCGCTTTGCCCTCCACGAGGGCGCGGGCATGTTTCAACCAGTCGTCACCGGGAACCGTCCCTCGTTTGGCCAGTTCAACGAGACGGCGCTTGCGCTCATCCACCGCCGTGGCCGGTGCGGCGTTGAGGAATGTCAGCAACTTCTTCACATGCGCGCGGAACGCACCGGACTTTGCGGTGTGACCTTCGGCAAGAAAACAGAACAAGGCCGTGGCCGTCGCGACCCAACGCTCCTCGTCGTCCCTGCCCGGCATCCCGCCGTCCGGTTCAATCCGCCTGGCCAGTTGCAGCAACAGGTCGTCGTTCGGATTTGACGGTCCCCTCTCGGGCGATGCTTCCCACCTCCGATGAAGCACCAAGTCTTCTCTGAGGCAGTGTAATACCCCGGGTCGGGCGTTAAGAAGATATGCCAGTAGCGGGACACCCACCCTGCCGCGAAAGTAGGCGCCAAACGCCGTGTCCTGTGGCATCCCGACCGGCACGACCATCGTCTTGGGTACGTCACCGGCTTTGTCGCCTTTGCGTTTCACGACCGCGACCAACGACATCACCCGGCTCGCCAACCCATACTTGACACTGAGTTTCTCCAGCGCCGCGGTTTGCCGGTCGCTCTCCCGCTGGCCGGCAGCGCCGGCGCTTCGCTCGGTGTCGAGACGAGCTTCCATGTCGGTAATCAATCGTGAACCTTGCAGCAATGCCACCGTCTCGGCTTCGCCGTTCTGGCCCAGATTGACCGGCACGTCGAGTCTCCCGCCCTCCCACGTCAATCGCACGTTCCCGTCGGTCGGGCCGTCCGATTCTCCAAACAAGACCAGCGGCGTTCCCGCAAAGACCGCCGGGGGCGGTTTGGGCGCGAAGGTCAAGCCGTCGGCTTCGACCCGGATGCCGCGCGCCACGGGACTGCCAATGCTGGCAAACAGTTCCACCGCCGCCATGTCCACCCGTTCGCGCGCCGTCAGAAACCGGCTGACACCGCCCGTCTCCCGCGCCAGCAACGTCAGAAACCGGTCCTGACTCGCGCTGCCGATGCCAAGACAATGAATCCGGATACCGGCCGCGCGCGCTTGAGCGAGGATCGTTTCCGTCCCCGAAACCTGGCCATCCGTCAACACCAACACATCCCCGCCCTCCTCGCCCAATATCTTCGCCGCCGCCAGAAACCCGGTCGCCAGTTCCGTCCCGCCACGAGCGTCCACCGAGTCGAGGAACTTCCGCGCCGCATCCCGGCTTTCCCGTGAGCCGTCCATCAACGGCTCGGCCAGACATTCGACCTGGTCATTAAACGCCACGACACCGAATGCGTCTTTCTTCGACAACGCGCCCAGACACGCCTCGACGGCTTGCCGGGCTTGGGCAAGGGGTGCGCCATCCATCGAACCCGACCGGTCCAGGACGAACACAATCCGTCTCGGCGCAGCCTCCCCTTTCCCAAAGGCCGACGATGGGACGACGAGCGCGAAGTGTTTCGCCCCACCGGTGACACCGGCCACCGGCTCGCTGGCGCGCACATCCAACACCAGGTCGCGGTTCGGCACATCCTTCTCGGGCGCGAGACGGACCCGGTGCTGACCGTTCGATTCGTGCCGAACCGTGATCGCGTGCGACGGCGACCCGATTTCCGCAACGGCCTGCGGCCACGCCACCGTCAACGCGAACCCCACCCGGTGCAGCCCGCTGGCATCTTCCATCCACCGCGGCAGGATCACGTCGCCAAACTCCTCCGGTAACTCCATCTCACCCACGCCCGGCTCGACCTCGATGGTTCGCGCCTGCGGGTGGTACGTCGGCGCGAGCGTGAACGGAAACCGAAACCGCAACCCGTCGTCGCGCAGTTCCACCCCGGCCAACATCTCCAGATACACGGCCACGGTCTCGCCGGGTCGGACATTGCCCACATTGAGATTCACCACGCCATCCCGGTACTGCCGCGCCAACGACGAGAGGTGGCCGGCCTCAATCCCTTTCTCGTAAATCTTCACCGCCTCCGCTGTTGGTTTGAGTTCCGACATTACCGAAAAGCCCTTGCCGACAATTCGAAACCGTCGCAGCGCCGCATCCCGTGGCAGTCCGAACGCGTACACCACCTCGACCGGCTTCTCCTCGGCGGATTGGAACACATGCCGAACCTGCAACCGCGCCCCGACCGGCAACAACCGACCGGTCAGCATCAACTCCTGCATCGCCAGGTTCAGCCCACTGCCGGTGCCCGCATCGCGCGCCGCGAATACGGATTTTTCATCATCTGATTTCATCGTCATCTCCTTCGTTGGTTGGTTGCGTCAAACGATTCACAACCTCTTGCAAGGCGCGTTGAATCTGCCGCAGCCGCCACGGGCTGGCATCCGTTCGCACCTGCACGACAACATCCGGGGCGACTTGATACGACCACCACGACGTGGGCGCTTCCAGCACCCGCAACGGCTGCGCGTTCCCGGCAATCTGACGGGCGATCTCCGTCAACGTCAGTCCCTTGCGCTGCCACTGCTTGATCTCCGCGAGCCGCTGCAGATGTTCCGCGCCGTAACACGCCCCGCGGCCCGCCTTCAACGGCCCCGGCATCAACCCCCTGGCGATGTAAAACCGAATCGTCCGCGCCGGGATCTCCGCCCTCTCGGCCAACTCCGCCAAACTCAACTCATCCGCTGTCTGCTTGCCGCCCATGCGCTTCAACTTCTGCCATAACCTACCTCAAATAATAACAGTGTCAACTACTGTCTTATTTTTGGATGTTCAGATCTTTGAGACGATCGTCTCAGAGATGTGAACAGTGGGGAACGAGCTTGACGGGGGCGACGGCGATATTACCATCCTCTCTCGACGTAACATGCACATACCGGACGGATTTTTGGATGGGAAAACGCTGGCGGCCAGCGGCGTGTTGGCGGCCAGTGGCGTGGCGCTGGCGTTGCGGTCGGTGCGCCGGCAGTTGACGCCAAGCCGGGTGCCGTTGTTGGGGTTGGCGGCGGCGTTTGTGTTCGCGGCGCAGATGTTGAATTTCCCGGTCGCGGGCGGCACGTCGGGTCATTTGATTGGCGCGGTGCTGGCCGGGGTGTTGTTGGGACCGAGCGCGGCGGTGGTGGTGCTGACCTGTGTGTTGGTGGTGCAATGTTTTCTGTTCGCCGACGGCGGGGTGCTGGCGCTGGGAGCCAACGTGTTCAACATGGCGCTGGTCAGCGGCGTCGGTGGGTACGGGATGTACCGGCTGGTGGCCGGTTGGTCGCATGACTCGCGCCGCATCGTGTTGGCGGCGGCGTTTGCGGGGTGGTGCGGGACGGTGTTGGCGGCGATCAGTTGCGCGGGACAACTGGCGTGGTCGGGCGTGGCGCCGTGGAACACCGTGTTCACGGCCATGACCGGAGTGCATTTGGTGATCGGCGTCGGAGAAGGGTTGATCACCGGCCTGGTGGTGGCGGCGGTGGCGCGGGCGCGACCGGAGTTGATTACGCCCGGGACCGCACCCGTGTCATCCCCGGCAACGTTGCTCGGCTACGGTTTGTTGCTGACGTTTGGGTTGGCGATGTTCGTCGCGCCGTTTGCCTCGCCATGGCCGGACGGGTTGGAGAAGGTGGCGGAGACGTTGGGGTTTGCGCAGCGGGCGGTGGCGGAGCCGGTGGTGGTCGCGCCGGTGCCGGACTATGAGGTGCCGGGGATGGCGTCGGCCGCGCTGGCAACCGCGCTGGCCGGGGTGTTCGGCGCGGTGGTGGTGTTTGGGTTGGCGTGGGTGCTGGCGCGCGTGTTGGTGCCCCGGCCTGCCACCGGGCCGGTATGATGCGCGCGGATTTTCTCGATCAACACAGCCGGTTGGCCAGCCCGATTCACCGGTTGCCGGCGGCGCTGAAGCTGGCGGTCGCGCTGGCGGTGATCCTGACGACGACCTGGACGGGGCCGGTGGTCTGGGCGGGTCTGGCGGTCGGGTTGCTCGTGGTGGCGGCGGTCAGTCGCGTGCCGGTCGGCTTTCTGGCGCGGCGGTGGTTGTGGTTGGCGCCGGTGGCGATGGGGCTGGCGGTGGTGGCGTTGTTTCCGCCCGGTGGGATGGAAAAATTTCTGGCGTTGTTTGCGCGCAGCGGGCTTTGTTTGTTCGCGATGATTCTGTTGGCGGCGACGACGCCGTTTGACGAGCTGCTGCGCGTGGCGCGGCGGGCACGGGTGCCGGCAGTGGTGGTGACGACGCTGGCGTTGATGTACCGGTATGTGTTCGTGCTGGCCGACGAGTTGCGGCGAATGCGGCAGGCGCGGGCGAGCCGGACGTTCACGCGGAGCCGGGCGCGCTGGTGGCGGTCATTGGGAACGGTGATCGGGCAGTTGTTTGTGCGTTCGACGGAGCGGGCGGAACGGATTTACGCGGCGATGTGCGCGCGCGGGTGGCGATGAGCGCCGCGATCGAGGTGCGGCAGTTGCGGTACCGGTACGCCGACGGGCGGGAGGCGCTGCGCGGGATCAGCTTCACGGTGGCCGAGGGCGAATGTGTCGGGCTGATCGGGCCGAACGGCGCCGGCAAGTCCACGCTGCTGTTGCACTTGAACGGAATTTTACCCGAGCAGCCGACCGGGGCGGTCACGGTGTTTGGGCGGTCGGATGTGGCGGCGTTGCGGCGGGAGGTCGGGTTGTTGTTTCAGGACCCGGACGATCAGTTGTTTTGTCCGTCGGTCTGGGAAGACGTGGCGTTCGGCCCGCGGCAACTGGGGCTGGGCGACGAGGTGGTGCGGACGGCGCTGGCGCAGGTGGGGTTGACCGGCTTCGAGCAGCGGGCGCCGCATCATCTCAGTCGCGGCGAGAAACGGCGGGTGTGTCTGGCCGGGGTGCTGGCCTGCCGGCCGCGGATTTTGGCGCTGGACGAGCCGACGAGCGACTTGGATCCGCGCGGGCGGCGGGAGTTGAAAGCGTTGTTGCGGGCGTTGCCGGCCACGAAGTTGATCGCCACCCACGATTTGGAACTGGTCGTCGAGTTGTGTTCGCGCGTGATGCTGCTCGACCGCGGCGAGATCATCGCCGAGGGGGCGACGCGGGCGTTGCTGGGCGACGAGGCGTTGATGCTGGCGCACGGGTTGGAGCGGCCGCACATCCTGCACCACGCGCATCCGCACGCTCCGGCCTTGCCGCCGCGCGACGCGCTCTGCTAACGTCGCGACACGATGAGGGTGCGCGTTCGATTTGCTCCAAGTCCGACCGGGTTTTTGCACATCGGCAGCGTGCGGACGGCGTTGTTCAACTGGCTGTACGCGCGGCATACCGGCGGGACGTTTGTGTTGCGAATCGAGGACACCGACACGGCGCGCAACACGGAGGAGTCGTTGCGCACGATTCTCGACGGGCTGGCGTGGCTCGGGCTGCATCACGATGAGGGGCCGTATTTTCAGTCGCAGCGGGCCGAGCTGTACCGGCGTCGGGTGCAGGAGTTGCGCGACAGGGGATTGGCGTATGAGCGGGACGGGGCGATTCGGTTTCGGATGCCGCGCGAACCGATCACGGTGCCGGACCTGATTGCGGGGCCGGTAACACGGGCGTTGACCGACCGCGAGGCGGAGGATCCGGATTTTGTCATCGTCCGCCGCGACGGCACGCCGGTGTTTCATCTGGTCAACGTGGTGGACGATCTGGAGATGGGCATTACCCACGTCATCCGCGGCGAGGATCATTTGTCGAACACGCCAAAGCACATTGCGTTGTTTCGCGCGTTTGGGGCGGAGCCGCCGGCCTACGCGCACATCCCGATGATTTTGAACGCCGACGGGACGAAGATGAGCAAGAGCGACCCGGACCCGGCCAAGGCGCGGCTGGCGTCGTTGGCTTATTACATGGCGGAGGGGTACGTGCCGGAGGCGGTGCGCAATTATCTCTGCCTGCTCGGCTGGTCGCCGAAGGACGACCGGCAGGTGCTGGCGATCGAGGAGGTGATTGAGAAATTTGATCTGCCGCAGATTTTGCGCAGCAACGCGCGTTTTGATGTGACGAAGTTGACGTGGTTAAACGGCGAGTATCTGCGGACGATGTCGCTGGAACGGTTTGTCGAGTTGGCGCGGCCGTTTACCGGCGGGCGGGACGATCCACGGGTGCTGGCGTTGGTGAAGGAAAAGATCAAACTGCTGAAAGAAGTACCGGACTGGATCGGGTATTTCTTCACGGAAGACTTTCCGTTCGATCCCGCGGCGGTGGAGAAATCCTGCCGGGCGCCGCAGACGAGCGAGCGGCTGGAGCGGTTGGCGGAGCGGTTTGCGACGACGGAGTGGAACCCGGTCGCGCTGGAAACGGCGTTGAAAGCGCTGGCGGCGGAGCTGGGCGTAAAGGCCGGCGAGTTGATTCATCCCTGCCGGGTGGCGGTGTCTGGCAGGAGCACCGGGCCGTCCTTGTATCACATGTTGGAAGTGCTCGGGCGCGAGCGGGTGGTGGCGCGGTTGCGGCGTGGCGCGGAGAGATTCCGGGGATGACGCTGGCCAACAAGATCACGATTTTGCGGATCCTGCTGATCCCGGTCTTTATTTTGATCACGCTGGATTACACACGGCGGTTTGAGGATGGGACGCAGTCGTACTGGCAGCCGGTGGCGGCGTTTTGCATTTTCGCACTGGCGGCGATTTCGGACGGGGTGGACGGCTACATCGCGCGGCGGTACAACCAGAAAACGGAACTCGGCACGTTTCTCGATCCGCTGGCGGACAAGGCGCTGTTGATCACGGCGTTGATCATCCTGAGCCGTGACCACGGCGACGCGTTCGAGCAGTTGCCGTTGTGGTTTCCGGTGTTGGTGATCAGTCGGGATGCGATTTTGCTGATCGGGACGGTATTGTTGCACCTGTTCACCGGCAAGGTGACCGTGCGACCGCGCTGGATCGGCAAATGCGCGACCTTCTTCCAGATGGTCACCCTCGGCTGGGTGTTGCTGCGGATCCAACAGCCGTCTTATGTCTGGCCGATGATCGCCGCCGGCGTCTGCACGTTCCTTTCCGGCCTCTGGTACATCTACGACGGCGCCCGGCAACTCACCGTCCACGAAGCGAAGCCCCGCTGAGGCCGCGCGCCAGCGTGGACCAGCGGTAGCGCAGCACGCCGCGCGTGCCGGGGATGGTGCGGTTTAGGATCACGCGCGAGGCGACGCGCGCCAGTTTCTGCAGGTCCTTCGGGGTACACCATCCGCTCGGTCCGCCATTTGGCTTCATCACAGACAGTTCCTCCTTGGTAAGGCCAGTGTACGCCGCGACCGGTGACTCGCCAAGCGCGATTGGGTGACAATTACGCAACAACCCGCGCGAGAAATTCGCCCGTGAGCGAGCCGGGGGTTTTCGCGATGAGCTCGGGCGGACCTTCGGCGACGATGTGACCGCCGCGGTCGCCGCCTTCGGGACCGAGGTCAATCACCCAATCGGCGCTTTTGACCACATCGAGGTTGTGCTCGATGATCAGGACGGTGTTGCCGGCGTCGCGGAGTTTGACCAGCACTTCGAGCAGCTTGGCGATGTCGGCGAAATGCAGGCCGCTGGTGGGTTCGTCCAAGATATAAAGCGTACGGCCGGTGTCTCGTTTGGCCAGTTCGGCGGCGAGCTTGACGCGCTGGGCTTCGCCGCCGGACAGCGTGGTGGCTTGCTGGCCGAGTTTGATGTAGCCGAGGCCGACATCCTGGAGCGTCTGCAGGATGTCGCGCAGTTTCGGCACGGCGCGGAAAAATTCCTCCGCCTCGTCCACGGTCAGGTCGAGCACATCGGCGATGTTGCGGCCTTTGTAGGTGATCTCGAGCGTTTCGCG
Source organism: uncultured Verrucomicrobiota bacterium (assembly GCA_964533295.1). Lineage (GTDB taxonomy): Bacteria > Verrucomicrobiota > Verrucomicrobiia > Palsa-1439 > Palsa-1439 > OMJI01. Next base: position 29,363 of record CAZHLM010000037.1, read on the forward strand.
GCTGTAGCGTTTGCCGCCGCAGACTTCGCAGGTGACATAGACATCGGGCAGGAAGTGCATCTCGATCTTGCGGATGCCGTCGCCGCCGCAGGCTTCGCAGCGGCCGCCTTTGACGTTGAAACTGAATCGGCTGGCGGTGTAGCCGCGGATGCGCGCGGCCGGCAGGCCCGCGAAGAGCGTGCGAATCTGGTTGAAGGCGTTGGTGTAGGTGGCCGGGTTCGAGCGCGGCGTGCGCCCGATGGGCGACTGGTCAATCACGATGACCTTGTCGAGTTCCTCCACGCCGAGAATTTTGTCGTGTGCCCCCGGTCGGTCTTTGGCCCGGTAGAATTTTCGAAACAATGCCTTGCGCAGAATCTCATCCACCAACGTGCTTTTGCCGGACCCGCTGACGCCCGTGACACAGGTCAGCACCCCGAGCGGGATGCGAACATCAATGTTTTTGAGGTTGTTCTCGCGGGCGCCGACGATGGTCAGCCAGCCGCGTTTGCCGGCGGGCCGGCGGGTCTTGGGCACCGGAATCTGCAGTTCGCCGCGCAGATACTTGCCGGTCAGCGACCGTGGCGCAGCCAGAATATCCGCCAACGTCCCGATCGCGACAATCTCGCCGCCGTGTTGCCCGGCGCCAGGCCCGAGGTCCACGATGTAATCCGCGGCGCGGATGGTATCCTCGTCGTGCTCGACGACAATCACGGTGTTGCCGATGTCGCGGAGGTTTTTCAGCGTCTGCAACAACCGCGCATTGTCGCGCTGGTGCAGGCCGATGCTCGGTTCATCGAGCACGTAGAGCACCCCGACCAGACCGGCGCCGACCTGCGTGGCCAATCGGATGCGCTGGGCTTCGCCGCCGGACAGCGTGTCGGACGGGCGGTCGAGCGTCAGGTAGGCCAGCCCCACATCGCGCAGGAACCCCAGCCTGGCGCGAATTTCTTTGAGGATTTCGCCGGCCACCTGCCGCTCGAACTCGGTCAGCGGCAACGTCTCGAAAAACGTGATGGCCTCGCCGATGCTCAGCCGCACCAGATCCATCACCGACTTGCCGCCCACGGTCACGGCCAGGCTTTCCGGGCGCAGGCGCGCGCCGCGGCAGTCGGGACAGGGCATGCCGACCATGTATTGCTGGAGGCGCGAGCGGGTGAACTCGCTGGCGGATCCCTGGTAGAGTCGCTCGAGGTTCGGAATCACGCCCTCGAACGGTTTGGTCATTTTCCGCCACGCGCCTTTGCGCCAGTAGGTGAACTCGATTTCCTCGCCGCCCGAACCGTGCAGAAGGACCTGCTGAATTCGCTCCGGCAGTTTCTCGAACGGCGCCGCGAGATCCACGCCGTAATGTTTTTCCAGCCCGCGCAGGAGCATCTTGTAATACATCACCAGCCGCCGCCCGCCGCGGCGCCACGCGACAATCGCGCCGTCCTGAATGGACTTCTTTTTGTCGGGCACCAGCAGGTCGGGATCGAAGACGAGTTTCGTTCCGAGACCGAGGCAGGTCGGGCAGGCGCCGTCGGGCGAATTGAACGAGAAGTGGCGGGGGGTGAAGTCGCCGTAACTGACGCCGCAATCCGGACAGGCGTTCTGGCTGCTGAACAAGCGTTCCTGCCACGGCGCGGCGGCGTCGCGGCGGTGCAGCGTCAACAGCAGTCCGTTGCCCCATTTCAGCGACGTCTCCACCGAGTCGGCCAGTCGCGCGCGACCTTTGGCACTGATCACCAGCCGATCCACCACCAGCTCGATCTCGTGGGACTGTTTCTTCTCCAACTTAACCGGCTCGGTCAGCTCCACCACCGCGCCGTCCACGCGGGCGCGCGCGAACCCTTCGGTTTTGATCCGCGCGAAGACATCGCGAAACTCTCCTCTGCGCCCGCGCACCAGCGGCGCCAGCAACATCAGGTGCGTCCCCTCGCCGAGCGCGAGGATTTGATCCACGATCTGGCTGGTGGTTTGGGACACAATCGGCCGCCCGCAGCGGTGGCAATGAGGTCGGCCGATGGTGGCGAACAACAACCGCAGATACTCGTAAATCTCAGTGGTGGTGGCGATGGTCGAACGTGGATTCGACCCGCCGACGCGCTGGTGAATGGCGATGGCGGGCGACAGCCCCTCGATGAAGTCCACGTCGGGTTTCTGGAGCTGTTCCAAAAACTGGCGCGCATAAACGGACAGGCTTTCGACGTATTTGCGCTGGCCCTCGGCGTAGATGGTGTCGAAGGCCAGGCTGGATTTGCCCGAGCCGCTCAGGCCGGTGACCACCGTGAGCCGGTCGCGGGGAATGGTCAGCGACAGGTTTTTCAGGTTGTGCTCGCGCGCCCCGCCGATGTGGATGACCAATTTTGCCATTTTCGCTGGCTTCCGAAGATTCTCAGCGTAGCACCTTGTGGGGGCGGGTGCAGCGAAAAAACGGAGCCGCCGCGTGGCATAACCCCTGCTCAAATCGGTGGTGAGCCGAAAGGGAAGAAGGGCGATATGGACAACACCGTCACCGCACTCGAACGCGACATCATGAATCACCACGACAAGCAGACGCAGCAGGCGCAACAACAGTTGCAGGCGCTCTACCAAAATCTGCGCACCGTGCGCCACGCGATCAACAACAACGTCGCCGTCATCATGGCGATGGCCGAGTTGAGCCAGCGCAACCCCGCGCAGTCCGCCAAACTCTGCCAACTCTGTCTCGAAAAAGCTCCCCAGATCGCCGCTGCCGTGGCGGGGTTCTCGGAGTTGTTCGAAGGCACCGTCAATCTCCACGAGGAACTCGAACGCAAGACCCTCGCCCCGACGGCCTGACCGTCTGCTCCGCGAGGAGGTCGCCCCATGCCCACCCTCCTCCTCATCGAAGATAACGAGCACATCCAGCGCATCTACTCGGAGAAATTCCGGCGCGAAGGCTTCGAGGTTGCGACCGCCAGTGACGGGGAAGCCGGACTGGCCACCGCCCAGGCTGCCCGGCCCGATGCCGTGTTGCTCGACATCATGCTGCCCAAGTTGAACGGCTTTGACGTCCTCAAACACTTCCAGCAAGACTCCGCGTTGCGCCAGGTCCCGGTCTTCATGCTCTCCAACCGCGCCTGGCCGGCGGACGTGCAGCAAGCCCTTGCGCTCGGCGCCCGCCAATTCTACTCGAAAGGCTCGGCGACGTTGCAGGACATCGTGCAACAGATTCGCACCGAGTGCGGCCTGAAGAAAATCGCCGTGATCGCTCCCAGCGTCGCCGCGGCGCAACCGATCGCAAAAGCCCTCGCGCATCCCCACCTGCTGTGCGCGCTGCACACCGTCCCCGCCGAAGCCTGCACCGCCGCCGAACGCGGGGCGCCCGACCTCATCCTGCTCGATGGCCGCCAACCGACCGGGGCGGCGACCTTGCAGCAACTCAAAAACTCGGCCGCGCTGCGAACCGTTCCGATCTTCGCCGTTACCGACCAGCCGGTGGCCTATCATCGCGCCGACGCCTGTATTCCGCCGGCCGGCATCCCCGATCAACTGCGCCGCGCCGTCCTGGATCGGCTCGGTCTGGCCTGAGAGCGCCTGACAAAACTCCTAGTGGGAGCGGGCTTCCGCCCGCGACTGTCTCGGAAACGCCGGTGGGCCGAGCGTCCG
>CAZHLM010000038.1:0-32102 GCA_964533295.1 uncultured Verrucomicrobiota bacterium
ACGAAGTTGTGGGCGGTGCAGACGCCGCAGACGGTGCGTTTCGAGTTGTTGCAGCGCGCCTACCGGCAGGTGTTGGATGCCGCGGTGATTGTGACCGACGAAGCGGCGGCGGTGGAACGGATCGGCGAGCGGGTGCATTTGGTGGAGACGCCGTTTCTGAACCTCAAGATCACCACGCCGGCCGACCTTGCCACGGTCGAAGCGCTGCTGCGCGCGCGTTGTTCAGATCTTTGAGACGATCGTCTCAACGATGTGAACCGTGCGGAGAGGTGGGCGGTTGCGGGCTTGGCAAGGGTGGGGTGGTGCGGGTAAAAGTCTCGCCGCATGAATCGAATCGGGATCGGCATTGACGTGCATCCGTTTGCGGCGGGTCGGAAATGCATCATCGGCGGGGTCGAGATCCCGCACGAGGTCGGCTTGCTCGGGCACAGCGATGCGGATGTGCTGGCGCACGCGATTGCGGATGCGTTGCTGGGGGCACTGGCGTTGGGTGATATTGGAAAATTTTATCCACCGACCGATCCGCAGTGGAAGGATTTGGACAGTCTGGTGATCGTGCGCGAGTGCGCCGAGCGGGTGCGCGGAGCGGGCGGGCAGATCAACAACGTGGATGCGATGATCATCGCGCAGGCGCCGAAGATGGCGCCGCACATTCCGGCGATGCAGGCGAATTTGGCGCGCGAGTTGGGGGTGCCGCCCGGCCGGGTCGGTATCAAAGCCACCACCAGCGAGCATCTGGGTTTCACCGGACGGAAAGAAGGCATCGTGGTCGTGGCGGTGGCGTCGGTGGAACAATGAAACTGTTCAACACGCTGACCCGGCAGGCCGAGGAATTTATGCCGCTGCGCCCGCCGCAGGTGGGACTCTATACGTGCGGGCCGACGGTGTACAACTACGCGCACATTGGCAATCTGCGGGCGTTTATGTTCGAGGATTTGCTGCGCCGGTATCTCGAATACAAGGGCTTTCAAGTCCGGCATGTTATGAACATCACGGATGTGGAGGATAAGATCATCCGCACCGTCCGCGAGACCGGCAAGTCGTTGAAAGAGGTCACGGACTTCTACACGGAGGAGTTTCTGCGCGATCTGGAGACGTTGAACATCCGGCGCGCCCACGTTTTGCCGCGTGCGACGGAGAGTATCCCGGCGATTATCGAGTTGATCAGCAAACTGGTGGAAAACAATCACGCGTACGTGGGCGAGGATGGGTCGGTGTATTACTCGATCCGTTCCTTCCCGGAGTACGGCAAGTTGTCGCATTTCAAGTTGGACGAACTTCAGGCGACCGGGCGCGTGCAACACGATGAGTACAGCCGGGAATCGGCGTCGGATTTTGCGTTGTGGAAAGCGTGGGATGAGGCGGATGGCGATGTGAAATGGGCGTCGCCGTGGGGGTTGGGACGGCCGGGCTGGCACATTGAGTGTAGCGCGATGAGCATGGCGCATTTGGGGGAGAGTTTTGATCTGCATTGCGGCGGGGAGGATTTGATTTTCCCGCATCACGAGGACGAGATTGCCCAGAGCGAGGCGGCCACCGGCAAGCCGTTTGTGCGGTACTGGCTGCACAACGCGCATTTGCTGGTCGAGGGCAGGAAGATGAGCAAGTCGGCCGGTAACTTTTTCACGCTGCGTGATTTGTTGGCCAAGGGTTGGACGGGGCGGGAGGTGCGGTATGTCCTGCTCAGCGCGCATTACCGGGAGCAGCTCAATTTCACGTTTGACGGGTTGCAGGCGGCCCGGGCGGCGTTGCAGCGGCTGGACGAGTTTTTGCTCAAGGCGCCGGATTCGGCGGCGGCGGTGTCGTCCTCGGCGGCGGTGGTGTCGGCCTTCGAGTCGGCGTTGGATGATGATTTGAACATCAGCCGGGCGCTGGCGGTGTTGTTCGAGTATATCCGCGAATCCAACAAAGCCGGTATGCCCGGCGACGCGCGGGCGGTGTGGCAGCGGGTGGATGAGGTGCTGGGTTTCGGGATGCCCGGTCGCGTGTGTGTGCCGCCGGAGGTGCAGGCGTTGGTGGCGGAGCGCCAGGCGGCGCGGCAGGCGAAGAATTTTCAGCGCAGCGATGAGATTCGCAACCAGCTCGCGCGGGCAGGTTGGGTAATCGAGGACACGCCGCAGGGGCCGCGGGCGAAGCGGGCGGTCTGACTTGACCCGGTTTTGGCGTCTGGCATAGTCCGCGTCCGATGAAAACATCATGGCGATTGGTTTTGGTGGTGGCAGCGGCGGTGACGTTGACGCTGGGATGGGTGTATGCGGATCGGAAGGAACGTTGGGAGAGCAGCACCGCGTTGGGGTTCAACCTCACGGCCGGCAACAGTGACACGGTGTTGTTCACGTTGCAGGTGCAGACGGAGCGGGAGTGGGAGAAAGATTTGTGGCGACTCGGCGCAACCGCATCGTACGGGGAGAATGACGGCGACAAGAGCACGGAGCGGGCAGGGGGGGGTGCGGAATACCAGCGGTTGCTGACGGAGCGGTTGTATGCGGGGTTGAAGCTGGAGGTGGCGCATGATGCGATTGCGGACGTGGAGTATCGCGCCACGATCAGCCCGGCGTTGGGGTATTACTTCATCAGATCGGAGCGGACGCAACTGAGCGGGGAATTTGGTCCGGCGTTCGTTCTGGAAAAAACCGGGGACGGCACGAAGGAGTACGTGGCGCTGCGGTTGGGCGAGCGGTTGGAGCACAAGTTTAATGACCGCGCCAAGATGTGGCAGACCGCGGAGATTTTTCCGCAGGTGGACGATTTCGAGAATTTTATCGCGCGGGCCGAGTTGGGCGCCGAGGCGGCGTTGAACTCGAAGCTGAGTATCCGGGTGGTGATCAAAGACGAGTACGACAACCAGCCGCCCGCCGGCCGCAAAAACAACGACGTGGCGGTGATCAGTTCGCTGGTGTACAACTTCTGACCGCCGGGCTGAATAATTGCCACGGGGCGGGCGTCCGACCCGCAGTAGCCCGGTCGGCATTGACAGCCGGCAAGGGCTGCGTCAAAGGTACGACCATGAACGCATATTTGATTCGATGGACAGGGCTGGTGGTAACGATGGCGGTGGGAAGCGGCTGCGCCTCGCCGTCGCCGAAACCCGGTGTGCAATACGTGGATCCCGCCACCGCGGGGACGCTCGGCGGCACCGGCTTGGAATCGCAGGACATCGTGGCGGCGGCCAACAAAGCCGCGGCATCCATCGTGACGCTGCCGCAGATTGCGCAAGCGACCACGCCGCCGATCGTGTTGATCACGCCGGTGATCAATCGCAGCGCGGCGCCGGTGGACACGGAGTTGTACACGACGAAGCTGCGCGGCATCCTGATGTCGTACGCGCCGGACAAGGTGCGGTTTCTCGCGCGCGATGTCGGGTTCGAGACGAGCAAGCGCGAGGAGCAATTGCGCTCACAGGGCGAGGTGCGGGCCGGTCGGCCGCGGTCGGCGCACACGTATGACTACATCCTCACGGCCGAGGTGCGGGGAATCTCGGCGGCCAGCAATGTGGCGCAGAGCGATTATTTTCTCGTGGCTTTCAAGCTGGTGGATTACGATGATCTGCTTGTCTGGGAAACCCAGTACGAGGTGAAAAAGGAAGGTCGTTACCATCGCATCTACCGCTGACCTTGCGAGGTTCTGATGTGGTGGTGGCAGGCGGCAATTCTCGGCGTTGGTGTTGTGGTTCTGACCGGCTGCGCCACGACCGGGCCAGTCTCGGCCTCCGGGCGTCGCATTCCCCCCGCGGTGTGGACGGCGGCGGAGGCGCGCGTGGCGCAGGAGAATCCGCCAGCGGAGTTGCGGTTGTTCTACCTGGACTTGTATGCCGAGGGTCGCGAGAACGAGGCGTTGCATCAGATGCGGCTTGGGTTGGCGGCGTTGCGCACTGGGCACAAGGAGATCGCCAAACGCGCGCTGGACGCGGCCATCCGGGATGTGGAGTCATTGACCGCGGGCGCGGCGGCGGCGCAGCGGGCGACGGGCAGGTTCGTGCGGGAGCAGACGAAATGGTTCAAGGGCGAATCGTACGAGCGGGCGGCGTTGTTTTTGTACCGGGGATTGTTGTATCTGGCGGACGAGGATTTCGGGAATGCGGCGGCTTGTTTCAAGCGGGCACAGTTGCAGGACGTTACCGGCGATGACGCGCCGGGCTTTGCCGGGGACTGGTTCAGCGCAGAGTGGGCGCTGGCGTTTGCGGCGTTGAAGCAGGGATTCCCGCAGGACGCGGAGGCGGCGGTCAATCGCGCCGCGCAGTTCAGCACCCGGCAGGACGAGGTGCCGTGGCCGCGGGCGCAGGACAACGTGTTGGTGGTGGTCGAGGTGGGGCGCGGGCCGCAAAAATATCGCGCGGGCCGGTATGGCGAGCAGTTGCGGTTTCAGGAGGTGCGGCCGGCGGTGCGAACGGTGGAGGTGCGGCACGGCGAGCGGGTGTTGGCGACGTCGGCGGCGGCAGAGAACCTGTATGTGCAGGCCACGACGCGCGGGACGCGGCAGGTGGATCACATTTTGCAGGGCAAGGCGGCGTTCAAGGAGGGGGCGGGGACGGCGGCGGTGGCGTTGGGAGTGGGGGCGGTGGTGGCGGCGCATCACCGGGGACGGGAGGCGGACATTGCGACCGGGGTGCTCGGCGGGTTGGCGGTGATCAGCGCGATTGTGTCGGAGGCCGCCACGCCGGAGGCGGATGTGCGGGGGTGGGATGCGTTGCCGCATTCGATTTATTTGGTGGGAGTGGAATTGCCGGCGGGGCCGGTGGAGTTGGAAGTGCGTGGACGGGGCGCGGGCGGTGAATCGGCCGCGTCGTTGAAACTGCCAATCATCGTGCAGCCAAACGATCCGATTCAGGTCGTGATGGTGCGGCTGTGAAAGGAGTCATGAGCATGCAAACGTTTCGAATCATCTCGTTGTTGGGCGTGGTGGCGGCGGCGGTGGCGTGTCGGTCGCCAGAGGGGCCGTATCTCGGGAAGGCCAATCCCGAGAGCCTCGAGGCGGCGGGCAAGCCGGTCGTGCTGTTGAATTATGACTTGTCGAAGCGGCTGGCGGTGGACACGCCGCCGGTGGTGTCGCGCAACGCGGACAGGCAGTTGGAGGTGCAGGTGGGGTTGCGCAACCGCACGGACATTGACACGTTGCAGTTGCAGGTGCAGACGTTGTTTTTCAATGAGGCCGGGGCGGTGTTGTACATGGAGCCGGGCAGTCCGGCGCCGTGGACGGCGGTGACGATTTCGCCGAATCAGACCTATTATTACAAGGCGCGGGCGCTGACGCCGGAGGCGGTGCGGTACACGATTCGGGTCCGGTACGCGAAGGGCGCTCAGTAACGGTCGGACAGCGGCGGCGGTTGGTTTTTTCTCTCGCCTGGCGGCGTGGGCGTTCGTATCCTGCGCCGCCATGCGCATTTTGTCGGGGATCCAGCCGAGCGGGAAACTGCATATTGGCAATTATTTTGGGATGATGCGGCCGGCATTGGAGTTGGCGCAGCGGGGGGAGGCGTTTTATTTCATCGCGGATTATCACTCGCTGACATCGGTCACGGATCCTGCGCAATTGCGGCAGAATGTGCTCGACGTGGCGCTGGATTTTCTGGCGTGCGGCCTCGATCCGAAACAGACGGTTTTTTACCGGCAGAGTGATCTGCCGCAGGTGACGGAGTTGGCATGGATTTTGGCGTGCGTCACGCCCAAGCCGATGTTGGACAACGCGGTGAGCTTCAAAGACAAAGTTGCCGACGGGCTGACGCCGAACGTCGGGTTGTTCACCTATCCGGTCTTGCAGGCGGCGGACATTTTGATCGTGCAGGGGGCGCGCGTGCCGGTGGGCAAGGATCAGAAGCAGCACATCGAGATTACGCGGGACATTGCCGGGGCGTTTAACCGGCAGTTTGGGGAGGTGTTTGTGGTGCCGGAGCCGGTGATTCGGGCGGAGGTGGCGACGTTGCCGGGGACGGACGGGCGGAAAATGTCGAAAAGCTACGGGAACACGATCGAGATTTTTGGCGACTACAAGAAGAAGGTGATGGGGATCGTGACCGACTCGCAGCCGGTCGAGGCGCCGAAGACGAATTTGGAGCAGAACATCCCGCTGCAATTTCTGAAGCTGGTGGCGCCCGGTCGGGCGGCGGACGTGCAGGCGAAACTGGCGGCAGGCGGGTACGGGTATGGCGCGGCGAAGAAGGAGTTGCTGGCGGCGTTGGAGGAGTATTTCGCGCCGTACCGTCGGAAGCGGGAGGAGCTGGCGCAGAATCGGGATTATGTGGAGCAGGTGTTGCGGGATGGCGCCGCGCGCGCGAACGCGGTGGCAGATGCGACAATGAAGAAGGTGCGGGAAGCCGTGGGGTTGCGGTAGCGATGGAGGCGGATTACAAGGTCAAGCTGGAGGTGTTCGAGGGGCCGCTCGATTTGTTGCTGTATCTGATCAAGAAGGAGGAGGTGGACATTTACGAAATTCCGATCGAGCGGATCACGAACCAGTATCTGGAATACCTGTCGTTGATGCAGTTGTTGAATCTGGAAGTGGCCGGGGAGTTTTTGGTGATGGCGGCGACGTTGATGTACATCAAGAGCCGCATGCTGTTGCCCGAGGATCAGCAGGTCACCGACACGGAACAGGAGGAGGGCGAGGATCCGCGGTGGGAATTGATCCGTCAACTGGTCGAGTACAAGAAATTCAAGGAAGCCGCCCTCCAACTGGCGCAACGCGAGGCGGAGCAGAGCCGGATGTTCCCGCGGTCGGTGGGGGAAGTAACGGGCGCCGAGCGCGAGGTGCCGCTGGCCGAGGTGAGCATTTTCGATCTGATCAACGCTTTCAACACGGTGCTGAAAAAGGCGCAGGAGAAGGAGATCTTCCGTGAGATCGTGGAGGAACGGTTCACGGTGAGCGACAAAATCGAGGAAATCCTGTATATCTTGCGCGACCGCGCCGAGTTGTTGTTCAGCGAGGTGTTCGAGAAGGCCAGTTCGCGGGCCGAAGTGGTCGTGACGTTTCTGGCGTTGCTCGAACTAATCCGATTGAAACGGTTGCGCGTTCAGCAGCCCGAGGCGTTTGGCGAGATTCACGTGATCAAGGTGGCATGACAATCGAACTGAAACACATTCTGGAAGCGTTGCTGTTCTCGGCGGAACGGCCGCTGACGACCAAGGAGATGCGGACGATTCTGGCCGAGGCGACGGACGACGAGAACCCGGGGGTGCCGGAGTCGTTTCGCCACACGCGGGAAGCGGCAATTGCGGCGGCGTTGGAGGAGTTGAAGGCGGAATTGGACATGGCGCAGCGAAGTTTCCAACTCGTCGAGATTGCCGGGGGATGGCGGTTGGTGAGCCGACCGGAGTTCGCCGCGTGGTTGACGAAGTTGCTCGACGAAGCGCGGCCGCACCGACTTTCGCCGCCGGCGCTGGAAACGCTTTCGATCATCGCGCTGCGGCAACCCATCTCACGGGCGGATATCGCCGCGATCCGCGGGGTGGAGGTGGACGGTGTGATCAAAACGCTGCTTGAACGCGATCTGATCACGATTACCGGCAAGAGTGACGCGCCCGGGCGGCCGATGTTGTACGGCACGACCCAGAAGTTTTTGGAACACTTCGGCCTGCGCAGCCTCGATGACATGCCGAAGGCGGCCGAGTTGCGGTTGCAGGCGGCGGCGTTGAAGACGGCGGAAGACAAGGTCGCCGGGGCCGCGGTGGAGTCTCCCGAGAATTCGAATGAAGGATCAGCTCCAGAAACTGCGCCGTCAAATTGACGCGCTGGATGCCCGGCTCGTGAAGTTGTTGAACGAGCGGACGCGGCGTGTTTTGAAGATCGGTCGCCTCAAACAGGCGACCGGTGGCGAGATTTACGCGCCCGACCGGGAGGAGGCCGTGCTCCAGCGCGTGCTGGCACAGAACACCGGCCCGTTGACGGCCGAGTCGCTGCGGGCGATTTACCGCGAGGTGATGTCCAGCGCGCTGGCGCTGGAGAAGCCGCTGGTGATTGCGTATCTCGGACCGCCGGGGACGTATTCCCACATGGCATCGGTCCGCAAGTTTGGCGCGAGTCTGCGGTACGAGCCGTTGCCGAGCATTGCGGATGTGTTCACGGAGGTGGCCAAGGGGCGGGCCGATTACGGGGTGGTGCCGATTGAGAACTCGACGGAGGGCGCGGTGACGCACACCTACGACATGTTTGTCGAGAGCGAGTTGAAGGTGTGCGCGCAGATTCTGTTGCCGATCCGGCACAACTTGATGTCGGCCGGTCCCCGGGAGCAGATCCAGAAATTGTATTCGATCTCGCAGGTCTTCGCGCAGTGCCGGCAGTGGGTCCAGGTAAACTTTCCGCACGCGGAGCTGGTCGAGGTCTCGAGCAGTACGCGGGCGGCGGAGATTGCCAAGAGCGATCCGCGCGCCGGGGCGCTGGCCAGTTCCCTGGCCGCCGAAATGTACGGCCTGACGATCCACGACGCGAACATTCAGGATTCCAGCGCCAACGTGACGCGGTTTCTGGTGATCGGTCGCCAATACCCGGCCCGAACGGGGCGCGACAAGACTTCGATCATGTTTTCGGCGCAGGATAAGGTGGGCGCGCTGCACGATTCGCTGGCGGCGTTCAAGAAGTACCGGATCAATCTGACCAAGATCGAGTCGCGGCCGAGCAAGAAAAAGGCGTGGGAGTATTATTTCTTTGTGGATTTCCTCGGTCACTGCGAGGACGCGAAGGTGAAAAAGGCGCTCGCCGAGCTGGCGCGACACACGATGTTCGTAAAGATCCTCGGCAGTTACCCGAACGGGAACGGGTAGTTGACCCCCCGCTGGGGCTTTGCGAGACTGGCACCGTGAATTTCTCCGCGCTGGCCCATTCGTTTGTCTGCGACATCCCGGTGTACGAGCCGGGTCGGCCCATCGAAGAGGTGGCGCGCGAGGTGGGCTTGCCGCCGCAGCGGATCGTGAAACTGGCTTCCAACGAAAACGCGCTCGGCCCGTCCCCGCGGGCGCTGGCGGCGATGCGCGCGGCGTTGCGGCGGGCGCATTTGTATCCGGACGGCGGCGCGTTTTATTTGCGGCGGGCGCTGGCCAGGAAGCTCGGGGTGCAGGTTGGTAATCTCGTTTTCGGGAGCGGGTCGAACGAGGTCATTGAGTTTTTGTTCCACGCGTTTGTGTCGCCCGGCGACGAGGTGGTGGTGGGAGACCGGGCGTTTGTGATTTACCGGTTGATGTGCGCGATGTTTCAGGCGCGGTGTGTAGCGGTGCCGTTTGCAAACCGCACGCACGACCTGCGAGCGATGCGGGTGGCGATTTCGCCGCGGACGAAGCTGGTGTTTATCGCCAACCCGAACAACCCGACCGGCACGCGGGTGGCCAACGAGGAGTTGGAATGGTTCGTTCGGAATTTGCCGCCGCACGTGATTTGTGTGCTGGACGAGGCGTACGTCGAGTTTCTCGACGACCCGCCGCCGTCGTTGCGCTGGGTGCGGGAACATCCGGTGGTGGTGTTGCGGACGTTTTCCAAGATTGTCGGGCTGGCCGGGTTGCGGATTGGGTACGGGGTGGCGGCCCCGGAGTGCATTCAGCTTCTGGAGCGTGTCCGGCAACCGTTCAATGTGAACGCGGTGGCGTTGGAAGGAGCGTTGGCGGCGCTCGCCGATACCGGGCACATCCGCAAGACGAAGACGCTGACAAAACAGGGTTTGCGGTATTTGGCGGCGGAGTTCACCCGGCTGGGTTTGGAATGGGTGCCGAGTGTCGCTAATTTCATCCTCGTGCGCGTCGGGGACGGCGACCGGGTGTTTCGCGGGTTGCAACGGCGGGGTGTGATTGTGCGGCCGATGCGCGGGTATGCGTTGCCGGAGTGGCTGCGGGTGACGGTGGGGTTGCCGGCGGAGAATCGGAGATTGGTGGCAGCGCTGCGAAAGGAGCTGGCGGGCGAATGAAACGACGGGCGCGTGCGGGCCGGTGGGCGGCGGTCGTAGCGGTGGTGGTTGTCGTGGGCGGCGTGGCTCTGGCGCGGGAGCGGACGAAGGCGGAGGTGTTCGAGAACGTGCCGGCGGAAGTGCGACGGTCGCCGGCAAAATGGGGACGGACGGCGGTGTATTTTGATTGCGGGAAAGAGACGCTGACGATTCAGCCGGGCGGGATGGTGGTCAGCAACTTCAACGTGCTGGCGCTGGCGGAGACCAACAGTCCGGTGCGGCAGACGCTGGATTATGTGCAGGCCAATGCCGCGACGATGTACCTGGTGGTGTTGCAGCGACCGGATTCGGCGAAGACGTTCAGCGCGGTGTATCGGTCATTTTATTTGCGGCCGATCACAGTGGCGCATGAGTTGGTAGATGCCGGTGTGGCGTGGGACGAGGCGGTGACGCGGCCGGGGTTCATGCTCGGCCCACTGGCGCGGCCGCTGGACCGGCGGCCGGTGATGTTCGAGTGCCGCAGCAATCAGTTGTACTACGTGACCAACAACGAACTGGGCCGGCAGGCGATGGAGTTTCTCGAACGGTTTCGGCCGTTGTCGCGGCGGCAGGACATCGAACTGGCCGAGCGCGCGTTGCGGCAGGCCCAGATCGCCGATGAGCATTACGTGCTGGAAGGACCGGCGATTCTCAACGGGATCGTGCGACTGCGCCCGCGGCCCGGTGCGGCTGGCGACTCGGTCGGAGGATTGGCCGAGACGAGCGGCAAGTTTTTGCAGCGGTTGCGAACGCTCGATTTCAACCGGCTCTATGTCCAGTTTCTGGTGCGGGACGACAGTTTCGAGCTGGTGCGCCGGGCGCGGGACGTGGCCGAACAGGAAGGGTTCGAGTGGCGGATGCGGCTGCTGGCGCCCGATGAGCCGTTGGAGTTTGAAATCCGCTAGCTACCAGCCGGCCATGGCGTAGTAGCGGAAGGTCATTTCGAGGGGATTGTAGCCGTTGCAGCTTTGGGCGCGGCCGTCGCCAAAGAGCAGATTCTGCTGCGGGCCGTGGCGGCGCCATTCGTGGGCGTCGTTGCCGACGAGGTTGGTGCTGTAATCGTCCTTGTCGCAGTCTTCGGGGTCAAACAGGCCGGGGCCGGAGAACGTGTCGCCGCCGAGCACGTAGGCGCTGGGGAAGCTGATGGCGCGGCGATCCACGGACGCGCGCCAGCCGTTTTCAGCAATGGCCGCCCGAGTGCCGAGGAAATAGCTGAACCGGGACACATCATCGGCCGGACAGCGATAAGCGCGGATCGTGCGCAGCCGGGGCGCGACGACTTCCATCCATCCCGGCGTCCCATCGTCGGGGTCGAGCTGGCCCCACCGGATGGTGCCGGCGGTGTAGGGGTAACGGTCGGCATATTCATCGGCGTACAGCGACAGCGCCACGCCGATTTGGCGCAAGTGGGACAGGCAGCGGGCCGAGCGGGCTTTTTCGCGCGCTTGGCGCAGCGCCGGCAACAGCAGGCCGGCCAGCAATCCGATGATCGTCACCACCACCAGCAGTTCGATCAAGGTAAAACCGCGGGCGCGTTTCATTTGGGGTTTCGTGTAGTCCCGTTTGCCGGTGAAGTCAAGGCGCGGCAGCGGCGCGGGCAAACGGCAAGTTGTGAGCAGGTCTGGAAGTGTACGGCGCGAATTCCCGTCGTTTGGGGTTCGCGCCGCGACCATGGTTCCCGCCGCAACCCAGCGGCGGGCAGCCGGGACGACCGGCGTGCCCGCCCTACAAAAGGGCGGTGTAATCGCAACGGCGCGGGCGGCGGCAATCGCGTTTGCTCTCCGGTGGGTTTGTTGTTAGAAACGGCGGGCGATGTTTCGGCAACTGACAATTCTCGGGCCCGGTCTGTTGGGTGGTTCGGTGGGGATGGCGGTGCGGCACCGCAAGCTGGCGGAGCGGGTGGTGGTTTGGGCGCGGCGGCCGGAAGCCGCGGATCAGGCGGTGGCGCTCGGCGCGGCGGATGTGGCGGCGGTGGATGTGCGGCGGGCGGTGGCGGAGGCGGATGCGCTGGTGTTTGCCACGCCGCTCGGGGTGATGCGGACGTTGGCGGAGTCGTTGCGGGGCGTGGTGCGGCCGGGGTGTCTTGTCACCGATGTTGGCAGCGTGAAGTACGATGTGGTGGCGCGGCTTGGCGCGGTGTTTCCGCGGTTTGTCGGCGCGCATCCGATGGCCGGTTCGGAGCAGGCCGGCATTGAGGCGGCACGGCGGGATCTGTTCGAGAACGCGGTGTGTTTGCTGACGCCGGTGGCGACGACGGAGCCGGCCGCGTTGCAGCAGGCGCATGATTTCTGGAAGGGGTTGGGCGGGGTGGTTCGCACGTTGTCGCCGCAGATGCACGATGAGATCGTGGCGCGGGTCAGTCATCTGCCGCACGCCGTGGCGGCCGCGGTGGTCAACGTGGTTTGCCGCGAGGACGGGCGGGCGCTGGAGTTTGCGGGAGGCGGTTTTCGCGATTTCAGCCGGATCGCCAGCGGGCCGGCGGAGATGTGGACGGAGATTTGTCTGGAGAACCGGCACGAGTTGGGGCGGGCGCTGGATGCGTTGCTCGAAGAGCTGACGCGGCTGCGGGCGGCGTTGGAAAACGCGGATGGGGTGGAGTTGAAGGCGATGTTGAAGCGGGCGAAGCATTACCGGGATGAGTGGAGGTTTCGGCGGTGAAGCCGTTGCCGGAGGTGCTGGAGATTGCGCCGTTGACCCGCCCGCCGCAGTGCGTGGTGACGGTGCCGGGATCGAAGAGCGTCACGAATCGGGCGTTGATTCTGGCGGCGCGGTCGAAAGCGCAATGCCGGCTGCGCGGGGCGTTGTGGGCGGACGATACGCAGGTGATGGTGGCGGCGCTGGAGCGGTTGGGATTTCGGGTGCGGGTGGAGGCGGACCGGGAGGAGGCGGCGAATCGGACGATTGAGATTGAGGGGCGGGGCGGGGAGATACCGGCGCGGGAGGCGGAGTTGTACGTGGGTAACGCCGGGACGGCGGCGCGGTTTTTGACGGCGTTTGTCTGCACGGGGCACGGGACGTACCGGATTTACGGCGATGAGCGGATGCATCAGCGGCCGATGGGCGGGCTGCTGCGGGCGTTGGGATTGCCGGGCGAGCAGTTGCCGGTGACGATTCGGGCGACGGGGATGCCGCCGCAACGGCTGAAGGTCAGCGGGGCGGAGAGCAGTCAGTTTGCGAGTGCGTTGTTGTTGGTGGGGCATCAGGTGGAGACGGAGGAGCACGCCTATGTGACGATGACGCGGCGGATGGTGGCGGAGTTTCGGCCCGAGTATGTGATTGAGCCGGACCTGTCGAGCGCGTCGTATTTTGTGGCGGCGGAATGGTTGTGCGGCGGGAAGGTGGAGGTGAAACACTGGCCGCGGGATTCGTTGCAGGTGGACGGGCGGTTTCCGGAGTTTTTGCCGGACCTGCGGCGACCGGGGCCGGGACTGCGGGTGTCGCGGCTGCGGGATTTGGGCGACAGCGTGATGACGCTGGTCATCTGCGCGGTGTTTGGCGAGCAGCCGTTGGAACTGGTCGAGGCCGGTCGGATGCGCGAGCAGGAGTGCGACCGGCTGCGGGCGCTGGCGACGGAGTTGGGCAGGGTGGGGGTGCGGGTCGAGGAGAAGCCGGACGGGTTGGTGGTCCATCCCGTGCGACCGGGACAGTTGCGGGGGGCGGAGATTGAGACGTACCGGGATCATCGGATGGCGATGTGTTTTTCGGTTTTGGGGTTGAAGGTGCCGGGGATTCGGCTCAAGAATCCGGCTTGTGTGAGTAAGACGTTTCCGAATTTTTTTGAGAAGTGGGAGTCGTTGCGTTCATGAGCGGGCCGGTGACGGTGATTGCGATTGACGGGCCGTCGGCCAGCGGCAAGAGCACGGTGGCGCGGTTGCTGGCGAAGGCGCTGGACTACAACTATGTGGATTCGGGCGCGATGTATCGGGCGGTGACGTGGAAGGTGATCGAGGAGGGGTTGCCGGTCTCGGACACGGAGCAGGTGTTGGCGTTGATTCACCGGGTCACGATTCATTTCGAGATCGTCGAACGCGCGGCGCGGATGTTTGTGGATGGCGTGGATCCCGGCAACGCCGTCCGCGAGCCGCGGGTCGCGGAGAAGGTCTCGATCATCGCGGCGATTCCCGAAGTCCGGCAGTTGTTGGTGGCGCATCAGCGGTCGTTGACGAAATTTGGTTCGTTGGTGATGGAGGGGCGCGACATTGGGAGCGTGGTGTTTCCGGATACGCCGCACAAGTTTTATCTCGATGCCGATCCGGCGGTGCGGGCGCAGCGGCGGATAAAGGATTTTGCGGCGATGAAAATCGCCGCCGACAGCGCCGGGGTGGCGCAGGCGTTGCAGCAACGGGACAAGCTGGATTCGTCGCGGGCCGTGGCGCCGTTGCAGATCGCGCTGGGCGCGACGGTGATCAACAATTCGCATCAGTCGCCGGAGGAAACGGTGCGCATCATCCTCGATCATATTCGGCAGGCCGGCACGCGACGCGGGGCGTTGGGGATGGAAAGGCCAGACTCCACATCGCAACCGCCAAGCGGATCTCGATGAGCGCCCGTCCGCTCTCACGTTGTCATCCGGGAATTTGGGATTTGTTACCATGACGTTCTGGTATCGGTTTTGTCGGTTTTTGTTTCGGGTGTATTTCCGGGTGTACCACCGGGGACGGATTCTCCATGCCGACCGGCTGCCGGATACCGGGGCGTTCATTCTGGCGGGCAATCACATGAGTTTTCTGGATCCGCCGTTCTTCGGGCTGAGTTGCCGGCGGGCGGCGTATTACCTGGCGCGGGACACGTTGTTTCGGCACCCGCTGGCGGGGTGGATATTGCGGAGTTGGAATTGTGTGCCGTTGAAGCGGGAGGGGGGCGATTTGGCGGCGATGCGGACGGTGTTGCGGTTGTTGGGGGAGGGGAAGGCGGTGGTGATGTTTCCGGAAGGCACGCGCAGTCCGACCGGCCAATTGCAGGAAGCGCGGGCGGGGATTGGGATGATGGTGGCAAAAGCCGGTGTGCCGGTGGTGCCGATGCGGATTTGGGGGACGGAACGGGCGTTGCCGCGGGGGGCGTCGGTGCCGCGGCCGGCGCGGGTGACGGTCGTGTTTGGGGAGCCGTTTCGGTATCCGGTGCCGGCGGATTTGGATCGGCGGCGCGGGGAGGAGTTGAAGGCGGTTTATCGGGAGATCGGGCGGGCGGTGATGGAGCGGATTGCGGCGTTGGAGCCGTCGAAATAGGGCTTGCGCGGGGCGGTGGCTTTCCCTATAACAGCCGAGCCTTTCTGAGCAGTTGGCCCCCATCGTTGCGGCTTGCCGAAGGCAGAAAGAATCAACATGTCGAACCAGATGGAAAAGTTGTTCTCGGAAGTGAAGGAATTCACGGAAGGGATGATCGTCAAAGGGCACGTTTTGGAAGTGCGCCCGAACGAGGTGCTGGTGGATATTGGCTACAAATCCGAAGGGGCGATCCCTGCTTCGGAATTTGAGGATGCGGCGTCGCTGAAGCCCGGTGACGAAGTGGATGTGCTGATCGAGAAGTTGGAGGACGATGACGGAATGGTCGTGCTCTCCAAGGACAAGGCCGAGCAGAAGAAGAATTGGGACCAGATCGTCACGATTTGCAACGAGGGTGGCGTCGTGGACGGCAAGGTCAAGGCCAAGGTCAAGGGCGGGTTGATTGTGAACATTGGGGTGGATGCGTTCCTGCCGGGATCGCAGATTGATGTCGTGCCGCCGCGCAATCTGGACGAGTACGTCGGGAAAACGTTCCAGTTCAAGGTGGTCAAAATCAATGCCGAGCGTAAGAACATTGTGTTGTCGCGGCGGGAGTTGATCGAGTCCGAGCGCGACGAGAAGCGCCGCGCGATGCTTTCCAATTTGCAGGCCGGTCAGCTTTGCACGGGTACCGTCAAGAACATCACGGATTTCGGGGCCTTTATTGATCTGAATGGGATTGACGGTTTGTTGCACGTCACGGACATGAGTTGGAGCCGCATCAGCCATCCGTCCGAGGTCGTCAAGGTCGGCGAGCAGATTGAAGTGATGATTCTCGAAGTGGATCGCGACAAGGAGCGCGTCTCGCTGGGGTTGAAGCAGAAGAACCGCAATCCGTGGGATGAGGTTGTGGCCAAGTACCCGGTCGGCACGCGCATCAAAGGCAAGGTCATGAGCGTCGTGCCGTATGGCGCGTTCATCCAGATCGAAGAGGGCGTCGAAGGCATGGTGCATGTCAGCGAGCTGTCCTGGACAAAACGGATCGCGCGCGCGTCGGACGTGTTGAAGGTCGGCGACGAGGTGCAGGCCGTGGTGTTGTCCATTCAGCGCGACGAGCAGAAGATTTCGCTGGGCGTTCGCCAGATCGAGGAGAACCCCTGGACGCGGGTGCCGAAGAAGTATCCGGTGGGCACGCGGGTTTCCGGTAAGGTGCGCAACCTGACGAACTACGGCGCGTTCGTGGAGATTGAAGAGGGCATTGACGGGATGATCCACGTTTCCGACATGTCCTGGACCCGCAAAATCACCAACCCCGGAGAGATTCTGAAGAAGGGGCAGAAAGTGGACGCGGTGGTGTTGGAGGTGGATGCAGCCGCGCAACGCATCTCGCTTGGGATGAAACAGGCCGAGGAAGATCCCTGGAAGACGATTGAGACGCGGTTCAAAATCGGCGACCTCGTCAAAGGCAAAGTCACCAAGCTGGCCTCCTTTGGCGCGTTCGTAGAACTGGGCGAAAACCTCGAAGGCCTCGTTCACATCTCGCAGCTCAGTGAGAACCGCGTCGAGAAGGTCAAGGACGTGCTCAAGGTCGGCGACGAAGTCAGCGCGCGGGTCATCAAGATTGATGTCGCCGAACGCCGCATCGGCTTGAGCATCAAAGCGGCCAGCTACTCGATGGATCAGCTCGAGGCGGAGAAGCGCGAATTCGAAGCCGCGCTGAAGCCGGGCGAGGCCATCGTGGATCTCGAACACGCGTTCGAGCAGGCCCAGGACGAAAAGAACCAGTAGTGATTTGTCACGTTCAGCGGCGTCCCGGCAGCCGGCGGGACGCCGTTGCGCTTTTGCTCGATGAAATCCGCCGCGGAACAACTGGAAGTGCTGACGACCGGCTGTGAGACGGTCGTGACCCGCGAGGAATTGCAGCGGAAACTTGAACGCGGCCGTCCGTTGCGCGTGAAACTGGGCTGCGATCCGACCGCGCCGGATTTACATCTGGGTCACAGCGTCGTCCTGCGCAAATTGCGGCAGTTTCAAGACCTCGGCCACCAGGCCGTGCTCATCATCGGGGATTACACGGCGCGGATCGGTGATCCAACCGGCCAGAACAAGACCCGCCCGATGCTCAGCGCGGAGCAGATCGAGCGCAACGCCGCAACCTACTTCGCCCAAGCCGGTAAAGTTCTCGACTCCGCCGCCGACAAATTGGAGATTCGCCGCAACAGCGAGTGGTTGGGGAAACTCACCTTCGCCGATGTGTTGCGGTTGACCTCCCAGATGACCGCCGCCCAGATGCTGCAGCGGCGCGATTTCAAAGAGCGGTTCCAACAAGATGTGGACATCGCGCTGAGCGAATTCCTTTACCCGCTGATGCAGGGCTACGATTCCGTCGTCGTGCGCGCCGATGTGGAACTGGGCGGAACCGACCAATTGTTCAACAACATGGTCGGCCGCCAGTTGCAGAAAGATGCCGGTCAGGAATCGCAAGTGGTGATGGTGTTGCCGATTCTGGAAGGACTCGATGGCGTCGAAAAGATGTCCAAGAGCAAAGGCAATTACATCGGCTTGGGCGAACCGCCCACCGAGATGTTTGGCAAGGCCATGAGCATCAGCGACACGCTCATGGAAAAGTGGTACCGGCTCCTGCTCGCCCAGCCGGCGCCCACCGGCCATCCGATGGACGCCAAGAAATCGCTGGCGCAAGCGATCGTCGCCCAATACCACGGCGACGCCGTTGCCCGGGAAGCGCGGAACGAGTTCGAGCAGAAGTTTTCCAAACGCGACTACGCCGAGGTGGCCGAACCGCTGGCCGCGGTCGGCGAGTTCTGGATCGTCGAGCTGGTCGAAAAAACCGGCCGCTTCAAGAGTCGCGGCGACATTCGCCGGCTCATCCAACAAGGCGGCGTCTCGCTCGACGGAGAGAAAATCACCGACGACAAAGCCCGGGTCGTGGTTCGTCCCGGCCAGATTCTCAAAGCCGGCAAGCTCGTGGTCGTCAAATTGACCGCGAATTGACCGGCGTCAACGCCGGTTGCTAGCCGTCCGGCTAACCTGCGGGCACCATGAAAACATTGTTCCGCTTACGGCCATCGGATCCGCGTCCCGACTCGACCGCCGGCAAACGTGAAATTTCGGGCGACATGATCGTGAAGGATGTCACGGCGCGTTGGCCGCAGACAATCGCGGTGTTTGGCCATCACCGGGTGGACTTCTGTTGTGGCGGCGCCCATTCGATCGAGCAAACGGCCCGCGCCCGCGGTTGCCAGGATGTGGCGGCGCTGGTGCGCGACCTGAATGCGGCGATCCGGCCGGGTTGAGGTTTCGCCGACGACGCCCGCCTCGCCCGATGGAGAGGCCGGTCAGTAACCGGAGTCGGAGACCAGGGACTCGACCACCCGGCTCAACTGATCGCCGCGGCGGGCGTCGCGGGCGCGATAAATCACCTGCAGATTGCGGCACTGCCGAAGCAATATTTGCTTGGGCGAGATGGGCATGAGACTCGTTTCGGCGAGGCGGCCGCCCAATCGTTCGCTGACCTTGCGGCACTCCGCCGCCTCCAACACCCGGCCACCATTGAACGGGTCCAAAAAGAAGGCGACGTCCGGCGACCGCCACGTCAGGATGAAATGACCGGGCAGGTTCACGCCAAACAGCGGCAGACCGAGCCGTTTGCCGATCAAGAGGTAGAGCACGGACAGCGAGATCGGTATGCCGAGCCGCCGGTCGAGTACCCGGTGGAGATACGAGTTGTCCGGGTCGTAATAGTCCTGCTGATTGCCGCGAAAGCCCAGCATCTGAAACAGGTAATGATTGCAGACCTCGATGGTCGCGCGCGGCGTCTCGCGCCCGGTCAGCCGTTCCCGCAGTTCGTGCGCCATCTGGTCCAGCCGAATCCGGTAGGGCGCGACATCCAGCAACGGGTACCGGCTGCGGGCCAGCAACCAGTTGGCTTGTTCCAAATCCAAATCGCCGCGGCTGCCGCGACAAAACGCCAGCAACTCCTCCAGCGCCTGTTGTTCCCGCACGTCGTGCAGGATCCGCGCGGCGGCCCGCCCGGCGGCGTTCGTGGACTCGCGCGCCGCTGTTTCCAAAAACGCGCGGCCATCGGCGCCCATCCGCAGGAACTGTTCGCGCAACAACGCCTGCACCTGTTCGTCGTCATCGGCCAGCAACGACCGCAGCGCCTGGCGATCCTTTTCCCCGAGTGGTTTCATCTCGCCGTCACTGTGCCGCATCCACCGGCCAAAATCCAGTCGGCCGCCGCCGCCACGTCGGCGGCGACGTGAACGGGGCGAACTTCATTTTTCGCCAGCGTCTCACGGCCGACCCCGGTCAGGACGAGGATGGGCTGGGCACCAGCATTGATTCCGGCCAGCAGGTCGCTGGACCGATCGCCAATCATATAACTGCCGGCCAGATCCAGGTCGTATTCCCGCGCCGCTTCGAGCAGAAATTTCGGCTTGGGTTTGCGGCAGTCGCAGTTGTCTTCCGGGTGATGCGGGCAAACGTAGAACCGGTCGGGCTGGATGCCCTGTTGGCGGAGATGATGATGGATTTCCTCAACCGCTTCGCGGGTGAAATAACCACGGCCGACGCCGGACTGATTGGTGACGACGAAGATTTTGAAGCCCGCGGCGCGCAACCGGCGCACCGCCTCGGCGGCGCCGGGGATCAGTTTGACTCGTTCGACGTGGCCGACGTAGTTGGCGTCCTCCATCAGCACGCCGTCGCGATCGAGAAACACGGCGCGCGCGCTCATTTCCGTCCGAGCTGCTCCAGCAGGGTCACAATGGCCAGGATGCAAATCGCCTGCACGATCACCACCACGGCCGCCACCAGCTCGGCCCACAACAAAATCGCCGCCCCCAGCCCGAGCGTCAGCGTGATCAGGTAAATCAACGCCACCGCCCAGCTCTGCGGCAGCCCCAGCCGCACCAGCCGGTGCGAGATGTGATTGACGTCGCCCTGATAGACCGGTTGACCGCGCCAGAGCCGAATGCTCATCACCATCGCCATGTCAAACAGCGGCACCGCCAGCACCAGCAGCGGAATCAACACCGGCAACAGCGTCGGCGAGTCCGAGCGGTAAAACGTCCCCAAAATCGGCAGCACCGCCAGCAGGTAGCCGATGAAATGACTGCCGGCATCGCCGAGAAAAATCGTGGCCGGCTTGAAGTTGTACGGCAGAAACCCCAGCAACGACCCCGTCAGCGCCGTCGCCAGCAGACAGACAAAGTATTGCTGCTGCACCGCCGCCATGAAGGCGAACATGCCGGCGCAAACCAGCCCCACCCCGGCGCACAAGCCGTCCATGTTATCGAGAAAATTCATCGCGTTGGTCAGCGTCACGATCCAGAGCACGGTCACAACCACGTGGATGACCGGGTTCGCGATGAACAGCGTGATCCGCATCCCGGCCGCCGCCACCAGCAACGCGATCAACACCTGCGCAATGAACTTCGGCCCGGCCTTCAGGTCATGCGTGTCGTCGTACAACCCGAGGGCCACCATCAGCGCGCCGCCGGCGAGCAGGACAAACAGTTTCGGCCCGACGGAAAACGCGCCTTCCAAATACGGCCGCACATCCGGCAGGTCCACCAGCGGCAGATCCCAGCGCGTTGCCAGCGGCAAGACCACCGCGTAGTTGAACACCACGTTGACGGCGAAGGCGGCAAACACCGCCACGCCGCCAAGCAACGGCATGGCGGTGGAGTGGATTTTGCGTTCCAGGTTCGGTTGATCCACCACGCCGAGCCGGTGGGACAACCGCCGACACACCGGCGTCAGCGCCAGCGCCAGCACAAAACTGACATCGAACACGTACAAATAAATCAGCAGCCATTCCATCAGGACGCCAAACGGCGATACAACGCGTCAATCTGTTGCACCATCCGCTCCTCCGTGAACTCGGCCGCCACCAACTGCCGGCCCGTCACGCCCATCTTATGAGCCAGCCCGGGCTCGCGCAACAGCCGAATCACCGCCGCCGCCAACCGCTCGGTGTCTTCCGCCGGAATCAAAAACCCGGTCACGCCGTCGCGGCAAACCTCGCGCGCCCCGTCCACATCAAACGCCACCACCGGCTTACCGCACGCCAGCGCCTGCGGCAACGTCCGCGGCAGTCCCTCCCGCAACGACAAATGCACCAGCACGTCCATCAACGCCAGATACCGCGGAATCTCCCGCGGCGGTACCAGCCCGGCAAACACCACCCGCTGGCCGGCCATCTTCTCAAACCGCTGCCGGTACGCCCCGTCGCCGACCAGCAAGAATTTCACCTGCGGCACCGCCCGCAGAATTGCCGGCATCGCCTCGAACAAAAACTCGTGCCCCTTCAACCGAAACAACCGCGCCACTTTCCCCACCACCACCTCGTCCGCCCCAATCCCCAACCGCGCCCGCAACGCCGGGTCGGGTCGCGCCGACAAAAACGCCGCCATGTCCATCCCGCTGCGAATCGTCGTGTACTGGGTCGGCCGCCCCACACCCGCGGCCAAATACTGCTGCGTCATCGCATCGGCCACCGACACGAAATGCGTGGTCCATTCCGCCGCGAGTTTCTCCGCCCACGTGAACAGCCAGTTGCCCAGCGGATTCTGGTACGCGTAAAACGACGGTCCGTGAATCGTGTGAACAATCACCGGCACGCACGCCTGCCGCGCCGCCCAACGCCCGACAAATCCCGCCTTGCCGCTGTGCGTGTGCACGATGTCGTAGCGCCGCTCGCGAAACAACCGCACCAACGCCCGCCCCGCCGCCGCGTCCAGCCACGGATGAGGCGCGCGCCGCAATTCCGGCACCACCACCATCGGCACACCGGCCGCGCACGCCTGTTCGTAAAGCGAGCCTTCCGGACCCGTCTGCGGACCCAGCACCAAATCCACATCGTAGCCCAACCGCCGCAACCCGACGCATGTGGCCACCGTGTTCTCCTGCGCCCCACCGACGATCAGGCGCGTGATGACGTGGCAGACTCTCATAACGCGTACACCACCGCCCGATCCGACCGGTAAATCTCCCGCGCCCGCGTCTGCAAATCCCGCCGCAACGCGCCCCAGTCGATGTCACGCAAATAACCGTAGCCGCTCGACAACCGCTGCAGTTCCGAAAAGTTGATGTACACGTGCGTCACCCCCAGCTCCGCCAGCCCGGCCTGCTGAAGCGGATGCCGATCAAACGCCGTGCTCCACAGCACCGGGTGGCGCGCATAGTACACACGCGCTTCGCCGACGTAGAGCACTTTCGCGTCCGGCGGCAGATGTTCGTTCATCCACAATACCGGCTCCAACACGCCCCGGCCCAGCCGCGCCACAAACTCCTCCCGCGATGTCTGTCCGAGCGCGTGCTGCACAAAGCTCAACCGCGGCGGCAACGTCGTCGGATCGCCCGCATCCACCACCGCGTTCAACCCCATCGAGCACAACGCCACCGCCCACAACCCCGCCAAACCGATCTTCAACCACCGGCCATGCTGCTGCACCGCTACCGCCCCCACCCACGCCGCCACCGGCGCCATCGGCAGAAAAAACCGCCACGGCCGAAACGTCAGCAAAAACCAACCGGCATACGCCGCGCCGCACAGCCACGCCGCCGTCCGCGCCCGGCCCGCCCGCCGCCAGCCCAGCACAATCAACGGCGCCGTCGCCAGCAGTAACGGCACCGCGCCCGGCTCGGCGAACGAATACTGCCACGGCCGCTCCCACAACTGATTCCACCCAAACGTCGGGTAATGTTTCTCGGCAAACAACGCCGCCTGCGCCGCCGTCCAGTGCGGACTGTCCCGCCACAACGGATAGATCGGATCGCCGGTCAACAGGGCGTTTTTCACCAGCCACGGCACCACCGGCACCGTCGCCACCAGACCAAAGCGGACGGCCGGCCACAGCGTTCGCGTCTGCGCCAAAATCAACACCAACATCGGCAGCAACACCACCGGGATCGCCGTCCATTTCGTCGCCACCGCCCCGCCCGCCGCCAGCGCCGACCAGTGCCACGGCATGCCGAGCAACCAACTACCGGCCGCCAGCGACGCGAAAAACGCCGTCGCCAGATCCACCCGCGCCGTTTGACTCAGGTCCTGCACGAACGGCATCGTGTAAAACAATGCCGCCGCCAACCACCCCACCTGCCGGCTCCACAACCGCGACCCGACCACCGCCACCACCCCGGCCGTCAGCAACCCGAACAACCCGTGCACCAACTTCGCCGCGATCTCCGACCGCGTCACCAGCGCCAGCAAATACAACATCTCGGTCAACTGCGGTAGGTTCGAATAAAAATTGTACGGCAGAAACGCAATCCGACCGGCGCGGAGGTAATCCATCGGCGCACCGAGATGATACTCCAACTCGTCATACTCAAATGGCGGCACCCACGCGCCCGGCAACTGCAGCAACGCCGCTGCGGTCAACAACGCCATCCAGACTGCATCGCCGCGACCCAGCCGCGGCCAGCGCGGCCGGTCGGCCCGCACTGCCGGCACCGCCCACAACGCCAGCAAGAGAAACACCCCGCCCACCACGCGCGTCGAGACGGCCGCGATGGCCAGCGTGACCGCCGCGATCACCGTCAGTCCCAGCCCGAGCGCCACCAGCGATTCCAACCAGCCCGGTCGGCGGATGATGAGCTTGCCGACCGGCCACGCGGTGGCCAGCAACAGCGCCAGCCACAACAAATCCAGCACCCGTTCCCGTGCGAACACGACGAAGTGCGGTCCGAAACGCAACTGCGGCACCGCCGCCAGCAGCACGTGGCCGAATTGAATCGGGATGACCCAGCCGTCGTAGCGCACCAGAAAGATACCGGCCACCGCGGCGAACCAACCACCGGCCAGAATCGCGGGCAATCGGTTCGGCGACGCGCCCTCGGTCATGCCGCGATTCTAGCGGGCATGCCCGGAACCGCAAGCCAGTCCCCGAAAGCTGCCGGGAAGGCGGAGAGAGTTTTTGCGGTGTCGCTGCGCCGCTAATCCATCTCTTTGGTGAGCTTCTCGGCTTTGCGTTGTTCCGCGCGCAGCCGGTAAGCTTGCGCTTGGGGCGTGAAGGTTTTCTTGGCGCTGACCGCCTCGGTGATGACGGGTCGAGGTGGCGCCGGGGCAGGTCGCACCTCGCGGATGGGCGTCGGATTCGCCGGGACGGAATCCCGCCGCGCCGGGGGGCGGCGCACCGGGCTTGGGCTGGCGTTGGGCGGCGGAGCGGTGTGGTGGTCGCGCGAAGGCGAGTCGCAGCGCGCCGGCGGCGGCCGATGTCGCGGACACGGCGCGGGCCGACAGCAGGGCGGTGGGGGACAAACGGAACGGTGGGTGCCATAATAAAAATACCAGACCGGTGCCGGTTCGATGCGTTCGATGTAGGTGTAATGCTGGATGACGGTCGGTGGCGGTGGCGGTGGTGGTGGCGGTAGCGGTGTCGCGGCGACCTCGCGCGCTTCCATGACGGAGGCTGGTAGCCATTGCAGATCCGGCAGCCAGAGCCACCCTTCCCGCTCATCCCAGAACCACCGGCCATAGTGGTAGGCGGCCCACGCCCACGGTTCCGGGCTTTCCCAGTACCAACCCTGTGCGGTCCAGAGCCAGCGACCCTCCCGGAACGGTTCCCAGTCGGCCGCCACGCCGTGGGGACGCCAGCACCAGCCGCGTTCGTGCCGCACCCAGTAACCATGCGCGCTGAGCGGTTCGTAAAAATCGCTGACGTCGCGCACGGGCGGCGCCGCCGGGTCGGCCAGCGTTGCCGTGGCGGTCAGAAGCAAAATGGCCAGAATCGTTTTCATGGTCTCCGCGATTTGGACGGCAACCGCCGTGGCGTATTCAGCATCCCAAATGCGCATGAAAATCCACCAGTTGCAACGGGAAATCTGGCTGCCCCGGCCGCGGGCCGAAGTGTTTCCCTTCTTTGCCGATGCCGGTAATCTCGATGCGTTGACGCCACCGTGGTTGCATTTTCGGATTCTGACGCCCCCGCCGATTCGGATGCAAGCCGGTAGGCGCATCGAGTATCGGTTGCGGATTCACGGGCTGCCGGTGCGGTGGACGACGATCATCCGTGCCTGGGAACCACCGCGGCGGTTCGTGGACGAGCAGGCGCGCGGACCGTACCGGCAATGGATTCACACGCACACCTTCGAGGAACGCGATGGCGGGACGTTGTGCCGCGACGAGGTGCTGTATGCGCATTGGGGCGGGGCGCTGGCGCATCGGTGGTTGGTGGCGCCGGACTTGGAAAAGATCTTTGCCTACCGGCAGGCCAAACTGCTGGAGCTGTTCCCCCGCAGATAAGCGTCGAGACTCATGCGTTTGCCGCCGGCCGGTTGGACTTCCAACAGCCGCAACTGACCGCCCGGCGTCAGCTCCGCCCGCCAGATTTTCACCAGCTTGCCGGCATCCTCGGTAAAGGCGCCCGGCCAGGGGTTGAAGGCGCGGATCATCCGCTCAATCTCCGCGGGCGGTTTCGTCCAATCAATCCGGCCATCTTCCTTGGTCAGCTTGCGCGCGTAGGTGGCGCGGGTGTGGTCTTGCGGCTGGCGCGGCATCGGATCGAGGGCGATGGTCTCGGCCAGCAACGCCGCGCCGAGCCGCGCCAGCCGGTCGTGAAGCGTGGCGCTGGTGTCGTCGGGGCGGATCGGTTCGGCGCGCTGCAGGATGATGTCACCCTCGTCCATTTTTTCGTTCAGGAACATGGTGGTCACCCCGGTGACGGTGTCGCCGTGAAGGATGGCGTGTTGGATGGGGGAGGCGCCGCGCCAGCGGGGCAGGAGCGAGGCGTGGACGTTGATGCAGCCACGCGGCGGGATGTCGAGAATGGCGCGGGGCAGGAGTTGACCGTAGGCGACGACCACGATCAGGTCGGGCCGGTAGTGGTGGACGCGTTCCACGGCGTCGCGGATTTTCTCGGGTTGCTCGACCGGCAGGCCCAGTTCGGTGGCGGCGACTTTGACGGGCGGTGGCGTCAGCCGCAGCTCGCGGCCTTTGGGCCGGTCGGGCTGGGTGAAGACGCCGACGACATGGCCGGCTATGGCTTGCAGACAGGGGCAGGCCAGTTCGGCGGTGCCGAGGAAAAGAATGCGCATGCCATGTCAGCAGTACCAGAACCTGCCGGAGCGGACAAGCAAAGAGGGCGGGACCGCTGGGTCCCGCCCTCGTGGGAGAACGAACGGTTCAGTTATCGTCGTCGGTGATGACCTCGCCGAGTGCCGGCCCGCGGACGGAGATGGCGCCATCCGGGACGATGATGTGGAAGCTTTCACCTTCGCTGTTGAGGTCCAGCGTCCCGATCAACTTGCCGGTCGACACGAAGGTTGAATTGGTGCGGACGCGGGTGCCGGCGACTTTGAAATCCCCATCGATCAGGCCGTTGGTGGTGTTGCCGGATTCTTCGAAGTCGAGGTCCCAGATGAAGACCGCTTGGCCGGGCTTGCGAACGCGGCCTTCGGTCTCGATCTCGGCGACGGTGACGAGGTTGCTTTGGGTATCCTTGTCGAAGACGATCAGGTGACGGTCGTGATCGTCCCGGTCTCGCAGGAGGGCGAGAATCTCGTTATCGGGAACGTCGTTGGTGATGGCGCGTCCCCGCGCGAGATTGATGAGGGCTGCGTTGTTCAACGGCGCGCGGCCGATGCGCAGAACCTGGTTGACTTCATTGGTGTCTTGATAGGCGCCGCGCAAAAAGAGGCGGGCGCGAAACACATCGCCGGTCGCCGCGTGAGTAACGGGCGACAGAGCGATGGCAGCACTGAGCAGGACGGTGATTTTGGTGATCTTGTGGTTCATGTTCCCTTTCTTTTTTTCCCTACGGGAAATATGAGTTTACCGGCAGCCGATATCAACACCGGCGTATCGAAAAAGTTGCGTCATCGTTTGGCAGGAGTTGCCGGGGCGACAAGGTCAATGGCATGGAGTTCCTCGGTGCGGCCGAGGATGGCGCTGAGGATGTCGTGCGCGACGGCGATGGGTTCTTGAATGGCATCCACGTCCACCCGGATCTCTCTGGGATAATGGGCGATGACGGGTCGCGACTCTTTGTCATAGACCTCCAGCCGGTGGCGGATGGTCTCTTCATTGGCATCGTCGAGCCGATTTTCCTTCAAGGCACGGGATTTCAGGCGGCGGATCATCTCGGCGCGTTGGTGACCGGCTCGCAGACAGATGAGTTTGATGACGTCAATGTATTCGTCGAGCATCTCGGCCTGGTGGACGTTGCGCGGGATGCCGTCGAGCACGAGGATCATCTGGTCGGGCTTGAACGCGCCGATGGTGACGAGCTTGTCGATGTGCTCTTTCCAGAGTCGGACGGTGAAATCATCCGGCACCAGCTCGCCTTTGCTGGAGTATTTCAGAAAGACCTTGCCGACCTCGCTGTTGAGGTCAATGGAGCGGAAGACATCGCCGCAGGCGACGTGTTTGAAGCCGGGCAGGGTACCGAGCATTTTGCCCTGGGTGCCTTTGCCGCTGCCGGGAGCGCCGAAAAGCAGAATGGTTTTGAATTTGGACATCGGGCACCTCAATTCAGGAGTTGATACCAGTTGTTGCGCCGGCGCGGCTCGTAACCCAGTTCGCGAATCAGGCGGCACATGGTTTCCTCATTGATGCGAAACGTCGCACCCGCTTGCGAAACGACGTTCTCTTCCATCATCACACTGCCAAAATCGTTCGCGCCGTATTGCAGCGCGATCTGCCCAATCTGCGGGCCCTGCGTAACCCAGCTCGATTGGATGTTCGGGAAGTTATCCAGAAAGATTCGGGCCAGCGCCTGCATTCGCAGATATTCGTGGGCGCCGACCGATGGCACGCGCAGGCGGGTGTTTTCATTTTGGAACGTCCAGCAGATAAACGCCGTAAACCCGCGCGTCCGGTCTTGCAGGTCGCGCAGCAACCGCAGGTGTTCGAGCCGGTCGTCCACCGTTTCGACATGCCCGAACATCATCGTGGCCGAGGAGTTCAGCCCCAGGCCGTGCGCGATTTCCATCACCCGCAGCCAGTCGCGGCCGCTGCATTTCAACGGCGCGATGCGTTTGCGCACCGCGTCCACCAGAATCTCCCCGCCGCCGCCCGGGATGGAGCCGAGGCCAGCCTCCTTGAATTGCCGGATCACGTCCTCCAGCGGCATCCGAAACACGTCGGCGAAATGCACGAATTCGGGTGGCGAGAATCCGTGGATGTTCACCTGGGGAAACTTCTCGCGGATGTAGCGGAGCAGGTCGAGGTAGTATTCGATGCCGAGTTTGGGATGGTGCCCGCCCTGCATCAGGATTTGCACGCCGCCGATGTCCACCAGTTCCTGAATCTTCGCGCCGACCTGTTCCTTCGTCAGCACGTACGCATCCGAGTCTTCTTCCTCGCGCATGAACGCGCAAAACGTGCAATACACGTTGCAGATGTTCGTGTAGTTGATGTTGCGGTCAATGATGTAGGTGACCCGCCGGTCGGGATGCAACCGCTGCCGCACCGCATCGGCCAGCGCGCCCAGCTCGGGCAACGTCAACGCCTGATACAGCCGCCGCGCTTCGGCCGTGCTGATGCGCTCGCCGGCCAGCACCTTGTCCTGAATCGAATCAAGCGATGTATCGTAAATCATGGCGTTGCCGGATCAGCCCGAATTCCTGCAGGTAACGTTGAAACCGCCGGATGCCTTCCTTCGCCGTGTCATCCAAGTCATACCAGACGCAGCGCGCGTAATACTCCCGCAACAACTCCGGCGCGGCATCCGTCGCATTCTGCACAATCTCCTCGAGGTGCGCAAGCCCGGCAGCCTTGGCCTGCCGCAGCCGCGCCGGTAACCCGCCCGCCGCGCCGCGTTGAAACGCCCAGACCGCAAACACGAACGGCAGCCCGGTCTGCTCCACCCACGCCGCGCCCAAATCCCACAACGCCCGTTCGCCGTTGCGCCAGGCGTACCGCAACGCCTCGTCGCCGATGAGCAGCATCGCCTCGTGTTCGCTCAATTTCGCGCCCGGTGGTTTCGGGTAGAACACCGGCACGCGTCCGGTGCGCAACTGAAACAACACGTGCAACAACCAGACCGATGTCCGCGAGGCCGGCGTCACCGCCACCCGCCGCAGCTCCGGCAGCGGTACGCGATGAGCCAGAAACACGCTGCGCACCGCGCCGCGCGCCGCAATGGCAATCCCGTCGAGCACGTCGTACTGGTCGTGCGCCAGCACTTCCGCCAACGGCACCATTCCGGCATCGAGCTGGCGGCGATGCATCGCGTCGGCCAGCGCCGCCGGCTCCAGCAACGTTACGCGATCCTCGATTCCATAAATCAGCGGTCGGACATTCCAGTAGGGCACCGCGCCGATGTTCACGCCGCACCGCCTTCGCTGTTGGGCAACAGACCGGCCCCGACCGGGGCGGCTTCCGCCGCTGGTCGAGCCGGTGATTCGGCGGGGACCACCGGCCGATACAGCGAATCGCGCTGAACCGGTTCGCGGCCGGCTTCGCGGATGGCGCGCACCAGTTCGGCGCGGGCCAGCTCCTGTGGGGTCTGCGCACCGGCCATGTGATAAATCTTCTCCTCGATCACCGTCCCGTCCAGATCATCCACGCCGTAGCTCAGGGCCACTTGCGCCAGCTTCAACCCCATCAGAATCCAGTACGCTTTGATGTGGTCCACGTTGTCGAGATACAACCGCGCGATGGCCAGCGTCTTCAGCAGGTCCGCCCCGCTCGGCCCCGGCAGGTGCGCCAGTTTCGTGTTGGCCGGATGAAACGCCAGCGGGACAAACGCCGTGAATCCGCCGGTCTCGTCCTGCAACTGCCGCAACCGCCGCAGATGATCCACCCGGTGCTCCGCCGTCTCGACATGCCCGATCAACATCGTGCAGGTGGATCGCCCGCCCATCTTGTGCCACGTCCGATGCACGTCGAGCCATTCCTCGGCCGATTCCTTGGCGTGACAAATCACTTTGCGCACCGCCGGATCAAAAATCTCCGCGCCGCCGCCGGTCAGCGAACCCAGTCCGGCCTCGCGCAGCGCCGCCAACGTGGCCGGGATGCTGCGTTTGCCGACCCATGACAGGTGCATGATCTCGATGGCCGTGAACGCCTTCAAATGCAGGCGCGGATCGAGCCGTTTCAACTCGCGCAACATCTCGACGTAGTACTCCCACTTGAACGACGGGTGCAGCCCGCCGACGATGTGGATCTCCGTGATGCCGAGTTTCAAGGCCTCCCGTGTTTTCTCGATCATCTGCGGCAGGTTGTACTCATAGGCGCCCGCGTCGCGTCGCCGCCGGTAAAACGCGCAAAAATCGCAGTCGAGAATGCAGATGTTCGAGTAATTGATGTGGCGGTTGAGAATGTAGTACGCGGCGTTGCCGTGTTTGTTCTCGCGAACATGGTTGGCCAACCAGCCAATCGTCGTCAGGTCCTGCGACCGGAACAGCCGCAGACAATCCTCCTCGTCCAATCGCCGTCCCGCGAGGACCTTCGCTGCGGTGTCACGCAACTCCGACCGTTCGATCCACCTGTTCATCGCCCGAAAACATCCACCGCTGTCGCCGCCAGAAACACGACGCTGATGATCGCGTTCATTCGAAAAAACGCCACATTCAAACTCACCGGGTCCTGCCGCCGCGCCAGCGCATGCTGTGTGGTCAAACAAACCGCGATCAGCGCCAGCCCGGTAAAGTACCACCCGCCCAGCCCCGCTACGCGGCCAAACCACGCCAGCATCAGCGCCATCAGCGCGTGCGCCACCATAGCAAACCGCAAACTGCCCGCAATCCCCCAGCGTACCGGCAACGATCGCAACCCGGCACGCCGGTCGAACTCGTAATCCTGCGTGGCGTAAATGATGTCGAACCCGGTCAGCCACAACACCACCGCGCCCGCCAGCACCACCGGCTCCGTTGCGAACCGGCCCGTCACCGCCAGCCACGCTCCCAACGGCGCCAGCCCCAGCGCGATTCCCAAGAACAGATGCGTGAAGTCCGTGAATCGCTTCGTCAGCGAGTAAAATCCCACAACGGCCAGCGCCACCGGGGACAAATAAAAACAGAGCCGGTTGATGAACCAACTGACCGCCACCAAGCCGGCCGCGCTCAGGCAGGTCAACGCCCAGGCGCTGGCCAACGTGATCTGGCCGGTCGGCAAATGCCGGCTCGCCGTCCGCGGATTGCGCGCGTCAAACTCGCGATCCACGATGCGGTTGAACCCCATCGCCGCCGTTCGCGCGCAGACCATCGCCGCCAGAATCAACCCAACGACCCGCCCGCCCGGCCACCCGCGCGCCGCCACCACCATCGCCGCCAACGCAAACGGCAACGCAAACACCGTGTGTGAAAACCGGACAAACTCGAAGTATTTCCGCAGATTCAACGCGCCACCCCGCCAAGTGGGGGGCACGCTACCGAAACGACCCACCCCCGTCAACCCGCCAGCCCGCAGCCCGACCGGCCTGCGCGCGGTTCCCGGCTTGCGAGGCGGGAGGACTCCGGCATAGTACCGGCAATGTCCCTTCGTAAAATCATCTCCGGCGGCCAGACCGGGGTGGACCGCGGCGCGCTGGATGCCGCACTGGCCCGCGGCTTTCCGTGTGGCGGTTGGTGCCCGGCCGGCCGGCGCGCCGAGGACGGTCCGATCCCCGACCGCTATCCGTTGACCGCGTTGCGGACACCCAGCTACCGGTGGCGCACCATCCGAAACATCCGCGAAAGCGACGGCACGGCCATCTTGTATTGCGGCGAACTGCGGGGTGGCACCCGGGAAACCCTGTGCCGGTGCCTCCAACACAACAAACCATTTCGGTTGATTGACGCCGAAGCCGTCCCGCCCCGGCCAGCGGCCCGGCTGCTGGCGCGTTTTGTGAACGCGCACGCCATCACCGTGCTGAACGTGGCCGGCCCGCGCGTCAGTCAATGGCCGGAAGCGCACATCTACGCGCAGCAAACCATCCGCGCCCTGCTCGCCATCGGGAGTCGAACCCTGCCGGGCCGCCGCGCAAAACTGCGTCAAAAGAAAACTGGTGCGCCCGCTCGGACTTGAACCGAGAACCCGCTGATTAAGAGTC
>CAZHLM010000039.1:0-32065 GCA_964533295.1 uncultured Verrucomicrobiota bacterium
TCTTCACAAAAATATCGTTTTGGGCAACACGCCCAAGAGACCTGACCCCGGTGCCCTCCCTCCCGCGGGGGCGGGGATCGAGTGCGGCCAAAAAAACGTGCCGAGGCGGTTTTCGTTCTATCGCGGTACCGCCGCCAACACGTCCTGCACACCGGCCGTCGCGCCGGGGGCCATGAGGTACAAGCCGGCCCATTGTTCGCGGGCGATGCGTTGCGCCTGTTCGATTGCGATCTCGCGCGCGGCTTTCGCTTGGTCGGCCGGTTGTTCGTAGGCGGCCAAGCGACTGAGCACGGACTCGGGCACCACGACGCCGGGAATCTGGGCCATGCGCTGCGCGTGTTCGAGGTGGGAGAGGATCATCACGCCGACGAGGATGCGCACCCGGTCGCGGTACGGTTCCAGCACGGCGAGCGGTTCGTGGCGGAACGCCGGTTGGGTCATCACGTAGTCCACGCCGTTGCCGATCTTCTGCTCGAGCCGGTCGAGTTCGCGTTTCTGGTCGAGCGCCTCCGGCTCGAACCCGGTGCCGATGGTGAAATGCGTGGGGGGATGCTCCCCGGCTTTGCCGAGCGGCTGGCCGCCAAAATCCACCCCGGCATTCAAACAGCCGTGCGTGAGCCGGATCATCGCGACGGAATCGAGGTCGAACACCGCTGTCGAACGCGGGTAGGTGGGTGACATTTTCGGCGGGTCGCCGGTGATGAACAGCACGTTGTGAATCCGGTGGGCGTAGTACCCGATCAACCGGCTTTGAATGCCCATCGTGTTCAAGTCGCGTCCGGTAAAATGCGGGATCAATTCCAGCCGGTCCTCTGTCCAGCCGAGCTGCTGGCGGATCAGGTGGATGAACTCGCCCGGCGGCATCAACGGAATCCCGCGCGACCCGTCGGTGATGTCCACCGCGTCGGCGCGCCCGCTGGCCGCGAGTTCGCGGATCAACGCGGCCTTCGCCGCCACCGCTTTCGCGCTTGTCCCGCGTGGCGGCAACACTTCCACGCTCACGGCGAATTGCCGGTCGAGCAGCTTGCGCGTGAACGGGCCGTTGCCGCGTTTCTCCGCCGCGCCCGCCGGCGGTTGCGCCGCGACGGGGGTCAACCCGCCCGCGACCGCGACCTGCCGGGAGTGCAGATAATTGTTCATCTCGCGGATGTGCGGTGGATGCACTTCGCAGCAACCGCCGATCAACCGCAGCCCCAAATCCCGAAACGTCCGCGCTGTCCGACCCATGAACTCCGCGTTCACGCTGCTCATGAACCGGTTCCCGATCCGCTGAAACCCACCGGCATTCGGCATTGCGGTCAGCAGGACCGCGCCGCGGCGCACCGGGTCAGATTCGCGGACCGATTCGATGAACGCCTGGGCGTCCCACGGCGCGCAACAATTCACGCCGGCCACCGCCACGCCGTGCGCGACCATGCGCGGCAGAAAATCGGCCGGCGGCGGCGCCGCCTGGATGGTCAGTTCCGCAATGATTGGCGGCGCGTTCGGGACCGACCGGATGACCTCGATCACCGCCTCCAACGCTGCCACGCTGGGAAAGGTCTCCAACAACAACGCATCCACCCCGGCCTCGATCAACGCGGTGATCTGCTCCCGATCCGGTGTCGTGGCGGGGCCGACGGATCCCAAGACAAACACCGGGGGGGCGGCGGGACGCTGCCGGTGAAATTCCTGGATCGCCTGCCGGGCGACCGTCACGCCAGCCCGGTTCAACTCCGCCACCCGGTCGCCCAGGCCAAACGTCGCCAACTGCGCGCGATTCGCCCCGAAGGTGTTCGTCTTCAAACATCGCGCCCCGGCGTCGAGATAAGCGCGGTGCACCTGCCACATCAGGTCGGGCCGGTCGGCATTGAACGCCTCATACACATGATTGGTCTCCGACAAGCGGCCGGTCAGTTCGAACAAGAACGAGCCGGTGGCCCCGTCACAGAGCAACGTCTCGGCTTTCAGGGTGGAAAGAAAATCCGCCATGCGCGCTCCGTTGTAGCCGACCGGCAGGAGAGAGTCAAAACACCGGAAAGCCGGGCGGCCGCGTGGGGGCGCGTGCCGCCACGCGGGCGGGTGGTTATTCGAGAAAGCGGCGGAGGAACTCGACGGGATGGTAGGGTTGGCGGGCGGCGTTCCAGACTTCGAAGTGCAGGTGCGGCGCGATGCGCAGCCAGTTTCGGGCGTCGGCGTTGCGGGAGGTTTGTCCCATTTTGCCAATCGCGGCTCCCCGAAGGATGGGGGATGACGGATGCGAGATGAAGATCTCGGAAAGATGCCCATACAAGGTGAAGAATTTCTCTCCACTCCCCGGCCAGCGATGCTCGATGACCACATGCCGGCCGAAGTCAGACGCAGATTCGTCGGAGACGACCTCGTGGACGATCCCGTCGCAGACACAGCAGACGGGGTCGTGCGGCACCCACGTCGGCTCGTCGCTTTCGTAATCCTGGCCGGTTGCGCCATCGGTGAACACCACGCGGGTCATCCGCCCGGTCGCTGTCACCTGTACTGGCGCGATGTCACAGCCGCGGTGAAATCGTTTTCCACAATCCCGCGTGAACCCCGGTTGGCCGTAGTCGGGGTTCGCGCGCGTGCGGGCGAAGAATTTTTCCGGCGCTGTCCGCAGCCAGTGGTTCGGTGTGGGCCACGTGACGCGGATGGTTTCACCGCTCGGCAGGGGCGCGAACGAGCTGATCATGGCCATGGCGGTGGCATCGGCGTCATGTTTTCCCCGTTCAATCACTGAATCCGCGCCGGTCGTGCCATGCGTCCGTCTCTACCAGCCGGCCACCCGGTCTCGCAATCACAATGTTGCGCCGCCGGGCGTGGCGGTTTGCGTTGGCGGCGGACTTGTGACAACATCGCCGCGTGAATCGTCTGATGCTGGTGCTCGCGTTGCTGGCCGGTTGTCACCGGCCGGCGCCGCCGTTGACGCCGGTGACGGCGGCGGAGTTGCGGGAGGTGATTCGGACGGCGGGGACGCCGGTCGTGCTGGTGAACATGTGGGCGACGTGGTGCGGGCCGTGTCGGGACGAATTCCCGGATTTGGTGAGGTTGCAGCGAGCGTATGCCAGCCGGGGTCTGAAAGTCGTGTTTGTCTCCTGGGATACGGACGCGACGGTGGCGCAGCGGTTTTTGGCGCAGCAGGGCGTGGACTATCCGTCGTTCATCAAGTCCGACACCGAAAGCGACCCGCGGTTCATTGACGGTGTCGAA
This sequence comes from uncultured Verrucomicrobiota bacterium, assembly GCA_964533295.1. Taxonomy (GTDB): domain Bacteria; phylum Verrucomicrobiota; class Verrucomicrobiia; order Palsa-1439; family Palsa-1439; genus OMJI01. The sequence continues at coordinate 3,205 of CAZHLM010000039.1, forward strand.
CCGCAGTGGAGCGGGGCGTTCCCGGCGACCATTGTGTACGACGGGAAAGGGACTCGACGCGCCTTTTTCGAGGGCCAGAAACGTTATGCCGAATTGGAATCAACGGTGCGGCAGGTTTTGGAGTCAAACGCAACAGGAGGAACAACCCCATGAAACAAACATTCCTAACAGCCGTGTTGGTCAGCAGCCTCGCTTCCGCGTGGGCCTTGGAGCTGGGCGACGTCGCGCCGAAGAGCGACGTGAAGATGAAGAACGTGGACGGAAAGGAGATTTCGATTGCCGACGTGAAAGGCGAGAAAGGGACGCTGGTGATTTTCTCGTGCAATCATTGTCCGTTCGTTCTGGCGTGGGAAGAGCGGATTGCCAAACTCGGCAACGAGTTTCAAAAACGGGGCGTTGGGGTGATTCAGATTAACTCGAATGACCCCGCCAAAGTGGCCGGGGACAGTTTCGAGGGGATGGTCAAACGCGCGAAGGATCGCGGGTTCGAGTTTCCGTATGTGGTGGACGCCGATTCCGGTGTGGCGCGCGCCTTTGGCGCCACGCGCACGCCGGAGGCTTTCCTGTTCGATGCCGCCGGCAAGCTCGTCTATCACGGCACAATTGACGACAACCACAAGGACGCCGCCGCCGCGAAGGAGCATTACTTGAAGGACGCGCTGGAAGCCGTGGTGGCCGGCAAGGAGATCGCCATCAAGACGACGAAAGCCGTCGGCTGCGGCATCAAGTTCCGGTCGTAGTCGGTTGTTCTCCGCCGACACCTCGGGCGCGCCTTGGGTGGCGCCCGTTTCATTTTCCGCCGGGCGGCTGGCATCCGCGTCGCTACTCCTACCGTTGTTATGAAGATCAAGGGACGGCGGGTTGCGACGGTCATGCTGGCGCTGGCGGTTTCCGCGCCGCTTTTCGCGGAAATCACGGTGGAAACGGATGGCGGGCCATTCCCTGTGGCGGCCGACCCCGTTGCAGAACTGCGAACCGGCGATGACGCTTTTGCGCTGCTCATCGAGTGTTTCCGACAATTGCAAACCAGCCTGATCGAAGCCGACTACGACCACCGGCTGGCCGCCGCCGCCCGGCTGACCGATCCGGTTCAGCAGCAGGCGGTGCGGGAGTTGTCGGCGCAAGAACGGGAATTGCGCCTGGAGAAGCTCGACACGCAACTCGGCCACATGCTGACGGCCTACACCCATTCCCGGCGGCTGACGGAACGCGAAGCCAACGTCACGGTCCCGCAAAACGTGGACACTGTTGCCGCCGCCCGGAAGCTGGAGGATTTCGTCGCCATCATTCCGGTGGTCAAGCCGCAGGAAGAAATCGTCGTCACGCGCATCGTGCCGGCCCACCTTGTCCTCCGCCCGAAACGCGCGGCGGAAGTCAGCCAGGTGGCCGCGCCGTGACGGATTGCCGAAACGCGGCGTAGATTCGAGCCGTGACCGGCCCGCACTGACCATCGCCGATTCGATGCCCGTCCACTGCGCCGACGGGTGTGATTTGCGCGGTCGTGCTCGACAGGAACACTTCATCGGCCGCCCGCAACTCCGCCGCGGTAATCCGCATCTCGCGACACTCGATGCCGGCGGCCTGCGCCGCCGCCAACACCTTCGCCCGCGTCACGCCCGCCAGCAACGCCGGGCCGGTTGGCGGCGTGCCGAGCGTCCCGGCCCGCACGAGAAACAAATTGGCCGCGGTGGATTCCTCAATCGTCCCGTCGGCCGCCACGAACAGCGCGTCATCGGCGCCCGCGCGGCGGGCCGTCTCAAACGCGAGCACGTTTGCCAGCAAGGCCACGCTTTTGATGTCGCAGCGCGCCCATCGCTGGTCGGGCACGGTGATGACGGAGATGCCCGGCCCGGCCAACTGCCGGGGCGCGGGCGGGAGCGGGCGGACTGTCATCACCACGGTCGGCGTCGCCGCGGTGGGGACGGCGCGATGGCGGGGCGCCCGGCCGCGGGTGATTTGCAGATACGCCACGGATTCGGAGAACCCGCCGCGGCGGACCAATTCCTCGAGCGTCGCGACGAGCGTTGCGCGCGGGAGCGGCGGTGTCATTCCGATGGCCGCCAGACTGCGGTCGAGCCGGTCGAGATGCTCGGCCACGGCGAAGAGTTTGCCGTCGTAGGTTCGCAGGACTTCGTACACGCTGTCGGCAAATTGAAATCCGCGATCCTCGACGTGGACAAACGCGCGGTCGAGCGGGACGAATTCTCCGTTGACGTAGGCGATCTCGGGCATGGCTTTCCGTATAATGGCGCCCTCCGCGCAAGTCAACGAGTCGCTGGGGGCGGGCCGAGCAGGCGCTTGACGTTTGCCGGGGGGGGCGAGACAATGCCGGGGCGGTGCCCGAATGGCGGCCCAGTACAACATCAAGGTTCAGTACGCGGCGTGGATGGCGGTGTGCACGCTGGCGGCGGTGGTGGTGTTGACCGGGTTGCATTTGCGCCAGGAGTTGCGGGTGCGCGAGGAGGGGGTGCGGGCGCGGGCGGATGTGACGGCGAAAGCGTTGGCCAAGGCGGTGGAGCCGGCCATGGCGTCGAACGACGTGGGCCGGGTGGCGGGGTTGGTGGCGACGATTGTGGCCGATGAGGAGATTTATCACACGCGGATTGTCGGCACGGACGGGACGGCGTTTTATCGGCCGTGGCAGGAACGGGAGACGACCGGCTTGATCATGGTGCAGGCGCCGGTGGTGCGGGGCACGAATGTGGTGGGGACGGTGGAAGTGGGGATCGGGCAGGCGTCGTTGAGCGAGGGGTTGATGCGGACGGTGCTGGGGCATTTGCTGGTGGGATTGGTGTTGGTGGGGGCGGCGGTGGGGGCGGCGGTGTACGCGTCGCGGCCGGTGCGGGAATCGTTGCGGGAGTTGTTGCAGTACGTGAAGCGGGTGGCGGCGGGCGAGGCCAAGGGCGAACGGCTGGAAAGCGATCTGGCGGAGGTCGAGCAGGTCAGTGCGCTGTTGAACAGTCTGGTGGCCAGCGTGCAGGAGGCGCAGGCGAAGCTGGCGCGGGCGCAACGGGAATTGAAGTCCGCGCAGAAGGAAATGGACGAGTACACCTACGTGATCAGTCACGATTTGAAAGAGCCGTTGCGCGGGATCGAGGCGTTCAGCAAGTTTTTGATCGAGGATTACCGGGAGAAGTTGGACGAGGAAGGGAAACATCACATTGACGTGATTCGCAACTCGGCATTGCGGATGCAGCGGTTGATCAACGACCTGCTGAAATTCTCGCGGCTCGGCCAGCAGAAAAGTCCCCTCGCGCCGGTAGGGTTGAACGCGATGTTGCTGCACGTGAAATTAAATCTGCAGTACGCGCTGGATCAGAAAAAGGTGGAACTGCAGATCGAAAAACTGCCCACGGTGGTGTGCGACGCCACCGCGATGACGGAGGTGTTCCACAATTTGATTTCCAACGCGATCAAATACTGCGACAAACCGCAGCCGGTCGTGGAGGTCGGCTGTCAGGAACAGACCAACCCCGAGACGGGCAAACCCGAGTACCGGTTCCATGTCCGCGACAACGGGCCGGGCATCAAGGCGGAGTATTACGAGAAGATTTTCCAGTTGTTCCAACGCCTGCACCGCGACGACGAGGGCACCGGCATTGGCCTGACCATCGTCAAGCGGGTGGTGGAATGGCACGGGGGGCGGATTTGGGTGGAGAGCACGGTGGGAGAGGGGACAACGTTTTATTTTACGCTGCCGAAATACGCGGAGACGAAGCCGGCGGGACCGGCCACGGAAGTCGCCGCGCCGGCCGTGAAGGGAGCGCGACAACTTGCAGCGAGCGTTTGATATTTTGCTGGTCGAAGACAATCCGGCCGACGTGGAGATCACCGTGGAGGCGTTCCGCCGCACGCGCGGCGGCGCGCGCCTGCACGTCTGCCGCGACGGCGAGGAGGCGGTGGATTATCTCCAACAACGCGGCCGGTACGCCCATCCCGACGCGGCGCCACGGCCCGACTTGATTCTGTTGGACCTGAACCTGCCGGGAAAAAGCGGACTGGAAGTCCTCCAGGTGATCAAACAGGCTGCGGAGTTGAAAAGCATCCCCGTCGTGGTGCTGACCACGTCCGACCGGGATGAAGACGTCAACCGCTGCTACCTGCACGGCACGAACAGCTACCTGACCAAGCCGGTGCAGTTCGACGATTGCCTCAAACTCGTCGGCGACATCCAGCAATACTGGTTGCACATCTCCAAACTGCCGCCGCGATGAGTCTGACCAGTCGCATCCCGTTGCTGATTGTGGAGGACAATCCGATGTATGCGGACATCCTCCAACGTCTGCTGCCCACGCTTGGCACCGAGTTGCGGTTTCAGGTGAAATGGGTGGACACCGCGGAGAAAGCCCTCGCTGAACTCGACCGGCTGCCGCACGAGTTGATGCTGCTCGACTACAAACTGCCGGGCGCCGACGGCCTGGCGGTGCTGGCGCAGGTCCGCGGGCTGCCGGCCGAAAAACAGCCGGCGGTCATCATGCTGACCGGCATGGGAAACGAGGCCATTGCCGTCGAAGCCATGAAGGCCGGCGCAAAAGACTACCTCGCCAAGGACCATCTCGACGTGCCCTCCCTGCTGCGCGCCATCACCAGCGCCCTCGAACGCAAACGCCTCGAATCCCAGGTCAGCCGCTACACCCGCGAACTGCGCGAAAAAAACGAGCAGATGCAGGCAGACCTGCTCATCGCCGGGGAAATTCAGCAGGCGCTGTTGCCGCTCCACTTTCCCCCGTTCCCGCCGGGCGCCAGCGAAGCCGACAACTGGCTGCGCTTCATCCGCCGCTACCTGCCCACCGGCAGCGTCGGCGGCGATTTCTTCGACGTGTTTGCCATCTCCCCGACGCAAGCCGGGGTGTTTCTCTGCGACGTGATGGGACACGGTGTCCGCGCCGCGCTCGTGACCGCCATCATCCGCGCCCTGGTCGAAGAGCACCACTCCCTGACCGGCGATCCGAGCGGGTTTCTGGCCACCATCAATCGCCGGTTGCTCGCGATTTTGAAACAGACCCGGATGCCGATGTTCGCGTCCGGGTTCTACCTGATCGCCGACCTGGCCGCGGCGGAAATCCGCTTCGCCAACGCGGGTCATCCGCCCCCGCTGCACCTGCGCCGGCGCGCCAACGAACTGCAGCCGCTGGCCGGCAAGGAGTTCACGCCCGGCCCGGCGCTGGGCGTGTTCGAGGACTCGACCTACGCCACCTACCGCCAGCCCATCGCCGCGCAGGACTTGATCGTGCTGTACACCGACGGCCTGTTTGAAGTCGAGGGGGCCGACGGGGATTTGTTCGGGCCGGACCGGCTGCGCGCCGCGTTCCGCGACCGGCTCGGTCTGCCGGCGGATCAACAGTTCGACGAAATCCTCGCCGAAGTCACCCGCTTCAGCGCCGGCCACGGGTTCGCCGACGATGTGTGCCTGATTGGCCTCGACGTGCAACGAGTGGGGTCGTGATGCCGGCCGCGCCCATTGCGTTGTTGGTGGTGGACGACAACGAGCAGTTCGCCGCGCTTCTGCTCAGTTTGCTCGACGCGATGCGGCCCGAGCTGACCTTCCGCCCGTGCTGGGTGGACACCGCGGCCAAGGCGCGCGCCGAGCTGGCCCGGCAACCGTACGAGTTGGTCCTGCTCGACAACAAATTGCCGGGCGCCGACGGCCTCGATTTGCTGGTGGAAATCGCCCAGTTGCCGGCCGACCACCAACCGGCCGTCATCATGCTCACCGCCACCGGCAACGAGACCATCGCCGTCCAGGCCATGAAGCGCGGCGCGAAGGATTACCTCTCCAAACTGGACCTCGATTTGCCCGCCCTCGTCCGCGCCGTCTCCAACGCGCTCGAACGACGACGCCTCGAACAGGAGGTCCGCGCCAAAACCGAGCAGCTCGCCGCCGATCTGCATCTCGCCCGCGAAGTCCAGGAGGCGTTCCTCCCGCAGGCGTATCCCGCCTTTCCCCGCGACCGCACCCCCGCCACCAGCGCCCTGCAGTTCACCCACCGCTATCTGCCGACGGCGGATGTTGGGGGAGACTTTTTCGACGTGCTCCCGCTGTCGGACACCGAAGCCGGGCTGTTCGTGTGCGACGTGATGGGACACGGCCTGCGGGCCGCGCTGGTCACGGCCATCCTGCGCGGTCTCGTCGAGGAATTGCTGCCGCTGGCCCGCGAACCGGGCCGTTTTCTCGGCGAGATCAACCGCGGACTGCATGCCGTCCTCAAACAAACCCGGCGGCCCCTGTTCACCTCCGCCTGTTACGCCGTGGCCGACGTCGGGCGCGCCGAACTCCGCTACGCCAACGCCGGTCATCCCAATCCGATTCACGTGCGCCGTTGCGCCAACCGGGTCGCGCCCCTCGCGTTCCCGGCGTCCGGCACCGGCCCCGCTCTGGCGTTGCTGGCGGATGCCGTGTACCCGGCTCACACCACTCCGCTGGCTGCTGGCGACTTGCTGGTGCTCTTCACGGATGGCCTGTTTGAGGTGCCCGGCGCCGGCGGGGAACTCTTTGGCGAGGAGCGACTGCTGGCCGCCATCGGTCGCCACCACGACCGGCCGGCCGCGGACCTGTTTGACCACGTCCTCGCCGAGATTCGCCAATTTTCTTCCACCGGCCAGTTTCGCGACGATGTCTGCCTGCTGGGCGTGGAAGTCAAAGAAGTTTTTCGCGCCGTTGCCTGATCCTCGATCCGGTCGCCGGCCGCCGCTTGCGACTTGCATTGCACCGGACAGGTCGGCATAGTGTGCCCGTCATTCGTCATGGCCGCGAAAGACCAATCTCGAACTGGACAGGAGGAACCGCTGATCAACCCGCGCGACATTTTCTTCGAGTGCCCCGCCTGCAACAAAAGCCTGGTGGTGGACGAAACCGCCGAAGGCATGATGATCGAATGCCCGAAGTGCCACATCAACGTCATCGTCCCGCCCAAAGCGCAATCGACCCTGCCACCCTTGCCGAGCGGTCGGACAGAACCACCGGCGCGCCCAGCCGAGGCCACCCCGGCCGCCGAGGGGGACGACCTGCAACAGCGCCTGAACAGTCTCGCCAGCCAGATGCGCGAGCAGCAGACGCAATGGACGGAGATCACCAATCGCATCGCCTCGCGGATCAACGACGTGAACCGCGAACTGATCACCCTCGGCCGGCTCGAAGCGAGTCACAAACACGTCCTGAAAGAGTGGAACCAGCTCGTGGCGGAAATCGCCGCGAAATCACCGCCGGCTCCGCCGCGTTGACGCATCTGCTGGAGATGACGCCGGCCGGACTGTTCTGCCCGGCCGGCGAGTTTCACATTGATCCCTGCCGGGGCGTGGCGCGCGCGGTGATTACCCACGCGCATTCCGACCACGCGCGCCGCGGCTCGCGCGCCTACCTCACCAGCCCGACCGGGGCGCTGCTGTTGCGCGAACGAGTGGCGCGCCGCGCCGTGATTCAAGCCGTGCCATACGGCGAGCCGGTGGTGCTGAACGGCGTCCGTGTTTCGCTGCACCCTGCCGGCCACATCCTCGGCTCGGCGCAAATCCGCGTCGAGCACCGCGGCGAGGTCTGGGTGGTCAGCGGGGATTACAAACGGGAGCGCGACCCGACCTGTGAGCCGTTCGAGCCGGTGCGCTGTCACACGTTCCTGACGGAATGCACGTTTGGCCGACCGCTGTTTCAGTGGCGGCCGGCGGCGGAGGTCTTCGCCGAGATCAACGAATGGTGGCAGGCGAACCGGGCGCGCGGCGTGACGAGCGTCATCGGGGCGTATCCGCTGGGAAAAGCGCAACGCCTGATTGCCGGCGTGGACCACTCGATCGGGCCGGTGGTCGCGGGCGAGGCGGTGCGGCGATTCGTGGCGGCGTACCGGCAAGCAGGTGTGAACCTGCCGGCGGTGGGGCGGCGACCAACCGCAGGGTGTCTGGTGATTGGCGGAAACGCCACCGGCGCGACGGCCTTCGCCTCCGGCTGGATGGCGTTGCCGCAGGCGACGAAGCGGTTTGGGGTGGACCGGGGATTCGTCTTGAGCGATCACGCGGATTGGGACGGCCTGATCGCCACCGTCAAGGCCACCGGCGCGTCGCGGGTGCTGGCGACGCACGGCGATGGGCGGGAATTTGTCCGGTGGTTGCAGCGCAACGGTTGGCAGGCCAGAGTGTGGCGCGGCCGGTATGAGCCGCAGATGGAATGGGATTTCGATGACGGATCCCCGGTATGCTGAATTGTTGGAGCGGTCGAAACGCAGGCCGGTGTTGCTGGTGTTTCTGCGGCACCTGGGCTGCACGTTCTGCCGGGAGGCGCTGGCCGATTTGAGCGCGCGTCGCCGCGACATTGAGAAACTCGGCGCGGAGATCGTGCTGGTGCACATGGCCGACGCGGCGGCGTGGGCGCCGTTCATCGCGCGCTACGGGTTGCAGGATGTAACCGCGATCGCGGATCCGCGCCAGGAGTTGTACCGGGCCTTTGAGCTGAAGCGGGGCACCATCGGCCAGTTGTTCGGCTGGCGGGTGTGGCGGCGCGGGGTGGCGGCGGGGATTGTTCGCGGTCATGGGCTGAACCTTCCCCGGCAGGATCCGTGGCAGATGCCGGGAGTGTTTCTGCTGAAGGACGGCCAGATCAAGAGCGCGTACCGACATCAACGGGTTTCCGACCGACCGCACTACATCGGGATTGTCTGCGCGGGGTGCGGGATCGCGCCGCGGTGATTACCGGTTGTGGCTGGTGCGCGCGAGGCACCAGTCGAGGAACCGCGGGCTGATGCGTTTGACGAGCGCGCCGAGTTTGGCGGGAGCGGTGAGCACGATGTCGCGTTGACGGCGTTCGCAGGCGCGGGCGATGGCGGCGGCGACGTGGCGCGGGTGCTGGCCTTTCAGGGAGGTGGTGCGCGGCGGGCCGCCGTAGCGGGTCATGTTGTCGAAGAACGGCGTGTCGGTGTAGCCGGGCATGACCAGAATCACGTCAATCTTGTCGCGAGCCACCTCGATCCGCAGCGCGTCGGTGAGCGCCCGCAGCGCGAATTTGCTCGCGCTGTAGATGGCGTTGCGCGGGGTGGCGATCAGACTGAGGATGCTGCCGACGTTGACGATTTGGCCGGCCTGTTGGCGTTGCATGACCGGCAGGACGGCCTGGATGCAGCGGAGCGCGCCGAAGAAATTCACGTCCATCAGGTAGCGGACATCATCGGGCCGGGAATCGGCGACGGGGGCGCGCATGCCGATGCCGGCGTTGTTGACGAGGATGTCAATCCGCCCGTGCATCGCGAGGGTGCGGGCCACGAGTTGCTGGACGTCCGCGTCGCGGGTCACGTCGCACGGCGGCTGCGACCGGCGGGCGGCGGGGATGACGATGGCCCCGCGTTCCGCGAACAGCCGGGCGGTTTCCGCGCCGATGCCGCTGGAGGCGCCGGTGATGATGGCAATTTTGCCGCGGAGGGAGTTTTGCATTTCCAATGACGCTGGGGCGTGATAATAGTCGTGGCGGTCGGCGCTGACAATCCATGAGCGCTCCACGGCGAACGATTCTGGCGATTGACGACGAGCAAGACATCCTCGACGTGATCAAACTGGCGTTGGAGGGCGAGGGGTTTCTGGTTCATGCCGTCAGCCAGGCGAATGAGGGCCTGGCCTATTTCGAGGCGCACGCCCGGGAGGTGGCGCTGGTGTTGCTGGATTATGTGATGCCGGAAATGACCGGCGACCTTGTCTTCGAACATCTTCAACGAATTGACCCCGCGGTGCGGGTGCTGTTGCTGACGGCGTGCGAGGACCAGGTCGCCAAACGGATGTTCGCGCAGGGGCTGCGGGGATATTTGCAGAAGCCGTTTTACCTGGAAGACCTGATTCAGCGCGTCCGCGACGAAGTGGAGAGCATCGAATGAGCGCGTCCCAACCGTTGGACGACGAGAAGCTGGTGGAAATCCACCGCTGCCGGGATGAGTGGGAGGGGGCGATTTTGTTGGGCGTGTTGCGCGACCACCAGATCGCCGCCCTGCAACGCACGCCGCCGGCGCTGCCGCCGTTTGATGCCGCCGAGCGGCTGAGCGGAAACAAGAACGTGGGCGGAATTTTTGTGTTGGAACACGAAGCCGACCAAGCCCGGCAGGTGCTGGCCGAGTTTCTGGCGGCGGCGACCGATGAGTCGCTGTTGGCCGAACAGGCCGCGCGGAAGTTGCGCGTGGACAAGGAGACGATTCACCGCCTGCGCGGCGAGTTGGCCGAGGAGAAGCGGACGTTTGAGTTTTTGGGCTGGCTGGTGGTGGTGTTTCTCGGCGCGACGGCGTTGTTGTGGGCCATCTGGCCGGCGTGGTTGAAAACCGCGCCGCCGGTCGGTCCGGTGCGGTGGGCGATGGTGTTGTTGTTCGTGCTCTGCGCGGTGTTCATTGGAAACTGGGCGGCCCGCCGGTTGCGTTGAGCGGGGACGATGCCCTCGCCCCGCTCACCCTGACCCTCTGCCCATCGCATGGGGAGAGGGAATTCGTTTTGCGCCGCCCGGGGAGATTCCCACCGGTTGCTCTCTCCCCGCTGGCGGGGAGCCGGCGTGCGGCTCAGACTTTGCCGCGGAAGTACTCGATGGTGCGGCGCAGGCCGGTTTCCAGATCCACTTTCGGCTCCCAGCCGAGCAGTTGCCGGGCGCGGGTGATGTCGGGGCGGCGTTGTTTCGGATCGTCCTGCGGCAGCGGTTTGTGGAGGATCGGCGAGGAGCTGCCGAGGATGGTTTGGACGAGTTGGGCGAATTCGAGGATGGTGAACTCGGTGGGGTTGCCGATGTTGACCGGCTCGTGAAAATCCGTCTGGCTGAGCCGGTAGATTCCCTCGATCAGGTCGCTGCAAAAACAGAAACTGCGGGTCTGGCGGCCATCGCCAAACACGGTCAGTGGTTCGCCGCGCAGCGCCTGGCCGATAAAGGCCGGTACGACGCGGCCATCGCGCAGACGCATCCGCGGGCCGTAGGTGTTGAAGATGCGGACGATTCGGGTGTCCACGCCGTGGTAGCGGTGGTAGGCCATGGTCATCGCCTCGGCGAACCGTTTGGCTTCGTCATAGACGCCGCGCGGGCCGATGGGGTTGACATTGCCCCAGTAGGTTTCGGCCTGGGGATGTTGGAGCGGATCGCCGTAGCATTCGGAGGTGGAGGCGAGCAGGAAGCGGGCTTTTTTGGCGAGAGCCAGGCCGAGGGCGTTGTGCGTGCCGAGCGAGCCGACTTTCAGGGTCTGGATGGGCAGTTCGAGATAGTCAATCGGACTGGCCGGCGAGGCGAAGTGGAAGACATAGTGGATGGTGCCCGGCAGGTAGATGTACTCGGTGACGTTGTGGCGGATGAAGGTGAACCGCGGGTCGCCGGCCAGATGAGCGATGTTGTCGGTGCTGCCGGTCAGCAGATTGTCCAGCGCGATGACCCGGTGGCCCTCGGCCAATAAGCGGTCGCAGAGGTGCGATCCGAGGAAGCCGGCGCCGCCGGTGACGACGGAAACGGGAGTTGACATGGCGTACCGGGTCGCAGAAATGCCGCCCCGGTGCAATCTCAAAGACAACGCAGTGGCATTCGCCCGTCGCCCACGCTAGACTGCCGGCGTGAAGATTCTGCCGGCGCATCGCGACCACCCCCGCCGATGGGAAACCTTTCAGTTCGTCTATCCCGTCGTCTCGCGGCGCAGTCACGGTCTGTCCATCGGCATCAACGTCAACCCGGACAAGCGCTGCAATTTCGATTGTCTCTACTGTCAGGTGGACCGCACCGTGCCGCCGCCGGTCACGCGGTTTGATCTGGCGGTGGCGGAGCGGGAGTTGCGGGAATTGCTGGCGATGGATTTGGCGCGGTTGCCGCCGTTTGACGCGGTGCCGCCCGCGCAGTTGCGGTTGCGGGACATCGCGCTGAGCGGCGACGGGGAGCCGACGACGTTGCCGGAGTTCTCCCGGGTGATCGAGATGATCGCGCGCGTCAAGCCGCCCGGCTGCAAGATCGTCCTGATCACGGACGGCGGGGGACTGGACCGGCCGGAGGTGAAACGCGGGCTGGCGTTGATGGATCTGAACGACGGTGAAATTTGGGGCAAGCTGGATGCGGGCACGGAGGAGTATTTTCGCCGCGTCAACCGCACGACGATTCCGTTCGCGCGCATCCTGAAGAACCTCGCCGGCGCGGCCCGCGAACGCCCGATCGTCATCCAAAGCCTGTTTTTCAAGATCCACGGGGTTGGGCCCGATGCCGCGGAAATCGCCGCCTATTGCCAGCGCCTGAAGGAGATCGGCAACATCCGCCTGGTGCAGGTGTACACGCTGGCGCGACGCGCGATGACTATTGTGGACGGGATGCCGGCCTGGAAGTTCTGCGCGGCCCTGACGGATGGCGAGGTGGATCAGATTGCGGCGCGGGTGCGACGGGAGACGGGGCTGGCGGCGGAAAGTTTCTACGGAGCGTAGTTTTCAGTTGCTGATTCCCGCCCCGCCCTGTAAAGGGAGCAGCCAACAGCGAGGAGACGGATGAGCCAGCAGACACTGGAGGCGCATGGAATTTGCCGGTCGGGACCGATCCATTGGAATTTGCCGGTCGCGCGGTTGGTGGAGATCGCGGTCCAGCGCAGCCGCGGGATGTTGATCAACAGCGGCGCGTTGAACGTGCCGACCGGGGAGCGGACCGGACGGTCGCCGCGGGACAAATACATCGTCGCGGAGCCGGGCAGCCGCGAGCGGATTTGGTGGGGCAAAGTCAACGCGCCGATGTCGCCGGAGACGTATGCGGCGTTGCGGGCCGATGTGTTGCAGTACCTGCAGGGGCGGGAGTTGTTTGTGGTGGACGCGGTGGCGGGGGCCGATCCCCGCTATGCCCTGCCGATTCGCGCAGTGACGGAAAAAGCCTGGCACAGTTTGTTTGTCCGCCAACTGTTCCGCCGCCCCACGGCCGAGCAACTGGCGGAGTTCACCCCCGAGTGGGTCATTCTCAACGCCTGCCAGTTCCGCGCGGACCCGGCCAAGTATGGCCTGAACAGCGAGGCGTTCATTATTTTGGATTTTGCCTCGCGGACGGTGCTGATTGGCGGCACGGAGTACGCCGGGGAGATGAAGAAAAGCATCTTTAGCGTGCTGAACTATCACCTGCCGCAGGCCGGGGTGTTGCCGATGCATTGCGCCGCCAACGTGGGCTTGGCCGGTGACGTGGCGTTGTTCTTCGGGTTGAGCGGCACTGGCAAGACGACGCTTTCCGCCGACCCGCACCGCGGGTTGATTGGCGACGACGAGCATGGCTGGAGCGATACCGGCGTGTTCAACTTCGAGGGCGGTTGCTACGCCAAATGCATCAAGATGTCGCCCGACCGTGAGCCGCTGATCTGGAACGCCATCCGGTTTGGCTCGGTCATCGAAAACGTCGTGATTGACCCGGTCACCCGCGAGCCGGATTACAACGACGCCTCGATCACGGAAAACACCCGCGTCGCCTACCCGCTCGACTTTATCGCCAACGCCGTGCCGACCGGCCGCGCCGGTCACCCGCAAGCCGTGATCTTTCTCGCCGCGGATGCGTTTGGCGTCCTGCCACCCGTCGCGCGCCTGACGCCCGGCCAGGCGATGTACCATTTCATGAGCGGCTACACCGCGGCGCTGGGCGGCACGGAAACCAATCTCGGCAAAGACCCGGTGCCGACGTTCTCGGCCTGTTTCGGCGCGCCGTTCCTGCCGTTGTATCCGACAGTGTATGCGGAATTGCTCGCGAAAAAAATGCGCGAGCATCGCGCGCGCTGTTACCTGATCAACTCCGGCTGGGTCGGCAATCCATTCGGCCGCGGCCCGCGAATTCCGCTGCCCATCAACCGCGACAACATCACCCAGATTTTGGACGGCACGCTGGATCGGGCCGAGTTCGCTCCCGACCCGGTGTTTGGATTCGAGGTGCCGCGGGCGCTGCCCGGCGTGCCGGCGGAACTGTTGCGGGCGCCCTACGGCGCGGCGGACGCGGCCGAGTATGAGCGGCGCGCCCGTGACTTGGCCGGCAAGTTCGCGGCCAATTTCGCCCAATATGCCGCCGCCAGCGCCGAAATCCGGGCGGCGGGCCCGCGCGTGTCGTAGCGGCGGGTTACGACTTCTGCTTGGAACGGGTGGCCGCGCGTTTGCGCCGGATGCGGGCGAGACGACGTTTCTTCTTGATGGTCTTGTTGTATTGCTGACTCATGGTTTTTTCTTTCGGGAAGGTTTGAGCAAGGCCGCGAGCTGCGCCCTGGCCTGGCCAACGATCGGCTCGCCATGCGCGAAGGTGAGAGTCTGGAAATCCACGTCGAGCAATTGGCGGAGGGATCGGGCAAGCTGTTTCGCGTCCTCGCAGTATTGCTCGGGCAGCAGCGCGAGGGCCTGACCCTTCGGATGCAGCAGCGCGTCGCCGAGCAACACGGTGTCGCCAACGATCAAGGCGCTTTCGCCCGCGCCGCCCCCCGGCACGTGCAGCACCCGCGGTCCGCCGGGCAGGATCTCGCCGTCGAGCACGAGGATGTCGAGTTTGATGTCGCATTCCGGCCTGGCTTTTTCGTGGGCGAAGACGTGGATGTCGTACTCTTTGCGAAACCAATCCGCGTCGCGTTCGTGGTTGGCGTTGGTGAGGAACACGCCGAGGGGGGCGCCGAGCGCGGTCAGTTGCGGCTGGAGTGTCGGTGCCGGTCGCATGGGATCCACAAAATACACCCCTTCGCCGGTCACCACGGCGTAGCTGCTGAAATCCACTTTCCATTGCGGATGGAAGCTCGACCAGCGGTGGACTACCGGGGACAGGGACGTCAAACGCGTGGCTGGCTTCATGCGGTGCGACTAATCCAACGCGGCGGCAGTGACGCAGACGATGTCGCCCATGACCTGGCACTGGCAACTGAGCCGGTGATTTTCGGGCCGGCCGCCCAGCTTGAGCAGCTCGCGCTTGGTTTTTGGCGAGACGCGGTCCGCGCCCTCGACGATCTCAACGACGCAGGTGCCGCACAGACCGTTGCCGCGGCAGTTGATTTTTTCATCGAGCGGTTTGTACAGCGGCACGTCCTGCAGGAGCGCGACCTTGCGCAGGTTGGCAAACTGGCCGCAGTCCACTTTTTTGGCGGCGTTGAGAAATTCGACCGTCGGCATGACCTGCCTCTTCTATCGGAAACGCTCGTACAGGTCAAAAACTTTGATGAAACTGCTCGCAAACCGCGCGGGCTGGGCGGCCAGCATCGTCCGCAATTCCACGAGCGGCCAGAAGCGGCCGGACTCGATTTCCACCGGGTTCGGCGCCGGCTGATAATCGCCGGCGGCCCGGTAGACCCAGACGAATTCCTGGCCGGTCTCGGCGCAGGCGGGGATGTTGAACAGCCGCTCGAGCGGGACGCCGGTGAGGTTGAGTTCCTCGCGCAATTCGCGCATGGCACCGGCGTCGTACGCTTCACCGGCATCGAGGTGGCCGGAGGCGCTGGAATCGTAGCAGCCCGGGAAGGAGTCCTTGGTGGCGGCGCGTTTCTGGAGGTAAAGTTCGCCGCGCGCGTTCAGCAGCAGGATGTGGACGGCGCGGTGGCGGAGGCGGCGGGCGTGGACTTCGGCGCGGGGGGCTTGACCGATGACCCGGTCGTGTTCGTCCACCACGTCTAAAATTTCTGTCGCGCTCATGCCCGTCGTTTGTGTTACGCTGCGGCGCAATTATGGCGAAAAAGACGTCTTCCGCAACCCCGGTCGGCCCGACGCGCACGGATTTCTCGTTGCTGACCGACATGGATTTGTACCTGTTCAACGAGGGGACGCACTACCAGATCTACGACAAGCTGGGCGCGCACCCGGTTACGGTCAACGGCGTCAGCGGCGCGTACTTCGCGGTCTGGGCGCCGAACGCGGCGCAGGTGTGCGTGATGGGCGATTTCAACGGCTGGGACAAGGCAAGTCATCCGTTGCGGGCGCGGGCGTCGAGCGGGATTTGGGAGGGATTCATTCCCGGCGCCGGCAAGGGGACGCACTACAAGTACTACGTCATTTCGCGTCACCACGGTCACCGGGTGGACAAGGCGGACCCGTATGGTTTCTACCACGAAGTGCCGCGGCGGACGGCGTCCATCGTGTGGGACTTGGATTATGAGTGGCAGGATGCGGAGTGGTTGCAGCAACGGGCGAAGCGCAACGGGTTGGAGGCGCCGATTTCGATTTACGAGATGCACATCGGGTCGTGGCGGCGGGTGCCGGAAGATGGCGGCCGGTCGTTGACCTACCGGGAACTGGCGCCGCAACTGGCCGAGTACCTGAGCGACATGGGGTACACCCACGTGGAATTCATGCCGGTGATGGAACATCCGTATGGCGGGTCGTGGGGCTATCAAACCACGGGCTATTTCGCACCCACCAGCCGCTACGGGACGCCGCAGGATTTCATGTACCTGGTGGATTACCTGCACCAGCACAACATCGGGGTGATCCTCGATTGGGTGCCATCGCATTTCGCCACCGATACCCACGGGCTGGGTTATTTCGACGGGACACACTTGTACGAGCACGCGGATCCGCGGAAGGGGTTTCATCCGGACTGGAAGAGTTTCATCTTCAACTACGGACGGAATGAAGTCCGGTGTTTCC
Source organism: uncultured Verrucomicrobiota bacterium (assembly GCA_964533295.1). Lineage (GTDB taxonomy): Bacteria > Verrucomicrobiota > Verrucomicrobiia > Palsa-1439 > Palsa-1439 > OMJI01. The sequence continues at coordinate 19,732 of CAZHLM010000039.1, forward strand.
TGCTGAGCAGCGCGCTGTTCTGGCTGCGGAAGTATCACGTTGACGGCTTGCGGGTGGACGCGGTGGCTTCGATGCTCTACCTCGATTACTCGCGCAAGGACGGCGAGTGGATCCCGAACGAGCACGGCGGCCACGAGAACCTGGAAGCGATCTCGTTCCTGCGGAAGTTCAATGAGGAAGTGTACAAGGCGCAGCCGGACGTCCAGACCATCGCCGAGGAATCCACTTCGTGGGCGATGGTCTCCCGCCCCACGTACGTCGGCGGGCTGGGGTTCGGCATGAAATGGGACATGGGCTGGATGCACGACACACTGACCTACATGGCCAAGGACCCCGTTTATCGGAAGCATCATCACAACCAACTCACCTTCCGGCTGCTATACGCCTTCCACGAAAACTTCGTCCTGTCGCTGTCGCACGACGAGGTGGTTCATGAAAAGGGGTCGCTGATCAACAAGATGCCGGGCAACGACTGGGACAAGTTCGGCAACCTGCGCGCGCTGTACGGCTACATGTACGCCCAGCCCGGCAAGAAGCTGTTATTCATGGGCGGCGAGTTTGGCCAGTGGAACGAATGGAGCCACGACACGAGTCTCGACTGGCATCTGCTCCAGTACCCCACCCACGGCGGGTTGCACAACTGGGTGGCCGACCTGAACCGCACGTACGCCCGCGAGCCGGCCCTGCACGAACTCGATTTCTCGCCCGCCGGTTTTGAGTGGCTCGACTGCAACGACTGGCAAAACAGCACCATCAGCCTGTTGCGGCGCGCCAAGAGCACGAACGACATCCTTCTGGTCGTCTGCAATTTCACCCCGGTCGCCCGCTTTGATTATCGGATTGGCGTGCCGCGCGGCGGGTTCTGGGCGGAAATCCTCAACAGCGACGCCACGATGTACGGCGGCAGCGGCTTGGGCAATCTCGGCGGGTTCGAGGCCGACCCGGTCCCGATGCACAACCGGTCCCACTCGCTGAACCTCACGTTGCCGCCCCTGAGCGTGTTGTTCTTCAAGAGCGAGGGGTAGCAAGCCCGCCGCGACGGCGGCCAATCAGCCCAAAGAAAAAGCCCCTCGGCGAACCGAGGGGCTTTTCTGTGAGTTACGCTATCGTCAGCTTAGAACCGGGCGTTGATTTCGCCACGGACCAAGTGCGCCACGGCATCCGACGAGTAGGTGGTGAAACCGTTCTCGGGGATGAAGACCGCATAGACCAACTGGAACCGGACATCCTTGCTGTAGTCATAGCCAAAGATGGCGTCGAACTCCCAGCCCATGTCGCGGCTCGTATCGGTCGGGGAGTATCCCAAGCCGCCGAAGTCCACGTTGCGGTTGCTGCGCAGGCCGGCAAATCCGAGGTTACCGGTGTCCGCCCGCATGTAGTAGTAGCCCTGCAAGGAGAACGAGGTGTTCTCGCTCGGCATGATCGAAGCGCCGAGGTTGAAGATGTGAACATTCGAGAGCAACGGCATAAACAAATAGCCGTTGTAACCTTCCACGTAGTCAAACCACGGGCGGAAGTCGTGCTGCCCTTCGCTGCCGCCGCCCGAGGCGTAGATGTAGTTGAAGTTGAAGATCGGCGTCATCTGCACGTCCTTCAACGAGAACTTGCCACCGATGTTGGCGAGGAAGGCACTGATGTTTTCGGTGGTGCCCGCGGAGGCACTGCCGAACTCATACGCGCCCTCAACCCACATCTGGAAGTTCTCCGTGATGTTCATGTCGCTGCGCAGACCGATGATCATCGGCGAGTCCCCGTTGTCAAATCCGGGGCTAATCCCGTTGATCGGCGGAATGCGTGTCGGATTGTCCGCCGCAGCTCCCGACCCTTCGTTGTTGATGACATAGCCGAAGTACGCTTCGACATTCTTCAGCAACGAATCGGTGAACTCATACCGGGCGTTGATGAACAGCAAGTTGACATCGTTCACTGAGGTGCCCGGGCCGAAGAAGCCGTTCTCCGCCAGCTTTGCAAGCACGAGATCCACCGTCAGCGGGTAGTAATCCAATACCAACCGCGCGGCATCGTAGTTGTACTCCTGTTCGATCGCGCTGATGATCAGGCCGTGACCGTAGTGCAGGTACTGGCGCCCAACCTTGAGGGTCATCGGCGCGTAGAACATTTCGCTGAACTGGACGTAGGCTTCCGTCACACCCAGGTCCCAACGACGGTTGATCGCAGATTCGTCGTCTGTCGTATTGACGGTACCCGCGCCCGAACCTTCCACAATGTCATCGGTCTGGTTGTCCTGCCCCCAGAGACCTTCGGCCTTGAGCGTCACGACGATCAAGATATGGTCTTCGAGGTCGGCTTCGACGGTGACGCGCGTCCGTTGGCTGATGAAGTTGTCCTCCACTTGCGCCTGATCTTCATCATCGTCACCGGCCACATTGGCGAGGTAATAGCCGCGGATGCGGATATCGCCGCTAATGCGGATGTTTTGCACATCGGCGAATGTGTTGATGGCCAGCCCCATGAAAGCAGCCAGCACAACCACTTGCCATACTTTCTTCACTTTGTCCTCCTGTTTGTTTGCGTTCGCTGCTCTGAGGATGCCCACGCACCCTCGTTTTGAGGCCGGCCCGCCGCATTCCCGGCAGGCATTCCCTCAAGCCTCCAAATTCCCCAAATGAACTCGGGAGGAAATATGGCCGGCCTCGAAGCCGCCAGCGTGTACGCCACCTCCCTGCCGACTACACCACGAACCGTCTGGTCCGTTTACTCCTCCTCCAACGGCGCGCACTATAGGCCGTTTTCCAAAAATGCGTCAAGCATGAAAAACCGGCCATTTCTCCCTGTCAATTAAGCCTTTTTACGGCTGCGGTAATTGGGCTGGCGGCGTTGCCTGGCTCTCCATATGCGTCGTCGTCGGCAATTCCCGACCCAAGGCCGTCCAGCGCACATAGGCCTCCATCTGCATCCGTGTGCCCTGGGCCAATGCCATCAACTCCTCGTACCTCTGCCGCGCCTCCTGTTTTCGACCCAACGCTTCCAAGCACCGCGCCACACCCATCGTGGCCGGCAACTGGACATAGCTCTGCGGCTGACTGGCCAGCAATCGCTGAAACTGATCCAAGGCAGCCGAGTAATTCCCCTCCGCCTCGCGAATGTACGCTTCTCCGATAAGCGCCGAAGCCACAAGGCTATGCGTCGGAAACTGCTCGATAAACTGCCGGTACTTCTGTCCCGCTTCCGCGTATTTCCCCTGCTGGTACAGCGCGTCGCCCAACCGCAGCAACGCTTGGGCGGCCACTTCCTGCCGGGGATAATCTTGGACGATCTGCTCCAAAGCCGGTATGTCGCGCGCGGCGGCCAGCCGATCGGCGGCAGCCTCGGCTTGTTCGGCGACATTGCGCTGCCAGACGTACAGCACCAGTCCGACGGCGACAATGGCTACCGCAGCCGTGGCAATCTTTTTCCCGTGCTGCGCCCAGAGCAGTTCGGGATCAAAATCCCGCTCGACGCGCGGGTCGGCATTGGTTGTTTCCGTGGCCATAAAGTGGGGGGCATTCTTGTGATTTACGGAGAAAAGGCAATCACATTCGCCGCAACACGTCCACGATCCGCTCCGCGGCCCGGCCGTCCCAATACTTCGGCACCCGCCCCCGTTTGCCCTGACCGCGGATGGCTTTGCGAGCTTCCTCGACGATGCGGTGATGATCGGCGCCGACCATCGTGTTCGTCCCCTCCGTGACCGTGACCGGCCGTTCCGTGTTGGGGCGGATGGTGAGACACGGCGTGCCGAGGACGGTCGTTTCCTCCTGCACCCCGCCGGAATCGGTGAGCACGACCTTGGCGTTGGCCATCAAGCAGAGCGAATCCATGTAGCCCACCGGCTCGGTGAGCTTGAGGTTCGGCCAGCGGCTGATCTCGTTCCAAAACCCGAACTCCTTCAACCGCGCCTGCGTCCGCGGATGCACCGGGAAAACCAACTTCAGTTCCTTCTGCACCACGTCCAGCGCCGACAAGATGTCCGCAAACGTGGCGCGCACATCCACGTTACCGGGCCGATGTAGCGTCACGAAACCGTAGTCGCCATTCACGCCCAACCGCTGCCGGATATCGGACTTGAGGCTCTCCTCCTTCAGCTTCAGCAGCGTATCAATCATCACGTTCCCAACAAAATGGATCTTGCTGTCGGCAATCCCCTCGCGGTGCAGGTTTTCCCGCGCGTCCTCGCTGGTGATGAAGAGCAAATCGCTGAGCACATCCGTCACGATGCGGTTGATCTCCTCGGGCATCGTCCGATCCCCGCTGCGCAACCCCGCTTCCACATGCGCCACCGGCACGCACAACTTCGCCGCCACCAACGCCCCCGCCATCGTCGAGTTCACATCGCCCACCACCACCACCAAATCGGGCCGGTCGCGTTGCATCAATTTCTCCAGCTCGATCATCACCTTCGCCGTCTGCTCCGAGTGCGCGCCCGACCCCACCCCCAAATACACGTCCGGCTGCGGCAACCCGAGCTGGTCAAAGAACAGCTTCGACATGTTCGCGTCGTAATGCTGCCCGGTATGCACCAACACCGGGTCAAACTCCGCCGGATAGTTCCGGTACTCCACCATCAACGGCGCCATCTTCATGAAATTGGGCCGCGCCCCGACAATATTAAGAATTCGCTTTTTCATTCGCCTCGATCAATTTTGCCAACGCGTAATACATCCATGCCTGCGTCCAGCGCAGGTAACAAATCCGGTTCACCCGCCGCCCCGTGCGCTGATACCAAAAAAATCCCCGCTCGTCCCACATATTCTCCACCGCCCAGCGCGCCACCCGGTTGGCCTCCGCCCGCTTCCCGAACGCCAGAAACGTCAACACACCGACCGCGCTGCAATGCGTATCGGCCGGCCAGCGCCGGTCGTGATAATAGAGCGGCTCGCCATCCGCCCGCCAAAACGTCCGCTCCCAATACGCAAACCCACGCTGCGCCGCCTCTTCGAACCCGCCGATTTCCCGCAACGCCAGCAACGAATAACCGGTATGGAAATTATCTATCCAATGCTGATTCTCCGCCTCGCCGTACCACCACGACCCGTCCGGTCGCTGCCGCCGCACCGACCACTCCATGCAATCGCGCCGCCGTAACAATGCTGCGCCAATCATGTTAATGTTGTGCACCTGCGTCTCCGACCCGGGAATGTACGTAATCCACCGCTCCCCGCCCCGCTCGCGCAACAACCTGCCCTCCACGAACGGCCGCACATCGCAGCCCAGCGCCTTGGCGGCAAACGCCGTGCAAATCAGATTCGACGTCCCCGCCGGCGCGTAAAACGCCCGCGACTGCCACGGGAACGGATACCCCCACCCGCCATCGGCGTTGCGCAACCCGCGCAAAAACTCCAACAACCGCGGATCACGGTTGGCCAGCGCAAACAACGCCACCCCCTTCGCGTTCCACGCCGGCCGAATCCCGCACAGCGGCCGCAGGTTGACCGGGCTGCGCCGATGCAACTGCGTCCATGCCTGCCGCGCCAGCTTCCCCGGCAACACCCGCGCCAACGGCGAACTCAACCCGTCATACGGATCAATCCCCCGCCACTGCCGCGCCGCGCAAAACGCGTGCAGCTTTTGAAAAACCTCCTTCACAGTGTGACCGTCACGCCGGTTTGCATGGCGCGAAGGATCGCAAAGGTGGCGCGGGTGCTGGCGATGATTTCCTCGAACGGAATCGGCATCGGGCTGGCGGTTTTCACGGCCGCCACAAACTGGCGGATTTCTTCGGCCTGGCCTTTGTCGCTGAAATCGTCCACCACCAGATGCCGGCCGCCGCCGAAGATTTCAAAATGCTCTTTGTCCAGCCCGCTGTCGGCCACCGAGAAATAATCCACACTGCCCACCGACCCGTCGGCGAATCGCAGCGCCACCTGCACGTTGTCGGCGCCGAAGCCCTGCGCGAACACCGTCACCGGCCGCGCCTGAGCGGCGAAGTGCAAATAGTCCACGAAATGACAGACCTCGCCGAGGATGCGGCCGCCGCCGGTAATCGGGTCGTTGGCCCAGTGATTTTTCGGCAGCGGCCCGGCATTGACCCGGTAACGCATCACCCGCGGACCCGGTATCTGCCGCACACCCGCCGAAAACGGCGCGAAGCGGCGGTTGAATCCAACCATCAACCGATCGCTACCGGCCTGCAAAATCGCCTCCAACTCCTCCTCCCGCAGACACAGCGGCTTCTCGCAGAACACCGTTTTACCGGCCCGGAGCGCGGCGACGACGATCTCCGCGTGCAAATCGTGGCGGGTAGCCACGAGCACGGTGTTGATCGCCGGGTCGGCCACGACCGACCGCCAGTCCGTCGTGGCATTCGCGAAGCCAAACTTCTCGCGCGCCTTCTCCGCCTTGACCCCGGTCGCGGTGCAGACCGTCGCCAGCGTGACGTCCGGGTTGGTTTTGAACTGCGGCAGCAACACGCCCTGCGCGTAGTTACCGGCCCCAATCACCCCCAACACCACGGGCGCCGGCTTCGGCTTCGCCCTCGCTGACGGCTGACGGCTGACCGCTGGCGGCGGATACTGAATCAACACCCCGACAAACCGCTCACCGGTCTTGCCGGTAATCAAATTGTACGCTTTCACCGCCTCATCCACGGGAAAGCGGTGCGTGATCAACGGTCCGACATCGAGCCGCAACTGCAGGAACGCCTCCATGTTCCGCTGCTCCGTCCAGCGCACGTACCCGATCGGATAATCCACGCCGTGCTCCTCGTACAGCGGATCGTACCGGCCCGGCCCGTAGCTGCGGCTCAACCGAAACTCCAACTCCTTCTTGAAATACAAATCGCGCGGGATGTTCATGCCGGTCACACCCACCATCACCACCCGGCCGCGATCGCGGCAGAGTCTACCGGCCATCTCGACCGGCTCGTTGCTGGAGGTGGCCGCCGTGATGATCACCGCGTCCATCGCATCCTCGACCGGCTGACCCACGTCCGGCAACGTCACCGCCGGGTCGTACCCGAACACCCGGCAGCCCGCCGCCTGCAACAACAACACCGTCAACCGCCCGACCAATCCCAACCCGATCACCGCCACGTGATCGCCGAGCCGCACATCCGCCTGCCGCACACCCTGCAAGGCGATCACCCCCAGCGTCGTGAACGCCGCGTGCTCGAAACTCATCCCCTCGGGCATTTTCGCGCACAAATTCTTCGGCACCGCCACCACCTCGGCGTGGCTGGCGTAATCCTGTCCCGCGCACGCCACCCGGTCGCCCACCGCGAACTCCGTCACCCCGTCGCCCACCGCGATCACGGTGCCGGCCGACGAGTAGCCGAGCTGCTTCCACGTATCCAACCGCGACTGCACTTTCCGCATCGTGGCGGCAAGGCCCTCTTTGCGCACGGTGTTGAGGACCTGCTTGACCAGGTCCGGCCGCATCCGCGCCTTTTGCACCAGCGACGCCTGCCCCATCTCGACGGTGGACTTCTCGGTGCCCGCGCTGACCAGCGAGAACGCGTTGCGCACCACCACCATCCCCGGCGCCGCCACCGGCTCCGGCACCTCGACGAGCTTGATTTCGCCCGTCTTAAAATCCTGCACGAGTTGTTTCATAATTCGCTCACGATAAACCGGAACTTCCCGTTCTTCGTCCGTTCGATCTGCTCGACGAATTCAAACCGCACCGTCACGCCGTCGCCCAGGCGCTGCCGCGCCTCGCGTCGCACAATCCGCTCGTCCTCCTCGGAAAACCCGTCGGCCCGCACGATGCGGCAGATGATTTCATCCAACCGTCGCTGCACGATCTGTGCCTCGCGCACATGCCGCACATCCTTGAACAAATGATCCAGCCGCCCCACCTGACGGCCGTCCGGCGTGCGCACGTAATCCTCCACCCGCCCCTCGATCCGCTCGATGATCGGAAAACCGTCCCCCCCCGGCCTGGCCACCGCGCGGTCGCCGACCCGGTAGCGGATCAACGGCATGGCGCGGTTGTTCAACCCCGTGCAAATCATCGTTCCGTCCGGCTCCAGCTCCAACACACCGTAATCGGTCCGCTGCCGCAGATTACCGGCGGCGTCCTCGACGATGTTGCAGGTCATCTCCGTGTTGCCGTACCAGTTGAACACCTTCGTCCCAAACGCCCGCTCGATCGCCGCCCGCTGAAAATCCAACAACGTCTCGCTGGCGGTAAACACCGCTTTGGGACGGTAGCGCACGCCCGCCTGCGCCAGCACGTACAACGACGACGGATAGCCGTGCACGAAATCGGGCCGGTACTTCTCCAGCGCCTCGGCGTAGGCCGGCAGGTTCTGCGGCGCCAGATGGTACGACGACATCAACAACCGCCGTTCCACCGCGTCCCAGCGCCAAAAGGGCGGTTTGGTCTGGTTTGGCGGCACCACCGGATGGCCAGACACATACGCGCTGGAACTCAAAAACGGCACACCGCCCCACGCCTTGTGCCGCCAGCGAAACGCCATCTCCGTCTGGTGATACGCCTTGGTGAACCGCACCGTCAACGGCGTGCCGGTCGTCCCGCTCGTGTGCAGCTCCAGCAACTCATCCGGGTCGAACTCGTCCGACAAAAAATCCCGCGGATTGGCCGCCACGGTTTTCTTCTCCAGCACCGGCCACGCCGACAAATCATCCGGCGGCGCGTCGAGCCGCCGGTAGTACGGCACGTGTTTCCGCGCATATTCCAGCAACGCCCGCACCGCCGCCTGTTGCTCGGCCAGCAACTGATCGCGCGATTTTTTCTCGTTGGCCTCCCACCGCGCCAACTGCTCGCGAAACACCCCACCGTACTTCAGCCGAAAGCCGCGCCAGCTCTGCCAGTTCACCGCCGCGGCTTGCACCCAGATCGGCGCCGAATCATAAACGCCTTTCCCCCGAATCATCCCCGCCGCGCCCCCCCGCCGCTGCGCCCCGGGCGAGAACAGGTTTTCGTCAGTTCCCAATCGCTCATGGCGCCGACTCTACCACACGCACAGGCCGGGGGTGAAGCCGCTGGCTTCCGACCGCATAAAACCTTGCTTGGAACGCGATTTTCCGACATAATCTGGCGGTCGTTCCAAGGAGGAGAAACAGCTACGATGGCAGCTACCAGTGTCGTTATGAGCGAAGAAAAAGATATCAAGAAGACAATCGCCACCGCCGCCGACGCGGCCGACTACACCGCCGACAAGATCCAGAAACTCGAAGGCGTCGAGGCCGTCCGCAAACGGCCGGCCATGTACATCGGCGATACCGGCGAACGCGGGTTACACCATCTCGTCTATGAAGTGGTGGACAACTCGATTGACGAGGCGTTGGCCGGCTTCTGCAAGCATATCGAAGTCGTCATCCACGTGGACAACTCGATCACCGTGGTGGACGACGGGCGCGGCATCCCGGTGGATATGCACAAGACGGAAAAGAAACCGGCCATCGAGGTGGTGCTGACGGTGTTGCACGCGGGCGGCAAATTCGACAAGAAAGCCTACACCGTCTCGGGCGGCCTGCACGGCGTCGGCGTGACCTGCGTCAACGCGCTCAGCGAATGGCTCGAAGCGGAAGTCAAACGCGATGGCAAAGTCCATCACATGCGGTTCAAGCGCGGGAAAACCGCGTCGAAACTGGAGGTCGTCGGCAAAGCCAAGGGCACCGGCACCAAGATCACCTTCAAGCCGGACAGCGAGATTTTCTCGGTTCTCGAATACAAGTACGACATCCTCGCCAACCGGCTGCGCGAACTGGCGTTCCTGAATCGCGGCATCGAAATCACCCTTAAGGACGAACGGAACAACAAAGAAGAGTTGTTCAAGTTCAACGGCGGGATCGAGGAGTTCATCAAGCACATCAACCGCGCCAAGGAACCGCTCCACTCCAAAGTCATCTACGTCCAAAAGGAAAAAGACGGCATCGTCGCGGAGGTCGCGCTCCAGTACAACGAGGGCTACAACGAAAGCCTCTACACCTACGCCAACAACATCAACACCATCGAAGGCGGCACGCACCTCAGCGGCTTTCGCTCGGCTCTCACCAAGGCGGTCAATCAGTACGCCAAGTCGAACAATCTGTTGAAGGAAAAAGACCCCAGCCTCACCGGCGAAGACCTCCGCGAAGGCCTGACCGCCGTCATCAGCGTCAAGGTGCCGAATCCGCAGTTCGAGGGCCAGACCAAAACCAAACTCGGCAACGGCGAGGTCGAAGGCATCGTCAATTCCATCGTGTACGAAGGTCTGACCGCGTTCCTCGAACAAAACCCGCCCGTCGCCAAACGGATCATTGACAAATCGCTGACCGCCGCCCGCGCCCGCGAGGCCGCCCGCAAAGCCCGCGAAGCCGTTCGCAAAGGCGCGCTGACCGGCGGCGGCCTGCCCGGCAAGCTGGCCGATTGCTCCGAGAAAAATCCCGAGATGTGCGAACTGTACATCGTCGAAGGCGATTCGGCCGGTGGCTCGGCCAAACAGGGCCGCAACCGGCAATTCCAGGCTGTGCTGCCGATTCGCGGCAAGCTGCTCAACGTCGAGAAAGCGCGGCTCGACCAGATTCTCAACAACAACGAAATCCGCACGATGATCACCGCCATCGGCACCGGTTTCGGCACCGGCACCGACGAAGGCGGCTTCAACCTCGACAAACTCCGGTATCATCGCATCGTCATCATGACCGACGCCGATGTGGACGGCTCGCACATCCGCACGCTGTTGCTGACGTTCTTCTACCGCAAGATGCCGGAGCTGATCAAAAACGGCTACGTATACATCGCCCAGCCCCCGCTCTACAAAGTGAAGCGGAAAAAGCGCGAGGAATATGTCGAGAACGACGATCAAATGACCAAAATCCTCATCGAACTCGGCACCGAAGACGCCCGGCTGTTGCGCATGAAGGACAAGAAGGAGTTCGCCGGCCAGCCGCTGTTGTCCGTCCTCGAATCGCTCCAAGAACTCGCCAAGCTCGTGGACACCATCGAGCGGCGCGGCATCAAGTTCGAGGAATACCTCGCCGCCCGCAACAAAGCCGGCGAGTTGCCGGCCTACGCCATCCGCATCAAGGAAGGCGGCGCGACGCGGTTCGAATTCGCCTGCAACGACAAGGAATGGTCGAAGCTCTGCGAGAAGTACGACATCAACCTCGACGACGACACCGCCGCCGCGGAAACCAAAAACGGCGACAAGGACAAAGGACCGCAGGTCAAGCCGTACGAGTTGAACGAGTCCAATAGCATTCAAGCCGCCATCACGGCGCTGGAGAAGAAGGGTTTCAACATCGAGCACTACGCCGCCCAGGAAGAACCCCTCTTTGAAATCGCCGTCGGCGGCGCGGGCGGCGAATCCGCGGAAAACGAGCCGCCCGCCGACGCCAAGGGCAAAACCGACAAAGCCGACAAAAAGCCCAAAACCAAGCCCGAGGAAAAACGCATCCCGATCCACTCGATCCCGGACATCCTCGAACAGATCAAAGAGAACGGCAAACGCGGTCTCATCATCCAGCGCTACAAAGGCTTGGGCGAAATGAATCCCGAGCAGTTGTGGGAAACCACCATGGACCCGGAACGGCGCAAAATGCTCAAGGTCGAATTGATGGACGCCGCCGATGCCGACCGGATTTTCTCGATCCTGATGGGCGACGAAGTCGAACCGCGCCGCCAATTCATCGAAGAACACGCCCTCTACGTCCGCAACCTCGACGTGTAAGTTGCCGGCATGAAGCGTCCGCTAACCGAAAACGAAAAGGCCGCCTTGCGCGAGCTAAAGGAGCGCCTCACGCGCGACTTTCAGCTTGTCGAAATGCGACTCTTCGGTTCGCGCGCGCGCGAAGAAGGCGATGCTGAATCCGACATGGATGTGCTCGTCATCCTGCCCCGCGACGATTGGGACACGAACATGGCCATCTACGATGTTTGCTTCGATCTCGATCTCAAGTACGACGTGGTTCTGTCCTGCATCATCTACTCCGAAGCGGATTACAACAGCCCCATGAATCGCATTACCGGGTTGTATCGTGAAGTGGAACGGGAGGGCATCCGGCAATGACCCCTGAAGCCGAAGCTTTGGTTCACATGCGTCTTGATCAGGCGGAACATAATCTCAAAGAAGCCGAGATTTTGATTGCGGCCCAGCAACGCTATGCCGTTACACGGCTGTTGTACTTTTCGATGTTCTATTCGGCGTGCGCGCTCCTCGCCAGCAAACAACTGGATTCGTCGAAACATTCCGACGTGATTTCGCTCTTGCACAACGGATTCGTCAAAACGGGACTGTTCCCACCCGAAATCGCGCGCCTCCTCAACCAAGCCTTCGAACTGCGGCACGAGGCTGATTACCGGCCGATTGAGCCGCCCACACTGGAACGGCTCAAAGCATTGGTGGAAGACGCCCGCAGTTTTCTCACCGCCACCAAACTCTTTCTCG
>CAZHLM010000040.1:0-16019 GCA_964533295.1 uncultured Verrucomicrobiota bacterium
GTGGCTGGATTCCGGTGACACTCACCTTCGCGAGCACCGGCCCACGGACGAGGAACAGACGGTGATCCTGCACTTGGAGGAATCCGAATACCGCGTCACGGACGGCTGGGCGAGCGATCCAAGCCAAGTGACGCTCTGGGGCCAACGGGGTGTCGCCTACTCCGTGACCGACTGGGGCAGCACGAACATCGGCTTCGTGATCAAGACCAACACCCGGGACGCGATTCGCGACGGTGACCTGACCGGCCCCACCTTCAGCAAGCATCTGATTACCCTTGGCCCAACGCCGAATCCCGCTCACCGGCCACAACCTCTGCTTCGCCACAGATCGCGAACTGCCGTCTCGCAGACCACCGTCATCACCGCCGCCGATTTCAGCTAGTCCCAGCCGAGTTCGCGGAGGCGGTCTTCGCCGATGCCGAAGTGGTGGGCGACTTCGTGGATCACGGTGCGGGCGACTTCGCGACGAATTTCGGCGGGGTCATCAAATTCGTCGAGGATGGGGAGCCGGTAGATGGTGATTTGGTCGGGCAGCCCGGCGTAATCCACCGTGCGCTCGGTCAGCGGCGTGCCGGTGTAGAGGCCGAACAACGTCTCGTCGTCCGCCAGCTTCATTTCACGTCGGACTTCTTCGCTCGGCTCGTCCTCGACGACGATGGCGACGTTGTCCATCCAGCGGCGGAACTCCGGCGGCACGAGCGCCAGCGATTCGGCGACGAGCCGCTCAAACTGGGCCGGGGAGAGCATCTACGGCAGGTCGGTCGTGCCCATCAGGTAACGGTCACATTCGCGGGCGGCGGCGCGACCTTCGTTGATGGCCCAGACGACCAAGCTCTGGCCGCGGCGGCAATCGCCGCAGGCAAACACACCGGGCACGTTGGTCGCGAACGTGCCATAAGCGGCTTGGTAGTTGGAACGCTCGTCGCGGGCGAGGTTGACCTGTTGGGCGATGGAGTCTTCCGGTCCGAGGAATCCCATCGCCAGCAGGACGAGTTGCGTGGGCAGGACCTTCTCGGTGCCCGCGAGTTGTTTCGGGATGAACTGACCTTTGTCGTTCCTGGTCCACTCGACGTTGACAATCTCGATGCCGGTTAGCTGGCCGTGGGCGTCGCCGATAAATCGTTTCGCGGTGACGAGATACTGCCGGGGATCGGCGCCGAACTTCGCGGCGGCTTCTTCCTGACCGTAATCCAGCTTGTACACCTTCGGCCATTGCGGCCAGGGATTATCGGGCGCGCGTTGGTCGGGCGGGCGCGGGAGGATTTCCAGTTGGACGAGACTGCGGCAGCCATGGCGCAGCGCGGTGCCGACGCAATCGGTGCCGGTATCGCCGCCGCCGATGACGACGACGTCCTTGCCGGCCGCGTCAACGAAGTTGCCGTTGCGGTGCGCGTCGAGCAGGGATTTGGTGTTGTAGGTCAGGAACTCCATCGCGAAGTGCACGCCCTTGAGCGACCGGCCCTCGATCGGCAGGTCGCGCGGTTTGGTCGCGCCGGTGGCCAGCACGACGGCGTCGAACTCTTTGAGCAGCTTGTCGGCGGGATAATTCTTTCCGATCTCGGTGTTGCAGACGAACTTCACGCCTTCGGCTTCCAGCAACTTCAGCCGGCGCTCGACCACGGCGCGCTTGTCGAGTTTCATGTTCGGGATGCCGTACATCAACAACCCACCGGGCCGGTCGGCCCGCTCGAAAACGGTGACGAGGTGGCCGGCCTTGTTCAACTGGGCCGCGGCGGACAAGCCCGCCGGGCCGGAGCCGACGACGGCGACTTTTTTGCCGGTCCGCACCGCCGGTGGTTGCGGGGTGACCCAGCCTTCGGCGAAACCCTTGTCAATGATTGCGCACTCGATGCTTTTGATGGTGACCGGCGGCTCGCTGATGCCGAGCACGCACGAGCCTTCGCACGGGGCGGGGCAAACGCGGCCGGTAAACTCCGGGAAATTGTTCGTCTTGTGCAGCCGGTCGAGCGCCTCTTTCCACAGCCCGCGATAGACCAGATCGTTCCATTCCGGGATCAGGTTGTTGATCGGGCAGCCCGACGCCATCCCGGCCAGCAACGAACCGTTGTGGCAGAACGGGATCCCGCAATCCATGCAGCGCGCCCCTTGCGCGCGGAGTTTTTCCTCCGGCAGATGCTCATGGAACTCCTGCCAGTGCTGGATGCGCTGCGCCGGATCGAAATCCTTCGGCAGTTCGCGTTTGATTTCCAAAAAGCCGGTCGGCTTGCCCATTTAATTTCCTCCCACGCGCGCGAGGTCGCGGGCGTTGGCTTCGAAGGCGGCCATGATCGCCTCGTCGTCGCTCAGCCCCTGGCTTTGGACGCGGGCGAGCGCTTCGAGGACGCGTTTGTAATCCTTCGGCATGACTTTCACGAACTTCGGAATCATCTCCTCCCGCAACTTGAGAATCTGCCGGGCGCGGTCGCTGCCGGTGAGCCGGGCGTGTTGTTCGATCATCGCGAACACCTCGGCGATCTCGTCCGCTTGCGTCAGTGTTTCCAAACCGACCATCTGCAGGTTGCAGCGGCTCGGGAACGTGCCGTCCGCATCCAGCACGTAGGCGATGCCGCCGCTCATGCCGGCGGCGAAGTTGCGGCCGGTCGGGCCGAGCACGACGACGCGGCCACCGGTCATGTATTCGCAACCGTGATCGCCCACGGACTCGACGACGGCGTTGACGCCGCTGTTGCGAACGCAGAACCGTTCACCCGCCATGCCGCGGATGTAGGCCGTGCCGCTGGTCGCGCCGTAAAACGCGACGTTGCCGATGATGATGTTTTCCTCGGGCGCGAACGTGGAGCCGGCGGGCGGATAGACAATGATCTGTCCGCCGCTGAGACCTTTGCCGAGGTAATCGTTCGCGTCGCCCTCCAGTTCGAGCGTGACGCCGGGCGGCACGAACGCGCCAAAGCTCTGCCCCGCCGAGCCGATGAACTTCAGGTGGATCGTGCCGGCCGGCAGGCCGCGCGGACCGTGGTGCTTGGTGATTTCGTTGCCGAGAATCGTGCCGACGACGCGGTTGACGTTTTGGATCGGCAACGTGGCACGCACCGGTTCGCCCCGCCGAATGGCCGGCTCGCACAGCGGCAACAGCTTCTTCATGTCCAGCGACTTCTCCAAGCCATGATCCTGCGGCATCTGACAGTACCGGCCCACCTGCGGCGGCACGTCGGGTTGATGGAGAATCTTGGTGAAATCAAGCCCCTTCGCCTTCCAGTGGTCAATCGCCGGGCGCACTTCGAGCCGGTCGGTGCGGCCGACCATCTCGTTGACGGTGCGGAAACCGAGTTGCGCCATCAACTCGCGCATTTCCTGCGCGATGAACCGCATGAAGTTGACCACATGGTCGGGGTTGCCGGTAAACTTCGCCCGCAACCGCGGGTCTTGCGTGGCCACACCGACCGGGCAGGTGTTCAGATGGCACACCCGCATCATGATGCAGCCGAGCACCACCAGCGGCGCGGTCGCAAAACCAAACTCCTCCGCGCCGAGCATCGTCGCGATCACCACGTCGCGACCGGTCTTGAGCTGGCCGTCCGTCTCGACCACGATGCGGCTGCGCAGATTGTTCAACACCAGCGTCTGGTGCGTCTCCGCCAATCCCAGTTCCCACGGGATCCCGGCATGTTTGATCGAGGAGAGCGGCGACGCGCCCGTCCCGCCGTCGTAACCGGAGATCAGCACGACGTCGGCGTGCGCTTTCGACACGCCCGCCGCGATGGTGCCCACGCCGACTTCGGCGACGAGCTTGACGCTGATCCGGGCTTCGCGGTTGGCGTTTTTCAGGTCGTGGATCAACTCGGCCAGGTCTTCGATGGAATAGATGTCGTGGTGCGGCGGCGGTGAAATCAGCCCCACGCCGGCGGTGGTGCCGCGCACTTTGGCGATCCACGGATAGACTTTCGGGCCGGGCAACTCGCCGCCCTCGCCGGGTTTGGCGCCCTGCGCCATCTTGATTTGCAACTCGCGGGCTTTCGTCAGGTACAAGCTCGTCACGCCGAAACGGCCGCTGGCGACCTGTTTGATGGCGGAGTTTTTCGAGTCGCCCCGCTCGTTGGTCCAGACGTAGCGTTCGGGGTCTTCGCCGCCCTCGCCGGTATTGCTTTTGCCGCCGAGGCGATTCATGGCGATGGCCAGCGCCTCGTGCGCTTCCTGGCTGATCGAACCGTAGCTCATCGCGCCGGTCTTGAACCGTTTGACGATGCTCTCGACCGGCTCGACTTCGTCGAGCGGAATCGGTTGCGGCGCGAACTTGAAATCCAGCAGACCGCGCAGTGTCGCGAGTTGTTTGTCCTGCGTGTTGACGAGCGCGGAGTATTCCTTGAAGACCCGGTAGTCGTTCGTTCGCGTGGCGAGTTGGAGCTTGTGCACCGTCTCCGGGTTGAAGAGGTGGTACTCGCCGTCGCGCCGCCACTGGTACTGGCCACCGGGGTCGAGCACCTGACCGTTGACGGGGCGGTCGGGGAACGCATGGCGATGGCGCCGCGCGACTTCCTCGGCCAGGGTCTCGATGCCCACGCCTTCGATCCGCGAGGCCGTCCAGGTGAAGTACTTGTCAATGACCTCCTGATTCAACCCAATCGCTTCGAAGATTTGCGCGCCGCAATAACTCTGAATGGTCGAGATGCCCATCTTGGCCATGGTTTTGACGATGCCCTTGACGGTGCCTTTGATGAAGTTTTTGACCGCGTGCGGGTAGTCCACGCCGGTCAACAACCCTTGCGCGATCATGTCGGCAATCGTCTCGAAGGCCAGATACGGATTGATCGCGCTGGCGCCGTAGCCGATCAGCAACGCGAAGTGATGCACCTCGCGCGGCTCGCCGGATTCGAGCACCAGCCCGACTTTCGTCCGCGTTCCGTTGCGGATCAGGTGATGGTGCAGCCCCGAGACGGCCAGCAACGCCGGGATCGGCGCTTGCGTTGCCGTCACGCCACGGTCGGAGAGCACGAGGATGTTGACGCCGTCGCGAATGGCCCGGTCGGCTTGCGCGAACAACTCGTCGAGCGCCGCTTCCAGCCCCGCGCCGCCGCGGGCCACCGGGAACAGGATCGGCAGTGTGACGGCCCGGAAGCCGGGGCGGTGGATGTGGCGCAGTTTTTCCAACTCGGCGTTGGTCAGCACCGGATGCGGCAGGTTGATTTGCCGGCAATTCAGCGGGCCGGGCTGCAACAGGTTGCCTTCCGAGCCGACGCCGATCTGCGAGGAGGTGATGATCTCCTCGCGCACCGCGTCAATCGGCGGGTTCGTGACCTGCGCGAACAACTGCTTGAAATAATTGTAGAGCAGTTGCGGTTTGTTCGACAACACCGCCAGCGGCGTGTCCGTGCCCATCGAACCGAGCGGCTGCACGCCGTCGCGCGCCGTCGGGCCGATGAGGATCCGCAAATCCTCGAACGTGTAGCCGAACGCCTGCTGGCGCAGCGTCACGGTCGGGTGATCCACTGCGATTTCGTGCGTCGGCTCCGGCAGGTCGGCGAGCTGGACGAGGTTCTCGTTCAGCCACAGCCGGTAGGGCCGGGCGGTGACGATCCGGTGTTTCAATTCCTCATCCGCCACGATCCGGCCCTGTTCTGTATCAATCAGGAACATCCGGCCCGGTTGCAGGCGCCCTTTTTGCAAAACCTGGTGCGGCGGCACGTCGAGCACGCCGACCTCGCTGGCCATGATCACGCGGTCGTCTTTCGTCACGTAGTAGCGCGAGGGACGCAGGCCGTTGCGGTCGAGCACCGCGCCGATGACGCGCCCGTCGGTGAACGCGATCGAAGCCGGGCCGTCCCACGCCTCCATCAGGCACGAATGGTATTCGTAGAAGGCTCGCTTCTCGTCTGACATGGATTCATGGTTTTCCCACGGCTCGGGAATCATCATCATCACCGCGTGCGGCAACGACCGGCCGCTGAGCACGAGGAACTCGAGGCAGTTGTCGAACATCGCCGAGTCGCTGCCGTCCTCGTGGATGATCGGTTTGATTTTCTGGATGTCCGCGCCGAACAAGTCGGACTCCAGCAACGCTTCGCGGGCGTGCATCCAGTTGACGTTGCCGCGCAGGGTGTTGATCTCGCCGTTGTGGGCGATATAGCGGTAGGGGTGGGCGCGTTCCCAACTGGGAAAGGTGTTCGTGCTGAACCGGGAATGCACCAGCGCCAGCGCGCTGGCCATGCGGGGATCACTCAAGTCCGCGTAAAAGGCCGGCACCTGATCCGGCATGAGCATGCCTTTGTACACCATCGTCCGCGCCGAGAGACTGGCCACATAGAAATACTGGCCGCCGGTGACGCCCGAGTACCGGATGCCGCGTTCGGCCAGCTTGCGCAGCACGTAGAGTTTCCGCTCGAACGCGAGGTCGTCGCTGATCGCGGCCGGCCGCGCGATGAACACCTGCCGCACCACCGGCTCCGCCGCGCGGGCCGTCCAACCCAGGCTCGCGTTGTTACAGGGAACCGTCCGCCAGCCGAGCAACGTCAACCCCTCCGCGGCGATGATCTCCTCGAACAACTTCTCGACCTTGTAGCGGTCCTTGTCTTTCGGCGGCAAATACACCATGCCCACGCCGTATTCGCCCGGGCCCGGCAGCGCGATCTTTGCCCTGCCGACCGCGTGTTTGAGGAATTCATGCGGCACCTGCAGCAGGATCCCGGCGCCGTCGCCCGTGTTCGCTTCGCAGCCGCAGGCGCCGCGATGCCGGAGATTCTCCAGCACCGTCAACGCGTCCTCCACAATCTGGTGCGACGCCCGGCCCTTGATGTTGACCACGAAGCCGACGCCGCACGCGTCGCGCTCGTAGCGGGGGTCGTACAACCCCTGCGCCCGCGGACCATGAATGTCCTGTTTCATGTTCTAATGATCTCCGTTTCGCCCGTTGCCGTTCAACCCGGTCTGAAGCAGTTCCACAAAATGCTGCGCGCTGGCGGTGAGTCGTTTCCCGCGCCGATGAATGATGCCCAGCGGCCGCGTGAACTCCGCTCCCGCCAGCGGCACCGCCACGAGCGTGCCGGATTGCACCTCGCGTTGCAGGGTGGGGCGGGGCAAAATCGCGAGACCCGACGCGACTTCCACCGCGCGTTTGACCGCCTCAATGTTGTCGAATTCCAGCGCCACGGTCACCGGAACGCCGTGCCGTTTCAGAAAGCGGTCCGTCTCCCGCCGAATCGTCAAATTCTCCTCCAACGCCACAAACGATTCCCCCGCGAGCGCGCGCGGCGCCACGCTGCGTTCCTTGGCCAACGGGTGTTCGGGGGGACAGGCCAGAACCATTTCCTCTTTCCGCCACGGAATGACCACCACCTCGCGCCGCGACCGTGGAAACGACACGATCCCCAAATCCGCGACTTCCTCAATCACACGCTCATACACCCGGTCGGGGTGAAGGTATTCCACCTGCGCGTGCGCGGGCGCGTGGCGGCGGCCAAATTCCTGCGCGAGCTGGTTCATGTCCCCCAAGCCCACGGAATAAATCGCGGCAATCCGCACCTGGGTATTCGCCGCGCGGTGCAGTTGCCGGATGGATTGCTCCAAGTCGAAATACCGATGCACAATCTCCCGGCACCCCTCGTAAAAGGTTTTACCCTCCGTCGTCAATCGCAACGGACGTTGCGCCCGCTCGATCAACTGCACGCCGAGATGTTCCTCCAAATGATGCACCGTTTGGCTCGCCGTGGATTGCGTGACCTGGTTCTCCGCGGCCCCCCGCGAAAAACTTCGCAGCCGCGCTACATCGCAAAAAATTTTGAGCGCTTCGACCTGCATAAAAATTCGAATTAGAAACTGCAATGGTACTACACGGAATTATAAGACAAGTCAATAGAGGTTTTTTTGCCGGCCCGGTTTGTGCGGGTTACCAAACGGGGAGAAATGTGCGGGCTTCTTGTAAAACTCTCGGGCAATGCTTGCTGGTCCGAGATTCAACGCAAGTTTCGACCGGCACAATAATTGGGGATGTCTGACGTTTCCATTCAACCAATCGAATGTCGGCATCCGTTACACTCCGTCACATTCCGGCAGACTGTAGGGGAAAGAATTGGAAATTTCTTGGCCGGATTTAAGACCCTGGTTTCCAACTACATGAAACGTTCTCCGAAACCCGATTCAGATACGCAGTCATGTGGTTGGTTCGGGGATTGCGTCACTGCGTGCCGGGTACAGTACACACCCGGCTTCGGGTGGGAAACATCAAACGAAACAGGGAAAGGGAGATATGATTCGCAAAGCGATGATGACAGTGGTGGCGTCCATGATGTTGGTGGGCGGGGTACATTCGGCTTTGGCTCTGACGTGGGTGGATGTGGACAGCGGCTATCCGTTGAAGTTCTTGCGGCCGTCCGACCCCAGCTACTCGTCCACGTTCAACATTCTGGCCGACGGGTTTAATCCGGCGACGATGGAAGTGACTTCCGCCACGGCGTCATTTGCGTTTGCCGACGACCAAACCGACGTTCAGGAATTCGTGGACATCTACCTCGATGGGAGTTTGTTCATCGATGATCAGGAAGTGGACGGGTCCCATATCGCGTACGACTGGCACTCGGGCGCTTTGACGGGCACGTTGATCGGCAGCCTCAACACGGATGGCATCCTCAACTACACCGTCACCGTGACCTCGGGCGACACGTACCTGAAAGTCGCCAAACTCGAGGCGCAAGGCCGCTACAAAGTGCCGGATGGCGGCCTGACCGTGCTGCTGCTCGGCGCCAGCCTCAGCGGCCTGGCCGTCCTGTCCCGCAAGTTCGGCCGGCAAAGCTAACGGCCCGGTCGTTCTCAACCCCGGCAGGCCCCGGCGGCCTGCCGGGGTTTTGTGTTTACACGCCGGATCTTTTCCGTACTATCCGCCGCGTCTCGGAGGAAAAACATATGGCAACCACCAAACCTGCCCCGCAACTGAAACAATTTGCCGGCTTCTGGACGTTGACCGGCCAGCCGCTCGGCCAAGCCGAATGGAGCCTCGAAGAAAAAATCCGCCGCGCCAAAGCCGCCGGCTTTCAGGCGATGGGCGGCGGGGCCGATGCCAACACGGCGGCTGCCGTGCGCGCCGCCGGGCTGGACTACATTTGTTACGTGGACGCCAACGACAAGACCTACGAGGACCGCCTCCAAGCTGCCGCGACGACCGGCTGCGCGCGGGTCAACGTTCAGCTCTGGGATCACGACACCCCGCCGCGCGTCGCGGCGAAAACGTGGGTGAAGATGCAGCCGGTCGCCAAAAAACTCGGCCTGCAAATTGACCTCGAAGTTCACCGCGACACCTGCACCGAGACGCCCGAGAAAACCTGGGAGATTGCGCGGCTCTACCAACAAGCCACCGGCAAAAAATGCCGGTTCTGTTTCGACTTCTCCCATTTCGCCGTCGTCAAACACATCGCGCCCCCGTACGCCAACCGGCTGCTTGATCATCCCGACCTGATTCGACTCGCCCGCCAGATGCATTTCCGACCTTTCAACGGTCATCATTGCCAGGTCCCGATGACCGACGGCCACGGCAACCTCAGCCCCGAAGGCAAACACTACCTAGAATTTGTGGATGCTTTGCTGGCCTGCTGGTTGAAAGGCGCCCGCGGCGGCGAAGTCCTCTACGTCTGCCCGGAAAACGGTCCCATCGCCCACGGCTACGGCTTGTCCACGTTCCCCAACGTCTGGGAAGACGCCGTCTTCCTCGCCAAAGAAACCGAGAAGCTCTGGCAAAAAAATCTCGCGCAGTGGAAGAAGTAACCGCCCCTTACCGGCGCAACACGCCGAACAGGTTCGTGTAATCATCCGTCCACAAGCGCTCGCCGGGGCGGGCGGTGGCTGGCCGCCACCGGGGATCGGTCGCCAACGCGCCCAAATCCTCCTCGCGGGCGGCCATCACTGCCCATTTCGACGCGGCTTTGCCGGCGGCGGCTTCGGCGGGGGAAATCTCCCGTTCGTGTTGGATGCGGCAGACCCAGCCGGCATCTTCCGCCAACGCCGCCACCACCGGCTCCAGTTCCATGTGCCGATTCGTCAGATGCCAGACCAGCCAGCCGCCCGGGCCGAGTTTTCGCCGGTACAACGCCAACGCCTCGCGCGTGATCAGATGCAACGGAATCGCGTCCGAGTTGTACGCATCCAGAATCAACGTCTGATACCCGGCGTCCGGCGCGTGCCGCAACGTCAGCCGCGCGTCTCCCAACACCACGCTTACCGGTTCCGCCGTGTCGGCAAGGTACGTAAAAAACCGTTCATCCCGCGCGATCCGTTCCACGACCGGATCAATTTCATAATATGTCCACTCATCGCCCGGCTGCGCGTAACACAGGACGACCCCGGTGCCCAGACCGACCGCCGCCACCCGGCCCGGCTTTCGCTGCGCCATGATCTGTCCGAGCGGGCCGGTCGCCGCGTAATAAAACACCGGTTCGCGTCGCCGCTCGGCCGCGCGGTGTTGCGCGCCGTGCACCGTCGAACCGTGCAACAGCCGGTGCAGTTCCCCCTGCTGATCCACCCGGTGAATTCCAAAAAACGACCGCTCCTGCCACAATGTCGGTTTCTGCCAGCGCGCCTGCGCCGCGCCGACCACCAGCACCGCCGCCAGTCCCAGCGCGAACCGCACCGGCCGTTTCGCAAACGCGTAGCAGACCACCGCCGGCAACGCCACCGCCAGCCGTCCCAGCAACGCCGCGCTGTCCGGGGCCGGTAGCCGCCGGGCTGCCCACGCGGCCGCCGCGCTCACCACCAACAGCGCAGCGGGGTAGAGCCAATCGCGTCGGTCCCGCGACCCGTCGCCGCGCGGCGCCAGCGCCGCCGCCAGCACCAAGCCCAGCGGATATTCCCACACCGCCGGAAAAATGACCGGGGCCACCAGCGCGTTGAACGCGCCGCCCAACACCCCGCCTACCGCGATCCAAAAATAAAATTCGGTCAACCGTTGCGGAGCCGGTCGGTCGGCGGCCAGTTCCCGGTGACACATCCAGCCGGCGGCGAACAGCCCGGCCAGGTGCAGCGGGATCAACCACGTCAACGGTTCGGTCACGCCGAGAGCCAGCGTCACGGCCACCACGATCAACAAGAGATGAAACAACCGCGTCACTGCCGTCGGTCCGAGCCATTGACGGCGCGCAAAGGCCAGCGCGAACGTCCCCAAATACAACGCCAGCGGCACGACCCACAGCAACGGAATCGCCGCGATGTCCGTCGAGATGTAATTGGTCACGCTCATCATCAGGCTCGACGGCGCCAACGCCAGCAACAGCCACCGGACTCGCCGACCGGCACGAATTGGCTCGGCCGCCGCGGCCGGGAAGGCTGCCGGGCGGGCCGCACCGTCGCGCCGCGCCGCCCAACCGCATGCCAGCACCAGCGCCGCCAGGCCCGCATACCCGATGGCCCACCACCGGCTTTGCGCCCGCAACCCCCACCGCGGTTCGACAAGCACCGGGTAGCTCAGCAGCGCCAGCAGGCTACCGGCGTTGCTGGCGGCGTATAAAAAGTAAGGATCACCGGCCTGCGGATGATGCGTCGCCGCAAACCAGCGCTGCAACAACGGGCTGGTGGCCGAGACGACAAAAAACGGCAACCCAACTGTCACCGCCGCGGCGGCGAGCAGCCACGGAACGGGGTTCTGCTCCGTCGGCGGCGACCAATCCGCTGGGATGGCAATCGGCAGACACAGCGCCGCGACCACCACCAGCACGGCGTGACACCACATTTGCCGGCCCGCGCGCACCCGCGTTCCCAGCCCGTGCGCGTACCCGTAGCCGGCCAGCAATGCGGCCTGAAAAAACACCAGACAGGTGTTCCACACGGCCGGTGCGCCGCCGAGCAACGGTAACACCAGCCGCCCGAACAAGGGTTGGACGACGAACAATAACGTCGCGCCCCAGAAAATCGTCACCGTGAACAGCGTCACCATGCGCCTTGGGTGTAGTCGGCGGCGGCAGCAGGGACAAGCGAATTCCCGGCGGCGCAAATGTTGCCGAAAGCTCAGCCGATTGACACTCGGCTGTCACCTGCCAACCGCAGAAGAGGAGCGTCAGGCAATTCATCGAACCAAACGCGAACCCAGGAGGAAGGGAACATGGCTTATTCGTGGCTGAAATGGTGTCTACCGGCGTTGTGCGCGGCGCTGACGACCGCGCAGGCGCAGACCAAATTGCAGTTGCTGCACGCATCCGATCTCGAAGGCAGTGTCAACGCCATCGAGAACATCCCCAATTTCGCCGCCGTGGTGCAAGGCTTGGAAGCCGACGCGGCGGCGGCAGGCATTCCGTCCA
Organism: uncultured Verrucomicrobiota bacterium; assembly: GCA_964533295.1. Taxonomy (GTDB): domain Bacteria; phylum Verrucomicrobiota; class Verrucomicrobiia; order Palsa-1439; family Palsa-1439; genus OMJI01. The sequence continues at coordinate 12,228 of CAZHLM010000040.1, forward strand.
TCCTGCTGTCGGCGGGCGATAATTACATTCCCGGCCCGTTCTTCTCGGCGGCCGGTGACCCCAGCTTGCGCACCCCGTTGCGGACCGCGCTCGGGTATCCGCAGGTGCGCGAGGCCGAAGGCCGGGTGGACATCGCGGTGATGAACCTGATCGGGTTCGACGCCTCGGTGCTCGGCAATCACGAGTTCGATGCCGGTACCCCCAAGATCCGCGAGTTGATCGGCGCCGACATCCGGCCCGGACCCGACGCGCGCTGGCTCGGCGCGGATTTCCCCTACCTCAGCGCCAACCTCGATTTCAGCGCCGATCCGAACCTCGCGTCGCTCTTTGAGTCGAACCTCGTGGAGAACACCGAGTTCAAAGGCTCGCTGGGCGACCTGACCGCGGCGGCCACGAAAAAGAAACTCGCCGCCGCCACCATCATCAATCGCGGCGGTGAATTGTTTGGCGTCGTCGGAGTGACCACGCCCCGGCTGGCGAGCATTTCCTCGCCGGGGTTGACCACCGTGAAAAATCCGGGCGCGGGCACCGACAACATGGCCGCGCTGGCGACCATCATCCAGCCGGTAGTCAATCAGTTGCTCGGAGCGGGCGTGAACAAAATCATCCTCGTCACCCATCTGCAACAGCTCGCGCTTGAACAGCAACTGCTGCCGTTGCTCAGCGGCGTGGACATTGTGATCGGCGGCGGGTCGAGCACCCTCCTGGCCGACAGCACGGACGCGTTGTGGCCCGGTGATGTCGCGCAAGGAGCCTATCCGATTCTGACGACAAACGCCGACGGTGATCCGGCGGTGATTCTCAGCACCGACGACTACTACCGGTATGTGGGCCGGCTGGTTGTCGAGTTCGACGCGGCGGGTAAAATCATCCCCGCCAGCATTGATCCCGCCGTCAGCGGCGCGTACAAGACCGACGCGGCCGGTGTCGCCGCGGTCTGGACCAATCCCGCCGACGCGTTCCTGCCCGGCACGAAAGCCCAGCGCGTGAAAATCCTCACCGACGCCGTGACGGCCGTGGTGATCGCGAAAGACGCGACGGTGTACGGCAACAGCGATGTGTTTCTGGAAGGCCGCCGCGCGTTCGTTCGCACCCAGCAGACCAACCTCGGCGACCTGTCGGCCGACGCGAATCTCTGGGCTGCCCAACAGGTGGACCCGACGGTGCGCGTCTCGATCAAGAACGGCGGCGGGATCCGCGACCTGATCGGATACGTGGATGGCATGACGGGCGAATTGTTGCCCACCCGGGCCAACCCGCTGTCCGGCAAGCAGGCCACCGAAATCTCCCAGCTCGACATCGAAAACACCCTGCGGTTTAACAACCTGCTCTCGCTCGTCACCGTGACGGCCGCCGAGCTGGTGCAAATCCTCGAACACGGCGTGGCCGCGACCGCGCCGGGCGCGACCCCCGGCCAATTCCCGCAGGTCGGCGGCGTGGCGTTCAGTTTCGATCCGGACCTGCCGGCGGGTAGTCGCGTGCAGTCGGCCTCGATCAAGGATTGGGACGGCGCGACGTTGGACGTGCTGGTCAAGGACGGCGTGGTGCAGGGCGATCCGAACCGCCCGATCCGCGTGGTGACGTTGAACTTCCTCGCCAACGGCGGCGACAACTATCCGTTCCCGACGCTGGGTGAGAATCGCGTGGACACCACCACCGGCGAGCAGACTGCGCTGGCGAACTTCCTCCAAACATTCCACGGCAGCCCCGCCGAGGCTTTTCAGGAAGCGGACCTGCCGTACGGGCAGGATGACCGGATTCAGAATCTGAACTCGCGCAGCGACTCGGCGGCGTTCCCGCCGGTCGCGCCCGCAGGCGCGGCGAAGCTGAGCCGGCTCGGCCACTACGATTCCGGCCTGGGCGATGGCGCGGCGGAAATCACCGCCTTCGACCGAATCAGCAAACGGATGTTTGTTGTCAATGCCGCCACCGGGTCGGTGGACATTGTGAATCTGGCCGTACCGGCTTCGCCGACACTGATCTCGCGGATTGACATCCGCGGCCTGTTCTCGGACGCGACCGCGGAGGCCTCGCCGAACAGCGTCGCCGTCCATTGCGGTCTGGTCGCGGTGGCGGTGGAACGCAAGGACGCGCAGGACCGGCAGTTGCCGGGCTTGGTGGCGTTTTTCAACACCAACGGCACGCTGCTGGACAAGGCGACCGTCGGCGCGTTGCCGGACATGGTGGCGTTCAGCCCGAACGGCGTCTGGGTTCTCGCGGCCAACGAAGGCGAACCCACCACGGACTACTCGCATGATCCCGAAGGCTCGGTCTCGATCATCAACACCTTGCGCCTGCGATTCGGCTTGAAACTGCGGTCGTGGGACACGCGGCACGCGAGATTCACCGCGTTTAACAGCCAGAAAGCCGCCTTGCAGGCGGCCGGCGTTCGCATCTACGGACCGAATGCTACGGTTGCGCAGGACCTCGAGCCCGAATACATCGCCTTCGGCCCCGACTCGCTGTTCGCTTATGTCACATTGCAGGAGAACAATGCCGTGGCCATCGTCAACATACCGCTGGCCAAAGTCGTCAAGATCGCGCCGCTCGGCTACAAGGACTGGACGCAGTCCGGCCTCGATGCCAGCGATCGCGACAACGCGATCAACATCGCGCCGTGGCCGGTCTTCGGCATGTACCAGCCCGACGCCATCGGTTGTTACCGGGTTGGCTGGGTCAACTACCTCGTCACCGCCAACGAAGGCGATGCGCGTGACTACTCCACGTTCAGCGAGGAGAAGCGCGTTGCCAGTGTCACGCTCGACCTGACGGCCTTCCCGGATGCGAGCGCGTTGCGCGACAACGCGGCGCTGGGCCGGTTGACCATCACCACGACGCTCGGCGACACCGATAACGACAGCGATTACGACCAGCTTTACACGCTGGGCGGCCGGTCGTTCTCGATCTGGCGGGCGAACCTCGACGGAACGCTCACGCAGGTCTTCGACAGCGCCGACCAACTCGAACAAATCACCGCCCAACTGCGGCCCGCGGAGTTCAATGGTCATCCGTTCGACACCCGCAGCGACAACAAGGGACCGGAGCCGGAAGGTCTGGCTCTCGGCGTCGTCAACGGCCGCACCTACGCCTTCATCGGCTTGGAACGTATCGGCGGCGTCATGATGTACGACGTCACCAGCCCGACCGCGCCGCAATTCGTCCAGTACATCTGGACCGATGACGTGGCGCCCGAAGGCGTGGAGTTCGTGCCGGCCAGCGCCAGCCCGACCGGCCACGCGCTGTTGATTGTCGCCCACGAGATCAGCGGCACGGTCGTGATCTACGAAGTCAAGTAGGGGTAAAGGGACACAACCGGGCGGTGAGGCGCGCGCCTCACCGCCTGTTTGTTTTTTGATGACCAGCCCGCGCGCCGTTGAACCCGGCTCCCATCATCCTGACCTTTTTTCCCCGCCAAGCGGGGAGAGGGCCGCTGTTTCCACCACACGGTACCGGCTCAGTCGGTCAACTGACCGCTGAGAAAGGCGTCGTACGAGGCCAGATCAAGCATGCCGTGACCGCAGAGATTAAACAGGATGACCTTGCGCCGCCCCTCCTCGCGCGCTTTCACCGCCTCGTCGATTGCACAACGGATGGCGTGGGATGGCTCGGGCGCGGGAATGATCCCTTCCGTCCGCGCAAACAGCACCGCCGCTTCAAACACCTTCGATTGCGGATAGGCCACCGCCTCGCACAGCCCGAGCTGGTGCGCGTGGCTGACAGTCGGCGCCATCCCGTGATAGCGCAGCCCACCGGCATGGATCCGCGGCGGAATGTAATCGTGGCCCAGCGTGT
>CAZHLM010000040.1:16119-26865 GCA_964533295.1 uncultured Verrucomicrobiota bacterium
CACCGTCGCGCCCCACGTCTGCATCATCAGTTTGCGATACGGTTTCTGGTGAAAACTGACGCGCACCATGTACACGCAACACTCGAGCCCGAACAGCCGGCAGGCCAGTGCCAGCGACGAACCCCATTGACCCGCCCCGGTCTCGGTGGCCAACCGTTTTGTACCGGCCTGCTGATTGTAATACGCCTGCGCAACGGCGGTGTTTGGTTTGTGACTGCCGGCGGGACTGCCACCCTCGTACTTGTAATAGATGTGCGCCGGCGTCTTCAGCGCCCGCTCCAGTCGTACCGCCCGCAACAATGGCGTCGGACGCCACAACGCGTAGATTTCACGGACCGGCTCGGGAATGGCCACCCAGCGCTCGCTGGTCATCTCCTGCGCCACCAGATTCTCGGGAAACAACGCCGTCATCTCCGCCGCCTGAATCGGCTGTCGCGTGCCCGGATGCAACGGCGGCGGCAACGGCTGCGGCAGATCGGCCAACAAATTGTACCAGTGCGTCGGCAACTCCGAGGCGGGCAGGACGAAACGGGTCAGGGTGCTCACGATGATGGTTCTCCTTCACGGGGCGCGCCGAGGCTACCGCAGCCACCCGCCGCCGACAAGCCCCGGCGCGCCCATTCCCGGGGACGCTGCAGTGGTGAACCCGTGGAAACTTCACCCGCCACCACCCCGCGTTGCCCTCGGGGAGGCGTTGCACGACTTTGTAACAATTGTTACAAAGTCGTGCAAATGGCGGACGGTCATGGAATGGGGCGCCGGTCTCAGCCGAAACGATGCCGTTGAAGCGCGGTGGCCCCCACCCGGCCCCCCCTCACGCGGGGAGAGAGAAACCGGTGTCGCCACGGCTCTACGAGCCGTGCCGGGGGCAATGCTACGTCGGGCACCGGGCGCGCCTTATAGAGACGCGGCTAAACCCGAAACGATGCGGCGGAAACACAGCGGTGCTCACTTGGCGCGCTCCGCCTGCGGGAAGAGGTTCATGGGTCAGGGTGAGCGGTTTTCGGGCGGCGTCGTTGCGGCTCAGGGCCGCTCCGAGTTGTTTTGCAGCCGGTCGCAGGCCCACGCGGCGTGTTCGCGCACCAGCGGCTCCGCATCTTGCCGGGCGCGTTCCAGTGCCGGTAGGGCGGCGCGGTCGCCGCGGTTGGCGAGGGCGACGCAGACGTTGCGCAGAAAGCCGCGGCGTTTCAGCCGGTAGATCGGTGTGCCGCGGAAGAAATCACGGAAGCGGGTGTCGTCCCACGCGAGGAATTCGGTCAGCGGGGGGAGGGGACGGCGCTGGAATTCGCGGATGGGTGATTGTTTGGCGAAGCGGTTCCAAGGACAGACTTCGAGGCAATCGTCGCAGCCGAAAATCCGCTCGCCGATCAGCGGGCGCAACTCGACCGGGATGCTGCCTTTCAGTTCGATGGTCAGGTAGCTGATGCAGCGGCGCGCATCGAGCCGGTAGGGCGCGGGGATGGCGCGAGTCGGACAAGCCGTGAGGCAGCGGGTGCAGGTGCCGCAGTATTCTTTCTCGGGCCGATCCGGTGGCAGGTCGAGGGTGGTGAGGATTTCGCCGAGGAAGAACCAGTTGCCGAGGGCGCGGCTGATGAGGTTGGTGTGTTTGCCGATGAAGCCGATGCCGGCGCGTTGGGCTAGATCGCGTTCGAGAATCGGGCCGGTATCCACGTACCATTTCGCGGCGCCGCCGAGGCCGGTCAGGAAGGCGGCCAGTTGCCGGAGTTTGTCGCCGAGCAGGTCGTGGTAGTCGCGCGAGCCGTGGGCGTAGCAGGCGATTCCGTGGGCCGGGCCGGTATGGTAGTTCAGGCCGACGACGATGACCGATTTGACGCCGGGCAGCAGCCGCTGGAGGTCGGCGCGGTCGGCGGCGCGCCGTTCGAGGTAGGTCATCTCGCCGTGGTCGCCGCGGGCCAGCCAGTTTTGGAACGCCGGCAGGTGCGGCGGCGGGTCGGCGGTGGTGATGCCGACGAGGTCAAAGCCGAGTTCACGCGCCCGTTGTTTGATGGCGGTAGATGGTGAGGACATCTTCGACATTTTCCTCCACGGTGGTGTGCGAGGTGTCCACGCGATGGGCGATGGCGCGGTAGAGCGGAGCGCGTTCGGCGAGCAATTCGGCGATGCGGCGCGCCGGGTCGGGACCGTGCAGCAACGGCCGGTGCGTGTGCTGCCGCGTGCGTTGGAGGATGACGGCGGGCTCGGCCCAGAGACAGATGACGACGCCGCTGGCCTCGAGGTCGCGGAGGTTGTCGGGGTTGAGCACCACGCCGCCGCCGGTGGCGATGACGAGGTTTTGTTGGGCGGCCAGTTCCTGAATGACGGCGCGCTCGCGCTGGCGAAAGCGCGTTTCGCCCTCGGTGGCGAACAGTTCGGCAATGGTGCGGCCGGCGCGTTGCTCGATCAGTTGATCGGTGTCCACGAAGCGGTGGCCGAGCCGGGCGGCGGCGCGTTGTCCGACGACCGTTTTGCCGGTGCCCATGAAGCCGGCGAGCACAAGATTCTTCACGGGCGCACTCTACCACGAGCGTGCCGGCAGCGTAAGGCGGAACCAGGCGGAAGCGGGGCGTCAGGCGACGCGGACGTTTTGGGCTTTGGCGCCCTTGGCGTCCTGCACCAGATCGAACTCGACGGTTTGTCCTTCGGTGAGCGTTTTGAAGCCGTTGCCGGCAATGGCGGAGTAATGGACGAAGACGTCCGGGCCGCCCTCCGCCTGTTGGATGAATCCGAAACCTTTCTTCTCGTTGAACCACTTCACGGTGCCTCGTGCCATAGCCTGCTTCTCCTCTGTTGCGGGCGGGCGCAAAAAACAAACGCCGCGGCGCCCAACGGCGCCACGGCGAGATGGATTTACGTCGCGACCACGAGGTGGTTCCTAGCAAAGCGGGCGCGCGGAGTCGAGCGTTTAGTAGCTAAACTTGCCGAGTTGGACTTTGCCGCGAAAGACCCAGTAAATCACCGCGGTGTAGGCCAGCACGAACGGCATGCCCAGGATCGCAATCGTCAGCATGATGCCCAGCGTTTTCGGCGAGGAGGCGGCGTTGTAAATCGTCAGGCTCCACGCCGGGTCCAGCGAGGAATGCACCAGGTCGGGGAACAGCGCGACGCCAAACAGGAACGTCAGCGCCGCGATGGTGGCGCACGAGGAGACGAAGGCGTAGCCGGGCCGTTTCTGGTAAATGGCGCGCGGGATGTTGGCGATGGCCAGAATGTTCAACACCACCACGATCCAAACCCACGGATGTTCGCGGAAGTTGCGCGTCGCCAACGGCACGTCCACCAGCGTGAAGATGGTGACGAAGAGATAAAACACGAGGAAGATGCCAAACGTTTTCCACATCCAGTGTTGGATGCGCGCCTGCAACTCGCCCTCGGTTTTCAAATACAGATAGATCGAGCCGTGCATCGCAAAGGTGGCCACGGCAAACAAGCCGACCAACACGGCGTACGGATGCAACAGATCGGCAAACGTCCCGACATATTCCATGTCGGCGCCAATCGGCATCCCGCGCATCGCGTTGCCCACCGCCACGCCGAACAACAGGGTCGCCACCGTGCTGGCCACGCAAAACGCCACGTCCCAGAATTGTCGCCAGGCGGGCGACTCGCGTTTGCTGCGAAACTCCATCGAGACGGCGCGGAAAATCAGCGCGCACAACAGGATCATGAACGCCGTGTAGAACCCGCTGAAAACCGTCGCGTAGGCGTGGGGAAACGCCGCGAACAACGCGCCGCCAAACGTCACCAGCCAGACCTCGTTGCCGTCCCAAATCGGCCCGATCGAGTTCATCAACACCCGTCGCTCCTCGTCCTTTTTCACCGCCAGATGCAGGATGCCGACGCCCAAATCAAACCCGTCGAGAATCGCGTAGCCGGTCAGCAGCACGCCGAGCAGGATGAACCAAATGGTATTCAGATCCATGGCTACCGTTCCTCCGCATCGGCCAGCGACCCGCCGCCCGTGCCGGCGCGGGCGCCGGCCGCTTTCAGCCAGCCGGCCCCGGTCGGGGCCGGCTCGGGATGCTCCGGCGCTTCCGGTCCTTGCCTGATTTTCTGGTCGAGGATGAACAAAAACACCGCGAACAACAGGGCGTAGATGATCAGAAACATGATGATCGAGCCGAGCACCTGCTCGGCTTTCACGGCCTTGGACAACGCATCGCTGGTGCGCAACAATCCGTAAACGACCCACGGTTGGCGGCCGACTTCGGCGGCGATCCAGCCGACTTGGTTGGCGAGGTAGGGCAGCGGCACGGCCCAGACAAACACCCACAACAACCAGCGCGTCTCAAACAACCGTCCCCGCCAATGCAGCCACGCCGCGAGCGCCGTCAACGCGATGAACAACAACCCCAGCCAGACCATCAATCGGAACGAATGAAACGTGATCGCCACCGGCGGCCAGTCCTCTCGCGGGAATTGATCCAGACCTGTCACCGGTTTCGCGGCGTCGCCATGGACCAACCAGCTCAACAGTCCCGGCACCGCCACGCCGCGCGTCCGCCCGCCGCTCGCATCCGGGTGGCCGACCAGATACAACGGTGTCCCGCCGTCGCCGGTCAGGAAATGTCCTTCCATCGCCGCCAGCTTGGCCGGCTGGGTCACGGCGACTTTCTGGCCCTGGAAATGACCGGAAATCGGCGCCGCCAGTGACGCGACCAGGCCGAACCAGAGGGCGATGGTGAAACTGCGTTTCGCAAAATCCAGATGCCGGCCCCGCAACACATAGTAGGCCGCGATGCTCATCACGAAAAAAGCCGAGAGAATGTACGCCCCGATCACCGTGTGCGTCAGCCGGTGCAGGCTCGACGGATTGAACACCATCGCCCAAAAATCCGTGATCTCCGCCCGCGCCTGCAAGCCTTCGCCAACGATGTGAAATCCGGCGGGCGTCTGTTGCCAGGAATTGGCGACGATGATCCAGATGGACGAGAAGAACGCCCCCAACGCCACCATGCAGGTCGCGAAAAAATGCATCCGTGGCGAAACCTTGTCCCAGCCAAACACCAGCACCGCGAGAAAACCGGATTCGAGGAAGAACGCAAAAATTCCCTCCGCCGCCAGCGCCGAGCCGAACACGTCACCGACATAGCGCGAGTAGGTGGCCCAGTTCGTGCCGAACTGAAACTCCATCACAATGCCGGTCGCCACGCCCATGGCGAAGTTGAGCGCGAAAATTTTCGTCCAGAATTTTGCCATCGCCTCGTACTGCGGATGGCGGGTCTTCAGATACATCCCCTCCATCAACACCAACAACACCCCCAACCCGATGGACAACGGCGGGAACAAATAATGAAACATCACCGTCAACGCGAATTGCACGCGCGACAAAATCTCCACATCCGGCACGGGTCACCTCCTCACAAACGGGTGACGCCTGTTTAGAACATTTCCAGCCATTGTCAAATTCTCCCTACGCCCGGCATTGCGCGCCGCCCCGCCCTCCGGTATGGTGGCGCCGCTGCGGGCGTGGCGGAACTGGCAGACGCGCAGGTCTTAGGAGCCTGTGGAGCAATCCGTGTGGGTTCGAGTCCCTCCGCCCGCACCACCCGGGGTGATTGAGTCGGGCGAGCCGGTCTGCTAAGCAGGACGCCGTGAAATTGCACTTCTACGGCGCCAACCGCACCACCACCGGCTCGAAACACCTGCTCGAAATCAACGGCCACCGGCTGCTGCTCGAATGCGGGATGTTTCAGGGACGCCGCCGCAAAACCATCGAGTACAACAGCCGCCTGCCCTTCGACGCCACCGCCGTGGATGCCGTGCTGCTGAGCCACGCGCACATTGATCACAGCGGTCTGCTGCCGGTGCTGTGCCGGCAGGGGTTCACGGGAAAAATCTACGCCACCGACGCCACCGCCGATCTCTGCCAGTACATGCTCCTCGACAGCGCCCACATCCAGGAACAGGACGCCGCGTTCGTCTCCCAAAAACATCTCAAACGCGGTCTGCCCCCGGTCGCGCCCTTGTACACGCAGGCCGACGCCACCGCTGCGCTGACCCATTTCGAACCGGTCCGCCACAACGAACCGCGCGACATCCTGCCCGGCGTGCGCGCCACCTGGTTGGAAGCCGGTCACATCCTCGGCTCCGCGATGATCGTCCTCGACCTCGAAGAACACGGCCGCCGCGTCCGCTTCGCGTTCAGCGGCGACATCGGGCGCGGCCACAACCAAATCCTCCGCGACCCGGCCATCCCGCAAGATTTGGATTACCTGCTGGTCGAAAGCACCTACGGCAATCGCGTCCACGAATCGAGCGTGGATGTTCACGACCGTCTCTGCGCCATGATCCGCCGCGCCGTCGAACAAAACGGCAAGATCATCATCCCGGCCTTCGCCGTGGATCGCACCCAACAACTGCTCTATGTCCTGCACCAGCTCACCCAGACCGGCTGCATCCCCATCATCCTGACCTACGTGGACAGCCCGCTGGCGCGCAACGCCACCGCGGTTTTCCGCCGCCACCCGGAATGTTTCAACGCCGATTTTGCCGCCGCCATGCAACGCGATCCCACCCCGTTCGACGCCGATCACGTCACCTACATCGAAACCGTCGCCGAATCCATGGCGCTCAACGACCATCACCAACCCTGCATCATCCTCAGCGCCTCCGGCATGGCCGAAGCCGGTCGCATCCGTCACCATCTCAAAAACAACATCGGCGACCCGCGCAACCTCATCCTCATCGTCGGCTGGTGCGCCCCGCACACGCTCGGCTCCCACCTGGCCACCGGCCACAAAAAGGTCACCATCTTCGGTGAAGACCACCGGGTTCGCGCCCGCGTCGAAACCATCAACGCCTTCTCGGGCCACGCCGACCGCGAGGAACTGCGCGCCTGGGCCGCCCGCCTGACCGGCCCGCTGCGCGGCATCTTCGTCGTCCACGGCGACGAACCCGCGGCCACCGCCTTCGGCGAAACGTTGCGCGAACTCCATCCCCGCGCCGCCGTCCACATCCCCGTCTTCGGCGACGTGGCCAATCTGTGACCGACTCAGCCGGAAGCGGTCCCCTCTCCCCGCGCGGGGGAGAGGGTCAGGGTGAGGGGCCGCCCGATCCAACGCCACCCTGCCGGCTCACACGGCGGCGCTCAACGCCAGCCGCCCCTGCGCGACGGTTTCCCCCGCCACGCGCAATGTCACCGCGAATTGCGCCAACGACCCCAAATCCTTCTCCGCGACAACCTCGCTGACAACGGTTTGGCCGGGCCATACCGGCTTCTGGAAGCGAAACGACTGGACGCCGGCCAGATACGCCTGCGGCCGACCCCACAACGCCCCGGCCGCCTGCGCGGCGCACTCGATCAACAACACGCCCGGCATCAGCGGGTTGCCGGGAAAATGATCGGCGAAATACGGCGCGGCCGGATCGAGAAATTTCTCCGCCCGGGCCGATTGACGGTCGGGCGCGATTTCGATCCGATCGAGAAACGAAAAACCCGGACCATGCGGCGTCAGACTCATCGCGTCACCTCGAAAACCGCGGGCGGGACCGGCTCGTTGCGGCGGACGTTGGCAAAGTCGTACTGCATGACGTTGCCGCCCTCGAACACGGTGCGCATCGAAACAATTTCCAGATCGGGCCACGCCAGCGTGTTCTCGATCGCCACCAGATGCGGAAATTTGTCCGGCTGACGCGGTGTCAACGTCACCCGCAGCCGGTCGCCGTCGCGCTCCATCGCAAACACAAAATCCGTCCGCACATCGCCGTCGCGCCGAAACAGCAAAAACAACAGGTGCGCGTTCGAGTCGCGCTGGTGGACGACCGGTTGGTGGTTCTTTTTCCGCCACGAATCGCGTCCGGTCTGGATCAGGAACTCGCCGGCCGGCCGCGTGAAATGCAGCGCCAGCGCGTCGGGCGCCCGGTAATACAACTGGCCGGTGCTTTCTGCGGGTCGTTTCAGTCCGCGCAACTCCAGTCGCTGCGTCAGCTCCGCCTGAAACGTCTCCGTCGCGTCCTGCTGCGCCACGAACCGTGCGATGATCGCCTCGCGGTCCGCTTCCGGCACCGGCTCCGCCCGCGCTGTCAACGCGGCGAGAGCGGCACAAATTGATACCATTGATCGGGATGCTCGCATATCGCCTTTCGAAAAATCGCGGCCAGCTCGCGCGTGTACTGTTCGATGATTTCCTCGCGCGACTTGTTCAACCGCACCGGCACCAGCGGCGGATGCGCCTCGATGCGATGCCGGCCGTTCGGCAGCCGCACCGTCGTGATCGCCACCAGCGGACTGCCCGACAGCACCGCCAGCCAGGCCGGGCCGGTCGAGAACGGCACGCGCCCGTTCGGGAAATCCACCAGCACATGGTTTGCGCCATACGGCCGATCCATCAACAACGCCACGCACCGGCCCCGCGCCAGTTGCCGGGTAATCTGGACAAACTGAAACGGGTCCGCTCCCACCTCCAACGTCTCCGCGCCCCAACGCTGCCGGTAGGCCGCCCGCCAGCGACTCAATGCCGGGCTGGGTTCGGGCAGCGACACCACCAGCGGCGGTTGATCCAGCGCCGCCGCAAACACGCTGCCAAACTCAAACAACCCCAGGTGCGCCGTCACCAGCAACACGCCCTTGCCTTGCGCCAGCGTCGCCCGCACATGCTCGTAGCCCACCGGCGGCTCCGCCAACGCCAGCACCTCCGCCCGCGGTCTCGTCCCCAACAGGAAGTAATCCGCGATCGTCTCGCCATACTGCTCAAACGTTCGCCGCACCAACGCCCCGTCCGCCTCCGCCCGCACCAACGCCAGATTCCGCCGCACCGCCTGCGCCGTTCGCGGATGCGTCAGCCGGTACCCGCGCGCCAACCACCGGCCGAGCCGCCGCACCACGGCCACCGGCAACCGCGCCGCCAACCATTCCCCGACATCAAACCAGAACGCCCGGTACAACGTCTGCGAAAACCCCGGCCGCCGATGCGTCGTCGCATATACCGCCGGCAACCACACCAGCCCGGTCACCACCGCCGACAAAATCCCCAGGTCCATCACAAACCCGAGATTCTGCAACGCCGGCTGCGCCGTCACCATCGGCGCGCCAAACCCGATCATCGTCGTCAGCCCCGTCAACGTCACCGGCGCCGCCATGTGCTGAAACGTCGCCCGCAAATCCCCGTCGTGCTCCTCCAACGCCAGCACCAAATGCAGGCTGATATCAATGATCATCCCCACCAACAACGGAATCGCCAGCAACGACAACAACGTCATTGCCGTCCGCGTCACCAACAACAACCCCGCCAACCCCGCCACCGCCAGCCCCAGTGCCACCAAATTCAACCCCACCAACCGCGCCGACCGGTGCGCCAGCCAGCACAACCCCACCACCGCCGCCAGCATCGCCCCCGACAACCGCCGGAAATCCCCCCGCGCCGTCTCGCCCAGATCGCGCGTCATCAGCGACCAGTTGGCCGGCAAGGCTCCCGGCACCGCCGCCGCCACCCGCGCCCACGTTGCCGCCGCCGACTCCACCACCGGCACCCGCACCAGCGCGTGCCACCGCCCGTCCTCCGACCGCGCCGTGTTCGACAAAAACGCCCGCGCCTCGCGAAACTCCTCCCGCCCGTCCCGCCACGCATCCAACGTCTCGATCAGCGCCACCGTCGGCCGCGCCCACTCCGTGCCGAACCCCGCCGCCGTAAACGTCGCCGTCACCCGCGCCGCCCGTCCGGTGGCCCAAGCCGACCGGTTGGCCTCCAGAAAATCCTCGCGCGGCAACAACCGCGCCGACGGCGCGACCCGCCGCGCCTGCGTTTCCGCCTCCGCCAGCGACTCCGCCGACACGATCACCTCCAACTGCTCGCCGCCCGGCCGCGCCTGCAACAACAAATCCAAGCCCCGGTACGCTTCACTCGACGGCGGACGCAACCGTTTCACATCCGCGTCGTAGAACGAAAACCGTCGCCACGCCGGCGCCGTCACCGCCACCGCCACCACACTGGCGAACATCGCTCCCAAAATCCACCGTCGCCGCCGCGCCACCACCCCGGCCAACCAGTCGCCCCCGCGCCCAATCCAGGCCGGCGTCCGCGGCGGATGTCGTTCGAGAAACAACGGCTCCAATTCCGTCGCAAAAAACGCCGTCGCCAGCAACCCGGTCGCGATCAACACCGCCAGTTGCTGCAAGCCGGGAAACCCCGCGAAATACAAAATCCCGAACGACGCTGCCGTGGTCGCCGCGCTCAACCAGATCGCCCGCCGCAACAACCGCCATTGCCGGGCGTCCCCGGCCGCGCCGCGCGCGTGAAAGTGGTAAACCAGAATGCAGTAATCCATCCCCACCCCGAGCAGGATCGCCGCGAACCCGATACTCAGCACGTTCAACTCACCGAACATCACCCGCGCCGCAATCACCCCGGTCAGCACCGCCAGTGTCTGCAACACCAGAATCCACACCAGCGCCCGCACCGATCGGTAGAACATCCAAAACGCTCCCGCCACCATCACCAGCGCCACGCTAAACATCCGAAACATATCCCGCCGCATCTGCCGCGACGATTCCGCCACAAACGCCGGCCGCCCGGTGATGAGGAATTCTTCCCCTGACACCCAACCCTCACCCGGACCCTCTCCCTTCGAAAGGGACAGGGGATGAATCTGCGACTCCCTCGCCCCACCACTTGCGGGGAGAGGGTCGGGGTGAGGGGCCGACTGCACCGCGTCCCGCACCGCATCCACAAACCGCTGACAATCCTCAAACGTCCGCAACGTCGTCCGCGCCCGCACCGTCACCGCCGCCACCCCCGGTAGGGCGCGCGC
>CAZHLM010000040.1:26875-29000 GCA_964533295.1 uncultured Verrucomicrobiota bacterium
TCGAAGCGATGGGAGTCCGTTAGCCGCCGGGCGGGTAGAGCGCGCTCTCCGAGCGCGCCGCTCCTCGCGCCGCCCGGCATCTCGATCAACTCCAGCAACCCCAACGGATCCACCTGCACCCGCGCGATGTCCTCCGCGCTGATCGCCCCGGTCAAATCCTCCGCCACCCGCGCGAGCCGGTCGGCAATCGCAGGATCACGCAGCCGCGCCTGCAGCGCCGCAAACTTCTCCGGCGGCAAGTTCGCGATCAACCACGCCGCCGACTTCAACAGCAACTCCGGTCGGCCGTCGCCCAGCACCGTCACTGCTTCCACCTCCGGCAGGTGCGCGAGCCGGTCGGCCACCCGTGTGGTGGCCGCCGTCCCGGCGGCACCTCCGGTAAACACCACCGTGACTTCCTGCGCGGAACTGAACGCGGCTTGAAACACCGCCATCCCGCGGACGCTGGCCAGATGGGGCGGCAGCAACGGGAGCAATTCCGTTTGCAAGTGAATCGTCCGCAAGGCCCAAATCGCCAGCGGCACAATCACCGCCACCGCCGCGAGACCGGGCAGAAACCGACGCGTGTTCACGACGTGGCCGGCGGTCGGGCGGGCGCGGCGAAATCCAGCGGCGGGGCGAGCCGCACCCGGTGTTGCAGCCGGCAAATCAGGTGAAACAACTCCAGCCGCCACCACATTCCAAACCGCCGCCCGGAATAGCCGGCAAGGATGCCGTTGACGGTCTGGACGAGTTTCAGCCGTTTCGTCGGCTGCATGAAAATGGCGAAACTGTCGTTGTCGTAGTACGCCCGGATCATCCGCAGGTAAATGTTGCGCAGCCGGTGCAGTTCGCGGGTGTACTGCCGTTGCGCCCGCGCCGACAACGGTCCGTCGCCCGCCGCCAGAATCAACCGCGCCGCGTTGGCCGCCGAGTGCAGCGCCAGAAACACGCCCGACGAAAAAATCGGATCAATGAACGTCCCCGCGTCGCCCACCAGCAACGCGCGCGGGAACGCGAGTTGTTCAAACCCGTAGGTGTAATCGCCGGTGACTCGCAGTTCGCCGACGCGCCGCGCGTCGCGCAGCCGGTAGCTCAGCTCCGGCGCCTCCGCCACCACCCGCGCGAACACCGCCGCCGGTTCGCCGCCGAGTTGCTGGAACTGCTCGCGCGACATCACCAGCCCCACCGATGTTTTCACCCCGGCAAACGGAATGAACCAGCACCAGCCGCCGCTCGCCAAGCGCACCAGCACAATGTGCCCGGCCGCCTCGCCGCCGTAGCGAAAGACGTTTTCAAAATGACCATAGATCGCCACGCGCCGCGGCATTTCGATCGGCTCGCGCGGCACCTGCAACGCCCGCGCGACAAACGTCGCCCGCCCACTCGCGTCCACCAACCACCGGCTGCGCACCGCCGTCCCGCCGGCCAGCGTGACCGTCGCGCCCGCCTCGTCGAGCTGCACCGCCGTCGCCGCCGTGCCCTGCCGGACTTCGCAACCGCTCTCGGCGGCGTGCCGCAACAAAATGTCGTCGAACGTCGCCCGTTCCACCTGATACGTGGCCGGGTATTCGGGAAACAACCCATCGCGAAACCAGAACCGTTGCCGGTACGCGCCGGTACCGGTCGTGAATTCCGCGCCGAGTTTCGGGATGAATCCCGCCGCGCGCACTTTCTCCCACGCACCGGATTGTTCGAGGATCGCGTTCCCGAACGGCAACAACGATTCGCCGATCTTGAACCGGGGAAATTGCTCCTTCTCCAAAATCAACACCCGCCGCCCCGCCCGCGCCAGCAACGCCCCCGCCGTGCTCCCTCCCGGCCCGCCGCCGATGATGATCACGTCGTAGGATGTCATGGTCCGAAACACCCCTCACCCTGACCCTCTCCCCGCCGAACGGGGAGAGGGGATCCAAATTGGGACTCCCTCTCCCCGCTGGCGGGGAGAGGGCCGGGGTGAGGGGTTGCGCGCAATCCGGTCACCCCGCCTCCTTCTTCGCCAATCCGCGGCCGATCCAGTCGCGCAACGTGCCGAGCGACTGCATCACCTCGCGCGCGGTTTGCGGATCCGGGATGATCAGCCCGTAGTTTTGTTCAATCGCCACCGTCATCTGCAGCGCATCCAGCGAATCCAACCCGACACTGC
>CAZHLM010000040.1:29100-31694 GCA_964533295.1 uncultured Verrucomicrobiota bacterium
TGTTCAATCGCCACCGTCATCTGCAGCGCATCCAGCGAATCCAACCCGACACTGCCGGGACCGAACAACGGCGTGCTCTCGCCAATCTCGTCCAGATTGACTTTCAGGACGCAATTTTCAACGAGCAACCGCTTCAATTCATCCAGAGTGACTTCCCGCATCGCGGAAAAATGATTAAGTCAACCGCCCTGCAAAAGCAAAGCGGAACATTGCCCGGTCAGCCCCCAGACGGGTTGCACGACCGGCCCCGGCACCCGCAATGCCTGAATCGTATTCCACGCCGCCGACGCTGCAAATGCATCGCCGCAGTAAGGCAGTTGCGCCGCATCCGGCAACAACTCGCGCTCGATGGTCGCAAACCAGTTCCGGCACGCTGTCCGGACAAACCCCTCACCCCATCGAATGGGGAGAGGGGAGCCAAAATTTGATCCCCTCTCCCCGCTTGCGGGGAGAGGGTCAGGGTGAGGGGCCTTGGTGTGCCGCACCGCCGCCACCAACTCCCGCGCCGCCGCGCGCGCTTCCTGCCGGTTCTGAAACGTAAATCCATCCCGCCAGCCGGTAATCTGCGGTCGCTCACCGGGGCGCGGCCGCCTCAGCAGGAGCGCCCCCGCGCCCTCCGCCGGCACAAACCCGTCGCGCAGCCAGCGCACGCTCGCGTAGGCATCGAGCAGGACCGGGTCGAATTCCTCCGCGCCGATCACGAGCGCGTGTTCGACGGTGTCGTTGACCAGCCACGTCGCGGCGACGTGGATGGCCGTGACCCAGCCGGCTTCGTCGCCGATCAGCGAGTAGCACGGCCCGCTCGCGCCGAGCACCGCGGCCAGATGACTGGTCGGCGAGTTAAACACCGTCTCGGGAAACAAATTCGGACTCGCAAACCGCGGCCCGCTCTTGATCACGCCCTCGTAAAACCGCCGCGTCAACACCACCGCCCCGGTCCCGTACGCGACCACGATGCCGATCCTCGCCATGTCCACCGGCCCCGCCGTGTCGAGCGCCTGCCGCGCCGCCTCCACCATAAACAGCGAAATCGGACTGGCCCGACGCAACCGCGGCTGCGTCTGCCAGCGCGCCAACGATTCCGTCGGCACCCGGTAAACCGGAAAAACCTTGCCGGCCACGCTCGCCGTCGGCACCGGCTCCGTCCCAGCCGGCCAGACCACACCCGTGCCCGCGACCACCAATTGTGGAAGCGCCCTGCCGGGCGCGATTTCCTCTGGTCGCGCCCGGAAGGGCGCTCCCACAACCCGCCCAAACACCAACGCCGCATTCGACCCGCCAAACCCGAGATTCACGCTCATCGTGGCCGACAAATCCGCCGCGCGCTTACCGGGCCGGACCAGCCGACCGGCCACGGCCGGCTCCGGGTCGCGCAGATTCAACTGTGGCGGCAGCTCCCCGGTCCGCAACGCCTGAATCGCAAACACCGCCTCGATCGCCCCCGCCGCGCCGAGCGTGTGGCCGATGGCCGCTTTCGTCGAACTGATCCGCGGCAACCCCGCTTCATTTTGTGAAAGCGCCGTCTGTGGGAGCGTGGTTTGTGGGAGCGCCCTTCCGGACGCGACTTCTTCCGGTCGCGCGAAAATCGCCGCGAGCGCACCGGCTTCCGTGCCGTCGTTGGTCGGTGTCGCCGTGCCATGCGCGTTGAGATAGCCGGGCATGACGCCCGCCTCGGCCAACGCCATCCGCGCCGCCTGAATCAACGCACTGCCGGTCGGTCCGGGTTGCGTCAGATGATGCAGGTCGGTGCTGTGCCCGTAGCCGGTCAGCGCAGCCAGAATGGTCGCGCCGCGGGAGCGAGCGCCCGCCTCCGTTTCGAGCACCAGAAACGCCGCCGCTTCGCCCAGCATCAGCCCGGTACGCCCGCGGTCGAACGGCCGGCAACAATCCGGGCTGAGCGCCTGCAAACAATCAAACCCGTAGTAGATCAACTCCGTCAGCGGTTCGTACCCGCCGGCCAACACCATCTCCACCTCCCCCGAGCGGATCAGATCGCGCGCGTGACCGATGGCGTTGGCGCCGCTGGCGCAGGCGTTGGCAATGATGGTGATGGGACCTCGAAAACCAAGGTGGCGCTGCATATCCAGCGCCTGTCGCTGCGCCGGATAGTGCGCAACCCGGTAGTAGCGGTGCCGCTGCCGGCGGCCGGCGACGAGGTCGCGCAGAAATTGTTCGCCGAGCGTCATCCCCCCCGCCGTGGTGCTGACCGACATCGGCAGCCACGTCACGACGGAGCGCCCGGCGTCGTTGAGCAGCCCGGCCTGCGCGAGCGCCTCGCGCGCGGCCGGCAATGCCAGCCGGCTGCCGCGCGTCAACCGCCGGGGCGCCGCCGTGTCCGGTAAAGCTGCCGGCGCGGCTTTCTGGCAGCGCGACCCGGCAACATCGAACAACGTCACCGGCTGCTGCGCCGTCTCCCCAGCCATCAACCGCCGCCACGTCGTCGGCAAATCCGGCCCGAGCGGCGTGACGCAACCGAGACCCGTGATGACGATAGAGGCTGACACGCCGCGCATTGTGCCGACCTCCCCGGATTCCTGCAACTGGCATTTCCCGCGCCGCACAGTGCTATCTGCGCGCAAATGTCGAATAATCAG
>CAZHLM010000041.1:0-31512 GCA_964533295.1 uncultured Verrucomicrobiota bacterium
GTACGGCGGGTTGCCGACGATCACGTCGAAGCCGCCGGCTTGGATGATGGAGTTGAACTCGACGTACCAATGGAAGGGTTGATGGGTGCGTTTCCAGTCGGTCAAATCGCGCGCGCCGTATTCGCTGAACAGGCTGCGGTCGAGTTTGTCCTCAATCTCGGCCAGCAGGGCGCGGATGTGTTCCTTGTTTTTGCGGAGGGCGGTGGCGGAGATGCCGATCTCGGTCTGGCAGTTGCGGTAGGCGCGCAACTGGATGTCCACTTGCCGGATGCGGTCGAGGACGACGCGGCCAAAGAGGGATTGCTGGACTTCGGCGAGCGTGGCGTAGCCGACCAGCGTGTTGCCGGCGCGGATGTTGAAGTCAATGTCGGGCAGCGGTTCGACCCGGTCGGGGTCGTCGGTCTCGGCGACGAGTTTGAGGAAGAGGCGCAGTTTGCAGATTTCGACGGCCTCGGCCATGATGTCCACGCCGTAGAGGTTGTTGACGATGATGTTTTTGTAGATGAAATGGCGGCGGTTGGGGTGGCGTTCGACGCGCTGCAATTCTTCCACGAAATCTTTGTATTTGATTCGCAAGCTGGAAGCTCGCGCCACCATTTCCTCCATTTTGTCGAGGCAGAGTTCGTAGAGGGGTTCGAGGATGTTGAGGGCGGCAAACAGGAACGCGCCGCTGCCGCAGGTGGGGTCGAGGACGCTGAGTTTCTGGAGGCACTCGAAGTAGAAGGCGCGGAGCGCGAGCGGGTCGGTGAGGTTGCGGAGGAAATCCTGCGCGTAGGCGACGATGTCGAGGTTGAGAGTGATGAAGTCGTTGATATTGCGAATGCCCGCATCACCCACCTCACCCTGACCCTCTCCCCCCTCGGAGGGCGGAGAGGGGAGAACCTTCGCCCGTGCGGCGAAGCGGGCGCGGATGGCTTCGCAGCGTTGGCGGCGGGCGATGACTTCGCGCCAGATTTCGGTGGGCAGGGCGTATTCGGGCGGTGCGGGTTTGTTCCATGCCTGGCGGAGGCGGATGGTGGGGATGTCGTGGATGGTGGCGACTTCGGGGACGGGGTCGCGGAGGCCGGGCGGGTTCAGGCCGGCGGCGATTTCGGGCGGAAGCGGTTTGTCGCAGCCGTGTTTGACGGCGGGGTAGATGTACGGCTCGATGTTGGCGATGGGAAGCGGGTTGACGGCGTTGGGGTGGAAGGTGGCGAGTTTGTCGAAGAGGAACGGGATGATGGTGTTTTTGCAGATGTAGTCGGTGATGTCCTCTTTGGTGTAGTACGCCCCCATTTGTTTCTGGTTGATGTATTTCTCGAAGATGTAACCGAGGACGTCGGGGTTGATTTCGTTGTCGGCGCGGTGGGGGCGATCGTCGAGATGCCAGCGGTACCGGTTGAAGAAGGCGAACAGCCGCTCGAAGGCGGCGTCGGGGATGTCGAGGTCAGGGTTCTGCTTTTCAATCTCGTGCGGGAGGAAGATGCCACCGTTGAGGTAGGGGATTTTACCGAGCAGCTTGTTGGTGTCGGCGGAGCGATCTTTTTCCTCGGTGGCAAAGCCGTCGAAGAACAGTTTGGTCAGGAATTGCCGGTAGAACTTGTCTTTGCCGCGCGCTTGGGAGGCGGCAAGCCGGTGGGACAGGTAATCGGTATCGCCGTCGAGGAAACCTTTCTTCTGGATGAAATAGATGAACATGAGCCGGTTGAGCATCACGGAGGCGTACCAGCCCCGGTGGCCCTGGTCTTGGATTCCTTGGAGGAATTTCAGGAACCGGTCGTGTTCGGTCTCGAAGCCTTGATAGAACTTCTTGGTGACGGTCTCGACATCGAATTGTTTGGCAACGCGCTGGACAACGGTGATGATCGGGACGCGGCCTTGGGCGTCGAGTTCGTCGAGGTCGAAGAACAGGCCGTCAAGTTTCTGGAGGAGCGAGTCGCCGCTGGCTGGCGTGGAAGGTGTGTTCGCGGAAAGCGGCGGTCTTACCGGACTCGCGTTTTGTCCAGAGCCAGACGGAGCGTTTCCGGGCGGCATCGGTGAAGATGATCAGGTGTTCGAAGGTGCGCTTGGCAACTTCCCGGTCCACGGTCTTGCGGACGTGCGAGGGCGCGAGGCTGTCATTGTCCACCGGCTGGCCTTCGTAGATGACCATGCCGCCTTGTTCGGCGATGGGGACGAGCTTGCAGACATGATCGTCGGTGCGAATCTCGAACGGCTTGCCGGTGTAGTTGGCCCAGCCGAGTTCTTCGATGAAGAGCTTGCGGAAGTCGAAGGCTTGGAGGGCGACGCGGGCGCGTTGGAGATCGAGTTTCATGGGGAAGAAGGAAGAAGGAGGGAGAAGCCGCTTATTTTTTGGGTTTGCGTGAGACGCGATAGACGGCGGGTGTTTCTTTGACCACCAGCTTGTCGGCAGGGGCGAGGACGACACGCCCCCGTTTGCTGATGGCGAGTGGTTGTCCGGTTTGACGATGTTCTTCAATCACGCGCGCGACGGCAGCTTCCATCGCTTGTTGCGCTTTGCGAGCCACGGGGGGCAGTTTTTGAGGGGAACGGGCGAGGTTCATCGTTTCACCTGTTGTTGGATTCGATTAAAAGTTTCGGGCGCAAGAATCACGAGTGCCGCGCCCTGCTGTGAGGCAATCGTTTGCGGCTGGCTGGCGGAATTGTCAATCAGCGTCCACGAGTCGAGCACGGGTAGATAGAGACGGAAGAGATTGCGCAGCCCTTTGTGAAAGCGCCGGCGAACGACCATCTCCGGGATGTTGTGCCCGCCGCGCCGGACGCGGTCGGCAATGCGGGTCAACGCGAGATCAACCGAATCGAGCCAGAGAAAGATGAGATGGATTTGGTAGCCGCTGGCTTTGCACGATTTCAGGAAAGGCAGATAGGTGTGACCCGAAAGCGTGGTTTCAAAGGCGAAGTCGCTTTGTTGCTTTGCCAACAGATGAACGCGTTCCAACAAGAGACGGGCCGCGCGGAACGACGCGGTTTCGGGAGCGAACGGTGAGAGTCCGCTGGCAATCAGGTCGGCGTTGACGAATTCGCGGCAGGTGGCGTAGCGCGGGAGAAAGTCGCGGGCAAAGGTGGTTTTGCCGGCGCCGTTTGGACCGGCGATGATGTACAGGCAAGGACGTTTGCTTTTGGCGGGCATTTTCATTCCGTCGTCTTCGAGAACAACCCCATCGAGCAAATGATCTTCGGTTCGTGGGTCTGGTGTTCTTCCTCGGTGATGGCGCAGAGCCGGTCTTCCCGGTAGAGGCTGATGCAGAGGTCGGCGAGCGATTCATCGGAGATACCGGAGCGGAGTTGCCGGTTGAGTGTGTCGGTGGCCGTGGCGCGAAGCGGATGCCGGTAAATGGCGTCCACGACTTTGTTGAGGTCGTCGGTGGCGAACAGGCTGTTCTCGGCCTTGAGCCGGTCCTGATATTTCTTGAGCCGGTCATAGGCCTGGAATCGCGCGCCACGCGGGCGGCCGAGCTGGCCGCCGACGTTCTTTTCCTCGGCGACGAGATGCGTGACGCCTTTGGCGACGAGGTCGTGGTGTTGCGGGTGGCGCGGCAGCGCGGGCGTGTCCGGCTCGCACTTGGCCATGTCGAGGATTTTGAGTTGGGATTGGGTCACGTGGTGACCGTCTTTGTCCACCCACGCGAGCGCGTCGTTGCCTTCGGCGGTTTTTAGATACACGAGCACGCCTTCGGGTGCGTCGGGGGTGGCGGTGTGAGCGCGGGTGGAATAGACCACGTCGGGCATCGCCTCGATGGTTTTGCGGAGGTCGGCGTTGTCCTTGGTGGCGTTGTGCCAGATTTGCCAGGCGTAGGAGGCGAGATCCACCTCGTTGTCCACGCCGCCATCGAGGATGCCGGCTTTCTCGGTGTAGAGGTTTTTCAGGAGCGTGTGTTTCGGGTCATCCTCGAAAAACTGTTCGTCCGAGCCGAGCACTTCGCCGTTTTCCTTCAGCCGTTGCCGGACGCGCGCCCGCAAGCGGATGATGCGCTCGACACCATCAGCCGGTAGGAACGAATAGCAGTGAATCTTCTCTGCGTGCTGGCCGATGCGGTCCACGCGACCGGCGCGTTGGACAAGGCGGATGATGGCCCACGGGATGTCGTAGTTGACGACGATGTGGGCGTCTTGAAGATTCTGGCCTTCGCTGAGGATGTCGGTGGCGATGAGGACGCGGAGTTGCTGACCGGGCGGGATGTCTTTGTGGTTGCTGACCGGGCTGAACCGCCACGCCAACGCCGTCGGGTCGTTGGAATCGCCGGTCACGGGAGCGAGGGCGTTGACGCCGTGCGCGCGGAGTTGCCGGGACAAGTAGTAGGCGGTGTCGGCAAACTGCGTGAAGACGAGCACCTTTTCCTGCGGGTGTTTCTTCGTGAGCAGGTCGTAGAGGGCGCGGAGCTTGGTGTCCTTGGCCGGATCCCATGTGCCGTGGGCTTGCAACAGCGCCATCAACTCGTCGGCGTCGGTTTTCAGCGAATCCGCGAGCGTGTCGAGAAACAGCGCCGGGCGAATCCATTTGAACCGGCGTTTGAGCGTGGCTTGATAGTGGTTGTAGATGGCTTCGGCCTGTTGCCGGTACCATTTGTCGGTGTACGGATGCGGCGTGAACTCGGCTTCCGCTTCTTTCTTGTCGCCGGTATCGTCGTTATCGAAGTCGAATTGCGCTTCTTCAGTTTCGGGGTCGGCGTCGGCGCTTTGATCGAGCAACACGTCCGCGCCCTGTGTGCCGATGGGCAGGTCGAGGTCGTTCTCGATGGCGTGGAGGAAGACGTAGTTGCGGAGGATGTGGCGGTCCACGGATTGAAGGAAGGCCATGCCGCTGCTCTCCAGGCGTTTGAACAGATTGGTGCGGCAGAATCCCATCAGCCGCTTACCGGCGCGGGAGAGGCCGTTCAGTTGACGCTGCTCTGCATCGGTCGCTGATTTCGCGGCGTCTTTATCCACGAAGTTACCGAGTCCGTACCGGGCGAGCGCGAGGCGGTTGATGGCATCCACCACGGTGTCGCTGTAAAGCCGCGCGTACTGGTCGGCAGGATCGGCTTCGTCGAGCTTGAAGCGCATGGTCTTCGGAACGCGCGTCGGGAAGTAGGAGCGCGTGCCGTCGGCGAAGGTCAGATACTTGCGCCCGTTGGCCGGGTCGGTCTCGGCGTAGTTTTCCTCGATGAAACTGCGGGTGCGGCGAACAAGGAACAGCCGCATCAATTCGCGCCAATCGTCGGCGTGCTCGCTTTTCTCGAACGCGGCCAGTGTGCGGACGTTGGCTTGGTGCTTGCGCATGAACTCGACTTCGCCGCCGAGTTCGCGGAGCAACTGTTCGGGGCGCAGCCCGAGTTCCTTGTCCTCCTCGACAAACAGCCGCAACTGCGATGAAAGGTCGAGGTAAGACTTGTTGTACGGCGTGGCGGAAAGCAGGACGCACTTGCTGTCGTTTTTCTCGATGTATTCCTGGATGAACTTGAACGTCTTGCTTTCGCGGTTGCGAAGGTTCTGGCTCTCGTCTACGAGCACGATCCGGTACCGCTTGGTCTCCGGCAGCTCGCGGATGGCTTTGCTGAACGGGATAACCTTCGCGATCAGCCGGTATCGCTCCCGGTAATCTTCCCACATCGGCACGAGGTTTTTCGGGCAAAGAATGAGCGTCTCCCAGTTGTAGTCGTCTTGGAAAATGCGCAGCAGTGCCGCCGCCATGATGGTTTTGCCGAGGCCGACGACATCGCCGATCAATACGCCGTCGCGTTTGTGGAGATGATGCGCCGCCACACGCACGGCGGCTTCTTGAAAGCCGAACAAACGGTCCGGCAGGTCGGGCGGCAACTTGAACTCCGCCAGTCCCGACCGGGCTTCTTGCGAGAGATGATAGGCGATTTTGAGGTAGATGTGATACGGCGGGATGGGGGTTTCCCGCGCCCAGCTTTCGTCAATGATCTGCGCCAGTTCGGCGGAAATGTCCACGCACCAGCGGTCATTCCAGCGGTCGTTGAACCATTTTCGCAATTTCTCGGTGGCGTCCTGGTCGAGCACATCCACGTTCAGTTCGCCCTGTTCCGACAAGCCGGCCAGCGTGAGGTTGCTGCTGCCCAGATAGGCCGTGCGCGGGTTGTCGGGATCATTGCGGTACAGCAGGTAGAGTTTGGCGTGCAGCGGATAACGGAGATGAAGTTTGACGACAACCTTCTTTTGTTTGATCTGGCGCGACAGCCGCCGCAAACCTTCTTCGTCGGCATTGGTGGGTGCACCGAACGTCAGTTGACGGCGAAACTCATCGGCCATCTGCCTTTTCAGGAGCTTCACTGTCGAGTTATCCAGCTTCCATTCGTGCTCCGAAAAGCTCATCGCCTCGCGCAGTAGTTCGTCGGGGGGACGCTGCATGCCGATCAGCAAGCGGCACTGGTGACCGTCGCCGCCGCGCCAGTTCTCGAGGAGTGAATCGAGCGCCTTCCACCCGCGCAGATTGAAATAGCCGACACAGAAATCGGCGTGTTCCGAAACGGCCAATGTTTGCTGCAACGCCGGCAGCAAGTCTTGCTCAATGTTATCGAAAATTCGAGGCACTGGCTTCCTACGCGAAATTAGGTTTTTGTTATCGGTTTTTGGTTTTCAGTTCATTCCGCGCCGGAGGTTTGTGGCTTGGCTCCGGGTGGGTGGGAGTGTAGGGGGTTGGGGTGGTTCCGACAAGCCTCGCCGGTGTGGCGCGAGCCGGTAAGCCAGACTACGCTGGCCCGATTCGTCTTCCTGTTCGAAGGGAGAGGGGAGCGGACGTGGTGATGGCGGCGGGTCAGGGGCGGATTTGGATTTTGTAGAATTTGTTGGTGGCGGTGGCGGCGGGGTCGGGGAAGCTGGTGAGGGTGCCGGTGGCGGGGACGGGGGCGACGTTGAGTTTGCCGTAGGCGGTGCCGATGAGGTTGGTGGTGGCCCACACGTCGTAGGTCTTGTTCGAGACGCTGGTCCAGGTGATGGTGGCGGTGTTGCCGACGCGGGTGATGCTGGTGATGCGGAACGCCGAATTCGCGTCGTCGGGGTTGGTGCCGGCGATGGATTCGGCGAGGTCGGTCTGGCCGTCGCCGTCGGGGTCGGCGTTGGGGTCACCGGGGACGAGCGGGTTGCGGTGGAGGTGTTCCCAGCCGTCGTTCATGCCGTCGCCGTCGGTGTCGGGGTTGTTGGGGTTGGTGCCGAGGGCGGTTTCTTGGCAGTTGGTCAGGCCGTCGTTGTCGGAGTCCTGGCCGCATTCGTCCACGGTGAGGGCGATGGCGAAGGCGAAGGCGGCGGCGGTGCTTTCGAGTTCGATTTGGTGGGTTTGGGCCTGGTTGCGCATGCGGTAGGAGAGGTTGCCGGCGGCGCCGTCGTCGCTGGCGGTGGCGTTGAAGACGGTGTTGGATTGGCCGGTGGTGGCGTAGCGGATGGCGGCGGTGGAGCGGGCGAAGTCGTTGGAGTGGGTGAGGCTGACCTGACCGGCGGCGTTGACGAGGGTGCCGAGGTTTTTCTGGCCGTCGAGGACGAGGTGGTAGAGGTCGGGGCTGAGACCGTGGCGGGTGAAGAGTTTGGTGACGCCGCCGCCGATGGTGTAGGCGGCTTGGAGGGCGTTGGCGTCGGAGGCGAGGGTGATGGTTTTGATAATTTTGCCGTCGCTGCTGGTGAAGCGCCAGCCGGTGCCGGTGGGGGCGGCGGCGGCGGTGTAGAGGTCGTTGACGTAGCGGCTGGTGCCGGCGCCGGTGGTGGCGTTGGTGACGGCAAACCAGTCTTTGAAACCGGAGGTCCGGTAGGCGTGGGGTTGGAGAGGTGAGCCGGTCATGTTGGTGTCGCCTTCTTCTTCGGTTTCGTAGTCGGGTGTGCTGACGAGGTTGCCGATGAGTTGGACGGCGTTGCCGGAGTTGGGGTCGCGGGCGAAGGCGGCGAGGCAGCGGCCGCCGATGCGTTCGAACAGCGCCCAGAGGCGGTTGTTGGAGAGGAGGTATTCGGTTTCGCCGTCGTGGTCGGCGTCGAGTTGTTGGGCGACCGGGGTGGGGCCGGGGTTGGTGGCGGCCCAGGCGGCGGCGAGGGCGACGATGCGGGCCTGGCGGGTTTGGCGGGAGTTGGGTTTGTAGGCGAAGTCAATGAGGGCGTCGAAGCCGGTGGTGTCGGGGTATTTGTAGTCGCCGGTGGAGAAGCGTTCGAAGTTGTTGTTGTCTTCGTTGTGGTAGGCGGTTTCGAAGAGGCCGTGGAGATAGACGAGGGCGGCGAGGTTGCTGGCGATGCCGGGGGTGGTGCGGACGTCGGCCCAGGCGTCGGCGAGGATGGTGTTGTTGGTGCTGACGTGGCCGAGTTTTTTGTTGCCGAAGACGCCGGGACGGATCGGCGGGAATTTGGCGAAGAAGCTTTCTTCGGCGCCGGGGATGCCGAACCACCAGTTGTCGTAGTGGAGCCGGGTGTTGTGGCGGATGAGGTCTTTGGCTTGTTGGGAGAAGTTGGCGGTGCCGCGTTCGACGACGAGGGGGTAGTCGCCGGCGGGGCCGTTGATCTGGCCGTCGTTGTTGATGTCTTCCTGGCCGGCGCCGAATTTGTCGAGGCGGACGACTTTGATCCAGGGATGGTTGGCGACCCAGCGGAGGTTGAGGTTGAGTCGGTCGGGGTTGTTGTTGCCGCCGCCGATGCCGGCGGCTTTTTCCCAGTCGTCGCCGAGGATGACGAGTTGGTCGCGGCCGCTGCTGAGGGCTTTGCGGATCAGGAGTTGCCGCAGCGGGAAGGTGAGGCCGAAATCGGTGTTGAAGAACATCTGGTCGGAGGCGCCGCTGATGAAGAAGGCGCGCAGGCCGTTGAATCGGTTGATGCGGTAGCCGTCGTCGCCGAGGGCGACCTGGCGGCCGTTGCCGAAGCCGTAGAGTTGTTCGCCCCACCACCAGAGATGGACGAGCTGGTCGAGGATGACGAAGTTGTGACCGCTGTTGGCGGCGAGGTCGGTGAGGGTTTTGCCGTCCACAACGCGCTCGGCGAGGTACACCGGTGTGTCGGCGGTGACGCTGCCGCTGCCGTAGGCGCGGCGCAGGATGTCGTCCTGCAACTGGATCGCGGCGCGGTTGACGCTGCCGGTGAAGTAGGGCGCGATGTGATCGGCAACCATGCCGGACACGAGCGCGACCTTGCCGGATTGGATCAGGGAGGCGAGCCGTTGGTTGAACAGCGGACCGTCGCGGGAACGTTGCGGGTCCAGGGCCGGGTCGGTGGCGGCCCATTGGAGGGCCGAGATGAGCGAGCCGCTGAGGTGGAGGTTGAGGGGTGTGCCGAAGGTTTGGGCGGTTTCGAGGGCGCGGTGGTAGCCGGTGGGGTTGTTGCCGGGATCGAGCGGCGGGTAGGTGCCGGCGGTGGTGCGGGTGACGTCGTTGGAGACGAGGTTTTGGATGACGCTGCCGGGGAGGATGGCCTGGTTGCCGTGGAGCAGGACGGCGAGTTTGGCGGTGTTGGGGCGGTTGGTGAACAGCAGGCTGTTGGGGTAGCTGCCGAGGTTGACCGGGTTGTGGTTGATGGAGGTGAACCAGTACTTGATCGTGTCGTTGGGTGGGGCGGGACTGTCGCTTTCGGCGATGTCATCGTCGTAGATGGTGTCGGTGATGTCGCTGCCGGGTTTGGGGGTGTCACCGGGGCAGTTGGCGGAGCCGGTGTTGCAGGTGCCGTCTTTGGTGGTGAAGACCTGGAACTGGAGCGGTGAAGCGCCGTCCCAGCCGGCATCGAGCAGGGCCTGGCGGCTGATGGCGATTTCGACGGCGTCGAGGTCGGCCCGGTAGTAGGCGCCGCGGAAGCCGGTGCCGGTGGGGTTGTATTCGCGGACCTGGAACTGGCCGAGGGGCGAGCCGGGCAGTTTGACATAGACGCGGCCGAAACTGGATTCGTAGGCGGCGACGACGACTTCCCAGCGCATTTCGGTTTTCGTGTCAATGTCGTCGGGCAGTTGGATTTCGCCGACGTTGGGGTTGCCGGTATCCACGACGATGTAGATGTCGAGGTAGCCTTGCTCGGCGTTGGCCTGCAGGTCGTGGAAATCCACGCGGAAGTAGTAATTGCCGTCGAGGCCGCCGTCGCGGGCGTAGAAGGCGATGATGTCGCGGGACCAGTCGTAGCCGTCCCACCACGGATAGAGGTCGCGTTGACGGCGGAGGAACCCGGCGCCGTCGTATTCGTCGAGGGCTTTCAGGTCGTCCACTTTCCAATCTTGGAATTCCTGGTACCAGACGACGCCGCCGGCGGTGCCGAGGATCGGGCCGGGACCGATGGTGATCGGGTTGGCGACCAGCGGCGGAACGTTGTTGGGGACGCGCGGGTTGGTGCCGTTGATGAACTCGGTGAGGTTGTTGACGCCGTCGGCGTCGGGGTCGCCGTTGCCGCCGTGGTCGGGGTTGCCGGCCGCGCCGGTGCGGAGGTTGAGCGATCCGTTGTCGAGCGGTTCGAGACCGTATTGGGTTTCCCAACCGTCCGGGAGGCCGTCGGCGTCGGTGTCGGCGGCCAACGGATCGGTTTCGAGCAGGACGGCGTTGGGGAATTGGGCGTAGAGCGCGGCGCGGTTGATGGCGCGGGAATGTTGGTTGGTGAGGTTGTTGCCGATGTGGGGGATTTGGGCGTAGGCGACGAAGCCGGTCACGGTGCCCGCGCAGGGCAGGCCGGAGCAATTGATCAGTCCGATGTCCACGTACCCGTTGCGGTTGGTGTCTTCGGTGGCGTCGAGCAGACCATCCTCATCGGTGTCCGGGGTGTTCGGGTCGGTTTCGAGCCAGACGGCGGCGGGGTACTGGACGGCGACGGCGGCGCGGTCAATCCGGGACGTGGCGCGGACGGTGGGCGGGAACTGGATGACGGAAGTGGCGACGCCCGCGGAGTTGGTCAGGGCGATGTCCACGCGGCCGGTGCGGTTGGCGTCCTCCACGCTGTCCATCAATCCGTCGTAGTCGGTGTCGGCGTTGTTCGGGTCGGTGATGGTGCCGCGGATCAGGTCGGTGCGGCTGGCGTTGAGGTTGTAGCCGGGGATGCTGCTGTTGTCGGTGGTGTTGAAGCGGGGCGGATCGAGGTCCGCGATGAAGTTTTTGAAACCGTCGCCGTTGGTGTCGGCGGCGAGGTTGGTGTTGGTGGCGATGGAGCTTTCGAGGCCGAGTTCGAGCGCGTCCGGCAGGCCGTCGTTGTCGCTGTCGGGGTTGAGCGGGTCGCTCTTGCCGGTGAAGATCCAGGTGTGCACCTGACCCTGTGTCCAGCTTTCGGGTTGGGTGGACGGCAAGGGGATTTGGTTGGCCTCGCCGTAATCGGTCAGCCCGTCGTCATCATCATCGTCGTCATTGGCGTCGGCGGGGACGACTTGGCGGAAGACGACGGCGGTGGTGCGGTAGGCGTCGTTGGAACCGCCGCCGGTGGCTTCGGCGCGGATGGTGAAGACGCCTTCAAAGAGATTGGTCCAGAGGAAATTCCAGCGTTTGCTGTTGCCGAGGAACTCGGTGTCGAGCGTGGCCTGGCCGCCGCTGAAGGCGTTGGTGGTGAGGTTGAAGCTGATGGTGACGTTGGTGACGCTGGCGCTGGTTTCGGTGGTGATGGTGAACTGGCGTTCTTCGGGGACGGCGTTGGTTTTGTCCACAAGCACGATGGTGTAGGGGGAGCGACCGGCATCATCGGCGGCCGGCGGGTTGATGATGTTCACGCCGATGCCGGTGAGCACGATGTTGACGAGCCGGGAGGCTTGCAGGGCGAGTCCCTGGCCGTTGTAGAGGATTTCAATCAGGTGCTGGCCGGCGCTCATCCCGGCCCAATCGAAACGCAGGTCGCGTTTGCCGCTGCCACAATAGCTGCCGGTCAGCAGATAATTCGGCGAACCGTCGGGCTTGTAGCGGGGCTGGACAGCGCCATCAATTTTCAGCGTGAAGTCTTCCAAGTCGGTCCCGAGCGATTCGGTGTAGCACATCACGATCTGGTAGGAATCGTTCTGATCAAGGAACAACGTCTCGCCGTCGGTGGCCGGGAAAGCAATCTGCAGCGATTGCGGCGGGGCGGCGCAGTTGACGGTGCGGACGAGGGTGCCGACGCGGTTGGAGAAGGTGGCGGTGGAGGCTTCTTTAAGACGGACGGTGATGGTGGCGGTGCCGCTGGCCGGGACGGCGACGTAATTGAACCGGTACTCCAGCGGGAAGTCGGGATACTGCTGGTTCAACGAGGGCAGCGGCGAGGTCTGGCTGGCGCGGACGAAAACAGGGACGCCGTTGCTCAGACCGTTGCCGTTGTTCTGGCCGGTGACGACGTCGTCGTTGTTCGGGTCATTATCGAGGATGTTGTATTCGACCTCGGTGGTGGTGATGTCAGCGCGCACCACAACGCCGTATTGCTGGCTGGCGAGCGTGTCGCCGTTGTTGGTCGGGAACGCGATCACACCCTGCGGCGGCTGGGCGTCGTAGTAGAAGGTCTGCACGTAGGTCTGAAACGCGCTGGAGGCGTTTTGCCGTTTCAGAAACGCGCGCGCGCGCAGCACGTGAAATCCTTCTTCCAAACCGACGCGGGTGTCGTTCGTGTTGAGGTTGCTGTGCAGCCAGACGCGGGCGGTTTGGGGATTGAAGTTGGTGATGGCGAACTGGGTCAGGCCGTAAACCTTGGCGGTGTCGGCGTCACTCACCGTGTTGATGTTGTTGGGCACCTGACCGCCTTTGTAGAGCGCGACCTTGTAACGGACCGTGCCGCTGGCCTGGGCCGGGATGACGCCTTTCCACCAATCCACCGTCCCGGGATCGCCACCGCCGGCCGGCGCGGTGTGATCGAAGAAAATCTCCACGACTTGGGTGCTCGTGCCGGGCTGGGGCTGGCCGAACGAGCCTTCCGGGTTGGTTCCGTCGGTGGTGTAGTAAATGTAGCCCTTGTTGATTTGCGTCGCGTACCCGACTTTCGCCCAAATCGTCACCGGCTGGCCGGCGCCGGGATTGGTCGGCTGACGCATTTTGTCGGTGCTGCCGTCCACGCTGGCGGTGGGGCCGTGATAGACCCAGGTGGCGGTTTGGCTCGTGACGCTGGCGCCGTTGCCGGAGCCGTTGACGGTCGTGCTGCCGCCCCCGATCGTGTAATGCCACGTTTCCGCGCCGCCGGAGGTGACGTTGTTGCGGGCCACGTTTTCCGCGGCGAATTTTTCCGGACCGTTGCGGGTCTGGAATCCGGTTTGTTCGAACCCGAGATACGTGTCAATCGAGTAGCCGGGCCGGTTGTCGCGCTTGTCAAAACCGGTCTGCGGGCCAAACCCCATCTGACTATTGATGTCGGTGCCGCCGTCGAGCTTGAGCAACACATTGTCGGTGGAAGCGTCGGTGCGAACGGTGATGTTGATCGCGCCGCTGTTGGTGACGACGGGAATGTCAATCACGTAGGTCAGGTTCGAGACGTTGCTGCCGCCGATGACGTTGCCGGCCGCATCCACGCTGCCGCGCCGTTGGAACGGGAAAATCGGATTGTATGCCTGATCGCCATCGGGGCCGGTCGAGCGGCGGACGGTCATGCGCGGCACGTCCTGACCGGCTTGCTGGATGGTGATGACATCTTTCAGACTGGCGCGGCTTGGTTCGGGCGGTTGATACGCGTACATCACGTAGCCGCCGCTGGGGATTTTGAACTCAATCGCGCCGCCGCCGGCCGGAATGATTTGCGAGCCGACCCAGATCGGTCGCTGAACAGGGTCGCTATGGTTTTTGTTGGCTTCGGCGAAATTTTTGTCGTTGGTGGCAACGCGGACGAGGATTTTGGCGCAGGCCCGGTCGCTGCCGCTGGCGGCGGCGGCCTGGTTGACCAGCACGGAGCCGGGCGGGAAGCCAACCGCCAGCCCGACGCCGCGGCTGTTCTGGACGGGGTAACAGGTTGTCGGCATCCCGGCATCGTTTTGGGCGACACCGTCATCGAAGCTGGTGTCGCCGGGGTTGCCGTAGTTGTCGTTCATCGCGAAGAGCATGGTGGTGGCGAAGACGTTGTTGAACGGATCGGCAAGACCCTCGCGATACTCGTAACGTTCGTAGGCGACAATGTCGCTGTCGCTCCAACGGGCGCGGGAACCGCCGCGAGCGAGGTTGCCGTGGAGATGGACCAGCTCGGGCATCTTGTTGTCGCCGAACTCGCCGAGGTAGGGCGCGTAGGCGTTGCGGGGGAATTCGCCGCCACATTCTTTGCACGTGGCCGACTGACGCCAACCGTCGGAGTAGATGACCGGGACGCCTTCGCGGGTGAAATAGTAGGCGAGCTGGAGATCGCGACGGTTGGCATACCCGTTGTCGTGACTCTGGGCATACATCACGCGGGTGGCGGCGTTGAGCGAGCCGTAGCCGTTGAAATCCCGGTTGTCCAGGCCCTGCAACGTTGCCCACGGATTGCCGAGCCGGTCGTTCAACGTGTTGTGCAGCGGCGCGTCCACCAGCCGCATCCCGCGGCCGGTGTACTCGGAGAAGCTGGGCGGTTCGCCGAGATGTTCGCCGAAGATCAGCGCGTCGTTGCGCACGGCCTCGGCATCGAAACAACTGTTGCGGTTGTCGTCGCCCTCGTTGTACCCGCTGAGCGGGTTGTTGTAGCCGTAGCCGTGAACCCAGTCGTACATCACCTGGATCGCGCCCGTGTAGCCGAACGGCGTGGACTGCAGATAATCGCCGTAGAAATACGCCGGCACGTGTTTGACGGCATCCAGCCGCAACCCGTCGGCGCGCGTCTCGGCCATGAACCAGAGCGCGGCGCGGATCAGGTAGCTGTTGGTGTCCTCGGCGACCGGCACGCCGTTGGTGCCGTTGAACGGTTTCCAGAACGTCGTGCCGGGATCAATCTGCGGCAGCGTCGGGTCCATGTAGTACTCGGGATTGTTCGGGTGGCGGACGAAGGAAAGTTTCGGATTCGTCGCGCCCTCGTAGGCGCCGAAGTTGGCGTTCGGGCTTTCGTGGGAGAGATCAATCAGGTCGGAGAAGTTGCGGTTTTGGATCTGCCAGACGTTGTTCCAGTCGCTGATGTTGTCCCACTTCCGGTAAAACCCGTCGGCGGTGACGCGCAGGTGGAAATCTTCGGGCAGCAAACCCGGATAGACCGTGATCGGCGTGTTGGCGTCGTAGCCGGGCACGTCGTAGCTGCGATGGTTCATGATGTTGTCGAAATACACGCGCAAGCCGAACCGGTGGGCCGTGCGCACCATCCGCAACAGATCGTCCTTCGTCCCGTACCGGGTCGCGATCGTGCCCTTTTGATCTTTGTCGCCGAGATCAAACGGGTCGAACATGTCGTAGCCGGCGGAGAACTGGCTGTTGGCTTTGGCGGGCGGGGGCAGCCAGAGAGATTGATAACCGGCCTCGGCGATTTCCGGGATCTTGGCGGTGACTTCGTTCCAAGTGAGATTGAACAGTTGCAGCATCGCATCGCCGCGCGCCTGGGCGATGCATCCCAGTCCGAACATGAGACTGATGATGAGTTTTCGCTTCACGTCATTATTACCCCGTCGTGACCCTGTTACCCCGTTAGTTTACCATCATTATGTGACCTGTCCAAATGGAGGGTGGCCCCTCACCCTGACCCTCTCCCCATCGAATGGGGAGAGGGAATCGCCCTGCGGATCGCCTCTCCCCGCTGGCGGGGAGAGGGTTGGGGTGAGGGGTGTGGTGCTACGGTCCATTTGGCAACACCTCGATCTTGTAGAATCGGTTTGTTTTGCCAGCCGCGCTGGGATCGGCATGACTCGTTTCCGTCCCCGCCGCCGGCACGCTTTCCCCGCCGGGCAACACCACAAATGCCGCGCCCAGCACATCGGCAAACCACACCCGGTAATTCTTCCCCAGCACGCTCGTCCACGTCACCGTGTAACCGCCGCCGCCCGACGGCACGATGCTGACGATTCGCAGGTTCGAGCCGGCATCCTTCGGATGCGTGCCGGCCAGAAACTCCTGCAGGTTCGTCTGACCATCCCCGTCATCGTCGTTACCGGCCACGCCGCCGGTCGGCGAGTTCCAATGCTGATACTCAAACCCGTCGCTCATCCCGTCGCCATCCGTATCGGCGTTGGCCGGGTTCGAGCCGAGGGTCAGTTCGAGCGTGTCGTTCAACCCGTCGCCGTCGAAATCCGACGCGCCGTGGGTGACGACGATCCAGTTGTTGCTGGCGCTGCTGGTGAACGCGCCCGCGATGCGGACGCGGCCGGTGGCCGTGCTGAAGTCACCGGGCGCGGGTACGTAGGCGACGCCATTGGTGATCACCAGCACCGGCGTCGTGCCGGGCGGGATTCGCAAATAGGTCTCGTGAGACAACGCACCGGTCGTCCGCTTGTTGAAGTCGGCGCGGGTCTGCGTGGCCGTTTCCGTCACGGTCACATCGAGCCGCTGCTGCCGGTAGGCGAGGTTCTTGAACTGAATGCTCGGCCACGCCGTCGGCAACTTCGGCGCGAACGCCACCGTGTTGTTTGTCAACGGCCGGTAATCGAGGAACATCATCATTTGGTCGAGCAACAGCGCGTGCGATTCCCAGACGTTCGGCCAGGCGGTTTGCAGCCAGAAGTCCGGATATTTCTGCTCGCTGACATTGGCGGCGACCTGCTCCGCGCCCAACCCCATCGGGCCGAGTTTCTCAATGACCAGATCGAGCATGTACTGGTTGGTGTTGATCAGCGACTGGCCGCCGACGAAATCCTGCCAGCGGGCGTGGTACATCCCGTACCAGCAATTCGCCAGCGTCCACGGGCCGCCGTTCCAGTAAATGTCCAACTCGAACGGGACCGGGTCGCTGTGGGTTTTGTGATTGTAACGGCGCAGCCACCCGGCGGCCGGCCCGGTCGGTTCGACGAGGTTGCCCTCCGTGCCGGTAAACCCGCCGGCAGCCTGCCGGCCATGGAGCCACTCGACCAGGTTGGTCATCCGCGGATCCGTTGGCGCGAACAACTCAAACGGTGTCACCAGACCGAGCTGGCTGATGTCGGAGGTTTCGACGCGCGCGTCGAGCCGCGGCAGGATGCCGTTGGTCAGGATGTCGTTGGCGCGCGTGGCGAATTCCGTGGCCCAGAACGACTGGCCGATGTAGCCGGCAATGGCGGCGGCGTCGCGCAGACCGCGGACGACGCTGCCGTTGGAGTAGAGGAACTCGCCCCATTGATCCTCCCAGATGTTCATGCTGGAGACCCGGCGGTTGATGTCATGGAAGTAGAGCCGGCTGTCCGCCGTGCTGTCTTCGCTGGAGGCGCGGGCGGCGGTGTAGGCGAGGGTCCAGTTGTTGGAGAGGAACGCGCCGTCGCCGGTGCTGAGGTAGTGGTACCACATCCCCCACGGCACGCTGGCCGTTTCGTCCACCTGCGGGCTGCGCCAGACGGGTTTGCCGTCGGTGGTGTATTTCTGGAAGTAATACCCTTTCCCCCATGACTCATCCGGTCGCTCGGCATTGGTCAGCCAGCGGTAAAACGCGGCGGCTTCGGCGGTGTGGCCGAGTCGGTCGAAGGTGATGGCGGCATACACGCCGTCGCGCGGCCAGACGAACGGATAGGCGCCGTTGTGCATCCCGGCAATGATCCCGCCGTGGACCGGATCCGCGTGCAGTTTGCTGATGATCTTCGACCGGGTGAACAACGCATCGTAGGCCGTGCCCGGGAAATCAATCGTCACGCCGCTGGCGACCCAGTTCGACCAGTAGGCGGCGGTGGCGGCCTGCACGCTGGCCATGTGGTTGGTGTAGAACCAATCCACCAGCGGCACGCCCCAGTAGTTGTGCGTGCCGGTCGCGCCGGCAAAACTGTCCCACGACCCCACCGTCATCACGTCCACCTCGACGGTCTGGCCGGCGGGGATGGTGATGCGTTTGCCGATCCAGCCTTCCTGATTGTCCGTCAACGTATGATCGCGCCAACTGCCGTCGGCCGGCGAGCCGGCCCCGGTGACGCTGTTGGTGACCAGTTTCATCACCGTGGCGAAATAGACCGAGTTGCTCTTGGCCCAACCACCGGGCGCGCCGGCCGGGTCGTACTCCGTGCCGGCCGTGCCGCCGTAGCCGTTCGGGCCGCACCAGGAACCGTTGACGACGCGGCCGACGTTGTCGCGCACGACGAGCATGTTGCGCCCGCCGCTGGTCTCCCAGAACATTTCGTCGTAGGCGTTGTCGCCTTTGACGTTGAAGTTCACGTCCCAGTAGAAGTTGATCGTCTGGTCGCTGGCTTCGCGATTGGTCAGCAGGAACCGTTTGATGTGAACGGCCTTGTTCGTCCGCGTGCCGTCGGTGACATTCGGCAGCGCATCCGCGGCGGGCACGAAATCAATCTGCTCGACGTGGATGTTGTAGCCGGTGACGTTGAGGCGGTTGGAGGTGACGACGATGTTGACGTCATCGCTCAGCCACCGTTGACCGACATCGGTGTACGAGGTGCCGGTCTGGTTCTTGAGCCAGTGAACTTCGTTGCTGCCGCCGATCGGCAGGGCGATGCCGCCCATCGCGGCGATCAGATTCATCTGGCCGTTGGCCTGCCGGCTCAACCCCGCGCAATCCGGTGGCCACGCTTGCGGCCCCCGGTAGCCTTCGTTGGCGGTGGCGCCGCCGCTCTGCTGGCCGACGGTCGGGAAGTAGATGTCGTAGAGCGTGCCGTTCTGGTCGAGCATCACGGTGAAATGTCCGTTGCCGACGACAGCTTCTTCTTTCCAGTGATGGATGTTCTCCGCCGGGTCGCTCGGATACCCGACGCCCGGCCACGGAATGACGTTCGGGCTGTACGTGTAATTGGCGCCGCCGTTGGTGTTCAACGCCAGCGTCAACACATCCGCGGTGGCGTGCGTCGGCAACACCGTCGAGCTGAGCACGTAGTAGTTCACGACCGTGCCGGTCGGCTGCGCGGGGATGACGGCGCTGTAGTTGACGCCGCTGCCGGTGGCTTCCGCGAACGAGCTGGTGACCCAGTTGTTGATCGTCCAGCGGACAAAAATCCGCTCCTGCGGCGATTTCGGTCCGCTCAACGTGATGTTGACCGTGACCGGCTCGCTGGCGGTGGGAAACGCCGGCGTGGCGGTGACGGATTGGATGGCCACCGGCTTTGCGCTGGTCTTGAACACCGCGATGGTGGCCGGTGAGTTGGCGGTCGGTTCGAGGACGCGGAACGAGTAGTGGAATCCATTCTCGACGGTGATCGCGGCGTTGGTCGTGCCGGCCCACGCCAGCGAGGTGGCTCCGTCAATCGCCACGGTGCCGGGCGAGTTCAGCCCCCAGTTGCTGGCCCAGTTGTGACCGGCGCGGAGTTTGAACTGGTAGGTGCCCGGGGTCAGATCCCCACCGCTGTCGGCCACGTAGAGGGTGTTCGTGAACCAGACCTTGGCGGCCGGCGTGCCGGGCGGGTTGACTTTGCCGAGGTTCCACGGCGACACGAGATCGTCCCACGCGCTCCACGTGCCCGGGATGCCCAAATCCGCGCCGCTGCCGGGCGGCGCGCCGACCCAGTTGACGTGGACGAGTTTCAGCGCGCCGTTGTCCGGCGTTTTGATGCCGAGCTTGCCGCCGGTGATCAACCAGCCCTGCGGCGCGTCGTTGAAGTTGGCCAGTTGCGGAATCGTCACGCCGTCAATGACGACGGACTGCACGTCCTGCGGGTTGTTGACGTAGATGTAGTAGTCGCGGCTGCCGGGGTTGTAGTTGCCTTCGCGGGCGTGAATGGTCAGGTCCCACGTGTTCTGCTGGCGGACGCTGACGAACCGGGTTTTGGCGTAGCCGCCGCTCAGATAGTCCCAACCCTCCCCGGCATCCTCGTACAGCGTGAACTCGCTGGTGCCCGCCGGCCAGCAGTGCAGGTCGAGAAAGCCCGGCGTGAACTGGTTGGCGTACTGCATCGAGGGTCCCATCGGGATGATCGCGCCGCCGCGCACAAACAATGGCAACGTGCCGAGCGGGGCGCTGACCGTGACATGCTGGCCGCCGTTGAATTCCTGGCCGGTCGGCCAGTAGTACCAGAGGATGTTTTCCTTCCACGGCAGATAGACGGTGCGTTGCGTCGCGCCCGGATCATAGACCGGCGCAGCCAACAGGAAATCGCCGACCATGAACTCGTAGTCGTTGAGGTTGTGCGTGTTCACGTCGGTGTAAAAATCAAACACCGTCGGCGTGTTCATCGGCTCGCCGGTCTCGGTGAACTCGTGGGCCAGCGTGTACAGGTACGGCATCAGCCGGTAGCGGAACTTGATGCTGTTGCGCATGTGGCTCTGGTACGGCTCGCCGAACCGCCACGGTTCGCGATCGGCGCTGCTCTTGTCGGCATGATTGCGGAAGTACGGCGTCAGCGCGTTCCATTCGTAGGAACGGACGAGCAGCTCGGCGTCGGGCGTGCCGGCAAACCCGCCGACATCGTGGCCGAACCAGCCGGCGCCCGAGATCATCGCGCTGGTGCCGAAGCGGATCGTGGCGCGCTGGTAGAACCAGTTGGCCCGCGTGTCGCCGCTCCAACTGACCGCATAGCGTTGCAGCCCCGCCGTGCCCGAGCGGCCGAGGATGTAGGGGCGGCGGTCCGGGTACTTCGCTTTCATCGTGTCGTAGCTTTGCCGCGAGGCGCGGATGCCGAAATAATTGTGCTCGTTCGACCACCAGCGACGCGAATCGGTGTTGCCGGTGCCGTACTTGCCGTCGAGCCAGAGCAGGCCGTTGTGCGGGATTTGATCACCGCCTTCCGGCTCGGTCAGATCGTTCCAGATGCCGTCCCAGGCGACGCTGTTCATCCAGTTGATGATTTTGTTCTGCCACCACGTCCGCATCGCGCTGCTGGTGTAATCGAACCACGAGACCGGCCCGACGTAGATGTTGCGGGTGACCGTCTGGCTGGCGTTGTCCTTGATGAAATGAAACAGGCCGTTGGCCTCGCCGTGGAGCGGATCGTTCGGTTGCAGCCAGGGTTCGATCAGCGGGATGACTTTCACGCCGCGCGCGTGACAGTAACTGATCATGCCGGGCGGGTTGGGGAAATTGCTGTTCATCGTCAACTGCCGGATGTTGCCGCCGCCGAGCGGCCCGTAGAGCATGTAATCAATGTCGCAGTACACCGCGTCGAGCGGGATGTCGCGGACGGTGGCTTCGTTGGCGATGTACTCGACCCAACCCTGATTGTCGTAGCTGAACCGGCTGAGTTGATGCCCCAGACCCCATTTCGGCAGGAACGTCGGTCGGCCGGTCAGCTCGCTGAAGCGGTCAATCACTTCCGCGAACGTGTGCGCCGCGCCGCCGCCGAAGAAGAAGTAATCCAGTTGCCCGTCGCCGGCCTCGAACGAGAAACGGTCGCCGAACTGCGTGCCGAATTTGAAAAGCGGCCGGCAGGGGTTGTTGAACAGGATGCCGTACACGAACGCCGGCGTGCTGCCTGCCGCCGGTTGCACGCCGTAGAAGAACGGCGTGTTCAGGTACGTCGGGTTTTGGAACTCGCCCCAGTTGTAGGTGCCGGTCGTCCAGACTTCCAACTCGCGCCCGCGGCGATTCAGCGGCCCGCCGTATTCGCCCAAGCCGAAATACGCCTGCCCCGCCGGCATGACTTTGAGGTTTTTGACTTTCGACGAACCGGTGCCGCGCTGGCCGACGAAGTTGTAATCGGGATCGTACTCCATCTGGCCGTCCTGCAGCAGCATGAACCCGGACTTGTCCTTGAAATCCACCTTGAACGGGTTCTTCTGGATGATCACATCCAGTTCGCTCGTCGCCAGCCGGTAATGTGTCCCCTCGTCCGTGAACGTTCCGCTGGTGGCCGGCCACTCTTCCAACGGCTTGGCGATCATCACCTCTTCCTTCTCCCACAACCCGCTGAAATGGAACCGCACCCGAATCACATCCGCCGCGTACGGCGTGACCGACGCCGCGCCGCCGGTGCTCAGCCCGAATATGCGAACCGTCGTGCCGTTGGGCGCGTTGGAGGAGGTGACGCTGGTGATGTTGCCGACCGGCGTGATCGCTGCCTGTGCGCTCAGCGTCAGCAGGCCGGTAACGAGGGAGAGGGCGAGTTTCTTCATGGAATCCAATCTACCCGGTAGTGTTTGTGCGGGATGGCCGGCGCCGGATCCGTGAACGTGATCGTGGCGCCGCTGGCGGTGTTGGTCGGACTGGCGGGACTGAACGGCGTGGTCCCGAGATTCGGCGTGGCTTTCAACACGTATTTGCGCCCGGGCACACTCGTGGCCGTAATCGTGACATCCTGGTCCGGTTCGCGGACGATGCTGACGATGCGCAAACTCGAAGCGGGATCCACCGGGTTCGTGCCGGCCAGAGCCTCGTTCAGGTTCGACTGACCATCGCCGTCGTTGTCGCCGTTCGGATCGCCGCCGGTCGGACTGCCGAAATATGTCTGCTCGAACCCGTCGTTCATGCCGTCGCCGTCGCGGTCGGGATTTTCGTGGAAACCCGACTCCTGATCATTGGGAATGCCGTCGCCATCCACGTCCTGCGCGCTGGCCAGGCTGAAGGCGAGCCAGAGACTGGCGTTGGTGGCGGTGTTGAATTGCTCGACCTGCTCGATCAGCGGCAGTTCCCGGTTTTGATAGCCGGCGTTGGGCAACGAACCGGCCGAGCGGCTGGTGTTGGCGCCGTTGACGGCGTAGGCGGCGCCGCCGTTGGTGTTGCGCAGGCCGTAATACAGCGGCGCGCTGTCCACCACCAGATTCGCGTCGCCGCGCAACAGGATGTCCATTTGATTCGGGCCGAGACCGTGGCGGATGTAGAGCGTACCGGCGGCGGCGCCGATGGTGTAGAGCGCCTGCACCGCGTCGCGACCGGCCGGCAGGATCAGGCGTTTGCGAACCGCGCCGTCGGAGGAGACGAATTCCCAGAAATTCGATCCCTGCAGCGGTGGAGTGACCGCATAATCGTCGTCCACGTACCGGAAATTGTTCGCGCCCGCCGAGGCGTACCGGTCTTTGAAGCCCGAGCAGCGATTGCTGTCCGCGCCTTCGCCGTCGTGTTCCTCGGCCGGGTTGGCTGCCGGCACGCCGATGACCTGATGCGCGTCCTGCACGGCCGGGTCAAACACGAAGGC
This sequence comes from uncultured Verrucomicrobiota bacterium, assembly GCA_964533295.1. Taxonomy (GTDB): domain Bacteria; phylum Verrucomicrobiota; class Verrucomicrobiia; order Palsa-1439; family Palsa-1439; genus OMJI01. The sequence continues at coordinate 22,937 of CAZHLM010000041.1, forward strand.
GTAGATCAGCCGGCCGCCCCAACGTTTGAAACAGAGATAGACCCGGTTGTTTTTGAGGATGTACTCGTCCCACAAATCATCGTCCACGTCCTTTTTCTCGACCACCGTGGCCGGGCCTTGTGTGCCGTTTTTGATCGCCTGCACCCACGCGGCGGCGTCGGCGTGAATGCCGACTTTGCGGATGTGACCGTGCAGCCGCAGCGCCCAACCGGAGGTGGGATCGTTGGAGTTGGAATCCTCGTAGGAACCGGTCTCGGAGCGATTGAACGTGACTTGATAGTTGCGCGATTTGTAGGCGTCGAACCAGTTGCCACACGGCTGGCCGGTCTGGCACCACCAATCCGGCGGGTTTTCATCGTGCCACGCCGTTTCGTAAATCATCGAGGAATAGGTCCACTCGGCGAGCCGTTTCAGACTACCGGCCGGCATCGCGGCAACCTTGTCCCACGAATCGCGAACGAGCGTGCCGGCGGTGTTCATGTCGCCGTAGGCTTTCGTGCCGGGAATCTTGAATCCGCTGGGCGCGGTGCCGGGGACGCGCGCGGCGAAGTTTTCCTCGACCACGCCGTTGCCGGTATGGCCGAAGTACCAGTGATCGTAGCTGTGCTCGGAGGCTTTCTTCAGCCATTCGTAGGTCTGCAGCGATTTGTCGTACACGAAACCGTGATCAATCACCCAATTCGGATCGCTCTGTGCCCAGGTGACGACATCCTTGAGATTGACGATGTGAATCCATTGATGGTTGGCGGCCCAGCGAATGGTGTTGTGCCATTGATCGGCGTTGTTGTTGGCGCCCTGGCCGAAGGAGTTACCGGCGTACGCCTCCCAATCATCGAAGACGATCGTGAGTTGCGCATAGTCCGGCGAGAGCGCCTTTTGCAGCAGCGTGTAGCGGGTGTCGTGGAGCATCCCGCCGTCGTCGTTGCCGAACTTCGACTGATCCTCGCGGTCGTTGATCATGAACACCAACACGCCGTTGATCTTGTGAATTTTGTGATGGTACGGCTCTTCGTCGTTGCCCTGACCACCGGCCCAGCGTCCCCAGTTGTTGTCGTCCCAGCCGGGGTTGCTCTGTTCGTTGGGGTAAAACCACCAGTGCAGATGCGTGACTTCGTCGAGGTAGGTGGCGACGTAGCCGCCGGCGAGGATGTCCTCGAACGGTTTGCCTTTCAACGGCTGGCTCGGGCTGGCTTTGAACCAGTTCGTGTTGGAATGAAACACGCGTTCGGGCGTGTGCATGACCTTCATCTGGTTGGTGGTCAGGTTGAAGAAATCCAGCGCCAGTTCGTTGAACGCGCGGAGGGAAGCCCGGTTCACCTCGCCTTCGAAGTACGGCATGATGTGCTCGGAATACACCCCGCCAATCAGTGAGCCGGTGCCGCTCTGGATGAAATTTTTCAGCCGGTTCAAAAACGTCGGCCCGTCGCGCGTCGGATCCGTCGAGCGCGCCCACAACAACGAGCTGATCAGCGAGCCGGACAGGTGCATGTTCAACGGCGCGTTGAAAAACTCGTGCGAGTCCACGGTGCGGATGAATCCCGGCTTCAAATCCCCGTAATCCTTGAAGATGTGATCCGAGGTGCCGGTGCGGGTGGCGATGGACTGGTTGGCATGGGCGATGGCGGCGTACTTGGCGCGGTTGACGGCGCCGCTGGTGCTGACGGCGCCGTTGAGAAACCCGGTGCCGTCGCCGCCGTCGCGCGTCAGCGCGCCGGTCGCATCCACGATGTCGCTGCCGCCAATCTCACCGGCCCCGCCATTCGTGCCGTCTCGCGTGGTGAACACCTGGAAGTGGATCGGCGTGCCCGCGGTCCAGCCGCGCGCCGTCAGTAGCGATTTCTTGATGCCAAACTCGACGCTGTCGAGGTCGGCCCGCCAGTACGACCCCAGCCAGTTGCCGGCGGTGACGTTGTTGAAACCGCTGTCGTACACGTTGGCCGCCGCGCCGTTGTACAACGCGATGCAGATCTCCCACGGATGCGACGTGCGGGTGTCGGTGAGGTCCGGCAGCCATTCCTGCCCGCCCGCCGCGCAGTCAATGGCCACGTACACATCCAACTCGCCATTCTCCGAACCGAGCAGCAGGTCGAAGAAATCCACCCGGAAATAATAATGATCGCCCTCTTCACGGGCATAAACCGCGATGATGTCGCGGGCGGTGTCATGCGCGTTGTTGAACTTGAACGGGTCGTTGTTCTGGTCGAGCGCCTTCACGTCGGTGTGGCTCCAGTCCTGAAATTCCTGGAACCACGTCACGCCGCGCTTGTCGGTGCCGAGCGCGGGGCCGGGACCGATGACGATCGCCGCGCGGGCGGCGCTGGCCAGTGCGAGCAGAATCAACAGGGTGCGAATCATGGCAGGATGGCTTTCACTTTGTAGAAAAAGGCGTCCGCGCTGTTCGTCTCCGTGCCGGTCATCGAAAGCTGACCGGGCTGCGCGGTGACCGGGGCGCCGACGTTGGTGTACGGGCCGCCCGGCGCGGGCGATTTGGTGAGTTGATATTGGGTGTTCGGGACGGAATTCCAGGTGATGTACGTGACGGTGCCGGTGCGGCTGATGGCGGTGACGACGAAGTCTAGTTGCGGGTCCAGCCGGTCGTACAACCCGTCGCCGTTGTTGTCCACAATCGCCGGGATCGAGATCCGGTAAAACTCGTTGCTCTCGATCTGCCCGTTGCCGTTGCCTGCCGGCGCCTGCGCCACCAGCGCGCCGCCGTCCTGCGTGTTGTACGCCGCGGCAAACACAAAGATTTCCGCCGGTACGCTGCCGAACGCTTCGCGCAGGTTGATCACGCCTTCCATCGTGCCGGTGTTGGTGACGGCTTTGACGGCGGCGTTGGAGGCGGTGGTGTTTTGCCAGCCGATGTAATTGTTCTGGCTCTCCGCGCCGAGGAAGGGTTTGGTGGTGGCGACCGTGTTCGAGCCGGTCTTGTTCCAGGCCGGGAAGGCCGGGCTGAGCGGACCAAGCGTGTCGGTGATCTGGATGAAATGATCGTTCTTCGTGGTGTCGCCGGGATAATTACCGGGCGACCACGTTGCGACGTACAACGTCTCACCGCGCACCGCCGCGTACAACGTCATCCCCGGCGCGGCCAGCAGGTAGCCGGGCGCGTCCGGTGCGCCATCCATGACAAACGGCGGAAGGCTGCCCACCGGCAACGTCGCGCCGCAACCCGGACTGGAATCGGCTGACGCGCCGACGTTGTTGGTGGCCACGACCGTGTAGCAGTACGGCGTGCCGGGAACCAAACCGACATCGGCAAAGGTTGTGGCAGCCGTCGTGCCGACCGGGGTGCCGGCGCGTTTGACGATGTAGCCGGTGGCGCTGGCGGCGGCGTTCCAACTGACGTTGATCTGGGTCTGGCTGACGCCGTTGGCGGCGACGCCGGTCGGCGCGGGCGGCGGTTGCGACGGACCCGACCCGTCGTCAGCCACCCAGACATGCTGGATGTCGGACTTGTGAACGTTGCCTTTGCTGTCGCAGGCCTCGATGTAGTAATCGAGCAGCACATTGCGGTAGCCGACGACCTTGGCCCAGTAATAGTCGGCGATGTGGGTGGGCAACTGGAAGAAATTGATCGTGGCGGAGCCGGTCGGGTCGGTCTTGGGCAGCACGCGTTTGGTCATCGGAATCGAAATCCAGGTGCCGCCGGCGTAGATTTCATTCGCGTTGTCGGCGAGCGGATTGAACCCGTCATCGTCCACCCGGATTTTCAACGTGACGTTGGTGACACCGGACACGTCGAAGACCAGCGTCCAGATGTGAAAATCCGATGGCCACGGCGGGGTGGTGAACCCGACGGTCTGGCCGCCGAGATACTGGCCTTTGCCTTTGCCGCCCGGGTTCCAAGGGAACCGTTGCGGCTTGAACACGGTCGGCGGCGTTTGATCCTGCGCGCCGTCACCAATCACCGGTGCCGCGTAACCGACGGCGCGATTGGCGGCGAAGGTGTGTTTGACTTCGTCGTCGAGCGCGTCGCCGTAGTACATGAAGCCGCTGTCGAATCCCCACAACAGGAAATGCCAGGCCAGCTCGGCGGAGTTGGGATTGTTCCACGTGCCGTTGTCCTGATACGGCTCCTCGATCTTCCACGCGGCCACATTTTGCGGCCCGATGATCTGCTCGGCGGTTTCGCAAAAGTTCACCCCGGCCAGCAGCACCGCCCAGTTGCGCATGTCCACATGCCAGCCGTTCTCGATGTCGAAAAACGTGAACGGATCATTCGGGTTCACGCCGCTCAACCGCCGCGGCGGTTCGAGCCAGCGGTAGAACTGCGGGCTGCCCTGATCGGCGTTGATCCACGAGCCGTCTTCAATATGGACGACCGCGTCGTCGGGCACCGGATGATCGTCGAGAAACTGCTGGATCGTCGTCGCGCGCTTGTCGCCGTGGCTCGGCGCTTCGTTCATGAACTGCGGGGCGAATTCGTTCCAAAACGAATTGCCGCCGCCCCAGTTGTTGTCGCCATCCGCCGCCATCAACACAATGCTCGGCCGGTTCGGGTCCACATAATCATCAATCTTGCCGTCAATGAACGACCAGCCCGTCGGCGCAAATCCGCTCTCGTAACCGTGATAATCGCACGCCGGCACGATCGTGATTTTCGATTCCTGACCGGTATTCGGGTCCACGTACTTGGCCTTGTGCGCCTGATACGCGAACGGCACGGGAAACACGTTGCCGAACGTGTCGCGCTGCGCGCCATACCATTGATGGGCCGGCACGCTCGGATTGACCTGGTCGGCGGGATTGGGCGGATCGGCTTTCAACTCCGCGCCCGCGCCCGGTGTTTGGATGATGTCCATGTAGTTCGGCACCGTCCGCGCCAGATGGCTGTTCGGGACAATCACCCAGTCGTAGTGGAACTCCTTCAAGACCGGAATGATGTGCCGCGAGAACGCAATCTCCACCGGCCAGAAGCCGCGCGACTGGTCCGACATGTTCGGATTCAGCCCCCACGACTTCCACATCCGCTCGCGTTGCATCGCAATCTCTTTGCGCAGCACGCTGCGCGGCAGCAGCGGACAAAGCGCATGGTGATAGGTCATGCCCAACATGTCGGCTTTCGGGCTGCCGGTGCCGTTGCGGGTTTTCCAACTGTGCGCCGTCGTCGTGTCGCTATTCCAAAACGTCGAGTAGCCGTACGCATTGTCGCGGCCAAAACTCCAGATGTTGCGCTGGAGCGAACCCGAGTAGCTGATGGTCATACCGGCATCGGAGCCGGTCATCGCTCCGACTGACGACTTGATCCACCATTGATAGGCGTTCTTGCGGTCGTTCTTGCCGAAGACGGAGTTCTCACCGTCCACGAGAATGTTTTCCGGATTTTGCGCCGGGCCGCCGTACCAGTTTTGGCCGGCATCCTTGCGCCGTTGCGAGTCGTGCCCGAACTGGCTTTGGCTGGGACGGAAATTGTCCGGCTCACCCCAGTAGATCGGCTGGTGCAGATGCCGGTGGAGGGCGACGTGGACGTTGTTGTTGGCCAAGACCACGCCAGCCCAAGCGAAGACGTTGCCAGCGAATCCCGCGACCACTGCCCGAATAACCCGTCGGTTCATGTTTCGACCCACCCGTCGAGAGGTGTTCTTACTTTTGTTAAACCGTTTGACTAACCGCCGCCGAAAAATGCCGCGTCCCGTCAACTCGGCGGAACTCGGCTTTCTCTTACCATGCGAAGAAATACCAAATCACAATCTCGCGCGCAAGAGTTTTTTCGTGGCAATTCATCTGCTACCTTCCCACCACGATGGCTATTCGCTTCCTCGCACCATGCGTCGCGTTGATTTTGATCTCCACGCCGGCCCGAGCCGGTAACAACATCACCTCGCAGGATTCCCAGTTCGCCCAACAAGCCGCCTCCCTACAGCGTCGAGGTTGGAGCTTGGACCAGATTTTCGCCGAACTGTGCCGCACCGCCCTCGCCAACGCCGATGCCAATCCCAAATACCGGCTCGACGACCAAGCCCGCTCCGTCTTCGGCGGTCTCTGGATCTGGATGGGACGCGGCGGGAACGCCCGGCTTCAGGGCCGGCACGACTGGGCGTTTCACTTCATCGGCGGCGGCGCCTTCGAAGGCTACTGGGACACCGGCCGCAGCGCCGCGCTCATCAAGGAACGCCTCGACGCCAACGACCCCGGCAACCGCTTCGACCTCGACGACATGGCCGCCACCATGCTCGGCGCCCGCTGGGTCGAACTCGCCACCCGCTCCGACCCCGCCGACGCCCGCCGTTGGATCCAACTCTGGGCGACCGGCCGCTACACCCTCAGCCGTTCCCTGCCGCCGCTTCGCTACGGCCAGATGCCGCAAGGCGAACTGGCCACCGCCGAACAGGTCGCCGCCATCCGCCGCGCCGTGGACGAATCGCTCACGCTTCCGCCGCCACCTGCCGAATAACGTCCGCCAACCGGTCGGCGGCATCCGACCCCACCGCGACCGGCTGTTTCACCGTCCGACCGCGCGCCACCTCCTCCTGCAACACTGCCGCCAACTCGCGCGGATCCTCACAATTCACCATCCGACCGCGCGCCCCGTAATGCCCGTGCGAAATCACCCGGCACCCCGCCGCCTCCGCCTCCGCAATCGTCAACCCGTAGCTCTCGTGCCGCGACGGGGACACAAACACATCCGCCCGCTGCAACACCGCCGCCTTTTCCGCCCCGGTCACATGTCCCAAAAACTCAACCCGCTCATTGGCCAGCCGCCGCAACTTCCGCTCGTACCGCCGCCCGCCCATGTACGCCGCCGCCCCACAAATCCAAACCCGGTACTTTCCCGTCACCATCGGCAACGCCCGCAACAACCGTTCGATCCCTTTCTCCGGCGACAACCGGCTTAACGTCATGATGACCACCTCCTCCGCGCCGACGGGTGGGGGCGCCCTTCCGGGCGCGACCGGCTCCGCAATGTTCCCCCACGGCAACACGACAATCTTTTCCGCCGCGCACTCCCGGTAACACCGCAAAATCATCTCCTTCATCGGCGCCGACGGCACCACCAGCCGCCGCGACCAGCGCACCGCATCGCGCTGTTTCGCAAACACCAACCCCGGCCATGACAAATACCGCGCCGCCCACTCCGGCCGCACCCAACCGCGCAGATAAAACTTCGTGAAATACTCCACCACATCCACATGAAAAATCGTCACCACCCGGTACCCCCGCCGGCCCAGCGCGGCAAAATCCGGTCCCTCGGAAATATCGTTCACCAACACCACGCACCCGGTCGGCTCCTGCGCCAGGATCCGCCGCGTCACCGCCCGCTCGAATTGCCGGCAAAACCGCGCATACCGCCACTCGCCCCACTCCGTCAACCGCAGCCCCGTCATCCCCACCGCCGCCGGACTCAACACCGTCCACTCCGGATGCGCCCGGCACAGAAAATCCGCCACCGCCTTCCCGCCGCCGAGCGGTTCCGAGTCCGGGAACCCCGCATGCGCCGCCGTGTAGAGCACAGAGCGCGTCACGTGACATCCAACGGACTGCGCACCGCCAAACCGGGCCGGTTCAGGACGTGGGTGTAGATTTGCGTCGTCGCCACGTCCTTGTGGCCGAGAAGCTCCTGGACCGTGCGGATGTCGTAGCCATTTTCCAACAAATGCGTCGCAAAACTGTGCCGCAGCGTGTGGCAACTGGCCAGTTTGGTCAGGCGCGCCTGCCGGACCGCAATCTTGATGGCGCGTTGCAGACTGGTCTCGTTCACATGGTGCCGGCGGACTTCCCCACTCCGCGGGTCGGTGGACAGGCTCTTGGCCGGGAAGACGTATTGCCACGCCCATTCGCGGTTGGCGTTGGGATACTTTTCTTCGAGGGCATACGGCAGATAAACGCGTCCATGCCCGGCCGCCAGATCGGCATCGTGCAGTTGCTTCACCCGGTCCAGATGGGCGCGCAGATCGGGCACGAGCGCGTCCGGCAACATCGTGACCCGGTCCTTCTCGCCCTTGCCGTCGCGAACGAGGATGACGTGTTGCTCGAAGTCGAGGTCTTTGACGCGAAGGCGCAAGCCTTCGAGCAGCCGCATCCCGGTGCCGTAGAGCAGCCGGGCAATCAACCGGTATGTGCCATCGAGGTTGCCGAGCAGCCGCTGGACCTCGCAGCGGGTGAGGACGGTGGGGAGACGCTGGGGCTTCTTGGCGCGAATCACCTCGCCCAAGTCGCCCAAGTCCTGTTCCAAGACTTGATGATAGAGAAACGCCAGTGCGTTCAGGGCTTGGTTTTGCGTGCTGGCGGCGACCTTCCCGTGAACGGCCAGATGTTCGAGGAACGCGCGGACTTCCGGCGCCCCCATCTCGCGCGGGTGACGCTTGTGATGAAAGAGGATGTAACGTCTCGCCCAATCCACGTAGGTTTGCTCGGTCCGAATGCTGTAGTGTTTAAGCCGGCAGAGCGTTCGGATTTGATCGAGGAGTTTGGGTGGCTGATGAGCGGGGGTTGCAGCCTTTACTTCTGCCTTTACTTCGGGATTCATTTTGCCTTAGTTTCCGCGCAGGAGATTGATAACCAATGAACTGCGCCCCGGCAAGCCGTGATTCCATGAACTGGATTAGGCGGCAAAAATGCAGTTCAGTATAATG
>CAZHLM010000042.1:0-30917 GCA_964533295.1 uncultured Verrucomicrobiota bacterium
CGTCTTGGATTTGGGGGATTTCTTGGCTTTACAGGGCTTGATTGCGGCTTATAATGACCGCGTTTTTCGAGTAAGGAGGACTTGGTTCCGCAAGTTTATGATTCAGACAGACGATCGTTATTCACCCGTTTCCGAGGAACTACAGTCGGCGATTGCCGCTGCCCAAGAATGGTTATTGGAGCGGCAGGCGAAGGATGGGCATTGGTGCGCCGAGCTGGAGGGGGATACGATTCTGGAGTCGGAATACATCATCTACCTGCATTTCACCGACCAGTTTGACCCGATCAAGCTCCAGAAGGCCGCCAACTACATTCGGTCCAAGGCGCTTGCGCAAGGCGGATGGGCGATCTATCCGGGCGGCCCGATGGAGTTGAGCGCCTCGGTCAAAGCCTATTTGATTCTCAAGATGGCGGGTGATTCGCTGGACGCGCCGCACATGGTGCGCGCCCGGCAAGCCATTCTCGCGGCGGGCGGGCTGACCAAGTGCAACACCTTCACCAAAATCTACCTCGCCATGATCGGCTTGTATCCGTGGGACGGCTGCCCGGCCATCCCGCCGGAACTGATCATGATGCCGAAATGGTTCAGTTTCAGCATCTACAACATGTCGTCCTGGTCGCGCGCGATGTTGGTTCCGCTGGCGGTGATCCGCGCTCACACGCCGGTCAAGCCGCTGAAGCCGGAATGGAACCTCGACGAGTTGTGGGCCAGCCGGGACATTCGGCTGCCGCGGGACGTGCGGATGTTCACGTGGCACAATTTTTTTCTGGCGGTGGATGCCTACTTGAAATTTTTCGAGCGTCACCCGCTCAAGCCCTTTCGCCGGTATGCCCTCCGGCAGTGTGAACGCTGGATCATTGACCACGGGCGCTTGCCGGGCGGCCTCGGCGCGATCTTTCCGGCGATGGCCAACTACGTCATGTCGCTGCGCGTCCTGGGCTACACCAACGACAGTTTCCTCGTCGCGCACGGCATCCGCGAACTGCAAGCGCTCGAACTCCACGAGGCCAACACCCTGCGCCTCCAACCGTGTTTTTCCCCGGTCTGGGACACCGCCATCTCCATCAACGCCCTGAACGAAGCCGGTCTGGCGCCCGATCATCCCGATCTGACGCGCGCCGCTCGCTGGCTGCTCGACAAGGAAGTGCGCCGCCCCAGCGACTGGTGCGTGAAACATTCCGAAAGCCACCGCTACACCGAGCCGAGCAAGCCGGTCGGCGGCTGGTTCTTTGAGTATCACAACGAATTGTACCCCGACGTGGACGACACGATCATGGTGTTGATGGCGCTGAATCGGCTCCAGACGCCGTTCGACCGCGAAAAATCCGCCGCGGTGCGGCGCGGCATCCGCTGGGTGCTCGGCATGCAATGCAGCAACGGCGGCTGGGCGGCGTTTGACCGCGACAACGACAAGTGGCTGTTCACGCAGGTGCCGTTTGCCGATCACAACGCGATGATTGACCCGGCCACCTCCGACATCACGGCGCGCGTGCTCGAATGCCTGAGCTTTTTCGGATTCACCGGCGAAGATGAATGCGTGCAGCGGGCGCTGGCGTTCTTGAAACGCGACCAGGGGGCCGACGGCTCGTGGTTCGGCCGGTGGGGCACCAATTACATTTACGGGACGTGGCAGGTGTTGCGCGGGTTGCAGTGCATCGGCGAAGACATGGAGCAACCCTACATCCGCCGCGCCGTCGCCTGGTTGAAAGGCGTCCAAAACACCGACGGCGGTTGGGGGGAAAGCGTCCGCAGCTACGATGACCCCGCCTACAAGGGCATCGGCAAAAGCACCGCCTCGCAAACGGCCTGGGCGTTGATGGGCCTGCTCGCGGCCGGTGAGGTCAACACGCCGGAAGTCGCCCGTGGCGTCCAGTACCTCCTCGATCACCAGGATCTGGACGGAACCTGGCGCGAAGACGTGTTCACCGGCACCGGGTTCCCGAAAGTGTTTTATTTGCGCTACCACTATTACCGGCATTACTTCCCCCTGATGGCGCTCGGCATGTACCTGCGCTCCCAAGGCCATCCCGTTCCGCCCGTCCCGCGCGAGGAACGCAAGTCGCGCGCGCTCGAACAGTTTTACAAGCAACCCAAGCTGTATCGCCGGGTCGCCCGATTGCGGGCGCTCGCCCAGTTGGACGACAGCCTGTAAGCAAAAAGGAGATGTCATGAGGTTTCCGTTCGCACTGTCCGCCAAAATCGCCAAGCACATCATCGTCAACCAGATGATCAAACGCGTCGAAAAATTCGCGCTCGTCCTCCAACTCGAACCGCTGCACACCTGCAACCTGACCTGTACCGGCTGCGGTCGCATCCGCGAATACTCCACCTCCCTGAAAGACATGATGAGCCTCGAAGATTGCCTCGGCGCCGCGGCGGAATGTGACGCGCCGATGGTCTCGATTTGCGGTGGCGAGCCGACCATCTATCCGAAGATCGAAGAACTGGTGGCCGGGCTGCGCGAACAGGGCCGGATCATCTACATCTGCACCAACGGCATGTTCATGCGCAAAAAAATGCGCGAATGGCTCGCCCGCACGTACTCGCCGGCCACCGAGCCGAAACTGGCCGAATTGCTCGCGAAAAAGTTGATCACCGAAAAGGAAGCCGCCGAAATCCGCAAAGGCAAAAGCGACGGCCGTCCCAGCATCGCGCCATCAAAATGGATGTACTGGAATGTCCATGTGGACGGCCTCGAATACATTCACGACCTCATCGTCGAGCGCGAGGGCGTGTTCAAGGAATGTGTCGAGGCGATCAAAATGGCCAAAGCGCTCGGCTATCAGGTCGCCACCAACTGCACCGTGTACAAGGAAACCGACATGGCCGAGATTGAGAAGATGTTCGACTTCCTCTCGCACTTGGGGGTGGACGGCCACACGATCACCCCCGGCTACGAGTACGACGCCGCCAAGAAGGACATGATCAAGCGGCTCGGTAAACAACCCGAGGATTTCTTCCTGACCCGCAAACTGACGCGGGAGAAATTCAAGAACATTGTCGAGTGGGGTCAGAAGTACACCTTCTTCGGCAGCCCGATCTATCTGGAGTTCCTCGCCGGCAAACGCGACCTGCATTGCACCGCCTGGGCCATTCCCACCCGCAACATCAAAGGCTGGAAAGCCCCCTGTTACCTCATGACCGACGGCCACTACGACCGGTATCAAGAGATGCTCGAGAAGGTGGATTGGGACAAGTACGGCGTTTACAACGGCGTTGTTCGCGACCCGCGTTGTGAAAACTGCATGACCCACTGCGGCTATGAACCCACCCCGTCGCTCGGCATTGACAAGCAACCGGGCGACACGTGGAAATTGATTCGCTACAACTTCGGCAAGAAACCCGCGCCGGTCACCGACGCGTCGCACGTGGACGCATTCAATGGCGTCACCACCGGCCGCGGCCACCTCACCGGCAAAAAAGATTCCGTCCAGGCGAACCTCCAACAAGTCCTCGCCGAAAAAGAAGTCGCCGCCGCCGTGGCCGCCGGCAAGGCCGGTGGCGGCTGCGGCCATGCGTGATGATCCCCGCCGCGCCCGCGCAGCGCGACCCGGATGACCGGCATGGTAAGAGTGGCCGATCTGACGACGGTGCGCCGGCGGTGGTGGGTGCGAGGCGCCGACCGCGTCGCGTTTCTGCACGGACAATGCACGAATGACATCCGGCGGTTGCGGCCCGGGCAGCATTGCTACGCGGCGTTTTTGACGGCAAAAGGCAAGATGCGCGGGGACGCCGATATCGTCTGCCTGGACGACGCGTTCTTGTTGTCGTCGGTGGCCGAACTGCGGGCGACGTTGGAGAAGTTTGTGATCACCGAGGACGTCACCGTGGAGCCATGCGATTTGCCCGAGCACGCGGTCTGGGGGGTGAAACCCACCGGCGTGGCGGTGTACGACAACCGGCTCGGCGGTTGGAATGTGATCGGCGGACAGCCGGTGGGTGAGCCGGTCAGCGCGGACGAACTGGAACGGATGCGGATCGAGGCCGGGGTTCCGTTGTGGGGCGCCGACATGGACGAGAATACCATTCCCGTGGAGGCCGGCTTGGCGGCGTGGGCCATCAGCTACGAGAAAGGTTGCTACATCGGCCAGGAAACCATCGCGCGCATCAAGACGTACGGGCATGTGAACCGGCACCTCGCTCAAGTGCGCGTCGGCGGAAAACTGGCGCTGCGGTATGTGCGGCGGGAGCTTGCAAAGCCGGGGGCGGTTGTTACAGTGGACGGCGAACCAGCGGAGGTCATCAAACTATGCGGAAGCTAACTCTGTTTCTGGCAACCCTCATCACGGGAGCGAATCTCATGGCGGCGGACACGGATCAAGTGGCAGTGATCGAAACCAAACTGGGCAACATGGTCGTGGAGTTCTACGAGAAGGACGCGCCGCTGACGGTCGCCAATTTCATCAAACTCGCCCGCGAAGGTTTTTACAACGGCACCACGTTCCATCGCGTAATCCCCGGATTCATGATCCAGGGCGGCGACCCCAACAGCAAGGACGACGACCGCAGCAACGACGGCACCGGCGGCCCCGGCTACACCATCGAGGCGGAGATCAAGCTGCCCCATAAACGCGGCACGCTCGCCACGGCCCGCCAGGGCGACCAGGTCAATCCCCAGAAACGTTCCAGCGGCAGCCAGTTCTTCATCAACGTCAAATACAACGACTTCCTCGATGGCGGCTACACCGTCTTTGGCAACGTTATCCGGGGCATCGAGGTTGCCGACAAAATCGTCGCCGTGCCCCGCGACCAGCGCGACAATCCGACCGAGAAGGTCGAGATGAAAGTTCGCATCATGAGCCGGGCGGAAGCGTTGAAGTAGCCGCCCACAACGCCGCCGTCGCGTCGCTCCAGACCAGCCGGTACCCCCGCTCCGCCAAGTCGGCGGGTGTCAGGTGCGTCGTCTTCCGCTCCACGAGGATGTAGTCCACCCGGTGCCGGCGCACCAGCCGGTCCCATTGCGGGCCTTGCCGGTAAAAGAAATCGTGATTCATCTCGAACGTGCTGTCCGGGTACACCGTCTCGTACCGGCCATCCATCGAAACCTTCATCCGCGGAAACAACCGCCACGACGCATAGCTGCCCCACCGGAACGGCACCGCCAGATGGCCGGTGGCACCCGTGCGCTCCAGATAATTCACCGCCTCGACCGGATAAAACGTGCGCGGCGCCACCGGCATCAAGCTGGCCCGTGGCCACAACCACCCCGCGACCACGACCGCCACCACCGCCTGAGCACCCAACCCCCATGCCATCCCCACTCGCGGCACGTGCGGCCCCAGCACCATCAACGCGGTCAGCCCGAAAAACGGCAGATGCCGCCGATGCAGCCAGGCCGCCAGCGCCGTCAACGCCAGCAACACCAGTCCCTCCCGGTCTTGGCGCGCCCGCCACGCCAACCCTAAAACCACCGGCAGCAAGATCCAAAAACCGGCATACGGCCCCGTCAACGTCAGCGGCAACCGGCCCCACTCGGCGATCTGCGTCCGCGGATGCAGAATCGCCGGCACGAGGTACTGCCAGAAGGCCGGGCCGTAGGGATTCACCAATGTCGCCCCCAGCGCCGCGAGCAGGATGATGGGTCTGCGCCACGCCAGCACCGCCACTGCAATCAACCCGACCACAAACCCGCCGTGGACATTTACCCAGAGCACCATCAACAGCGGAATCCACGCGGGATGCCGGGGCAGACACCACACCGTCAGCGCAAAAAAGACAAACGTGAACGCGTGGCTACGCACCGTCGGCACATATCCCGGCAGTACGGCCAGCGCGGCGGGGATCGCCAGCAACAACAACCCCGGCCAGTCGGCGCCGCGCCGGCGGGCGACCGCGAGCGCCAGCCCGACGGCGGTCAGCCCGGTCAGGATTTTGAACACCATCAAGCCTGGCCAGCCGAACCAGTCGTACAGCCGGTAAAACACCACTCCGGCACCCCATTCATGATCCGTCCACACCGGCAGCGTCGGCGTGAACGCCCACGTATCCGCGCGGGGCACTGCGCCGAGTCGGCCCACCGCCAGCCGCGCCCAGACATCGCCGTCGAGCACCCGGAACACCGCGAGTGCCCCGGAAAAACTGAACGCCGCCAATCCCAGCGCGACGATGAGGGAGATCCGGGAGGTTCGCATGAAGCGATTTTGCGCCGGGTTGTACCATATGCTACAAGCGACCGGCGATGACGGAGATGGAACTGAGTGCCGCGCTCGTGAAACTGGGTTGTCCGCCCGAAAAGGCCGGCGTGATGGCCCGGCAACTGGATCGTCGAGCGCGGATGGACGCCGAGCGAAAAGCGATCTCCTACGAGGCGGCATTGCAGCACTTGGTGGGATTGATGGCGCAAGGCTGGGCCGCCACCGGCCGCCGCTAAGCCGGAACGATTCGGTTGAAACGCGGCGGCCCCTCGCCCTGACCCTCTCCCCGCTGGCGGGGAGAGGGAATCGCAACCGTGCCCGGCACGTACCAAACGGTGCGCGGGGAGGTGGCGGCCGAGAGTGTCCCTTCTGCCCATCCGATGGGGAGAAGGTCAGGATGAGGGGCGGACCAACTGCATCGTTCCGGCTAAGCCGGTCGGGCAGGCCGGTCGCCTTCCGGTGTTCACACGTTGCAACGCGTGGATTCCTCCTGTTCCGCCCCGGCGGCTCGCGGGCGAACCGCTGTCGTCCCGTCGTTGTCCGTGGCGGCAGCGGTCGGGCATCAATTTTGTACGCTTCTGCGAGCGGGGAGTCAGATTTGGGGAGATTCTCACCGGTTGGAAGCGGTGGCATCGGCGGTGCTGTTTCGCGGCGGAGAGGGATTTTACGAATGGCAACATTTATCTATCAGGCGCGCGACGCCGCGGGGAAAGTCGTGTCGGGTCAGGTGGAAGGGACGGATGAGGCGGCGGCGGCGTTGCAGTTGGTGAACCGCGATTTGATTGTGACGTCGTTGAAGTTGGGGACGACGGCCAAGCCGGTGACGAAACGCCGGCAGGGGAAGGTGAAGCAGCAGGATTTGGTGGTGTTTACGCGGCAGTTGGCGACGATGATGGATGCCGGGTTGCCGTTGGTGCAGACCTTGACGACGTTGGAGGAGCAGACGACCAGCAAGTCGTTTCGGCCGGTGCTGAAACAGGTGACCGCGCGGGTGGAGGCGGGCGACCCGTTCTCGGTGGCGTTGGCGGAGCATCCGAAGGTGTTTAATCGGCTGTATGTGAGCATGGTCGAGGCGGGGGAAACGGGCGGGTTGCTGGCGGAGATTCTCGACCGCGTGGCGAGTTATCTGGAAGCGACGGCGCGGTTGAAGAAGAAGGTGAAGTCGGCGATGACGTACCCGGTGATTGTCTGTTGCATCGCGATCCTGATCGCGTTGTTTCTGATTCTGAAAATCATTCCGATCTTCGCGGATATTTTCAAGGATTTCGGCGCGAAACTGCCGGCCCCGACGCAGATGCTGATCAATCTGAGCGATTTCATGCGCGAGTATTTCCTTGGGTTTGTGATCCTGTCGGTGGCGCTGGGCGTGGTGCTGGTGAAGCTGAAGAATACCCGGCGCGGCACGCAGGTGTGGGATCGGTTGATCCTGCGGATGCCGGTGTTCGGGTTGTTGATTCACAAGATCGCGATGTCGCGGTTTGCGCGGACCTTCTCGGCGTTGGTGCGCAGCGGGGTGCCGATTTTGGAGACGTTGCGGATTGTCGGCCAGTCCTCCGGCAACACGGTGGTGGAGGCGGCGGTGGCGGCCACGGCGGCGAATATCGAGCGGGGCGAGAATCTGGCGACCTCGCTGGCGCAGCATCGGATTTTCCCGGTGATGATGGTGCGGATGGTCGCCGCCGGCGAGCAGACCGGCAAGGTGGATGTGATGTTGGAGAAGATTTCGGATTTCTACGACGAGGAGATCGAGGCGACGCTGGCGAGTCTGACGTCGTTGATCGAGCCGTTGTTGATCGTGTTTCTGGGTGTCGTGGTCGGCAGCATCGTGGTGTGCATGTTTCTGCCGATCTTCAAGCTGAATGAGATCGTGCAGTTCTAACGCAAGGAAAACAGATCATGGCTAAGATTCTGGTGGCAGATGATGATGTGGCGATGGTGTCGGTCCTCTCCGAGGTGCTCAAAGACAACCATCATCAGGTGATCCCCGCCAATGACGCGGAGCGGGCGATCGCGCTGGTCAAGCAACACGCGCCGGACCTGGTGTTGGTGGACATGGAAATGCCGGAGGGGCAGCCGACCGGGCTCGAGGTGTTGCGGCAGACGAAGGAGTTCAACCGTTCGATTCCGGTGGTGATGGTCACCGGCCAGGCGACGAAGGAGCGCGCGGTGGAGGCGTTGCGGGCGGGCGCCCAGGATTTTGTCGAGAAGCCCTTCCAGATTGATGAACTGGTCAAGCGGGTCGGTAATGCGCTGTTCCAGCAGAAGGCGGTGCATGCGTTGCAGGAAAACGTCGAGCTGAAGAAGCAGTTGCAGGAGAAGTTCCGCTTCGACAACCTCGTCGGCAACAGCCCGCAGATGGAAGCGGTCTATCGGATGATCGAGCGCGTCGCCAACACCGACGCCACGGTGTTGATCCTCGGCGAGAGCGGCACCGGCAAGGAGCTGGTGGCGCGGGCATTGCACTACAACAGCCGGCGGGCGGCGATGCCGTTTGTCGCGGTCAATTGCAGCGCGTTGCCGGAGCATTTGCTGGAGAGCGAATTGTTCGGTCATCGCAAGGGGGCGTTTACCGGGGCGGCGTTCGACAAGGTGGGGCTGTTTCAGCACGCCGACGGTGGGACGATTTTCCTGGATGAAATCGGCTCGATGGCGCCCGGCTTGCAGACGAAGTTGTTGCGATTCTTGCAGGACAAGGAACTGCGCCGCGTCGGCGACACGGAGCAGATCAAAGTGGATGTGCGGGTGATCGCGGCCACGAACGAGCCGCTTGTTCAGAAGATGCGGGACAAGACGTTTCGGGAAGACTTGTACTACCGCATCAGTGTGATTCCGATTTCGCTGCCGCCGCTGCGCGAGCGCGGTGAGGATCTCGAGTTGCTGGTTCAGCATTTTGTGCAGACCATCGCCCAGCGATTTGGAATGCCGGCGCCGAAGGTGCCGGACACGGTGATGCAGGTGTTCCGCGCCCATCGCTGGCCCGGTAATGTGCGCGAGTTGCAGAACGCCCTCGAACGCGCCTGTGCGCTCTGCGACAACGCGGTCATCGAGTTGAAAGACCTGCCGGAACGGATTCTGGAAACCGTGGCCAGCGGCGGTCAGCCGTCCCCCGCTCCGACCTCGCCGGCGCCGACGCCCGTCAACAGCACGTTGGCGGTTCAGGTGGCCAGCGCGGCGCAGTTCGCCAAAGGTTTTGGGGGCATGTCGCTGAAGGAATTTCTCCACCAGCAGGAAGTCGTCTATATCGAGCAGGCCATCAAGGCCAACGGCGGGAGCAAGGAGAAGGCGGCCGATGCGTTGGGGATCAGCATGGCGACGTTGTATCGCAAGCTGGCGCCGAACAGCCATTCCCGATTCGAGGTGGCCGAATCCGCCGGCACGCCGGCGTAGTGCCGTCGCGCCACGCGCATCGTTGCGTCTCCGCACGACCGGGGTGCGCTTCCCTGAGGCGCGGCCATCCCGATGTGTGTTGCCCGCGGCAGTGACCACGGCAAATCGTACCCGCCGCGGTGTCGTTGCTCAGGAATGGCGGTCGAGGCTGGCGGCGAGGTGGCGGGCTTGGGCGGCCCGGTGATGGTCGCCGATGTGGGCGAGCAGTTCGGCGAGGAATCGGAATACCCCGGCGTGGCCGGGTTCCAGGTAGAGACTTTCTTCGAGAATGGCGAATGCCTCGCGGGAGCGGCTGTGGCGGACGAGAAAGCGGGCGTAGCGTAACCTGACACCGACTTCGCGCGTGCAGGTCAGCGCCTGCCGGTAGTAGCGGGTGGCCAGCGCGACGTGGCCCTGCGCGTCATGGATTTGGGCGACGAGTTCCCAGAGCGTTTCGTCGGTCGGGTCCAGCGCGGCACATTCTTCCAGTTTTTCCCGGGCCAGATCGTTTTCGCCGCGTTTGAGGTGGACGACGGCAAGGTTGAATTTGGCGGTGGTGCTGCGGGGGTTGAGTTCTTCGGCGCGGCGCAGCGTGGCCAGACCGGCGGCGGTGTCGCCGGCGGCAAACTGGGTGTGGCCGAGATTGGTGAAGGCGCGTTCGCTGGGGGCGGCGGATTGGGTTTGGCGCGCGAAGAGCGTCGCGCCATCGGCCCAGTCGCGGTTGCGCACGGCGGTGCGGCCGGTCAGTGCGACGAGGATCAGCACCGCGGCGCAGCCGGTTGTTTTGCGCCACGGAACGAGGCTGGCCAGCGCGAAGTAGAAACCGATCATCGGGACGTAGAGCCAGTGTTCCGCGACGGTGGCGACGAGGTTGAGCAGGCCGGTCATGGGCAGGAGTGCGACGGCGAACCAGGCGAGACCGAGACGAACGGATCGGTTGCCGAGCCGGTAGGCGGCGCCAAGAGCGAGCAGGCCGAGGATGCCGGCGAGGGTCAGCCCGTGGGAGGCATGGACGACGCTGCGGTCCATTTGCAGATGGACCGGCCAGAACAGCAAGCTGAGGTAGGTCGCGATGCTGCGACAGAAAATTTCGAGACGTTGGGCGAGCGAGACATCCCACGGGGCGACGAGCGGTTTGTCGAGAAGTTGGATGACGGCGTGACGCCAGAGCAGGAACGCGCCGAGCAGGATGAGAAATGGCACGGCGCGCCGGTAGGGGCGACCGCCGGCCACGAGCAGGAGGGCGGGGAAAAGCATGGCGCTTTCGCGGCTGAACAGGGCGGCCACGTAGCCGAGCAGGGCGGCGATGAAGTACAGCACCGACCGGCCCGGCGCGGCCCGGTAGTGTTGATGCAGCAGAAAAGCGCCGAGCATACCGGCCAGGGCAAGAGAATCGGCGCGCCCGGCGATGTAGGTGACGGCGCTGGTGTTGAGCGGGTGGACGGCAAACAGGAGCGCGACCGCCAGCGGGACGACGGGCTGGTCAGTGAAGTGGCGGACTGTGAAGAAAACGAGGACGGCGCAGAGGGCGTGGAGCAGGAGGTTGGTGAGATGGTAGCCGGTGGGATTCAGTCCCCAGAGTTGATAGTCCATCCAGTAGGTGACGGTTTGGAGCGGTCGGTAGTAGGCAGTGCCGGCGTGGGACTGGTGGGCGAGATCCGAAGTGAAGATGGTGGCGAAGTAGGTGGCGTTACGGATGTGGGAGTTGTCCTTGATCAGCGTTTCGTCATCCCAGACGAAGTCGTTGGGCAGACTGTTGGCGTAGGCCAGCAGTGTGGCGAGAATCACAAAAATGATGGCTCGCAAGGAAGAGACTCGCATCGTCGCAGAATTGAGCAGTGGCGATGCCACCGGGAATGGTCGGGAGGTGGACAGATTTGGCCGGCGAGCGGGACATTTTCGCGACGCGATGGGGTGAGTCCCCGCACGGGATGAGGTGGCATTGGCGTTGCTTGGCAGGAGACCGGGTCGTTTGACCCGCAAACATCCATAACGTCATAACAGAAGGGAGCAGAGACATGATCAGCAAGATTCGTCAGAGCCGCGCGGCGTTCACGTTGGTGGAAATCATGATTGTGGTGGCCATCATCGGGTTGCTGGCGGCGCTCGCCGTGCCGGGCTTTGTGAAAGCCCGCAAACAGTCGCAGGGTCGTCGGATCCTGAATGATGTTCGCCAGATGGACGCCGCGATTGACCAGTGGGCGTTGGAAACCGGTCAGAGCGACGGGGCGACCGTCAGCACGACCGGTGCGGCCACCTACCTGAAGGGTAGCTGGAAGACCACCGACTTGCTCGGCAACGCGTACACCATCGGAACCGTCGGCACGAACCAGATTGCGGTTTCGGCCTCCACCAAGTCCGCGCTGACCGGCGTGGGCATTGACTGGGGTACGTACTAAGTCCGTCTGCACGCGCCAATGGCGTGTTGTGAATCGGGCAGGTGGCGACCCCACCTGCCTTTTTCACAGACGGTGATGGCAACTGGAACTGGACGAAAGGAGGCGTGGGATGAGGTTTCGGAGGCGGGCCGGCTTCACGCTGTTGGAGATCATGATCATCGTCGCGATCATTGGTCTGCTGGCGGCGCTGGCCAGCCCGAGTTTCATCAAGGTCCGCAAACAGTCGCAAGCCAAGCGCATTGTCAACGACGCCCGGATTATTGATACCGCGATTGACGAATGGGCGATGGAGAAGAGCAAGGCGGATGGCGATGACGTGGACCTGGCCGAAGTGGCTTCGTACACCAAGACCGGCGTGGTGCCGACAACGGATTTGCTCGGCAATCCATTCATCATCAACAAGGTCGGCACCAACCAGGTGCAGATCTCGACGACCACCAAGAACGCGATGACGGGGATTGACGTGGACTGGGGGGTGTATTAGTCGCGGCACATGGCGTGCTACTCACAGCTCTGGGAAATGATGGCATGATCTTTCGACGAAACAAATCAGCAAAGCGAAACGTGGCGCTCGGTCTGGATCTCGGCAACAGCCAGATCAAGGCGGCCGTGGTCAGCCGCGAGGGGGAGAAATTCGAGTTGGTGGAGTACGCGGTGCGGAGTCTGCCGGCCGACGCCAGCACGGGTTTCCGGCATCCGCAATTCATTGCGGAACTCCAGCAGTTGGTGAGCGAATTGAGGACGGCCGACCGGCACGCGTATGTGACGTTGAGCTGTGCCTCGGCGATGGTTTGCCAGGCGGAATTTCCGCCGATGCCGCTGGCGGAGATCAAGAGTGCCCTGAAACTGAACAGCGCCCGCTATCTGCGTCGGGACTTTTCCTCCTACTACCTGGACGCGGTACCGGTCCAGGGCTACGAGATCAATCCCCAATCCAAAGACACATCCAAGGCGAAGATCCTGGTGGGAGGCGCGCAGCGCGAGGATGTGGATGCGTGCCGCGAGGCGTTGGTCGCGGCCAAGATCAAGCCGGCAACGATCGAGCTGGCGGCGGTGTCGGTAATAAATTCCTTTCACCTGGCGCACGCGGAGCTGGAGCAGGAAGTGGTGGTGCTGGTGGATTGCGGAGCGCGCACGACCAGCATCAATTTCATCCAGGGCGGCGTGCCGTTGATCACACGCATCATGCATTTTGGCGGCGCGCAACTCAGCGAGTATGTCGGTCAGGTGTTGATGTTGAATCCGCGTGAGGCGGAAGCGGAGAAACTGAAAATGTCGGAACCGGTCAAAGATCTGGTCCGGCAAGCCATTTCGCCGATCGCCCGCGAGGTGCGGTCTTCGATTGATTTCTTTGAACGTCAGCATGACCGGCGGGTTCGGCAAATTTACGTTTGCGGCGGATCGGCTTGTTCCGCGGACGTGCTCGGATTTTTGGGTGAGGCGGTGGGGATGAAGGTGGAATGTTGGAATCCGGTGACGGCGTTGGACGTGAGCGGCTTCAACGGCGAGACACCGCGCGTGACGGCGCTGGGACCGTCGTTGGCGGCCGCCGTGGGGGTGGTCATGGGGCGGCTGGCCGCGGGGAACGGACGATGACAGCGATCACACTGAATTTGCTGGCGGAGGAGCAACAGGCGCAGGAGCAGCGCGCCCACGATCCGGTCAAACTGATTTTCGCGGTCGGTCTGGGTGTGGCCGCCCTGGTGGCAGCGCTCGGCGCGGTGATGGGGATTTTGGCCGGCCGCACGGCGGCGGAACTGCAGGCGTTGGAAGCGCGCTGGAACGAATTGGAAAGCGTCGGCGCCGGGGAAGGTGAGTTTCAGGCGACCAAACGGCTGGCGGACGATCTTCTCGCCTGCAATCGGTCGCGGCAGTTGTGCGCCCCTCAGTTGGCGCTGTTGAAGGACATAGTGCCCGAGACCGTTCAGCTTTCGCGTTTTGATCTCGTCATTGTGACCGAGACCGCAGCGGTGGAAACCAATCCCGACGAGGAGATGACCGGCAAGCCGGCCCGGCCGAAACGGACGGAGCGGTTGACGTTGCGGCTGGATGGCAAAGTCGTGGCGCTCCGACCGGAGTTGGAAGTGGACAAGTTTTTGCAAACGTTGCGGACGGATGAGCGGTTCAGCGCGATGGTGACCGACATTCAACTGCGATCAATTGCCCGCGTCACAGGTGAGGGAGCGACGCCCGGTAGCACCGTGAACTCGGCGGTGTTTGTCATCGAGTGCCGCTACAAGGAGAAGCCATGAAGTTTGCCACCCTGCGGAGTCTGCCCAAAGAAAAGCAGCAGCAACTGGTCTTGATCGTCATCGTGACGATCGCGGTGGTGGCGGGCGTGGTGCAGTTCGTGGTGCTGCCGCAGTCCCACCTGCTTGCCGCGTCGCGGGGCAAAGTCGCCAGTTTGACGGATCAGATTGCCGAGGCCGAAAAGAAGGCGCGGTTGGCCGCCGCCAACGAGGAGTTTCGGGAGCAGGTGCGTGAGTTTGTGACAGCCCAACAGGCCGGCATCATTCGTGGCGATCCCTTTGCGTGGGTGGTGCGCGAGATCACGTTGCTGGCCGAGACGCATCCGATTCAAGTGATGGGGTTGCGGCCCGGCGCCAAGGGCGAACCGGCGGAGCGGCCGAAGTATCCGACGTACATCACTCGCTTGGAGGTGACCGGTGATTACGATCAACTCGGGGCGTTCGTCCGCGATCTCGAAAATCGCTTTCCAACAGCGGAAATCCGGTCGCTGGTGGTGACTGGTGAGGAGCACGGCCGGCACCAGGCTGTGCTGGACTTGCGGTTGCTGATCCAGCCGGACAAGCCGTCGAAGAAACCGGAGACCAACGCATCATGAAAACTCAGACGACTTCTTTGCCATGGCCGGTAGCGCCGGCGGCGGTTACGGCCGCGCCCGTTTCGGTCCGCAAGCCGGTGGCCCTCGTCGCTCCCACGGCGTCCATGGATGGACTGCCGGCCGCGGTCCGGTGGGTGGGGTTGTTGGCTGTGGGGCAGATGGTGCTGTTTGCGGTGATTTTTCTGTTTCTCTGTGCGGTTGGTTCCGCCAATCCGCCGGCTGATTCTCTGGAGATGCGGCTGTCCGAGTATGCGCCGAAGACTCAGCGCGACCCGTTTGGGGTCGGGTCGGCCTCGGCACCGGCCCCCGGTGCGGTCGTGACCGCGGCACCCGTGCCGGTGGAACTGCAATTGAAGGGGATTTTGTATCACGCCACGCGGCCGGCGGCGTTGGTGAATGACAAGGTGGTCGAGTTGAACAAGCCGGTGACCGTGAAGACCGCGCAAGGGGATGTGCCCGTGCGGGCTTTGGAAATCACGCGCGAGGTGGTCTTGTTGGAAGTGGGCGGGCAGAAATTGGAACTGCGGCTGGGGGCTGCCAACCGCGCAACCGCGTCCGAGTAGCGGTCTGACCGCTGGCTTGACGGATGCTAGGCAAGGAGTTGCTATGAAAATGATTACGTGGTTGGCCCTCGGTCTGGTGGGTGTGGCATGGCCCACGCGGGCGGCGGAGGAGACGGCGGCCGCCCCGGTGGCGGCCGAAGCGCCGGGCGACGACAAGATCGTCATCGAGTACATCGAGGCCGACATTCAGAATGTGTTGCGGTCACTGGCGTCGCGGGCCGGCATCAATCTCATCCTGGGCGACGAGGTGCAGGGGAAGGTGACGGTGCATCTCGAGGACGTCAGCTACGAGGAGGCGATGAAGCTGATCGTCGAATCGAAAGGCTTCGCGTACGTGACGGACGGAAAGGTCGTCAAGATCAAGTCCAAGGAATTGCTCGACACCGAGCCGGTCGAGCTGCGGATCGTGCAGTTGAATTATGCCAAGGCGGGAGATATTCAGGCCGCCCTCTTGCCGGTATTGACGACGCGGGGCAAAGCGCAGGTGGATACCCGCAGCAACACGCTGATTCTGTCGGACACCCCGTCGAATCTGGCGAAGCTGGTGCCCTTGATTCAGCAACTCGACTCGGAGACGCCGCAGGTCTTGATCGAAGCGAAGTTTGTGGAAACGACGAAGAATCCGAAAAAGGATTTGGGGATCAACTGGACCGACACGCTCCTGAATCATCAGATCAGCGCGACGGCCAACACGGTGGATCCGAACACCGGCGAGGTTGTGCCGGGGTTTTCGCTGGTCAAGAATCTGGCCGGCGGACCGTGGACGCCGGCGACGGCCCTGTTGAACGCTGGCGAGGCGAAGCTGGTGTTTTCGTTCATCAATCGCGACAGCGACACGGAGTTGCTGGCCAATCCGCGGATCGTCACCACGGACAACGGCAAAGCGAAGATTTCCATCGCCACGCAGTATCCGATTCCGAGTTTCACGTTCAGCGAGCAAACCGCGTCGCTACAGATTTCGGGATTTGAGTACAAGGACATCGGGATCATTTTGAATGTCACGCCGCGGATCAACAAGAATGACTTCATCACGCTGGAAGTGCAGCCGGAAGCGAGCAGTTCGACGGAGAACGCGACTCTGCAGAGTGGCGGTGGGTCGGCCGTCGAGATCCCGATCATCAACACCCGCACCGCGGAAACCACCGTCCTGATCAAGAGCGGACACACGCTGGCCATTGGCGGTTTGATGCGGACGGATGTTTCCGACACGTACACCAAGGTTCCCTTGCTCGGCGATGTGCCCGGGTTGGGGCGGTTGTTTCGCAGCAAGAGTCTGAACAAGTCGAAACGCGATCTGTTGATTTTTCTGACGCCGAGCATCATCGGGCCGGCCGCCCAGACCGGCTACGAGGTCCACGTCAACGGCTTTCCTCCCGAAGAGGTGTACACCAACGACAAGTGGATGCCGCAGGACAACGCCAAGCCGCGTTCGGTGGGAGGTCCGGCCGCCAAACCGCGGTCCCCGGATCCGAAGGTGGGCGAGACGCAGCAAAATTTCGGTCCGGCTAACTAACCCGCGATCATGAATGCCGCCTTGCCACTTCGCCGACCCGCGACCGCGGGCTTTACCTTACCCGAAGTGGTGATAGCGGTGGGCATCTTGGGGTTTACCCTGGGCGCGTGCATTCTCAGCTTCACGATGGCCATGAAGTCGGTCGGAACGGCCCGCAATCAGATGGCGGCCAAGCATGCCATGCGGGACTGCATGGAGTGGCTGCGCACCCAGCGATTCACCAACTCCGTGCTCAGCGCCGGGACGCATTCGATCTCGAACGCGAACTACACCGGCTCCTACATCGTCAGCAGCGTGGATTCGTACACGAAGGATGTGACGGTGCGGATTATTTATCGCAATCACATCAAAGGCGGAGTGTCCACCAACACCCTGACCACCACGCTGGTCTCAACCTTGCACCCCTGATGAAGTCTCGGCTCCAATTCCAACGCGGATTTACCTTGGCGGAAATGTTGGTCGCCGTCGGAATCGGCAGTGTGGTCATTGCCGGCACCATGACGTTGTTCGTCACATATTTGCGTTTCTATAACAGCACGTCGCTGATGCGCAACTGCGCGAGCCGGGCCAGCCTGGCCTTGGAACGGATGGTGTACGGCGTGGGGGCCAATGTCGGGTTGCGCGCCGCCCAGTCCAGCACGGTGTCGGTTACCTATCCGTCCGGTGGGTGGCGGATCCAGTACAACACCAACCTGGTGTTTCAGTACACCGTCGCCGCCAAGACGATCACGGACCAAGCCAACAAAATCATCTGCTCGAACGTGATTAGTTCGACGCTGACGTACCCGACCAACAGTTGCACGATCAGTCTGACGGTCGTCGAGGTGGGTGGCGGCAGGATCGTCACCAACACCATGGCCAGTACCGTTCAATTTCGCAACTAACCAGGCAAAGCCAAACGGGAAAAGGGGAAGGTGCATTCATGAAAACAATCCAATCACGGCGAACGGGACAGCACGGGTCCGTCCTGCTCGGGGTCCTCGGAATTGTGTTTCTCAGCGCGGGCTTGGCGGCTACGATCCTCACTGTCGGAAGCTCGCATCGGCGAATGGCGGTGCGGCAGACGAATCTGGAGCAGGCGGTGTACGTTGCGGAGGGCGCGGTCGAGCGCGCGGTGCGATACTTGGAGGCCAATATCGCCAGTCTGGGTTCCTCCTACAGCGCAACGGGGGCGTTGGGCAGCGGCACCTACGTGTACACGATCATCAAGTCCAACAACTCCACGTACTCGATCAGCGCCACGGCCACCGTCAACAACGTCACCCGCTGGGTGGGTTTGAAACGGATCTACCAGCCCACCTACGCCAAGTACGCGTTGTGGAGCCGCGTCAACGGCGTGATCTATTTCAAGTCCGGCGAGCAGTTCAACGGTCATGTCCATGCCGATGACAAACTCTATTTCACCGGTGATCCCGTCTTTTTCGCGCCGGTGACCTCCGGCGCCTCGACCTACGGCGGCAGCATTGCGGATGTCACCTTCCACGACGGATTTAATCTGAATGCCAGCGAGGGTTCGATGGCCGATGTGGACTTCAACTCGAGTTCTTCCTCTTCGTTAGAGAACATTGCCTCCGTCAACGGCTTGGTGCTTCAAGGCCACACCACCATCACGTTCAATGGCTCCTCGGTGCGCATCACCAACAGCCGCGCCGGCTATTCGAACTACAACTACACGCCCAACGCGGAGGGCATCATCTACATTCGCACCGCCACGTCCGGCTCGAAAAGCACAAAAGCCGGGCGCGTTTACCTGCAAGGCGGAACCGTGGCCGGCCGATTAACTATCGTCACCGAAGAGGATACCTATATCCGCGGCCATGTTGATTACGCGACGGACCCCGTCAGTAATCCAACTTCGACCGACGCGCTTGGCATCATCTCCCGGGACGACGTCTGGGTGGACACGTCGGCGCCCAACAATCTGCGGATTAATGCCGCCGTCATGGCGACCGGCCAGGCCGGTAGCGACGGCAGTTTCGGCGTCATCAATTACAACAGCGGCTCACCGCGCGGAAATCTCAATGTTCTGGGTGGAATTATTCAGGACGTGCGGGGTGCGGTCGGCACCTTCTCCGGTAGCACCACTGTGACCGGCTACGCCAAGAACTACAGCTTCGATCCCCGGTTCCTCGACAATCCGCCGCCGTATTTCCCCGCGGTATCCGGCAAGCTGGAATACAGCAATTGGCAGGAGGGCAAATGACCACCAAACCAACAACCACACCTGTCCATCCGACCGGCCTCGACCTCCGAACGGGATTCCTGCTAGGTGCCGCTATGCTGGCCATCGCCTGGCTCGGCTACGCCATCTGGCAAACTCTCTCCCCGCAGCGACCCGAGCCGTCCGTGACGGTTTCCACGGAGATTGACTCGGCGCAGCCACCGCAGGCGGAACCGCTCCCCGCCGTGGTATTCACCCGACCGGCGGAACCACCGTCTCCCGCGTTCACGGATCCGCCTCGGCCGGCCGATCGCGAGGCTGAAATTCAGCAGCACCGGGAACAAGTCCGCGCCCAAGCGGAATACCTGCGTCAGCGAGCAGCCGCCAACAAGGATCCCGACGGAATCGGCAACCTGTCCAACGAACAAATCGCCGAGCTGGAGGCCAAGGGCCTGCTCGTCTGGTAGCCGGCGCCCGGCTAGGACACTTCCAGGCGGCGCTCGATACCGAACTTCTCAATGCGTTTGCGCAGCGTCGCGCGGGTAATGCCGAGCAACTTCGCCGCTTGCACCTGATTGCCGTTCGTTTCGGCCAGCGCGCGCGTGATCAACTCGCGCTCGACGGCGAGAATCAGTTTGAACTGCGGATCGCGGCGGGCCAGGTCGAACAGCGTGGCGACCGCCGCGTCCACCGTGTTCTCCACCTGTTCGCGCGGCACATGGACCGGGCGCGGTTCGCGCACGTCGGCGGGAAGGTCTTCGAGATAAATGCAATCGCCGTGCGCCACCACGATGGCCCGCTGGATCGCATTCTCCAACTCGCGCACGTTGCCGGGCCAGGGGTGTTTCTGTAGCAACGCCAGCGCGGCGGGGGCGATGCTCTGGACCTTCTTGGATTTCTGGATGAAGTAATCCACCAACACCGGCACATCCTCGCGGCGTTCGCGCAACGGGGGGAGATGGATGCGGACGACATTGAGCCGGTAGTACAAATCCTCGCGAAACTTTTTCTCGGCCACCTGTTGTTCTGGTTCCCGGTTCGTTGCCGCGATGACACGGACGTCCACTTGGATCGTTTGGTTGCCGCCGACGCGCTGGAATTCACCGTTTTGCAGGACCCGCAGGATTTTCGTCTGGGTCGCCAGCGGCATCTCGCCGATTTCGTCGAGGAAGATCGTCCCTTTGTCGCATTGCTCAAACTTTCCGATTCGGCGGTCGCTGGCTCCGGTAAAGGCGCCTTTTTCATGGCCGAACAACTCGCTCTCCAGCAACGGTTCGGGGATGGCGGCGCAGTTGATGGCGAGGAACGGTCGCCCGGCGCGCGCGCTGTGGTGATAGATGGCGCGCGCGACGAGCTCCTTGCCGGTGCCGCTTTCGCCGGTAATCAACACGGTGGCGTCGGACTGAGACACTTGTCCGATGAGCTTGAAGACCTGTTGCATCGGCTCGCTCTTGCCGACGATGCCCTCGGCGTAATCTTCCCGGTCGAGCAACGGTTGATAGCTGACCACCTGCTTCATGTCGTGCGCGGCTTTCAGCGCCGCCGCGATCAACTGCTTCAGCTTCGGCACGTCGAACGGTTTCAAAATGTAATCGTAGGCGCCGAGCTTCATTGCCTCGATGGCGGTCTGGGTCGTGCCGTAGGCCGTCATCATGATCACGAGCAGTTTCGGATTCAGTTCGCGCAGCTTGCGCAACGTCTCCAGGCCGTTCGTGCCGCCCATGCGAATATCCATGCACACCAAATCCGGCTGCTCTTGGGCGATGACGCGGATGGCTTCCGTCCCGTCGCCGGCTTCCACCACCGTCAGGTCCGGGCTTTCCAGGTTGCGGCGGAACGCGCGTCGAATATCCACCTCATCATCCACCACGAGGATTTTCTGCATGGCGAGCATGGTAATCGGCCGCCCCGCAGCTCGCAAGTGTGCGTCGTATCCCGTTGGTTACCGCACGCGCCAGAGCAGCACGCCGCCGCCGACGAGAAACGCGAGGTTGGCCAGCCAGGCGGCCAGCGGCGCCGGCAGGTGGCCGCCAGCGGCCAGTTTGAATGTGATCTGGCTGACGATGTAATACGCCACGACGAGAATCAGCGCCGTGCCCACGCTGAGCAGCGCGCCGCTGCGCCGGGTTTGCAGCCCAAGCGGCAGGCCGATCCAGATGACGAAGAAGCAGGTGGCGGGAAAGGCGTAGCGGTGGTGGAGCGTGGCGCGCAGGGGGGCCGTGCGGTGGCGGTGACCGGCGCGATCGAAGGCGCGCATGGTGCGTCGCAGTTCCCGGGAGGTCATCTCGACCGGCAGCTTGTTTTCCGTGACCAGCCGTTGCGGGGTTTCGTTGAGCTGCGGAAACGTCATCTGTTGGAAGCGCTCCACGGGTGGTGGCGACACGGCGGCGGTGTGGTCGTACACGTCCACGGCCTGAAAAATCCACTGCGAGCCGTTCCAGAAAGCGCGTTGGGCGAAGATGTCACGCCGCGGCGAGCCGTCGGGATTTCGTTCGTGGACTTCGGGGGCGAGCAGTTCGCCGGTGCGGGTGTTGAGGCGCGGGATGTACCAGTCGCGGTGGGCCGAGAGGTTGGTGAAGAAAATGTTTTCGACCATGTCGGGGGTGGCCTTGCCCCGGTAGATTTTCATGAGGGTGTTGGCTTTTTCGCGGGCGCCGGGCACGAAGATTTCGTTGATGGCGAACACCACGATCGTGGCGGCCAGGCCGATGCCCCAAAGGGGGGCGGCCAACCGGATCAGGCTGACGCCACCGGCGCGCATGGCGAGCAGTTCGTTGTGCCGCGCCAGGTTGGCGAGGCTGAAGAGCAGCCCCAGCAGCAACGCCATCGGAATGATTTGCACGAAGGCTTCGGGAAAGAGGACGAGATAGTACCGGACGGCCTGAAAGAATGTGACCTTCGCTTCAATGAAGTCATCCAGCCGACCAAACAAATCCATCACCAGCCAGAGCAGCGCGAAGGCGTCGAGGCAGTAGAAAAACGGCAGCAGAAATTCCCGCAGCAGGTATCGGTTGAGGATGCGCACGAGACGCGCAGCGTCAGCGGGCCGGTTGCCACTGGTACACGGCGCGATTGATGCGCTGGACTTGGGGCATCAGGTTGAGCGTGCGGAGGATGTACCCGGTGCGGCGATGGCTCGTGGGCAACATGCGCGCGTTGTAGAGTTCGGTCAGGTCACGGAAATGCAGCGGTTTGTTCTCCGCTTCAAAAATGGCGCGAATGATCAAGGGGGTGCCGGTTTCCGGTCGGAAGTACCGGCCATCGGCCGTGCCGCAAATGTCCGGGTGGTGATTGAGAATGACCGTTAGCACGCGCACGAGGTGATCGTGCGGGTCGCTAATCAAGCCGGCCACTGCCTGGCGAATGTCCTGAAAGGAGACGAGGTCGTTGGCGGCGTTGAGGATTTCGAAGATGCGAGCTTCAATCCGGCCGAGGGCTTTGGGGGTGATGGTGGCGAAGTAGTCGAAATGGTAGTGCAACGATTCGCTGACTTCGCTCAGCAGCAGTAACGTGCCCCATGGTTGGTAGCCGCCAAATTTCGGGTCGGTCACCCACTCGGCCAACTCGGCATTGGTAATCACACCGCCGCGTTGCTGGATTTGGTTCACCCAGTGGCGCTCGATCGGCATGGTCAGTTGCCGGCACAGATGCGAGCGGAGCGTGAGAATGCCTTCTTCTTCGATTTGCCGGACCCGCTCGCGCGTCATGCCGCCCATCATCTCGGCGATCTCCTGCAACGTCTTGCGCCGCATGTGGGGCCGAAATAGCGGGTCTTTCAGGGCGAATCGCTGTTCGAGGACAAAGATCTCCTGTTTGTTCAGAAACTCACCCATGATGGCGTGAAAATGGGGCAGGGGCGTCGTGGAGGCCTCGGCGTGCTTGCTGAGGCGGAAAAACCAGCGCACGTTTTCGAGGGACGCCGTGCCAAAATGACGAAGCCGTAACAGTTGGTCATCGCTCCAGTGGCGAAGCTCGCCCACGGTTTTGACACCCGCGTGGGTCAGACAATGAACCACCCGGGGGCTGAAGCCGGCATTGTCCACCGGCCAGTGGTCAACGGATACGGGCTGTTGGGGCATCGAGGTGCTAGAGTCCATGTTTGTCGCCATCCTATAAAATTTTTTCCTAACTCCTTGACTGAAGGCATTCAAGCGCGATGCGGCGATTGTTGCAAGCAAATTCTTTTTCCCGTTGGAAAGTTCGCGCAACCGGCGTTAGGATGACGCCATGGGCGACATTTTATCGCAGTTTGTGGATCGATCCTGCCAGACGCTCCAGTCCCTCAAGAGTCACCGGCCCGTTTTCGACCAAATGGTGGCGGCTGCCGTCCAGACGTTGCGGATGGGCGGAAAGATTCTCACCTGTGGGAACGGCGGCAGCGCGGCGGGCGCCCTGCATTTGGCGGAGGAATTATTGGGACGTTATCGTGGTAACCGCCGGCCGCTCCCGGCCGTGTCGCTGAATGCCGATCCCACGTTACTGACCTGCATCGGCAATGACTTCGGGTTCGACCAAGTTTTCGCCCGGCAAGTTGAGGGTCTTGCGGAATCGCGTGACTTGCTGATCGTTCTCACCTCCAGCGGCAACTCACCCAACATCGTGCTCGCCCTCGAAGCCGCGCGCCGAAAAGGGTGCCGCTCCGTCGCGCTGCTCGGCAAAGACGGCGGCGCGGCCAGAGGGAAAGCGGATCTGGAATTGATCGTGGCCGGCACCGAAACGGGCCGGATTCAAGAAGCGCACACGTTGTTGCTTCACGCGTTGCTCGAATCTATCGAGACGGAACTGGGACTCGGCCGGTAGCCCCGTGCCGCCTTGCGGGGTCTCTGACCGCCGCCAACCACTACCTGGCAGCCGGTGGTGGCGCGCCTTGCATCTGAATCACCATGTCCGTCATGTCCACCACGGGCACCCCGGGCGGCGGCGTGAACCTGAAGGTGTCCGCCGGCAACGGTTCATTGAATTTCAGATTGGTAAACTCCTGACGCATCACCACGTTTGTCGCGTCTTTCTCAAACATTTCAATTTGGTGCATGAATCCATCCGCCTGCCCGATGTGCAGTCGCAACTTGCCGAACATCGCCGCGGCGGGATGATTCGTCTGCGCGCCCGGTTTCAACGTGCCTTCGAGCACGTGCATTTTTTGCCCGTGCAACTCCGCGGCTGGCAGGACGGTGAACGAGTACAGTTGACGCGCCTGTTCCCACTGCTTGACCGGGTCCAGGTTCTGGCTGGCGTCGCCGCCCGGCCCAAATTTCGCCGCCGTGGCGGGACCGACCTTGCTCATGTCCATCTTCATGACCTGCCGCTGGCCGGCCATGATCATGTCCTGCCACATGATCTGGTCCGCGCCCATGACCATCGTCATGGTCATCGGCTGGCCCATCATCTCCATGGCCAGTGCCAGGCGCATCTTGCGCGGCGGCTCACACTGCACCTCGCCGGTAATCTTCATCTGCGCCCCCATCGTGGACATGGTTTGAATGTAATCCGCCGTCCACGATTGGTAGCTGGTCAGCTTGGTGGTGGTGAACTCCTGAATGCGCGCCACCTCGGAGAGATCTTCGGCCATCAGCCGGTGGGCCAGCAGCCCCGCCACGGCCACAACGACGAAAACACGTTTCATGGCGCCCACCGTAGCAGCCCGGTGGGGGAACGTCGAGTTTTGCGTTTGACGGGTCGAGCGTGTCTGCTACCATCGCCGCTCAAGTTTCACCCGAAGGAGAACATAATCATGGCAATCAAAGTTGGAATTAATGGATTCGGACGCATTGGCCGGCTGGTGTTTCGCGCGATTTGCGATCAAGGCCTGCTCGGCAAGGAAATCGAAGTCGTCGCGGTCAACGACATCGTGCCCGCCGACAACCTCGCCTACCTCGTGAAGTATGACTCCACGCAGGGCCGATTTCCCGGCACCGTCACGAGCGAGAAATCGAAGCCGGACCTCGCGGAGGATGACGTGCTGGTGGTCAACGGTCACAAAATCAAATGCCTCGCCGTCAAGGAAGGTCCCGCCGCGTTGCCGTGGAAAGCGCTCGGCGTGGAGGTCGTCGTCGAATCCACCGGCCTGTTCACCGACGCCACGAAAGCCAAAGGCCACCTCGATGCCGGCGCGAAGAAAGTCATCATCAGCGCCCCGGCCAAGAACGAAGACATCACCATCGTCCTCGGCGTTAACGACAACAAATACGACCCGGCCAAGCACCACATCATCTCCAACGCAAGCTGCACCACCAACTGCCTCGCCCCGGTCGTCCACGTGTTGCTCAAAGAAGGTTTCGGCGTCGAAGAAGGTCTGATGACCACGATCCACAGCTACACCGCCACCCAGAAAACCGTGGATGGCCCGTCCAAGAAAGATTGGAAAGGCGGCCGCACCGCCGCGCAGAACATCATCCCGTCCTCGACCGGCGCCGCCAAAGCCGTCGGCCTCGCGATCCCCGAAGTGAAGGGCAAACTCACCGGCATGGCCTTCCGCGTCCCGACGCCGACGGTCAGCGTCGTGGACCTCACCGTCCGCACCGCGAAGGAAACCAGCTACGCCGAAATCTGCGCCGCGATGAAGAAAGCCAGCGAGACCTACCTCCAAGGCATCCTCGGCTATACCGGGGACGAAGTCGTCAGCAGCGATTTCATTCACGACGCGCACTCGTCCATCTTCGACGCCGGCAGCGGCATCGAGTTGAACAAGAAATTCTTCAAACTCGTGAGCTGGTACGACAACGAGTGGGGCTACTCTTGCCGGACAGTGGACCTCATTCGCAAAGTCGGCGCGAAACTCTAAGCCGCTCTCGCCGCGCCAGAGTCGGGCGTGCCGGTGCGCCGGCCCGCCCGACTGTTTTTCGTACCGGGGCCGACGGCTTTCTTTTGCCGGCCGAATGATGGTTGTGCTAACGTCCGGACGTGAACATTCGGTTTCGTTGCCCGCATTGCCGCACGGATTTGGAATTCGACGACCTGTCGCAATCGCAGGCGCCCTGTCCGCGCTGCGGCCAACCGATTGCGCTGCGCATCAGCGCGGCCATGCGCGAGCGCAATGTCGTGGACCAGTGCGCCATTTGTGACTGCCCCACGGTGTACGTCCAAAAAGATTTCAATCGCACGCTGGGCGTGGGCATCTTCACAGCCGGCGCCGTTCTGTTTCTGGTCTGCGCCTGGTTGAATCGCCTTGTGGAAGGCACGCTCGTTTGGGCGGCGTTCGTGGTGGCGGACGGTTTGTTGTACAAATTCCTGCCCGATGTCACCATCTGCTACAAGTGCCACACCCAGTACCGGGGTGTGGCCGCCAACCCCGACAACCGCGCGTTTGAACTGGGGCTGGCGGAGCGATTTGATCCGCTCGACAAGCGCGCCGGCGCCGATAACCCCGCCGCCGATTGGAAGGGCCGGTGACGACGCGCGGCCGGTATCTGCTGGTGGCCGGGGTCTTTGTCATTGCCGCCGTGGTTTGGTGGCGCGGCGGCGTGGTGGCCATGTTGCCGGTGGACTTGCAGTACATGCACTGCCTCGTGCTGGATGGTCAGTTGAAACGCGCCCGCGCCAACCCCTCCGCCCTCGACCGGCTCTGGCTCGGCCTGCGCAGCCGGCGCGTCGAACAAACCTACCGGCGGTTCCTCGACCGGCATCCCGACCATGCCCCGGCGCGCGTCGCCTATGGGAATTTTCTGGCGGACGAAGACCGCGAGGCGGCGGCGCTCCGCGAGTGGGAGGCGGCCCTTGCGGCCGATCCCGGTTCCGCCGTGGCCCACAACAACCTCGGCCAACACCTCATTCACCGGGGGCAAATCGCAGAAGGTCTGGAGCATCTCGAACAGGCGATGACCCTCGAACCGCAGGCCGCGGTGTACTACTACACGTGGGCTTCCGCGATGTTCGCCTACCGGCAGGACACAAAACGCAAGTACGGCTGGGATACCGATGAAATCACCGAGCGGGCGCTGGCCGCGTTTCGCAAGGCGCGCGACTTGGCGCCGCAGGATTTCACCTACAGCAACGCCTATGCGGAGATGTTTTACTTCACCCCGCGTCCCAACTGGGAGGAAGCCTATGCCGCGTGGCGCTTCTGCCTGAACCAGCCGCTCGATGAATTGGATCGGGAACGCACGTGTGGCCGGCTCGCCCGAGTTTGCATGCATCTGCGGCGCTTCGACGAAGCGGCGCGCTGGCTGGCCGAGATGAAATCCGAACCATCGCGCGGGTTTCGCGAAGCGCTCGAACGCAAGCGCCTGGCCTTGTTACACGGCGCCGTGGATGAATCACCGGCCCTGAACTGGATGCGCGCCGTCAGCGACCCGGCCCGTTAGTCGGGCGTGGCCGCGGCGCGGTCCTCGGCCACGAAATCCGCCCAGACCGGCCGGTGGTCGCTCGCGGTTTCGCTGGCGGGATGTTCGCCCACCCGCGCGCTGCCGGTCACGTACTCGCGCGCCATGCCGGGACTGGCGATCAAATAATCAATCCGACTCCACTCGCGCCGACCCCGCCAGAGATGGGTGCCGGTGTAGCCGCGGTTGGTCTGCGCCGGGAGCGCGATCAGTTGGAACGGCGACTCACCGATGACCGCGCGCACCGGAGCCGAATCCGGAGTGTCATTGAAATCACCCATCGCCAGCAGGTTTCGCTCGTGATCCTCCTTGAGGATCTTGCCGATGTGGGCGCGGAGCAGTTGCGCTTCGTTCAGCCGCGCCTGCGCCTGGTCAAACTCCGGCACTTCCCGCCGCGATTTCAGATGAACCACCAGCGCGCGAAACGCGTATTGTTCATGGACCCGGATGTTCACGTCGAGCACGCCGCGCTGGAAGGCAATCACATTCGTGCCAAGCGTGAAGGTGTAATCGCTTCGCGAGAAACGATCCGTGATCGGAAACCGCGACAACAAGGCCACGTGCCGCACTGGGTCGGCGCCGCGCAACCATTCCCGATGCGGATAGACCAGACCCCGCGCCGCCAGGCCGTCGGCCACCTCCGCCAAATCATTCGTGTCGCCCATCTCCTGCAACGCCAGCACATCGGCTTTCACCTCGGCCAGCACCGTCAAGACGGCCTGCTTGGCCGGTTCGGGTTTGGGCCGGTCCGGGCGGCGTTGACGTTCCATCCGCAACCAGTTTTCCACATTGTAGGTGGCCACCCGAAACGTGGCCGCCGGCGGCGGGAGCGAGTCCGCAAACACCGTCGTCCACCCAGCCCCCAGCCAGATGGCCAACCACAGCGGCATGATGCGGCGCGTCGGTGTCATGGATCTCTTCTCATGAGCGGGCGGAAACTACCAGCGACTTGCGCCGAGCACAAGCTTGACCGACGCCACTGCCCCCGCTATATCTCCGCCACTCAAACGCAGGAGAAACCATATGGCCACCGCACCCAAAGGCGTAACCCACGCCCGTCCCAAAGCGAAAGATGACAAGAAAGACGGCAAAGAAGCCAAGAAAGTCACCTATCCCAGCGACTTCGGATCGCACGCCAGCATGACGAACGAGGAACTCACCGGGAAAATCGCCGCCGCCAAGCAAGACCCTGCCGATGCCTGGCTGATCCTTGCCGACGAACGCGGCCCCTACGCCACCCGCAAATCACGGCTCGATACTGGCTTGGCCGACCCCGCTCGCTTTGCCGACCTGCCGGCCCGCGAAAAGTTGGTCAAGGAATTGACCACCGCGTAATCTTGTGGGAGCGCCCCCCGGGCGCAACCGGCATGTCAACGGACCCCACACCAGCCCCCGGCCCCTCCGATTTCATCCGCGACATCGTCAAAGCCGACCTCGCCGCCGGCAAGTACAAAGCCCCCCACACCCGGTTCCCTCCCGAGCCGAACGGCTACCTCCACATCGGCCACGCCAAATCCATCTGCCTGAACTTCGGCATCGCCCGCGAATTCGGCGGCACCTGCAACCTCCGCTTCGACGACACCAACCCCACCAAAGAAGAAACCGAATACGTCGAGTCCATTATTGCCGACGTGAAGTGGTTGATCGAAGGCTGGGCCGACCACTGCCTCGGCCTCAAACCCAAAGGCGCGATGCCGGAGAAGAAACAAGGTGACTCCTACTTGCCCTCGACGATTGGCAATCGACAATCGGCTTTTGAACTCGAACCCTTCTACGCCTCCGACTACTTCGACGCCCTCTACGACTACGCCACCCAACTCATCCAAAAAGGAAAAGCCTACGTCTGCGACCACACCCCCGAAGAAGTGGACCACATGCGCGGCGCCCCCGACCGCCCCGGCATCCCCAGCCACTACCGCGACCGTCCCATCTCCGAAAACCTCGACCTCTTCGCGCGAATGAAAGCGGGAGAATTCCCGGATGGCGCGCGCACCCTCCGCGCCAAGATTGACATGACCTCGCCGAACATCTGGCTGCGCGACCCCGTCCTCTACCGCATCCGCCACGCCGAACACCACCACACCGGCAACCGCTGGTGCATCTATCCGCTCTACGACTTCGCCCATTGCCTCAGCGACTACATCGAAGGCATCACCCACTCGATCTGCACCCTCGAATTCGAAGTCCACCGCCCCCTCTACGACTGGATTCTCGAAAACCTCGACCTCCCCCGGCCGCTCCCCCACCAATACGAATTCGCCAAGCTCATCCCCACCTACACCATCGTCTCCAAACGCAAACTCATCCAACTCGTCAACGACCACATCGTCACCGGCTGGGACGACCCGCGCCTGCCGACCATCTCCGGCATCCGTCGCCGCGGCGTACCGGCGGCGGCCGTCCGCCAATTCGCCTACAACATCGGCGTCACCAAATACAACAGCGTTACCGACATTGCCGTCTTCGAGCACTGCATCCGCGAAGACCTCAACCGCCGCGCCCTCCGCCGCCTCGCCGTCCTCCGCCCCCTCAAAGTCGTCATCACCAACCTACCCGAAAACCACCACGAAGAACTCGACGCCATCAACAACCCCGAAGACCCAACCGCCGGTACCCGTAAAATCCCCTTCAGCCGCGAACTCTGGATCGAGCAAGACGACTTCGCCGAAGTCCCGCCCCCGAAATTCTTCCGCCTAAAACCCGGCGGCGAAGTCCGCCTCAAATACGCCTACATCATCAAGTGCGACGAAGTCATCAAAGACCCCACCGGCAAAGTCATCGAACTCCGCTGCACCGCCGACTTCGACAGCAAGACCGGCGGCGCGACTGCTGGTAGGAAGATCAAAGGCACAATCCACTGGGTTTCCGCCAAGCACGCCATTGATGCCGAATGCCGGCTCTACGACAAACTATTCACCGTCCCGGAGCCCGACGCCACCGGCGACTTCCGCGCCAACCTCAATCCCAACTCCCTCGAAATCGTTACCGGCAAATGCGAACCCTCCCTCGCCAATGCAACGCCGGAAGAACGATACCAGTTTGAGCGCCTCGGCTACTTCGCGCTCGACCCCGACTCGCGCCCAGACAAGCTGGTCTTCAATCGAACGATCTCGCTCAAGGACACATGGGCAAAGGTCGAGAAGAAGAGAAACTAAGGAGGCTGATCATGGCGATATTTGTTTACATCACGAAAGAATGCCGCGACGAGGCGCAGCGCCATACATTGCAGGATGACTTGGATAAGTTCAAAGATCGTGTCGAGCGCGCCCAGAATGCACGGCTGCTTGAGCCATTTCCACCAAGCTATTTGGTGAAGAAGAAGTTTGGGGGACGACAGGGACGTTTGATCGCCAAGCAGGTCAACCTTGATGAGCATGCCGTGATTGTATTTCTTTCGGTTATGATCCGTGGGGAGAGCGCCTACGAGAATGGCTTCTCACGTAACCATATCGAGTACGGCAGGCAACACTTCGACGGTCGCTATCGGATTGAGGAGTTGAACCGGTACGTTGCTGAGCGCACCGCCACTGCGCCGGCACCCGAGAAACAGCCGCCGAGCACAGTGTAGTGGACCCGGAAAACTGGACAGGATTTTGGCCATTCGTTAGATGCTAAAAT
>CAZHLM010000043.1:0-26434 GCA_964533295.1 uncultured Verrucomicrobiota bacterium
TACACCGAACACGTGCTACCCATGATTCCCAGCGGCAAAACCGTCCGCGACATCATCATTGACCAGCCCGCCGGCGGCGATTTGGGAACCATGGGCGGCCTGTGACATGGGCGCGGTGGAAACCCAGTCTCACCGGGCGCGCGGCGCTGACGTTGGCCGTATGGGCGCCGATCTACCTCGCGCTCGTTTACGCGGCGGCGTTTCGCCAGTCCGCGACATGGGATGAACCACAACATCTGACCGCTGGATACCTGGCCCGTGCGGCAGCCGACTACCGGTTCGATCCCGAACATCCTCCCCTTTTGCGGCTTTGGGCGGCGTGGCCCGTCGAACCCGAACGGATCATCACCAGCGTGCCGGTAGCCATGCGCGGCGAGTCCTGGTTGATGCTCGCGCAATTCGGTTACTGCCACGAGTTTCTTTACCGACGCAACGATGCCGACCGGCTGCTGAACCAAGCCCGAGCCATGAACGCGCTTTGGGGCGTGCTTCTCGGGGGGCTGCTGTTTGCGTTTGCGCGTCAACGTTTCGGCGACGGTTCAGCCATCAGCGCCCTGCTGCTCTACACGATTGAACCCAACCTCCTGGCGCATGCCGGACTGGTGACCACCGATGTTGGCATCACCGCGTTCGTTTTCGGCGCGGTGTATTTTCTCTGGCGTTGGACGCGAGCGCCGACGTGGGGCAACGCGGCGGGGTTGATGTTGTTTTTCGTTTTGGCACAGATTAGCAAGTTTACCGGCATTCTGATGATTCCGATCATCGGACTGGGTCTTCTCTTGGCGGCGCTCCGTGGACGGGTCAAGGTTGCCCACGCGGCGGGACTGGCCGGTATGTTGTTGGTCTCGACCTACGCCGCCGTTTGGGCCGTGTATGGCTTCCGCTATTGGCCGGCACCGAACACGACGGAGTCACTCGGTGTCCGCGAGATGGAAATCGTCCGCAACCGAGTACCGCATCTGGCGCGGGCGATTGACTGGCTGGCCGACCGGCGGGTTCTGCCCAACGCCTATCTGGAGGGTTTCCTTCTTGGACAGTCGAAGGCCAAAGCCCGCGCGGCGTATCTTGCGGGGCGCTACAGCGAGACGGGTTGGTGGTACTACTTCCCGGCGGCGTTCCTGTTAAAGACACCCGTGACGTTGTTGGCACTGGGCGGACTGGGGTTGTATGCAATGGGACGACGCTGGCGGGCGTCATGGGCTGACGACATTTGGCTGCTCGTGCCGATTATGGTCTTTATGGGCACCGCGATCACCGCCAAACTCAACATCGGCTTGCGGCACGTCCTGCCGATTTACCCCTTTGTCATTCTGTGCGGGGCGGGAGCTGTGGCGCGCTGGTGGCCAACGCGCCGGGTCGCAGTGTGGTTGGTGACCGGGTTGGCGGCGGTCGAACTGGCGATGGTCTATCCGCATTGTCTGGCGTTTTTCAACGTACTGGCGGGCGGCCCCGCCAACGGGGGCCGGTATTTGGCGGATTCCAATTTGGATTGGGGCCAGGACCTGAAGGGACTGAAAGCGTGGATGGACCAGCACGGCGTGACCCAAATCAATCTGGCGTATTTCGGCACCGCGTCGCCGGAGTATTACGGGATCCGCTGCATTCATTTACCCGGCGCGCCGTTCTTCGCCGAAGCACGCTTGCCACAACTGCCCGGCTACGTGGCGGTCAGTGAGACCAATCTGCGGGGCGTGTACCTCTCCGAGGTTGGCCGGGCGTTTTACCGGCCATTGCTGGCGCGGGAGCCGATCGCACAGATCGGCTATTCGATCAACGTCTATTGGGCGGACGAGCCGTGGTGGTAGGCGCTACTCGGGTTCTTCCGGCGTGGTGAAACCCTCGTTCTCTTCGGCGTTCATCCGTTTGAGTACTTCGCTCATATCTTCGACGGCGGCAAAGACCTTGCCGGCGACAAAGATGGGGCTTTTCTGCTGCACGGCCAGCGCGATGCAATCGCTGGGCCGGGCGTCAATCTCCAGAATCTTCTTGCCCAACTCGTTCTCCGCCGTCAGCAACAGCCGCGCGAAGTAGGTGCTGTTTTTCAAGTCGTTGATCACCACCCGGTCCACCCGCACACCCAAGCCGGTAAAGATGCTGGCAATCAGGTCATGCGTCAGCGGGCGTTCTTTGTGAGTATTGCGCAGAAACATCGTGATGGCCGCGCCGACGCTATGGTCCACGTAAATCACGAAGGTTTTTTCGTCATTGCCAATGAACACCGCGCAACCGTTCGGCGTAGGCAACACGCCTCGAACCGTGACTTGGACCAGATCGTTCTTCACGTGCCTATAGTACCCGGTATCTCAAAAGAGGCAAATCGCGGCGGCCACTACCGTGCTGTACAACCCTTGCGGATGGCCGACGGCCGTCTGCGTTACATTGCTGGTGCGGATGATCTTCCCGCTCAGCCGGTAGACCTTTTCCTGCTCGTCCCAACTGGAGTCCTCGTTAAACTCCACCCCTTGCGTGGACGCCAGCATCGCCGCCGCCATGTCCTCGGCAAAATTGCCGGCCGTGGTGTCGTTCATGCCGTACGCATGCAATTCACTCAAATACCCAAACGCATCTTCATCCCCGGGTTTTGCGACCCCGATGGATGCCGCAATCAGCCGGTGAGGTTCATTCGTCGAAATCCGCGCGATCACCGCGAAGGTAATCTGACCGGGCTGAAGCAACTGCTCCCCCTGTTTGCGCGAGATCAGTTTACAGCGCGGCGGCAGGATGCTCGACACTGTCACCAAATTACACTTCTCAATCCCCGCGTCCCGCAGCGCCAACTCGAAACTGCGCAGCTCGTGTTTGTGGGTGCCGACGCCTTTCGTCAAAAAGATTTTCGACGGAACAAAGTGCATGAACCGCGCGCAGCGAAACAAATTCCTTGCGGCAATGCAAGAATTTCATCATCGTTCCGGGCGTGAACACCACGGTCGCGCTCATTCAAATGCGCTGTGGCCCACGACCCGCCGAAAACCTGACCCGCGCCCTGCGCTTCATCGCCCAAGCCGCCCGCCGCGGCGCGCAACTTGTCTGTCTGCCGGAGTTGTTTCGAACCCGCTATTTCTGCCAGACGGAGAACCACCGGCACTTCCAACTCGCGGAACCGATCCCCGGCGCGACAACTCGCGCGCTCGCCGCCGCCGCCCGCCGTCACCGCCTGGTGCTGATCGGC
The DNA here is from genome assembly GCA_964533295.1 of uncultured Verrucomicrobiota bacterium. Taxonomy (GTDB): domain Bacteria; phylum Verrucomicrobiota; class Verrucomicrobiia; order Palsa-1439; family Palsa-1439; genus OMJI01. The sequence continues at coordinate 3,170 of CAZHLM010000043.1, forward strand.
TCGGTGTTTGAGCGGCGCGGCGCGGGTCTCTATCACAACACCGCCGTCATTATCGATCACACCGGCAAGCTCGTCGGCACCTACCGCAAAATGCACATTCCCGACGACCCGCATTACTACGAAAAATTCTATTTCACGCCCGGTGACCTTGGGTTCCGGTCGTTTCCCACCGCGCGCGGCAACATCGGGGCGCTCGTCTGCTGGGATCAGTGGTACCCGGAAGCCGCCCGGCTCACGGCCCTGCAAGGCGCGGACATCCTGGTTTACCCGACGGCCATCGGCTGGCACGCCGCGGAGAAGGCCGCGGTCGGACAGCAGCAGTACGACGCCTGGGTCACCATGCACCGCGCACACGCCATCGCCAACGGCTGTTTCGTGGCCGCCGTCAATCGGACCGGCCGGGAAGGCCGCTTGCAGTTTTGGGGCGGATCCCTCGTCTGTGGTCCCTTCGGAGACATCCGCGCGGTCGCCGGGCACGACACCGAAGAAATCCTGCTCGCGCGGTGTGACCTGCGGCAGGTGGAGACCACGCGCCAGCACTGGCCGTTTCTGCGCGACCGTCGTTTGGATGCGTACGGCGGACTGACGCAGCGGTTTCTTGATCCATGACCCCGCGCGAACTCGGTTACCGCTGGCCGGCGGAATGGGAGCCGCACGCGGCCACCTGGCTGAGCTGGCCACGGCCGGAGGGGATCAGTTTCCCCGACCGCTACGCCGAAGTCCTGCCGACGCTGGGCGAACTGGTCCGCAGTCTGTCCCCGCACGAAACGGTGCACGTCAACTGCCGCGATGAGCAGGTGGAAAACATCGCGCGGGCCGTTATTCGCGACACCGATAATGTCCAGTTTCACCGCATCGCCAGTTACGAGCCATGGTGCCGGGATCATGGCCCGATTTTCCTCAAACGCGGTCCCGAGACCGCCATCGTGGACTGGCGGTATAACGCGTGGGGCGGCAAATACCCGCCATTCGACGAGGATGACGCCGTGCCGCAGCGAGTCGCCGCGCTTTTGAACGTACCGCTGTTTCAGCCTGACATCGTCTTGGAGGGCGGCGCAATTGACGGCAACGGAGCCGGTATGTTGCTGACCACCGATTCGTGCCTGCTCAACCCCAATCGAAACCCGGACTTGTCCCGCGCGCAGATCGAACAAGTCCTCCGCGATTATCTCAATGTGCGGCAGATCGTCTGGCTCGGAGCCGGGATTGCGGGCGACGACACCGACGGCCATGTGGACAATCTCGCCCGTTTCGTCAGCCCCGACACCGTCGTCGTCGCGGTGGAATCCAATCCCGCGAGCCCGAACTACGAGCCGCTGCGTCACAACCGTGACCGGCTTCGCGATGTGGCGCGCGTTGTCGAATTGCCCATGCCCCCGACCGTTCGCTACCGGGGTCAATCCCTGCCGGCCAGCTACGCCAATTTCTACATCGCCAACGAAATCGTTCTGCTCCCCACCTACCGCCATCCCCCGACCGATCAACGCGCCCTGGAGATTCTGCAGTCGCAGTTTCCCACTCGTCGCGTTGTCGCGCTCGACAGCACCAACCTCATCTGGGGTTTGGGCTCGTTCCACTGCCTCACCCAGCAACAACCCCGCTAGCAAGGCTTGCCAACGACCGCGGCGGTCGCTACGATAACGGCGTTATGGGTAAGCTTCAGACCCTCTCTGGACCGCTCGGAACGCCGGCTTATGAACTGACAGGAAAATTCATCACCATCGGCCGCGCCCACGGCAACACGATTCACCTCAACCATCGCAGCGTCTCGAAGTATCACGCCCTGTTGGTGGTGGACGACGACCAAGTTCAGCTTTTCGATCTGCACTCCACCAACGGCACGTTCCTCAACGGCCAGTACACTGCCACCTGCCCGCTCAAACCAAACGACGAGATTTTGATGGGCGAGTTCTTGTTCCGGTACGAGCGGGCGGACGTGGCGGTGCCCGTGCCGGTACCGTTGCCGGTGGTGGCGCCGGCGCCGCAGCCCGTGCAGCAGACCATCACCGCTGAGATCGCCAAGAAACTGGCTGTGCCCGCGGAGCGCAACACGACCGGCTCGATCAAGCCGACACCCGCCGCCGATCGGTCCTTCATCCGGTTGCCCGGCGAAACACCGGCCGAAGAGAAACCCTCGCTTGTCCAAAAACTGCTCAAGCGCGAAACCGGAGGCGTTCCCCCGAAGCCGGTGGCCGTCCCCGCGCCGCAGCCCGTTTCCCCGGTTCCGCCACCGGCCCCGCCGACGCCCGCACCGGAGCAAATTTTGCCGAAACCTGTGGCCACCGGGGAGAAGACGGATGCCCCGCTGTTGAAGAAGCCCGGTGCACCGGGTGGCGGCGAGAGGTTGCTGATCAAGCGCGGCGGCCCCGCGGCGGATCGCGTGATCAAGAAACCAACCGCGCCCCCCAGCTAACTACTGGAGCGCGTCGTTCACCGGTGACATCGCGGTCGGAGGATATTGGCCGATGCTCCGCAACACCACGATGACCACCAGCGCCACCACCGCCAGAATAATGGCGTACTCAAAAAGCGACTGTCCCGCGTGCTGACGCAACCGGCGGCGAATTGCGCTCATGGAGTGGCACATGGTTGATCTTCTTTCTGACACCCAATTGAAGGTACCGCAAGCGAACTCTCAGGCTCAACTGTTTTTCACGGGCATGGCACCTGCCCGCAAAAGAAGCTGCCACCGTGCCGCATTGACCGGCATCACGCTCAACCGGCCCTGCCGCACCAACTCCCAGTCGGCAAACTCTTTGCGGCCTTTGATTTCCGCCAAGGGCACCGGCCGAGGCAACTGCTTGCGGTATCCGAGCTTCGGTTCCTCACCCGCCTCGGTCACCACCGCAATTCCGACAATCCGCCTCTCATTACCGGTGTGATAGACGAAAACCTCATCACCCTCGGCCATGGCACGTAAATGTCCCCGCGCCACCGGATTGGCCACACCGGTCCATCGCGTCTCCCCTTCCCGTTCCAAATCCGCCAACGAATACGTCGCCGGCTCCGTCTTCACCAGCCAGTAGTTTGGCATTCACTCCTCACTTGAACACGATGTTTCCGTTTACAACATCGGCGCGGACGTTATCACCTTCCGCGATATTGCCGGACAAGATTTCCCGCGAGAGCGCATCCAAAATCCGTTTTTGGATCACGCGCTTCAGCGGGCGCGCTCCGTAAACCGGATCGTACCCCTCGTGGGACAACAGTTCCCGGGCCGCGTCCGTCACCGTCAGCGTGATCCGCTGGTCGGCCAGGCGTTGTTGTACGCGCGCCAGTTGGATATCCACAATCCGTTTCAGTTGCTCGCGGCCAAGATTGTGGAACACAATGATTTCGTCCACCCGATTCAGGAATTCCGGTCGGAAGTGCGCTCGCAAATCCTCCATCACTTGCTGGCGAATGGTGTCCGTGTCGTCCCGTCCCTCGGCAAAATGTCGCGAGCCGATGTTGCTGGTCAGAATCACAACGGCGTTCTTGAAATCCACCACCCGCCCCTGCCCATCCGTCAGCCGGCCGTCATCCAACACCTGCAGGAGCACGTGAAAGACATCGTGGTGCGCCTTTTCAACTTCATCAAACAGAATAACGCTGTACGGCCGGCGGCGAACCGCCTCGGTGAGTTGTCCGCCCTCCTCGTAACCCACGTAACCGGGCGGCGCGCCAATCAGCCGCGCGACCGCGTGTTTCTCCATGTACTCGCTCATGTCTATCCGCACCATCGCGTTCTCGTCATCGAACAGGAACTCCGCCAATGCGCGAGCCAACTCTGTTTTCCCCACGCCGGTCGGCCCCAGAAACAGGAACGACCCGACGGGCCGGTTCGGATCCTGCAAGCCGCTGCGCGCCCGACGCACCGCATTGGCGACCGCCACCACGGCATCGTCCTGGCCAATCACCCGTTGGCGCAGGCGTTCTTCCATATGCACCAGTTTCTCGCGCTCGCCCTCCAACAACCGCGAGACCGGCACGCCCGTCCAGGCCGCCACAACCTCCGCGATGTCGTTCTCGGTGACTTCCTCGGTCAACATCCCACCGGACTGCTGGACGCGGGCGAGTTTTGCTTCGGCCGTTTTCAGTCGCTTCTCCAGTTCCGGCAACTGTCCGTATTGCACTTCGGCGGCCTTGCTCAAATCGCCGGCTCGCTGCGCCTGCTCGGCCTGGGCGCGCGCCAGTTCGATGGCGGACTTCAAATCACGAATCTCGGTGACCACACTTTTCTCGCTCTGCCACTGAACCTTGAGATGACGGCTCTGTTCCTGCAAGTCCGCCAACTCCTTGTCCAGCTTGACCAGCCGCTCTTTGCTGGCTTTGTCGTTCTCCTTCTTCAGCGCGGTGCGTTCGATCTCCAACTGCATGATGCGCCGCTCGATTTGATCAATCTCCGTCGGCAACGAATCCAACTCGATGCGCAGACGCGAGGCCGCCTCATCCACCAGATCAATCGCCTTGTCCGGCAGGAAACGATCCGTGATGTAACGGTGCGACAAAACTGCGGCGCTGACCAGCGCGCTGTCCTGGATCCGCACGCCGTGATGGACCTCGTACCGCTCTTTTAGTCCCCGCAAAATGGCGATCGTATCGGCCACGGTCGGCTCCCCCACCATCACCGGCTGAAACCGTCGCTCGAGCGCGGGATCCTTCTCAATATACTTGCGATACTCGTCCAGCGTCGTGGCCCCAATCGTGTGCAACTCGCCCCGCGCCAGAGCCGGTTTCAGCATGTTTGCGGCATCCACGGGCGCGCCCTCCGCTTTCCCGGCGCCCACCAGCGTGTGCAGTTCGTCAATGAACAGAATGATTTGCCCCTCGCTGCTGATGACTTCTTTGAGAAACGCCTTCAGCCGATCCTCAAACTCACCGCGGTATTTTGCGCCCGCCAGCAGCGAGCCGATGTCGAGGGTCACCAAACGCTTGTTCTTCAAGCCTTCCGGTACGTCGCCGCTGATAATTCGACGCGCCAAGCCTTCGGCGATCGCGGTCTTGCCCACTCCCGGCTCGCCGATCAGCACCGGATTGTTCTTGGTGCGACGCGACAGCACCTGCATCACCCGACGAATTTCACTGTCACGACCGATTACCGGATCGAGTTTCCCTTTGCGCGCCTCTTCCGTCAGGTCCCGACCGTACTTCTGCAACGCCTGATACTTGTCCTCCGGGTTCTGGTCGGTCACCTGCGCGTGGCCCCGTATCTCCCGGAGCGCCTTCAACAGGTGCGCGACCGTTACGCCCACCTTCTTGTGCTCGGCCAATGCCAACAAGAAATGTTCCGTGCTGACGTACTGGTCTTTCAACTTGTCCGCGTGCTTCTGCGCGGCGTCCAGCACCGTTTTCAAGTCACGACTCAAATACTGCTCACCGCCACCGTGAACTTGTGGTCGCTTATTCAATTCGTCATCCAGCCGCTTCAACTCGGCCGACGGACTGATTCCCAGCTTCTCCAACAACGGCGCCACCAGCCCGTCTGGCTGTTGAATCAGCGCGGTAAGCAGGTGCGGGCAATCCACCTCCTGGTGGCTCAGCTTCTCGGCTGTCGCGTGCGCGGCCTGCAGGGCCTCCTGCGCTTTGATGGTCAACTTGTCGAATCGCAACATGGTCTCCTCCGTCTCCATACAGCAAGGGCCGGGGTCGCGCCCCGGCCCCTCTGAGATCATCCACGCTGTCGGTCAGCCAACCTTGATCTCGATCTGTTTGGGTTTGGCTTCTTCCGCCTTGGGCAAGGTGACCGTCAACACCCCGTCGCGGAACTGCGCTTCAATTCTCTTCGCATCCACAGCCACCGGCAGTTCCACCGTCCGCCCGAACGCGCCATAAGCCCGCTCCTGGCGGAACCAGTTCGCATCCTTCGAGGTTGCCTCGACCTTCTTCTCGCCCTTGATCGTCAGGTAACCGTCGTGCAAGGTCACCGACACATCGTCCTTGCTCAAGCCGGGCAGGTTGGCTCGCACAACGAGATGATCTTTCTCTTCCACCACATCCAGCGGGAAACCAAACGCGGCCTCCGACGGCGAACCAGCCCGCCGGAACGACGCGTCAAACAGCCGGTTCATTTCCTCCTGAATATCCGCCAGACTGGCGAACGGATCCCACACATCACTGCGCGGTTGCCAACGAATCAGTGCCATAGTTTGTTCCTCCTTTCGGTTACGTGTTGTTGTTTCGCCGTTACCTTTAGCAACGGCGGTGCCATCGTCCGAAGTTACGGAAATCGAAGGCCCCCGCGTCAGCGGTCGTGTCAGAAGGAAACACCGAACTGTGCCAGCCGCGCGGGAAGGTGTCAGATTGGCCCGGGCCAACCGGCCCGACGACACTCACAGCGCCACGGACCCACTGGCGAGAAATCGCCAGTGCGCCGGCAACGATCGTGCCTGACGCGGCCGGTCTTCCAGCTCGGGGATGGCCGAGACGTGACCGGTGATCAGTTCCTCCACACGCCGGGCGAGTTCCCGATGACGCATGGCTTGTTGCGCCAGCCGCAGTTGAATCACCTCATAACCCTGCGGTTTGTTGCGTCGCATCCAGCCGCGCCGCCAGGACACCTCCAAGTCTTCAAACAAGCTGGCCACCTTCCCGGCGTCCGCCGCCACCGCGCGCAACCCGGCCTCGTCGCGCTGGTCATACGCCGTCACCAACCGCATGCGCAGATCAAGTTTCCGCTTCAACACCTCCGCCAAGAGCCGGGCATGCGCCAAGTCCCCCGCCGCCGAAGGGCCGGGATCCGCCGACCAATCCGGGAGTACCGGCCACGGTTGCTCAGGCAGACCTTCGTTGGCCAAGATGCCCAAGATCGGATCATCCCAAAGAAACGCCACCGGCCCGCCCTCCGTGATGGCGCTGGCGGCAACCACCGCCGCGTAGTCCGCCCCGCAAACCGACCGAAATCGAGCCGGTAACTGCGTCACATCGGACGCATACGCCCGCTCGGCCACCCACGCCAGACCGGCCAACGCCGAGTCGAAGTCGCAATACGCCCCGTCGTCGCCCCATAACGTGAAAAACACCTCCTGCACACCCTCCTGCCGGCAAGCCTCCAGACAGGCGCCGGCATGAGCCTCCGTCAACCGGTGGTTGTACCAGAGCTGAGACCACGTCCAGACGCCGCTGGCCACGATCGGTTCGTGATGCAACGCACGATGTCGCGCGATGTAGTCCCGGTAGAACTCCACGTCGGCGTGGTAATAGTCCCAGTACACCAGTTGCACATCCCGCGGGATGGCGGCGACGACATCGGGCGGAATGACTCCGGGGTCATAGTACTGATGGGTGGGGCTGCCCATGGCAAAAAACATATCCGACCAAATCATCGGCTTCAGGTTACGCTCCCGACACAACGCGACAACCCGCGCGAGGTGCTCGTTGAAGATGTCAAACTTCCGCCGCGCACCATGCCGGTCGAGGTACGCGCCCCGCCCCAGCGCCCACGCCTCATCCATCCCGACATGGATCCGGCGGCTGCGAATCGCGCTGCTCATTGCATCCAGCATTTTGCCGATCAACGCATACGTCTGCGGCTCGCCCACCAGAAGCACCGAGTCGTAATCTTTGACGGCCTGATACTCCGGCCAGCGCAAAATCTGCTCCAAATGCGCCAACGTCTGAATGCAGCCGACCAACTCGATTCCCAACTGATCCGCATACAGATCCAGATCCCGCAACTCGGCTCGGGTGTACCGGCCTCGTTGAAATCCGAACCGCGGCTCGCCCGATATCTCGTACGTGTCTTCCGTGTAGAGCATCACTTGGTTGAATCCCAGCAGCGCCAGCCGACGCAACCACCGCTTGAGATGCTCCGGTCGCATCACCGCGTTGCGGCTGCAATCGAGCATGACGCCGAACGTCGTAAACGACACGGTCTCGGATCGCGCGGGTATCTTCGCCAACGCCGATCCGACCGACCGCAACTGGGTCGTCAAGGTGGCGCCCGCGGGCCGGAAACCGCCGGGCTGATTCGTTTCGTGAAGCGGATATTCCTCGGCCAACGTCCGCAACGCCGTCACCAGTTGGGTTGAAAGGCCGACCGGATTCCAGCGGAGGGGAGCCATCGCGCGTTAGTCGCCGGCGTGTCGCTCGCGAAGCTCCGCGACCTGACGTTCGAGCGCGCGCAGTTTGCCGCCGAGCGAGGGCAATTTGTGCAACGCGGCGACTCCGCGTTTGAATTCCATGTGCGGCACGGCCGGAGACCCAAGCATCAACGTGTCCGGCGGCACATCGTGCGCGACGCCAGACTGCGCGCCGATGATCGCCCGATCGCCAATCGTGATGTGTCCCACGATCCCCACCTGACCGGCCAGAGTGACGTAATTGCCAATCGTGACGCTGCCGGCAATGCCGGTGCCCGCGCAAATGACACAGTGTTCCCCAACCACGCAGTTGTGGCCAATCTGAACGAGGTTATCAATCTTCGTGCCCCGCCCAATCCGAGTCGTCCCAAACCGTCCCCGATCCACGCAACTGTTGGCCCCCATTTCTACATCGTCGCCCAACTCGACCGTGCCGACTTGCGGAACCTTGTGTCGCTCGCCGCGAATGTTCTCGAAACCAAACCCATCAGCCCCGAGCACCACCCCGGGATGCAAAATGACGCGGTTGCCGACGCGTGTCCGCTCCCGCAACGTCACGTGCGCGTAAAACAAACAATCCGCTCCGATCCGGCTCTGGTGGCCGATGTAAGTTCCGGCGCCGATCACGGTTCGGTCGCCAATCACCACACCGTCCTCGATTACCACGTGCGGCTGGAGCGAAACGCCCTCGCCGAGTTCAGCCGAGGGCGCCACAACCGCAGTCGGATGAATGCCGGGCGGGAAGGTTACCGGGGGCGGCACCAGCTTCTGAACCACGGCCGAAAACGCCGCCGACGGGTTTTCCACGCGGATGATGGTGCGTCCCGGTAGCTCGGGGCAATCCAGCCCACCGAGCACGACCGACGCCTGGGTGGTGCGAAGCGCCCGGTAATACTTGGGGTGGGCAACAAACGAAACATCACCCGGCTGCGCATCGCGCAAACCCGCCACGCCGGTTACCATCTCCCCGGGGTTGCCGGTGAGACGGCCTTGCACGAGGGCCGCCACGTCGCGCGCAGTCAGTGACACGTCTCAGGGAGCCGGGGTCGCGCCGCTGACCGGCTGATTTTTGTTCAGGATCTTGATGATTTCCGCCGTGATCTCCATGGCATCCTGCGAGAAGACCACCGACGGCAACCCGTTGAGCGTGTTGCCGCTCTTGTCGAGCACCAGCAAATACCCGGCATCCTTGGCTTCCTTGAGCACAACGTCCGTGATCTCCTTCAGGATGCTCTGGCGCATGCGGAGGCTTTGTTCCTCCAGAATCTTTTGGTGGCTGCGCCGGTACTCCTCAAGGTCGCGCTGCATCTTCTGCATCTCGCCCAGTTTCTCGGTCATTTTCTTGCGCTTCTCCTCGCGGACTTCCGGCGTGTACTCGGGCCGGTCCTGGTCTTCGCGGAGCTTGTTCAGTTCATCCACCTGCTTTTTGAGTTCTTCCTGCTTGGTCTGCAGTTCTTTGGTGAACTGGTCGCGAGTCTCCTCCAACTTCGCCCGCGCCGTGGGCGTTTTGTAGTATTGGTCAAAAATCTTCTGCATATCAATCGTCACAATTCGGCCCGTCGCCTGGGCGAACGTGCTGCCCGCCAGCGCCAGGCCGCACAGACCGAGCCATACTGTCTTCATCATGTTCATCGTCGTTGTCACCTTTCTTTGTCTGGTTAAGGAACGGCGGCACCCTATCAAAACTGGTAGCCGACGCTAAACTGAATTTTTCCGCTTTCGCTGTCCCCGGTCACCGTTTGCAAGGGATAGCCGTAATCCAAACGCAACGGACCAATCGGCAGGTTCAACCGCACCCCGATGCCCACATCCGACCGCAACTGCCCGAAATCAATCTCATACGACTCCTTCCACACGCTGCCCACGTCGTAGAACACCGCCCCGCGGATCCGCTCCACGATCGGGAACGAATATTCCACCGTCCCGTGCAGATACGTGTTGCCGCCGACCGGCTCGCCACGAATGTCCTTGGGGCTGACATCGCGGTAGCGGAAACCGCGCAACGTGCTCGGTCCGCCGAGGAAGTACCGGTCGAAAATCGGAACATCGTTGCCTTTCACCACATCAAGGGTGGACGGTTCGATGATGTAGCCGGCATCTCCTTTCGTGCTGCCGTACGCCTCGACCACGCCGGCCGCTCCCACGATTTGCAGCACATGCTTGTCAAAAAACGGAAAATAAAACGAGCTTTTCGCGTTCAACTTGTACACCGAAACATCCCCGCCCACCGGCCCGCCGACGATCTCGGCGCTCATTTCCGTCCGATTCCCCCGTGTGGTCAAAAACACGCTGTCGCGCGTGTCGTACACCACCGTCAGCTCCACGGAACTGCGGAGATAATCTCCCGCCTCCTCCTGCAATTCCGCCGAAACTCCCGAATCCACATCCAGCTTGATGTATTGAATCCCGTATTGGACTTGGGCGCGCCAGAATTCGCTCAAAGCTTTTTCCAGCCGAAGATTCGCGCCCGTACGGGTTTCATCGAACTCGCTGCTCAAGTACCCGGCTTCGCGATGAAACAAATCAAAACCCAGCGCCAGTTTCTTGTCCAGGAACCACGGCTCGGTGAACGACAACACATAGTCTTGCCGCTCAAAACCCAGTTGAAGGCGCGCCCGCATCTTCTGCCCGCCCCCGGTAAAGTTTGGCCAGTTGAACAGATCGAAGTTGCCTTGCGTGATCTCGACGAAGCCGATCAAATTGTCCACCGAACTGAAGCCCGCGCCAAACGTGACCGTCCCCGTGCGCTGCTCCTCCACCGTGACGACCAAATCTTTGCGGTTCGGCACGGGCGTAACGGATGGCGTCGTTTCGACCTTCGAGAAATAACCAAGATTGCGCAACCGCTCCGCGCTGCGTTCCACGCGCACGGTGTCATAAATCTGACCGGGCACCACCGCCAATTCCCGCCGGATCACTTTGTCTTTGGTCTTGGTGTTGCCGCGAATCTCAATCTTCTCGATGTAGCTCAACTCGCCTTCTCGGATGATGTACTGCAGATCGAGTCGGCCCGTCTCGACATTGGGAACCCGGACGGTGCGAACTTGCGTGTCAAGATAGCCGCGGGTGCCGTAGTAATCCTCCACCGCTTTCGTGTCCGCCTGCAGCCCATCCGGCGTGAACGTCTGGCCGTCCGTCATCTTCAGCCGCGCCCGCAACGCGTCGGCCGTGAACAGCTTGTTCCCTTCGATCGTGATCGAGCCGACCTGATACGGCTGACCCTCAAAAATCTCCAGGTGCACCTCCATCCACCGTGGCGTCACGCGCTCGATTCGCGTTGCCGCGATCTCCATGTCGAGATACCCCTTCTTCTGATAAAACTCCCGCACCGCTTCCAAATCATCCCGAAACTGTTCGTCCTTGTACGTGCCGGTTCCCGAAATCCACGACAGCCACCACCGATGCCGGGTTTTCATCAATTTGTAGAGTTGTTTGCGGAAGGCGGGGCGAACCCCGGTGAGATGAACCCGCCGGATGTACACGCGCGGACCCTCAACGATTTGAAACCGCACGATCGCCTTGCCGGTGTCGCGATCCAAATCCGCCGCGGCCGTCACCTTCGCATCCGGGAACGCATACTTCTGGTACAGCGCCACCATCTTCTGCGCGTCCACATGCGCCTTGCGTTCGTCGTAAATGTCGCCTTCCTTGAACGAGATTTCCCGCTTCAGCCGATCGGGTTTGAAATACGCGTTGCCTTCGAGCAGGATCTGCTGCACCGACGCCTTGCCCTGCAACTGATAAACCACCTTCACGCCACCGGCGACCGGTTCCCGCAGCACCCGCACATCGAAGAAGTATCCCGTCGCGATCAGATCCCGCACATCCTGCTCCACCAGCCGCCGCGCCAACGGCTGACCTTCTTTCGTCTGAATATTGGCCATGATCACCGCGCGATTGACGGTGGCCGGGCCGACAAACTTAATCTCCACTTCCCGGACCGTCTGTCCCTCGTCCGTCCACTGGCCAAAGGCCGGCGCCGCAGCCAACCAGAGACACACCGCCAACCACCGGCTCACAAACCACCGCCTTCCGGCGCAAATTCCGGCACGTCTTCCCGATCCACCTTCGCCGCGTCCACAAACCGCGTGTAGTCATTGAGAAACGTCAACGCCACCTCACCCGTCGGACCGTTGCGCTGCTTCGCGATGATCAACGTCGCCTTGCCCCGCTCCGCTTCCTTGTCCTCGGGTGACTCGGCATACACCTCGGGCCGCACCAACAACCCCACCACGTCGGCATCCTGCTCAATGGCGCCCGACTCGCGCAAATCGCCCATCTTCGGCTTCCCATCCGCCCGCTGCTCGGGCGACCGATTCAACTGACTGAGCACCACGACCGGCACCGCCAACTCCTTCGCCAGCGCCTTCACGCCCATCGAAATGTCCGCAATTTCAACCTGCCGATTCAGCTCACCCCGCTTGGATGGCGCCCGCATCAACTGCAGGTAATCAATCACCACCAGCCGAATCCCAAACTGCGATTTCAACCGCCGCGCCCGCGCCCGCACCTGATGAATCGTCAACCCCGGCGAGTCGTCAATGTACAACGGCGCCTTCATCAACTGACTGGCCGCCGCCGTCAGCGGTCCAAAATCCCGGTCGTTCAAAAACCCGTCCCGCAACGTCCGCAGATTCACCTTCGCCCGCGAACACAGGATCCGCTTGACCAATTCATCACCGGACATCTCCAGACTGAACACCGCCACCGGCAATTGCTGATCAATCGCCACCGCCTCCGCGATGTTCATCGCGAGCGCGGTCTTGCCCATGCTGGGCCGCGCCGCGATCACAATCATGTTGCCGGGATGCAAGCCCGACGTGATCCGGTCCAAATCGCGAAACCCGGTCGAAATCCCCGTCAGCGCGCCCCGCTGATCGTACAACTTCTCGATGCTCGTCATCGCATCCTTGATCAGCTCGCGCACCGGCACCGCTCCCGCCGCGGCCTTTTCCGACGTAATGCGGAAAATCTCCTGCTCAACCTGATCCACCCAGCCGCGCACATCGTCCTGCTGATCGAAGGCCCGCGCCACAATGTCCAGCGCCGCGCCAATCAACTGCCGCAGCAGATACTTCTCGCTGACGATGTCCACGTAGTGCTCGACGTTCGCCGCCGTCGGCACTTTGGTAATCAAATCCGCCAGATACGCCGGGCCGCCGACCTCCTCGAGCACCTTCTTGTCCTGCAGCCGCTGCGTCAGCGTGACCAAATCAATCGCCTGCAACCCGTCCTGCAAGGCGGCGATTTCCCGAAAGATCACCTGATGCGGCGCGGCGTAAAACGCCTGCTCCGTCAACCGGTCCCGCACAAACGAACTGGCCACTTCCGGGTCCAGCAACATTGCCCCCAACACCGCCACCTCCGCTTCGATGCTGTGCGGCAAAACCCGGTCCAGCGCGATGGCCGGTGGCCCGGCGGTGCGACCGGCTCCGCTCCGACCAAGCGGTCGCATGCCCGGAGCGGACGGGGCGGTTTTCTCTGTGATTGCTGATGGCGTAACGGCCACTACCCCACCCGGTAAGCAGGCTTATTTCTCGGCTGACTCCCGTTTCGAAGATGTGGCACGGCTGCCCGACCGGGGCTTCTCGGTAGAATCCTCCGCTACCGACGCCGCGGCGGCGCTGGCGACGACGTTGACTTTCACGGTGGCGTGGACCTCCGGATGCAGCTTGATCCCCACCTCGAACACACCCACTTCCCGCAGTGGATGCTCGATCACGATCTTCTTCCGCTCCACTTCGATTCCCTGGCTCGCCAGATTCTCCGCGATATCCGCCGCCGTGACCGAACCGAACAACTTGCCGTCGGCTCCGACCGGCGCGGCAACCGACACGCTAACCTTCCCGATCTTCTTGGCCAGCGCCTCCGCCTCGGCCTTTCGCGCCGCCAATGCCTCGGCGCGCTTCTTCCGCAGAGACTCCACCCGCCGCAGATTCGCCGTCGTGGCCGGAATCGCGAATCCGCGCGGAATCAAATAATTGCGCGCGTATCCATCCGCCACGTGGACGGTGTCGCCCTCCGCGCCGAGCGCCTCGACTTCTTTCGTCAAAATGATAGGGGTACTCATGACTGATTCCTCCGCCTACCGGACCAACAACATCACTCGCGCGCGCTTGATGGCGCGGGCCAAGGTGCGCTGGCAATAGGCGCAATTTCCCGTGACGCGACGCGGCAGGATTTTGCCGCGCTCGGTCATGAACTTCTTCAACAGCTCCGGCTGCTTGTAATCAATCGAAACATCATCCTCGCAGAGCCGGCATTCCTTCTTCGTGATGATCTCGCGCCGTTCGCGGCGCGGCCCAACCGGGCGACTGGCTGATTCTGAATTACGTCTTGGCATGGTTGTTTTACTCTTGGGTTAAAAGGGGATGTTATCGTCACCGGCGGGCGGTGCATTCTCGGTTGGCCCCGCTTCGGGCGCGGGCCGCCGCGGAGCCGGTCGGCTGCGCGGCGCGCCTTCGTCAGCGGGCGCGCTTTCCTTGAATTCCGTCTTGTTGCCGGGCGCTCCGAGGAACTGAAACCCCTCCAACACGACCTTCAGCTTGGAACGCTTCTGATGGGTTTCCTTGTCCTCCCAACTGTCGAGCTTCAACCGGCCTTCAATGAAGATCGGCCGTCCTTTCGACAGATACTGGCCGATCGTCTCCGCCTGCCGGCCCCAGGCTTCCACATCCACAAACGTCACTTCCTCCTTCTTCTCTCCGTTCTCCGCCGTCCACTGCCGGTTCACCGCCAAACCGAGCTTCGCCACAGCGGTTCCTTTGGGCGTGTAACTGACTTCCGGGTCGCGGGTCAGGTTGCCCATCAGAAAAACTTTGTTCAGATTGGCCATGACAACGTCCTACTCCCGCAAACGCGTGCCGACCGGCTCCTTATCCTCCGACAACTTGCGCTTGCGCGTCGGCCGGTCGGGTTCCTCGACGAACTGGGTGAACTGCCAGCGCAGCAAACCGGTTTCCAGATGAAACTTCGCGTCCAGTTCCGCGATCGCCTTCGGCGGCGCGCTGAATGTGATGTTCACATAGTACCCGCTCTGATGCTTGGCGCTGGGACGCGCAAACGGCCGCGTCTCCATCTTCTGCACGTTCTGAATCGCCCCGCCCGCCGCCTTGATGGCCGCCTGGACCTTGTCCAACGCTTCCTTCACCGCGTCCTCGCGCGACGTGCCGTCGAGGATGAACAATCCTTCATATTTTCGATTCACCTGATTCAATCCGTCTCTCCTTCTGCCAGCTTTCGGTTAAACTGATTCATCGCCGCGGCGTATCCCCGCGTCACGCAACAGACCACCGCCTCGGCCGCCCGCACCACCGCGACCTCAGCGGGACCGCGTTCGGCAGGCGTGAACCGCCCGAGCACATGATCGGCGAGGTCCCCTCCGACCCGCTCGCTGCGGCCTATGCCCACCCGCACCCGGCCAAAATTCTCCATGCCACCCAGCGACTCCATGATCGAACGCAAACCATTGTGACCGCCACTGCCGCCGCTGGCGAGCACTTTCATTCGGCCCAGCGGCAAATCCGCATCGTCCACCACCACCAGCAACTCGGCCGGCGTCAGCTTCAACCAACTGAGCAACGCCTGCACCGCCATCCCGCTGCGATTCATGAACGTCTGCGGCTTGGCCAGCCAAAGCCGCTCGTGCGCCGCCACCTCCACCGCCCACCGTCGTTTCAACTGAAAAGAACATTGCCACTGCCGCGCCAACCGATCCACCACCGCAAACCCGATATTGTGTCGCGTCCCCTCGTATTCCCGACCGGGATTGCCCAGCCCCACCACGAGTCGGACGTCGCCCATGCCGACGCCCGCAACCTACTTCTTCGCCGCGGGCTTCGCCTCGGCTTTGGCGGCTTCGGGCTTGGCGGCTTCCTTCCCGGCGGCGGGTTTGGCTTCGGCCTTCTTCTCGCCTTCCGGCGCCGCCGCCTCGCCCTCTTCCTTCTTCGCGCCGATCACTTCCGGCTCCGCCGCCTCGGCCGGTTGACCCAACGCCGCTTCCTCTTCCTCCGTGATCGGCGCCACCACGAGGAACACCGGCTGTTGCTTGTCATCGAGCAACGTCACCCCCGCCGGCACCGCGACTTCGCCGACGTGGATGCTCTGCCCGATTTCCAGCTTCTCCACATTCACCTCAATCACATCCGGCAGGTCTCGCGGCAAACACTCCACGCGCAAATCCCGCATCACATATTCCAAAATCCCGCCGCCCGTCTTCACCCCCGCCGCCTCGCCCACCGCCCGCACCGGCACCGAGGTGCGAAGTTTTTCCGTCGCCAACACCTCGTGAAAATCCACATGCAACACCGCGTCGGTCACCGGATGGTGCTGCACCTCCTGAATCAGCGCCAGGCGGTTGACCGTCTGGCCGCCCTCGTCCACCTGCAGATCCACCAGCACGTTCTCGCCCGTCGCGCGGTGCAACACCTGCTGCAAATCCACGGCCGCCACCGCCAGGTTTTGCGGCTGATGGTGGGCGCCGTAAATCACGGCGGGAATCGTCCCCGCACCGCGCAGTTTCTTCACATGCGACTTGCCGGCCGCCGTCCGCGCCTGCGCTTTCAATTGTACCTGCTTCGCCATAACTCTCCGACTCCTCTTCGCTTAATTCTCCGGTCGCGCGCCGTTGATATCGAACAACGATGAGACCGATTCCGAATTGTGAATCCGTTGGATCGCCTCGCCCAACAGCGGCGCCACCGACAAGGCGGTCAGTTTGAACCGGCTCACCTTCGGATGCAAGACCGTATCCGTCGTCACCAATTCCTCCACCGCCGACCGCCGCAGCCGCTCCATCGCCGCCGGGTTCAACACGGCATGACTGACCGAGGCAAACACCTTCTTCGCGCCGCGCTTCTTCAAAATCTCCGCCGCGCGCGTGATCGTGCCGGCCGTCTCGGTCAGATCATCCACCAACAACACATTCTTGCCTTTCACATCGCCGACCACGTTCAGCACCTCCACGTCCTTGGCGCTCGTCCGCTTTTTGGCCACGATGGCCAGCGGCGCGTGAAACATGTTCGCGTACGCATGAACCATCTTCACTCCGCCAATGTCCGGCGAAACCACCACCAACTCCTGCAGGTTCTTCTGACGGATGTAACGGTAAATCACCGGCGCCGCGTACAGATGATCCACCGGGATATCGAAAAACCCCATCAACTGCTGCGCGTGCAAATCCATCGTGATCACCCGGTTGGCCCCGGCCGCCGTGATCAAATTGGCGACCAGCTTGGCCGTGATCGGCACCCGCGGCTGATCCTTCCGATCCTGCCGCGCATATCCAAAGAACGGAATCACCGCCGTGATGCGCATCGCGCTGGCCCGCCGACACGCATCAATCATGATCAACAACTCCATCAAATGCTGGTTCGCCGGCGGCGAGGTCGGCTGCACGATAAACACGTCCCGCCCACGAATGTTCTCGTTGATTTTGACGAAGGTTTCCTCGTCCGGAAACTGCGTCACCGTCGCATCACCGAGCCGCACTCCCACATAATCGGCAATCCGCTGGGCCAGGGGCCGATTCGCATTGCCTGAAAAAATTTTCAACTCCGACGACAACACCGCGCCACCATCTCTCTTTCCGCTCCTGAGAAAAAGGCTGCTCGCCACCCCCCAAAGCGACGGGCTTTCTACCCCACCCCCGCCGCGATTTCAACCTGAATTTTGCCGCCCGACCAGCTCCCGGTAGTGCTCGATCAACCGCTCCCGCAGCGGGGTCGCCTCCCGCCACAGCGCCGTCTGCGCCTGACGATACTGCTCCCGACCCGCAGCGGTTTCGACCCGAATCGGCTCGTAGCCCAGCGACCGCAAATCGTACGGACTGGCGCGCATATCGAGTTCGCGCGCCGCCACCGCCACCTCAAACGCATCGCCCACCACCGCGCTCGGCACCCACGGCCAGAACTTGTAGGCCCATTTGTACAAATCCATGTTCGCATGCAGACAACCCGGTTGTTCCCAATCGGCCTGCGTCGCACGTGTCAGCCGATACTTGTTCAGCGGTTGGGCCGACGCGGTAAAGAACCGGTAGGCGTCAAAATGCGTGCAGCAGACCGGCAGGCTGCGCACCAGCGCCTGAATCTCCGACGCCGGCAGCCGCAACGGATACCGGGCATGGCGCCGTTCCGTGGCCTCGAAAACCATCGCCCACTCGTGCAAACCGAAACACGCGAACTGCGGCGGACGCCGCGCGGTGGCCTCCAGCAACTCCAAAATCCACCGCGCCGCGGCTCGACGCCGCTCGGGTACCGGCCGCGTCTCGCCCGTGCGCCACGCCAGCAGGTTGCCGGGCTTGAAAAAATAGTACTCGAACAAAAAATCCAGCACCGGATGTTTCTCGCCGCGACGCTGCCGCTCCCAATGCGGGCCGACCCAGCGCCACATCCGCGCCCGGTGCTGTTCGGCGTCAGTACTGGATGGCGGAAAAGAGCGGGTACGCGCGCAACCGTTCACGGCCTTTCAGGTCGCTCAGTTCGATCAGGAAATCAATCTCGGCAATCTGGCCGCCGAGTTGCTCGACCAACCGGGCGGCGGCCAGTGCGGTGCCGCCGGTCGCCAACAAGTCGTCCACGATCACCACCCGGTCGCCGTTCGCGATCGCGTCCACGTGCATCTCGCTAGTTTCGCTCCCGTACTCCAGCGTGTAACTGGTCACCACGGTTTTCCACGGCAGCTTGCCCTTTTTGCGCACCGGCACCATCCCGATTCCGAGCTTGTACGCCACGGCCCCGGCAAAAATGAACCCCCGGGCGTCAATCCCCACCACCGCCTGGATACCCTTGCCGGCATGTCGCTCGGCCACCGTGTCCACCGCCCGCCGAAACAGCCGACCGTCGCGCAGCAACGGCGTGATGTCGCGGAACAGGATGCCGGGAATCGGAAAATCCGGCACAT
Organism: uncultured Verrucomicrobiota bacterium; assembly: GCA_964533295.1. Taxonomy (GTDB): domain Bacteria; phylum Verrucomicrobiota; class Verrucomicrobiia; order Palsa-1439; family Palsa-1439; genus OMJI01. Next base: position 22,129 of record CAZHLM010000043.1, read on the forward strand.
CCCGAATCGCCGCCTTCAAGTCTTCGTGCATGGTTGCGACTTGTAGCGGAACCGCCGCCCGATGAAAAGGCTACTTTTTCAGCTTGGGGCGGGGCTTGTCCTTCTTTTCCAAAGCGCGCCGCAGCTTCTTCAGCGCGATGTTCTGAATCTGGCGGACACGCTCGCGGGTCACCTTGAATTTCCGGCCCACCTCTTCCAACGTCCGCTCCTTGTTCCCGTCCAGCCCGAACCGGGCCGTGATAATCTCCGCCTCGCGGGGATCGAGTTCCCGCAACACCTCGCGGACCTCGGCGCGCATGGTTTGATCCCGCAACAACTCGAACGGGGTCTGCGCGTTCTCATCGCCCACGATCTCGCCAAACTCCGTCGCGTCCTCGTCGCCCAACGGCGCATTGAGACTGGCCGGCCGCACGCTGACTTCCCGCAGTTGCGCCACCTTCGCGCGGGGCAGTTCCATCACCTCGGCCACCTCCGCATCCGTCGGCTCCCGACCCAACTCCTCGGCCAGCTTGTGCGCGACCCGCCGCATCTTCGTGATCTTGTCCACCAAGTGTACCGGCAACCGAATCGTCTTCGATTGATTGGCCAGCGCCCGTTTGATGGACTGTTTGATCCACCACGCGCCGTACGTGGAAAGTTTTGCGCCCTTGGCCGGGTTGAAACGCTCGACGGCTTTCATCAATCCGATGTTGCCCTCGCTGATCAAATCGAGCAGCGGCAAGCCCAAACCCTCGTAGTCGTGCGCGATCTTGACGACCAGGCGCAGATTCGCCTTGATCATGTGCGCGCGCGCCCGCCGGTCGCCACGGCGAATCCTCTTGGCGAGCTGGATTTCTTCTTCGGGAGTCAACAGCGGGATTTGCCCAATTTCCCGCAGGTAAATCTGAATCCCCCGCTCCCCTTCTCTATCGAACCGGCCTGCCATGCCACGTCACCACGGGCGGGACTCCCGCCCCACGTCCTCCTCGCGCGCAGGCTATGGATTTGAACCGCGCATGGCAAGGACTTTCCTGTCAAAAATCCGTTAACGACCAGCGCGGCCACGCCACCCGCAACGCATTGGCCACCGCCGCCACATCAATGATCTCCTGAAACACCGCCCCGGCCACCGGCGGCAAATAACCCGCGGCCGCTACCCCCATTCCCGCCACGCTCAACAACATCCCGCCCACCGCGCTTTGCAACCCCATCCGCCGCATCCGCTCGCTAATGTGCAGAAACTCATCCACCCTCTCCAACGAACTGTCCATGATCACCACCCCGGCCGCTTCCGTCGTAATCTCGCTACCGGCCCCCAATGCCACCCCGACCGTGGCCGCTGTCAGCGCCGGCGCGTCGTTGATCCCATCCCCCACAAACACGGTCGCCGCCCGCGCCGTCGCCGCGCGCACAATCGCCAGCTTCTGCTCGGGACTCTGCTCGGCATACACCTCCGCGATCCCCACCTGCTTCGCCAAATGCTCCACCTCCGCCTGCCGGTCACCCGACACCAACATCACCCGCTCGAACCGGTGCTTCGGCCACAGATGCCCCACAAACGCCAAACCCTCCCGGCGCGGTGTGTCCCGAAACCGATACAACGCCGCAAACGCGCCGTCCCACAACACCACGCACTCCAACCCCCCACCCCCGACCGGCACCGGCACCGGACCCGCATCCGCCCGGCTCGTAATCCGCACCCGGCGCCCCGCCACGGTGCCGCACAACCCCGTTCCCGGTCGCTCGCTGATCTCGCTGGCCTCGTACATCACCACCGAGTCCGCCTCCGCCGCCCGCAAAATCGGCTCGGCCAGCGGATGCTTCGAATACCGCTCCAGACTCGCCGCGCTCGCCAACACCTCCCGCCGATCCAACCCCGCCGCCACCACCTGCTCGACCAACTCCGGCTTCCCGTACGTCAACGTCCCTGTTTTGTCGAAAATCAACGTCCGACACTGCCCCGCTTTCTCCAACGCCACCGGGTCGCGGATGATAATCCCGCGCCGCGCCGCCAACGAAATCGAGCCAATGATCGCCACCGGTATCGCGATCAACAACGGACACGGCGTCGCCACCACCAACACCGCCAAAAACCGCACCGCGTCCCCGCTCCCCACCCAGGCCCCCGCCGCCACCGCCAACGCCAGCGGCGTGTACCACGCCCCCAACTGATCCGCCAACCGCCGCAGCCGCGGCCGCTGCTGCTCGGACTCCTGCATCACGCGCATGATCTTTGCGTACCGCGAATCCTCCGCCCGCTTCTCCGCCCGCACCGTCAACACCGACTCCCCGTTGATCGCCCCCGATAACACCGTCGCCCCGGTCGTCTTCGACATCCGATACGGCTCCCCCGTCAGATACGACTCATCCATCACCCCGCGCCCTTCCACCACCACGCCGTCCACCGGACAAATCTCGTGCGGATGCACCACCACCAAATCCCCCACCGCCACCGCCTCCAACGGCACGTCCTCCGTCACCGAATCACGCCGCCGATGCGCCACCGACGGCATCCGCCGCGCCAACGCCCGCAACACCGACGACGCGCTGCGCACCGCGTATCCCTCCAACGCCTCCCCGCCCGACAACATCAACACCACCAATACCCCCGCCAAGTACTCCCCGAGCAGCACCGCCGTCACAATCGAAATACCGGCCAGCAAATCGGAACCAAACTCCCGCCGCCACGCCTTCCGCAGGAGCTTGCCCACCAATGGCGTCCCGCCGATCGCCAACGCGACCCACAACGGCCACTGCCCCGGTAGCTTCACCACCCAACGCAGAATCAAATGCGTCGCAATCGCGACCAGCGCCAGCGCCGCAATCGCCGTCTCCAGCCGCCGAAATCTCCGTTCCGCACCTTGCATGCGACAGTCACTTCCTTCCACGGGGCACCTCATTCCTGCGCACTCACCGAAATCATGTGGGAGCGCCCTTCTGGGCGCGACCGGGTGGCACCGCCATCACGCCCGAAACAGCCCCCCAAGCAGAAACAAATGGGGCGGACCGTCGCCGGTCCGCCCCTCGTTGATTGCCGGCCAACCGGCGCCTACTTCTTCGCATTCTCCAGCGCCGCCTGCGCTGCCGCCAACCGCGCGACCGGCACGCGGTACGGACTGCAACTGACGTAGGTCAGGCCGAGCCGGTGGCAGAACTTCACCGAGTTCGGGTCGCCGCCGTGCTCGCCACAGATGCCCAGCTTGATGTCCGGTCGCGTCGCCCGACCTTTCGCCACCGCAATCCGCATCAGCTCGCCCACACCGGCCTGGTCAATCGAGGCAAACGGATTCGTCTTGCAGATCTCCAACTCCGCATACGGCGGCAGGAAACTACCGGAATCGTCGCGGCTCATCCCCAGACAGGTCTGCGTCAGGTCGTTCGTGCCGAAGCTGAAGAACTGCGCCGTCTGCGCGATCTCATCCGCCGTCAGCGCCCCGCGCGGCACCTCGATCATCGTGCCGACCAGGTAGTTCAGCTTCACCTTCTTCTCGGCCATCACCTCTCGCGCGACGCGATGGACCACCTCGACCTGCAGATCGAGTTCCTTCTTGAAACCGACCAGCGGGATCATGATTTCGGGTTTGACCTTGATGCCGGACTTCTGAACCTCGGCCGCCGCCTCGAACACGGCGCGCGCCTGCATCTCGGAGATTTCCGGATACACAATCCCCAGCCGGCAGCCGCGAAACCCGAGCATCGGATTAAACTCGTGCAGTTCTTTGACCCGTTGCTTAATCAAGTCCACCGGCACGCCCATCTTCTCCGCCAAATCCTTCTGCGCGGCCTCCTCGTGCGGGAGAAACTCATGCAACGGCGGATCCAGGAACCGGATCGTGGCCGGGCAGCCCTTCAAGGCCTTGAAGATCCCGACAAAGTCGTCCTTCTGGTACGGCAGCAACTTCGCCAGCGCCTTCTTGCGGTCCGTCACATTACCGGCCAGAATCATCTCGCGCATCGCGTCAATCCGGTTGCCCTCAAAAAACATGTGCTCCGTCCGGGTCAGCCCGATGCCGGTCGCGCCGAAGGCCAGCGCGTTGACCGTCTGCTCCGGCGTGTCGGCGTTGGTGCGCACCTCCAGGCGCGTGACCTTGCCGCACCAATCCATCAGTTTCTTGTACATCTGGTAGGTCTCGCTCTGTTTCGGATCGAGCGACTTCTCGATGAGCACCTGCACGATCTCCGAGGCCGCCGTCGGCAACTGCCCGGCGTAGACGTGCCCGAGCGTCCCGTTGATCGAGAGGTAATCGCCTTCGCGGAACGTCTGGCCATCCACCGTCAACGTCTTCGCCGCGTAATCAATCTGCAACGCGCCCGCGCCGCAGACGCA
>CAZHLM010000043.1:26534-30497 GCA_964533295.1 uncultured Verrucomicrobiota bacterium
GCCGTCTTCCAATCAATCAAGCCCTCCTTGACCATGTCCATCGAGAACTTCAGCGCCGCAAACGCGGTCCGCTTCCCGTTGCGCGTCTGAAGCATGAACACCTTGCGATCCTGGATCGTGAACTCAAAATCCTGCACGTCCTTGAAATGCTTCTCGAGGATGGTGCGAATCCGGTCGAGTTCCCGGTACGCCTCCGGCATCTCCTGCGCCAACTGGGCGACCGGCTCCGGCGTGCGCACGCCAGCCACGACGTCTTCGCCCTGGGCGTTGATGAGAAACTCGCCGTAGAACTCCTTCGCTCCGTTGGCGGGATTGCGGGTGAACGCCACACCCGAACCGGAGTTGTTGCCGGTGTTGCCATAGACCATCGCCTGCACGTTGACCGCCGTGCCCCATTCAGAGGGGATGTTGTATTTGCGGCGATAGACGATGGCCCGGTCGTTCATCCACGACCCGAACACCGCGCCGGTCGCCCCCCACAATTGCTTCCACGGATCCTGCGGAAACTCCTTGCCGGTCCGTTCCTTGATCAACGCCTTGAACCGCGTCACCAGTTCCTGCAGGTCGTCCACCGACAGCTTCGTGTCCTCGACATCCTCCTCGTGCCGCTCGTGTTTCAACGCGTGAATCACCGTCTCAAACGGCTCGTGATCCTCGTCTTTGCGTTTCTGCACCCCCATCACGACATCGCCGTACATCTGGATGAACCGCCGGTAACAGTCCCACGCGAACCGCTCGTTCTTCGTCGCCGCCACCAGCGCCAACACCGTCTCGTCGTTCAAGCCGAGATTCAGAATCGTGTCCATCATTCCCGGCATCGAATCGCGCGCGCCCGACCGCACCGAGACCAGCAACGGCATCGCGGTCTTGTCACCGAACTTCGTGCCCATGATCTTCTCGATGGACGCCACACCGGCCTTGACCTGCGCGTCGAGGCTGGCCGGATAGGTCTTCTTGTTCTGGTAATAATACGTGCAGACTTCCGTCGTAATCGTAAAGCCGGGCGGCACCGGCAACCCAATCCGCGACATCTCCGCCAGGTTCGCGCCCTTGCCGCCCAACAACGGCTTCATCGAGCCATTCCCGTCGGCCTTGCCGCCGCCAAACAAATACACGTACTTCGGTGACTTCTTCACTGACTTGGTAGATTTTTTGACCATGATAGTTGCGCTTTCTTTGTGAGTTGACGCTGCGCGGCACACGACCGGCAGTACACCAACCTCCTACACGGGGGAAACTTCGGCGCGCAGAATACCAAACCACCCCCCTCTGTCAACCCGCACCCCAGCACCGAAAAAAACTGTTGTCCAACCTTGTCTCCATCGGTACCGTCCCCGCCCCATGAACCTTCGCCAACGCCAAGTCCACCTCGACTTCCATACCGGCCCCGCCATCCCCGATGTCGGCGCCGAGTTTGACGCCCGCGCGTTCGCCCGCACCATGAAACAGGCGCACGTCAACAGCGTCACCGTCTTCGCCAAATGTCACCACGGCCATCTCTACTACCACACGAAACGCCCCGAACGTCACCCCGGCCTGCCCAAACAACTCGACCTGCTCCGCCGTCAGGTGGACGCCCTCCATGCCGAAGGAATCCGCGCCCCCATCTACATCAGCGTCCAATGCGACGAGTACGCCGCCCGCACCCACCCCGAATGGGTCGGCCTCAACCCCGACAAAACCCACGTCAAATGGGCACCCGATGTCTTCCACCCCGGTTGGCTCATCCTCGACATGAGCAGTCCCTACCAGGAATACCTCGCCGAACAAACCACCGAAATCCTCCGCGCCTTCCACCCTGTCGACGGCATTTTCTTCGACATGTGCTGGGATCAGGTTACCGTCAGCCAATGGGCCATGGACGGCATGGAACGCGCCGGCCTCAACCCCGAAGTGGAAGCCGACCGCCAGAAATACGCCCACCAAGTCACCCTGGCCTACATGAAACGATTCTACCGGCTGGTCAAAGACACCAACCCCAAAGCGACCGTCTTCTTCAATGGCCGCCCTCACTCCAACCTCCACGAAGAACATCCCTGGCAAACCCAAGTCGAGATCGAAGCCCTCCCCACCGGCGGCTGGGGCTATCTCTACTTCCCCAAAAACGTCCGCCAAGCCCGCCACTACGGCAAACCCACCCTCGGCATGACCGCCCGCTTCCACAAAAGCTGGGCCGACTTCGGCGGCTACAAACCTCACGCCGCCCTGCATTACGAAATCTGCCAGATGCTCGCCCACGGCGCCGCCTGTTCCATCGGCGACCAACTCCACCCGCGCGGCTCGCTCGACCCGACTGCCTACGAATTAATCGGCCGTGTGTACGACTACGCCGAACGTTGCGAACCATGGACCGCCACCGCCGAGCCGGTCACGCAAATCGCCGTCCTGCGCGAAGGGGTCGGCTACCACGACGCCCCGGGCTGCGCCCTCGACGGCGTGACCCGCATGCTCACCCAACTGAAACACCAGTTCGACATCCTGCCCGCCCGGGCCGGCTTCGCCCGTTACGAACTGGTCATCCTCGCCGATGAAGTCAACGTGGACGCGGCACTGGCCACGCGGCTGCGCGCGTTCCTCAAACGCGGCGGCAAACTGCTGCTCACCGGTCAACCCCCGGCCACGCTCGCAAAGGATGCCGGCGTCAAAAGCTTCGGCCCGTCGCCCTTCACCACCACCTACCTCCGTCTCGGCGCCACGAACCATGTCATGTACGAACGCGGCTGGCGCGTGAAACCGACCGGCGGCGCCACCGTCCTCGCGAACGTCGTCGAGCCATATTTCGAGCGCTCGTGGAAACACTTCTGCTCCCACAACCAAACCCCTTACCGGCCCGACGCCAGCCCGTATGCGGCCGCGATTGAAAAAGGGCGCATCATCACCATCCCCTACCCGATCTTCAAAGCCTACGGCACCCACGGCAACCTCCCCTACCGGGATTTGGTGAAACGCTGTCTCGACCGACTCCTGCCGGACCCGCTCTTGAAAGTTACCGGCCCCAGCACGCTCGAAACCACCGTCACCCGACAACCGCAACGCACCATCGTCCACCTCCTGAACTTCGTCGCCGAACGCCGCACCCCGACACTCGACCTCATCGAAGACATCATCCCGTTGCGCGACGTACCGCTCAGCCTGCGGCGGGAGAAACCGCCCCACCGGGTGTACCTCGCCCCCGCCCAAACCCCGGTCCCGTTCACCTACCGGAATGGACGGGCGGAACTGACCGTGCCGGAGATTCCCGGCCACCAGATGGTCGTGTTCGAATAACCGGCCGCCGTCAGCGCAGATATTTGACGGCCACAAAACCCAACACCAACAACGCCAGAAACACCCACATCAGCCGATCGAAGTGTTTCTCCACGAAACCCCGCATCCGTTCCCCGAAGAAATACAACAACCCGGCCACGAGGAAAAACCGCGCGGATCGGCCCACCACCGACGCCACGACCAAAATCCAAAACGGGATGTGACACACCCCGGCCGCGATCGTGAAAACCTTGTACGGGATTGGCGTGAACGCGGCCACAAACACGTACAAAAACGCCTCGGCGTTGTACCACTCCACCACCTTCTCGAAAATCTCCCGCCGAAACACGTACGGGATGAAAATCGGCTCCAACACGTGCCACGCCAACGCTCCGATCGCGTAGCCGAACATCCCGCCCAGCACCGACCCCACACTGCAGACCGCCGCAAAAAACCACGCTCGGCTTTGCTTGCCCAACGTCAACGCGATCAACAACACATCCGGCGGAATCGGGAAAAACGACGATTCCACGAACGCCACCGCGAACAACGCCACCGTCCCGTACTTCGTCTCCGCCCAGTGCAACGTCCAGTCATACAACCGCCGAATCAGATGCGGTCGTTTGGCCGGCGTCGTGGCGGTGGCGGTGGTCGTCTCCATGAAAAAGGCCGCTCTCTCTACCACGCCCGCCCCACCTCTGGCAAGCGCGGCTACCA
>CAZHLM010000044.1:0-4862 GCA_964533295.1 uncultured Verrucomicrobiota bacterium
CGGCTGCACCTCAAAACTCCGTCTGTTCAAGAGTGTGTGAAATATGCAGGCTAGATGATCTGCTCTTCCGAATACCTCTTCGCCTTCATTCCGCCTCCGTTTTCAGGAGGCTACTCACCGCGGTTTTCTAAAGCCGGCTTCTGTCCAGTTTTCGGGGAGCCGGTCACAGTCGCTTGCAAAGGCAGAATGAGGTGCCTTGTGTTGGCTGGTGGAGTGGGCTATCGTGCGCGCGGGATGGCGGTGGAGTCACGATCGGACGCACCTGCGCGGCCGGAACCGGTATTCAATACCTTCCGCCGGCAGCCGCTTCGTCCCTTCTATTCTGTCCGCGAAACGCAAATCGGCTTCGTGATCCTGTTCCTTTTGGCCGGCGTGGCCGGGTGGGTGGTTTGGCGCGGGGCGCACCCGGACCCGGCATTGTTTGTGGGGGACGATTCGTTGCTGTCCGCGAAGGGGGCTGGCGTGCCGGTGTACGAGCGGCCCTTGCAACCGTGGATCGAGCCGGGCAGCGGCCGGGCGGTGGCCGCGCCGGCGCGGCTGGACCCGTTCCCGGCGGCGGTGACGGCGGACGGCTGGCAGGTCGTCGGCGCGCCGCAGATGTTTGACGCGGCGACGTTGTACGAGAAGATCAACGGCCGGGAGGGTTACTACAAATCGTACGGGTTCCAGAAACTGCACTGCCTGACGCTTCAGCGCGGTGAGTTGACGATTGACATCGAGTTGTTCGATCAGGGCACGGCGGCGAATGCGCTGGGCGCGTTTGCCGGGGAGATTTCCCATCCGAACGCGGCGGTCACCGCCACGCCGACCGGTCTGTGGTATCTCACGCGCAACGGCGGGTTCCTGGCGCAGGGACGATATTACGCGCGGTTGATTGGGTCGGACGACGACCCGGTGATTCGGGCAAAGATTGCCGGCTTGCGCGAGGCGTTGAGCGCGGCGTTGCCGGGCGAGCCGTTGCCGTGGGCGTATGAACTGTTCGTCGGCGCGCTTGGCGTCAGCCCGGCAGCGGTGCAGTACCAGAAAGAGAATGCGTTCTCGTTCGGGTTCGCCACGGAGGTGTACTCGGCGATCGTACCGGGGGGGCAGACGGAGATGTTTGTGTCGCGCCGCGCCAGCGAGTCGGAAGCGGCGGAGCTGGCCGGGAAGTTGCACGCGGGGTTTCTCGGTTACGGCAAGCCGACCGATACTGGCCTGGTTCACAACGAAATGATCAACGCGTATGAGGGCGCGCGCGCGGTGGGCCGGTACGTGGTCGGGGTGCGACTGGCGCCCACGGCGGAGGAGGCGTTGGCGTGGTTGGAGAAACTGGGGCGGGCGGTGGCGCCGCCGGCACATCCCCATGAGTGACGATCCTCAATTTCGCGCGCAACGTCGCCGGGAAAATGCCGCCGCACCGCGCGAACGCGCGCCCGGCGAATGGCCGTCGCGGCGCGAGTTTCTCAAGCGGGTCGGGGTGGTGGCTTTGGCAGCGGGGGGGACCGGAGTGTTGTGGCGGGCGATGTATGATCCGGACGGCGAGCGCGGCAAACCGCAAATGCCGGTGGTTCGGTTGAAGAGTTACCGGGTCGAGCCGCCGCCGGGGGCGAAGGTGTTGGGGATTGCGCGGGGGAACAATCTCGAGGCGATGTTGAAGATGGCGATCGGAGCGATCGGCGGGATCGAGCATTACATCCGGCCCGGCGATGTGGTGTTGATCAAACCGAACGTGGCGTTTGACCGCTCGCCGAAGTTGGGGGCGACGACGAATCCGGAGTTGTTGAGTGCGTTGATTCGGTTGGTGCGGGCGGCGGGCGCGGCGGAGGTGCGGGTGGCGGACAATCCGATCGAGTCGCCGGAGAATTGTTTCGCGAAGACCGGGATTGCGGCGGCGGCGCGCGCGGCGGGAGCGAAGCTGTTTTTGCCGGCGCCGGCCAGTTTCGAGATGTTGGAGGTGCCGGGGGCGAAGTTGATCGCGCGCTGGCCGTTTTTTTACCGGCCGTTTCGCGGGGTGACGAAGGTGATCGGGACGGCGCCGATCAAGGATCATAATTTGTGTCACGCCAGCATGGCGACGAAGAACTGGTACGGGTTGCTCGGCGGGCGACGCAATCAGTTTCATCAGGACATCCACAACATCATCGCCGATCTGGCGTTGATGATGGCGCCGACGTTTGTGGTGTTGGACGGGATTCGGATTTTGATGAAGAACGGGCCGACCGGCGGCGATTTGTCGGATGTGGTGGAAGGGCGCACCGTGATTGCGGCGACGGATCAACTCGCGGCGGATGCGTTTGGGTATTCGGAGTTGCTGGGGCGGAAGGGGGACTTGCCCCAGTATTTATATACGGCGCGCGACCGGGGGTTGGGCACACCGGATTGGCGGAACGTGGCGCGCCAAGAGGAGCAGGTCGGATGAGTTGTGGCGGCGGCCAGTGCGGGTGCGGCAAGGACAAGCCCGGTAGCGCGGACGCGGCGGCGGCGGTGTTGAGCAAGCTGAAGCCGACGGTGTATTTCGCGAAGCAACCGCCGCCGGGCGTGGCGGGGAAGAAGGCACCGGGATGGTTGCGGTCGTTGCGGATCACGCGGTTTCGGGTGTTGTCGCAGGCGTTTTTCTTCGGGTTGTTTTTCTTGTTCATCTATGTGACCTGGTTCAGCCGGTTGGAGGGGTATCCGGTCTCGTTGTTTTTGGAGGTGGATCCGCTGGTGGCGATCGCGACGGCGGTCTCAACGCACACGGTCTACCGGCATTTGTGGTGGAGTTTGTTGCTGATCGTCCCGACGCTGCTGCTGGGCCGGTGGTTTTGCAACTGGATGTGTCCCTACGGGACGTTGCATCAATTCATCGGCTGGCTGTTCAACACGCGGCGCAATCTCGACAAGGTGGCGATCAACCGTTACCGGCCGGTGTTCCAGCTCAAGTACATCATCCTGATCGTGTTTTTGATCATGGCGGCGTTTGGGTCGTTGCAGATCGGGTTGCTCGATCCGATTTGCATCATGTACCGCACGTTCACGACCGGCATCGCCCCGGCCAGTGACCTGGCGGTGTCGCGGGCGGGCGGGGCGCCGTGGATGATGTTCAAGCCGGGCACGGATGCTTACCGGATTTTTTATGCGACGTGGTTTGTGGGGTTGGTGTTCCTCGGTCTGGTGGGGATGAACCTCGTCATCCCGCGGTTTTTCTGCCGGGTGCTGTGTCCGCTCGGCGCGCTGCTGGGCGTGCTGTCGCGGTTTGCGTTGTGGCGGATTGACCGTGACGTGACGCGGTGTACGGACTGCAATCTGTGTCTGGCGCACTGCGAAGGCGCGTCGGATCCGCAGGCGGCGTTGCGCAAGAGCGAGTGTTTTGTCTGTTTCAACTGCCTTGACGATTGTCCCGAGGATGCGTTGTCGTTTCGGTTTCTGCCGGTGCGGCAGGCGAAACCGGCCCGGGCGCCGTTGAGCAAGATTGCGGAGACGGAGTTGCCGTGGCCGGCGTTGTCGCGGCGGCGGTTGTTGCTGACCGGGGTGCTCGGGGTGCTGGCGTATCCGTTTGTGCGGCTGTCGGCGGCGGTCAATCCAACGGCGTTCGACAAGAAGGCGATTCGGCCGCCCGGCTCGGTGGCGGAGGAGGAATTTCTCGAACGCTGCATCAAGTGCGATCAGTGCCTGAACGTGTGCCCGACGAATGTGTTGCAGCCGGCAACGTTGATGCAGGCGGGGCTGGAGGGGTTGTGGACGCCGGTGATGGATATGCGGATCGGGTTTTGCCAGCTCAACTGCACGCTCTGCAGCGAGGTCTGCCCGACCGGGGCGATTCAGAAGATTTCCGTCGAAAAGAAACTGGGACTGGGCCGGTATGCCGCCGATGGGCCGATCTCGGTGGGCACGGCGTTTTTCAATCGCGGCCGGTGCCTGCCGTGGGCGATGGAAACGCCGTGCGTGGTCTGCGAGGAAGTCTGCCCCGTTTCGCCGAAGGCCATCGGCACATACGATGAGCAGATCAAACGGTGGGACGGGACGATCGTGGTGTTGAACAAGCCGTACATGCGTCCCGAGCTGTGCATCGGCTGCGGAATCTGCGAACATGAATGCCCGGTCGCGGATGACCGGGCGGTGTATGTGACGGCCGTCGGCGAGACGCGGTCGAAAGACCGGTCGTTGCTGTTGCGGTCACGCCAAACCTGAGGAGGAGAAAACATGAACCTGTCCGACAACAAAATCAGTCGTCGCGAGCTCATCAAACTGGCGGGTCTGGCCGGGCTGGCCACCGTGGCCGGGCGCGTGCCCGGTTGGGCGGCGGAGCCGGGCGAGGCGGCGCCGTTGCCGCAGGTGCCGCGGCGCGTGCTCGGCAAAACGGGGGAGAAGATTCCGATTCTGTTGATGGGGATGGCGATGAAGTTTGATCCGCGGTTTGATCCGCGGCTGGCGGAGGCGCTGCGGTTTGGCGTGAATTACTACGACGCGGCGGATTGTTACGCGGGCGGCACCAGCGAATCGGCGCTGGGCAACTTCATCCAGCGCACCGGCAAGCGCAAAGACATCTGGATCACGACCAAATCGGACGATCACACGCCGCAGGGGATGGCGAAGGTGCTGGAGACGAGCCTGGAGCGGTTGCAGACGGATCATGTGGAGTTGTTCTTTCTCCACGCGCTGGTGCAGAAGAAGTTTCTCAACGACGAAATGCGCGAGGCGGTCGAGAAATTGAAGCAGGCCGGCAAGATCAAATATTTCGGGTTCTCCTGCCACAACAACACGGTCGCCGAATTGCTCCAGACCGCCGCCGGGCTTGGATGGATTGATGCGATCATGTTCAAGTACAACTTCCGCGAGTACGGCAACCGGGAACTCAACACGGCGATGGACGCCTGCCACAAGGCCAACATCGGCCTGATCGC
>CAZHLM010000044.1:4962-23252 GCA_964533295.1 uncultured Verrucomicrobiota bacterium
GGGAACTCAACACGGCGATGGACGCCTGCCACAAGGCCAACATCGGCCTGATCGCGATGAAAACGCAAGGCTCGGCGGCATCATTCGAGGAGCAGGTCAAGAAATTCGAAGGTTCCCAGTTCACCAAACACCAGGCGGTGCTGAAAGCCGTCTGGGCGGATGAACGGATTGCCGCCGCGGTCTCGCACATGGACACGATGGAAAAGTTGAAGGAAAACATCGCCGCCGCACTGGATCGGCGGGAGTTGACGGCGGCCGACCGGCAGGCGCTCGAAGCCTACGCCGCCGCGACGAAGTGCGGGTACTGCGCCGGCTGTGACCACATCTGCGGGGCTGCGCTGCCGCCCGAGGTCCGGGTGGCCGACACGTTGCGGTTGCTGACCTACCACGACGCCTACGGCGATCCGCTCAAGGCCCGGGAGCTTTTCGTCCGGCTACCGGCGGCAGCCCGGCAGTGGGAGGCCGTGGATTTCAGCCGGGCCGCCACGCTGTGCCCGAACCACGTGGATCTTCCGCGGCTGATGGACCGCGCCAGACGGGTGCTCGCCTAGCCGACGCGGTTGTTGACACTGCAAGCGCGTTTTGACACTATGCCCCCGCTCAGTGAAACAATCCCAGGACGGAGACCACTGTCATGAAAGCTCTCGTTAAGATCGCGCCCATCGTCGTCATCATCGCCTGCGCCGCCTCGTTGTTTTTTGCCTTTCGCCTGAGCGGCCAGAAAAAGGGACTCCAGGAGGATCTGGCCAGCAAGACGTCCGAGCTGGATCAAACCCGAGCCAAATTGGGCCAGACACAGTCGGAACTGGCCACCACGACCGGCCAGCTCAAGCAGACCCAAAACGACCTCGCCGCCGCCAAAGCCAATCTGGAGGCGAAAGACATTGAGCTGGGCCAGCGTCGCCGCGAGATCGAGGACCTGGGCCGCGCCAAAGCCGCCGCGGAGCAGGAAGTGGCCGGTTTGAAAGCCAAGGTCGAGCAGTCCGCCAAGGAAATGGCGGCGCTGCAGGAAAAACTGGGCAGCATTGATGTCGGCAGCATCGAGGAGCTTTCCAAGAAAGTGGAAGCCATGGCGTCGGAAAACAAGGTGCTCGGCGAGAAGGTGGTGGCGTTGACGAGTGAGAAGGAGATGCTCGCCAAGAAACTTGAGGAAGCCACCACGTCGCCGGCGGATTTGCGCGGCCGCGTGGCGCTGGCCAAGTCCCAATGGAATTTCCTGATCATGGACATCGGCAAAGAACAGCGTGTCCAGCCCAACTCGGAATTTCTCGTGTATCGCGACACCAGTCTCGTCGCCAAAGCCCGGGTCACCACGGTCTATCCGAACAGCAGCGTGGCGGACCTGGTTCCCGGGTTCACGAAGTCCGTGCCCCGCGAAGGCGATACGGTCGTGTTGAAGAAGATGTAATGGCCAGCGCGCGCGTTTGGTTGATTCTGATGGCGGCGGCATGGCTGGCCGGCTGCGCCAGCACCCGCGAAGACGAAGTCAGCACCATTCCGTGGAACCGCCCGCAAAGTTGGGAAGGTAGCAGCGGTTTTGGCGGCTTGCGCACGCCCGGCAGTCCCGGCTACTGAATCAGCAGCTCGGCGATTTGCACGGCGTTTAACGCGGCGCCTTTCAGCAACTGATCGCCGCTGACGAACAGGTCAAGGCCACGACCGTCATCGCGCGAGACATCCTGCCGGATTCGTCCGACGAGACAGTCGTACAAGCCGGTCGCGTCAATCGGCATCGGATACTTCTTGTTGGCCGGGTCGTCCACCACCTGCACGCCGGGCGCTTTTGTCAGGATCGCGCGCGCTTCCGCGGCGGTCATGGGCCGCTCGAACTCGATGTTCACCGCTTCGCTGTGGGCCCGGTAGACCGGCACGCGGACGCAGGTGGCGGTGATTTTCAAGGTGGGATGATGCATGATCTTGCGCGACTCGTTGACGAACTTCATCTCCTCCTTGGTGTAGCCGTTTTCGAGAAAGACATCCACGTGCGGGAAGAGATTGAAGGCGATCCGTTGCGGCAGGGCGGAGGCGTGGATGTCCTTGTCGCCGCGCAACAGTTTGGCGCTTTGCTCTTCGAGTTCCGCCATTGCTTTGGCGCCCGCGCCGCTGGCCGCCTGGTAGGTCGCGACCACGATGCGTTTGACCGGGTTGACCTTGTGCAGCGGGTAAACGGCAACGAGCATGATCGCGGTCGAACAGTTCGGATTGGCGATCAGGCCCTTGTGCCAGCGCACGTCCTCGGGGTTAACCTCCGGCACCACCAGCGGAACGTCCGGCTCCATCCGAAACGCCGACGAATTGTCTATCACGACGCAGCCCGCTGCCACCGCGGCGCCGGCAAACTCCTTGGAACGCGACGCGCCCGCGCTGAACAACGCAAAATCAATTCCCTTAAACACGTCCTTCGTCAGCAACTCGACCGGCACCCCGGTTCCGCGAAACGGCAGTTTTTTTCCGACGCTGCGCTCGGAGGCAAACAACCGCAGATTTTTGACCGGGAAATTCCGCTTCGCCAGCGTCTCGATCATTTCGATGCCGACGGCGCCGGTGGCGCCGACAACCGCCACGTTATAGCTCTTGCTCATCTGGTGACTCCTGAAAGGGCGGCCAAAATGCCGAATCGTCGCCCGCCCCGCAAGCCAATTATCTCACGCCAGGGCGGCAAGGCTGCCGGCCCGGGCCAGCTCGTCCTCGAGCGCGACGATTTCGCGGATGTTTTCCAGAAACCACGGGTCAATCCGCGACAGCCGGTGAATCTCCGCCGTGCTGAGGCCGGCCCGGTAGGCGTGGCGGATGTAAAAAATGCGTTCCGCGCAGGGGGTGATCAGTTTCCGCTCGATCACGTCGCGATCCACCAGCTCCCGCCCGCCGCCCCATTTGCCGCCGCCCAGCCCATACGCGCCAATTTCCAGCCCGCGCAACGCCTTCTGCAGGCTTTCCTTGAACGTCCGCCCGATGGCCATCACTTCGCCGACGCTTTTCATCTGCGTCGTCAACGTCGGGTCGGCCTGCGGAAATTTTTCGAACGCAAACCGCGGGATCTTCGTCACCACGTAATCAATTGCCGGCTCGAAACTGGCCGGGGTGGTTTTCGTGATGTCGTTGGGAATCTCATCCAGCGTGTACCCGACGGCCAACTTGGCGGCGATCTTCGCGATCGGGAAGCCGGTGGCTTTCGACGCCAGCGCGCTGGAGCGACTGACCCGCGGGTTCATCTCGATGATCACCATCCGGCCGTTCTCGGGATTGACGCCGAACTGGATGTTCGACCCGCCGGTCTCGACGCCGATGGCGCGGATGCAGGCGAAACTGGCGTCGCGCATGACCTGCCATTCCTTGTCCGTCAGCGTCTGGATCGGCGCGACGGTAATTGAGTCCCCGGTGTGGACGCCCATCGGATCAAAATTTTCGATCGAACAGACAATCACGCAGTTGTCGGCCCGGTCGCGCATCACCTCGGTCTCGTACTCTTTCCAGCCGATCAACGATTCCTCGACGAGGATTTCGGTGACCGGGCTGGCTTCGAGACCTTTCTGCGCCAGCTCATCAAACTCCTCGCGGTTGTAGGCGATCCCGCCGCCCGTGCCGCCGAGCGTGTACGCGGGACGAATGATCACCGGGAAGCGCCCGATCTTTTTCGTGATCTCGCGCGCCTCCTCCAACGTGTGCGCCACGCCGCTGACCGGTACATCCAGCCCAATCTGCTGCATCGCCTCCTTGAATTTCAGCCGGTCTTCGCCCTTCTCAATCGCCTCCGCCTTGGCGCCGATCATTTCCACGCCGTGTTTCTGCAACACGCCGCTGCGCCACAACGCCATCGCCGTGTTCAACCCGGTCTGCCCGCCGAGCGTCGGCAACAACGCATCCGGTTTCTCGCGTTCGATGATCTTCTCGACCGCCTCCGGTGTGATCGGCTCGATGTACGTCCCGTCGGCAAACTCCGGGTCGGTCATGATCGTGGCCGGGTTCGAGTTCACCAGCACGACCTGGTACCCCTCCTCCCGCAACGCCTTGCACGCCTGCGTTCCCGAGTAATCAAACTCACACGCCTGCCCGATGACAATCGGCCCGCTGCCGATGATCAGAATCTTGTGAATGTCCGTCCGCTTCGGCATGACCCCCCTTCGATTACACGGAAACACGGAGCCTGACAAAGCAAAACCGCGCCACGGGAAAGTGGCCGGTACGCCTCAAGTCTTGCAGGGCCGGCACGCCTGTCGTCCCCGCTGCCCGCCGTTGGGTTGCGTGCGCACCACGGTCGCGGCGCGAACCCAAAACCACAGGGCTGCGCGCCCTGCCAGTCGCGGGTCCGGTGGAGGGGATTTGCCACCGCTGCGCTTCGGCTCACGGAGCCGCCGGACAGCCCAACAGCGGCAGCCGCAACCAGTGTTGGGCATTGAACTGGCCGTCCAAGAACGCGAACGGACCGCGAATCCGGTCGTAGTGCAAGCCGTACGGGCCGACCGGGCCGATTTGCAAGTGGCTGTCGGTCACGCGGAACGGCCGGACCCGCTGCCGGGGCTGCAGAACCGTCAGGTCGGTCTCTTCCAATTCGCCCTCGCGCACGACCCGGTAGGACACGGTGCGGCAGAACCACCCGGCCGAACCACCGCCGCTGTTGCGGTCCCACGGCGAACTTTTGCCCAAATACACACCGACACCGCCCGGGGTGAACAGGATCCCAGTATCCGCCTCATGGATCGGCAGCCGGTCGCCCGACCGACGCCACAAACCAATCAACGGTCGTTGCCCGTCCGGCACCGCCAGGTCGGCCCGGCGAAACATTGTATTTGTCCCGGCATCGGTAATCGTCAGCGTGTCGCTGGCCCCGTTCAACTGCCAGCCCCAACGATGGGAACGGGCATGAGATTGGGTGCCGGTAACCAACTCCACCGTCAACGGCTGATCCGCCGCCAGCGGATACAGACCGACCCGCGAGATGACCTGTGTCATGATGTTAGTCGTTCGACTGCCATCGGGTTGTTTGCGGGTCTGGACGGTGGGAACTTTCGCCAGCGTCACCAGCGTCCCGTCGGCGAGAAACTCCAGCACCTGCTTCGCATCGGCGGTTTCCCAACGCCCCACCAGCGGCGACGGCGCGGCCATGAGCTGGCCCGTCAGCGCGCACGCCATGGCCCACCAGACCCACCGCCATCCTCCACCATTCACGGCCCGCAGACTACGCAAGCGACATCCGGTGGTCAAGCATCCGGCCGGAGCCGGTGGCGCCGCATTAACCTCGTCCGCCCTCTGCCGGCTTGCTATCCTGTCGCCATGAATGCGCCCATCCCGCTCTGGCCGCACGGCGCGCCCGGCGCGCGTGGCCGCGACGACGCCGATACGCCCACGCTCACGCCGTATTTCCCGAGCGAAAACCCCACCGGGGCCGCCATCGTCATCCTGCCGGGCGGCGGCTATGCCGCGCTCGCCGCCCACGAAGGCCACGATTACGCGCTGTTTCTCAACCAACTCGGCCTCGCCGCTTTCGTCGTCAAATACCGTCTCGGTTCCCACGGCTACCGCCATCCCTGCATGTGGCAGGACGCAACGCAAGCGATGCGGCTGGTTCGCGCGCGCGCCGCCGAGTGGAAGCTCGACCCGCACCGTCTCGGGATCATGGGTTCCTCCGCCGGCGGTCATCTCGCGGCCACGGTCCTGACGCGGTTCGAAACGGTGGACGGCGTCAGTTCCCGGCCCGATCTCGGCATCCTCTGTTACCCGGTCATCTCGTTCGTGGACTTCGCGCACCGCGGATCGCGCGACCAACTGCTCGGCGCCGATGCCTCACCGGAGCTGTGCCGGCAACTCTCCGCCGAACGGAATGTCACCCGCGACACGCCGCCCTGTTTCCTCTGGCACACAGGGGAGGACGGATGCGTGCCGGTCGAAAACAGCCTGCTGTTCGCCGCCGCACTGCGCCGCGCCGGCGTGCCGTTTGACCTGCACATCTACGAACAGGGCCGACACGGTCTCGGGCTGGGCGACCAACCGCCTTTCACGCGCGCCCATCCGTGGAGCCGCGATTTGATCCACTGGTTGCAGACCCGGCAGTTCCTGCCGCCCCGGTAAATGACGCCGCTCGATGAATTGCTCAACCGACTCCGCGACGCGCTGACGGCGCGGACCTTCGTCAAACTCACCCTCGGCGCCCACCGCGGAGCCGACGAGTCGCTGCGCAACGTCTTCCTCCGGCCCGTCACCCTGCGCGAGGGCGACCGGCTACAGTTCGTGTACCGACACGCGACGCGGGACGTGACGAAAAACCTCCCGCTCGCCGACGCCATCCCGCTCATCGCCCGTCTGCTGACGACCGATTTCGCCAGCGCGCACCTGTTCACCACCGAGTTTTCCGCCGATTGGAAACGCGGCGCGAACAAACTCAAACTCGGCCCGCCCCGGCATTCCCGGCCGCCCGACACCGCACACGACCGGGGCAAACACCGGTTGATCAACCCGCGCGCCCCGTGGCTGCAGGCGTTGCGCGCCACTGCGGACAAGATCCGGCAGGTGGACAAGTTCACCGAGATTCTGAGCGGGCTGGTCACCCGCCGCGACTCGCTGCGGGTGGTGGACATGGGTTGCGGCAAGGGCTACCTGACCTTTGCCGCGTATGAACTGCTCGGCGGCGACGTGCGCGGCATCGAAGCGCGCGCGGAACTGGTCGCGCAGAGCAATCGGATCGCGCAGGAACATCATTTTACGGGACTGCGGTTTGAAACCGGTCGCATCGCCGAGACAACGCTCGACGCGGTGGATGTGTTGATCGCGTTGCACGCCTGCGACACCGCCACCGACGACGCGCTCGCCCAAGGCATCCGCGCCGGCGCCGAAGTCATGCTCGTCGCCCCCTGCTGCCACAAGGAATTGCGACCGCAACTGCACGTCCTGCCGGCCCTGCGGCACGGCATCCTGCTGCAACGCCAGGCCGAGCTGGTCACCGACGCGTTGCGGGCGGCGCTGCTGGAGTGGGCGGGGTACGAGACGAAGGTGTTCGAATTCATCTCCACCGAACACACCGCGAAAAACCTGATGCTGACCGCCGTCAAACGCGGTCGGGCCGGTACCGCAACCGCCGCGCGCGAGCTGGCGGCCGCCCACGGAATCAAACACCAACGATTGGCACAGCACCTCGGCTTTGAACTGGGACCAGCTTGATTGGCACATCCTCGACCGGCTGCGCGAGCAATTCCTCCGCGGCGCGCCCGGTGATTATTGGCGCTCCGCGGCCGACCTGGCCAACTACGATTTCACCTTCGCCCAGCGCATCGGCTGGAAATGGGACGCCGTGCTCGCCGAACTCGACCGGCTCGGTTGGCGCCCGCCGCCCGGCCCCGTGCTCGACTGGGGTTGCGGCAGCGGCATTGCCGGGCGGCGGGTCTGTGAACATTTCGGCCTCGCCCCGCGCCGCGTCTTCGACCGCTCCACGCTGGCGATGGAGTTTGCCGGGGGCGAACGCTGGCGCGGCCAGCCGCCCGGCGTGCTCGTGCTCAGTCACGTGCTGAATGAACTGCGCGAACTGCCGGCGGTCATCGAACAGGCTGAAGCCATCCTCTGGGTCGAGCCGGGAACCTTCGCCGATAGCCGCGCCCTGATCGCTGTGCGCGAGACGTTGCGCGACCGCTTCCATATCGTCGCCCCCTGCACCCATCGCGCCCCCTGCGGGATGACCGGCTCGGACTGGTGCCATTTCTTCGCCGAACCGCCCAAAGGCGTCCTCGCCGACCCGAACTGGGTGCGGTTTGCGCAACGGGCCGGCATAGATCTGCGAAGCCTGCCGTACAGTTATCTCGTGCTCGACCGTCGCCCGTTCGCCGTGGATGGCGCGCGCGTCATCGGCGAACCGCGTCGCTACAAAGGCTACGCCAAAGCCCTGCTCTGCGAGGCGACCGGCGTGCGGGACACGATGATCCAGAAACGCGACCGCTCCCTGAAAACCATCCGCTCCGGCACCCTCCTCACCCTCCCATAATCCCGCCACCGGAACGTATGCATTGGCGGATGCCACAATGTTGACAAATCAGATGTGCCCCTGATCGCCGGACTGCCGTTGACGACCGGCACAGTACCGGTGAGCGCATTCGGGCTGCAGGTGAGAAAGACAGAGAATGCACGACCGCTTCCTGAAGCATCGAATGCCCTGCAAACCGGTCAGACTGGCCTCCTGGCCGGGAGCCAACTTCCCGCCAGATCGCTTCAGCCCAACGCCATCCCGGTGACCCGTGCGCGTCAAAAAACTCAGATACTGCGAGGACGCGGAGGCTTATTGAACTGGAACCGCTGCGGTGTGGTCCGCGGCGCCCAGTGACAAGACGTAATCCACCAGTGCTTCACGCTGTTTTTGGCCGTCGCCGCCGAGGATGTTCGGGGCGATGGTCGCGCCGTATTCAAATTGGGGCATGCGGGTGCCGGGGACGAGATTGAGCGGGTCCGGCAGCCATTTGTTGACCAGCCAGTCGCGCTGCAATCGTTGCGCCGCAATGGTCAGATTGGGCGCGAGTCGCGGCAGGTCTTCGGCCGGAATTTCGGCCAGTGGTTTGCCGAGGGCCTTGCCTTCGACGATGTGGCAGAGCGCGCATTTCAACTGTTCGAACAATTGTTTACCGGCCGCCAGGTGCGCCGGGTCGGTGTTGATCTGGGGCGATTGGTAGGGGAATTGGGCGCGGCCTTCGTAGGCGAAGTATTTGACGAGCACATTCGCCTCGGCGTCGGTCAACCCGAAGGTCGGCATCCGTGATTTGAGCCAGGGGCGGACTTCGCCAGTGATGGGGTGCTGGAGGAAGCGGAACAGCCAATCGGGATTGGTGCGCTGACCCTGGCGAAGCTGACCGGGTTTGCCGCTGACCATCGGCGGTTCCATGCCGGTCGGGACGCCGGTGGCGCGGATCGCCCAGCCTTTGCCCTCAATCTGATGACAGCCGGTGCAGTTGAGTTCTTTGACCATCCAGCGGCCGCGCTCGATCATGTGTTCCGCAGGGGTAAGCTGGCGCGGCTGTTTCGGCGAAAGTTTTTCATTTGTCATGCCGGTCACGACGGTGACGATCTGGTCAATTTGCTCCTCCGTGAGATTGAACTTCGGCATCTTGAGATATTCCTGGGGCGAGCGGGTGATGCCGATGCGCCCGATGTCGTAGGAGCGGGGCGCCTTGAGTTTCTGCTTCAGCCACGAAATCCGGTCCTTGGGAATGTCCAACAACCCAAAATCAAGTTTGTCCACGGTCTTGCTGCCCCATTCGCTCAATTCCGTGCCGATGGGTTTGGCGTTTTCGAAGCCGTGGATGTTGTGACAGGCGTAGCAGCCGTACCGGTCAATCAATTTGCCGCCGAGGTAAATGTTCTTTTTCTCCTGCGGCGTCAGGGCCGCGACCCGCTGCTTGGCGGCGGCCATCTTTGCTTTGGTCTGTTTCACCCCGGCGGCGACCTGTTGCATTTTGCGCTGAATCGCGTCGTCGTAGGTTTCCTCGTACTCCTTCCGCAACGCCGTGACCTGCGCCTCTTCGCGGACGAGGCGGGTCGGGTCGGTGTAATACGCCATGACCTCCGTGTCGGCGAAATACGGTTCGATCAGGTCGTCGAGCTGGTGGATTTTTTCCTCCGCCAGCCGCCGCGGAAGCGTCACCTGCAGGTATTCCAACGTGACCCGGTCGAGTTCGTCGTCATCCACCACCGGGACGGATTGCGCGTCGGTTTTGGGACGGCGCAACGAGGCGAGGTAGCTGGCAATATCCGCGGCTTCCTGGTCGCTGAGGCGGAGGTTGGGCATCTTGGTTTCGGGATGATACTTCTTCGGGTCTTTCAACCAGGCGTAGAGCCAGTTGACCGAGGTCTTGCTGCCGGTGCCGCCCAGTTGGGGGCCTTGCGAGCGGGCGCGTTGGTACTCGGTCCGGTCGAGATAGGCGCGAATCTCCTTGGTCGGCTTCAAGTCCGTCAGTTTCTCGTCAATCACGTGACAAGCGAGGCAGCCGACTTCCTGAACCAGTTGCCGGCCCCGGGCGATGTCGCCGGCCACGGGCGGCGGCGGATAGGAATCCTGTTCGCTGACGGCGAAGAGAAACTCCGTGATCGCATTCATCTCCACGTCGTTGCGCAGCGGGGTGTGCTGATTGTTGTCCAGACCCCAGAATTTGGGCATGTAGGTGTTCGGGCGAAACGCGACCGGGTCCGCCAGCCATTTGCGGGTCCAATCCTTGTTGGTTTTGCCGGCAATTTTGTAGAGGCTGGGCCCGGGTTTGCGCAGCGTGCGCAGCGGAATGTTCAGTTCGCTGCCGACCTTGAGGGGAGCGCCGGCCGGTAGATTGTTCAGGCGCCGCACGTCGGCGAGATTCACGTCGTAGGCCCGGCAGATTTCCTCCAACGACTCGCCGGGGGCGACCTTGTGCAGCGAATAGGTTTCGAGCTGCTTCATCTTGTGGCAACTCCAGCAGCCAAGTTGCTCGATCAGACGGCGGCCATGGTCCAGTTCGGTGGCGCCTTCGAGGCGGGTCTGTTCGCTGTGGCACTTCAGGCAACTGGCTTCGATGTACTGCTGTTGCCGCATCGGCTGCAGGTTGTAATGTTCGTGGTACCAATCGTAGTTTTTCTCCCACGCTTCCTGCTGCGTCATGGCCACCGGCTGCACGTCGGCAGGCGGCTCCGCGTCGGCGTCGAGTTTGACCCACAGTTTCGTCTGCTCATCGCGGACGTGCGGGACTTTGTGCTCGTGGTCCGGGGTGTGGCCGGCGCGGGCGAAATGCGTCTCGCGATCCCAGCCCCAGTGACAGACCGTGCAGCCGAACTTGCCGGCCGGATGCGGCGAGGTGTCGGCGACGAACAGATCCATCCGCGGATGGCTGCGCAACGGTTGCGGCAGCTTCGACCACTCGACGACCTCGAGGCCGTGCTTTTCGCGAAACGCCTTTTCCTCGGCCGGCAGGTCTTTCTTTTCGATGCCAATGTGGCAGGTGATGCAGCGGTCCACGCGCGGGACGGTGGTGAAATTCACATCCACGTGATGGTCGTAGGCGATGATCTGTTCGACCTTGTAGGTCGGCGCGGCGAATTCCAGCACGGGCGCGTTGACGACGGTCTGCACCAGTTTGCTGTTCAGTTGTTCGAGCCGGCGGGTGACCAGATTCTGGGCGGCGAGCAGTCGGTTGATCTTGCGGTCAATCTCGTCGCGCTGGCCAACCAGGGCGGTCAGGCGCGTCCGGGCGTCGCTGAGCTTGGCGTCGGCAGCCTGTTTTTCGAGTTCGAGATCGCTGACGACCCGGTTCTGGTT
Source organism: uncultured Verrucomicrobiota bacterium (assembly GCA_964533295.1). Lineage (GTDB taxonomy): Bacteria > Verrucomicrobiota > Verrucomicrobiia > Palsa-1439 > Palsa-1439 > OMJI01. The sequence continues at coordinate 16,214 of CAZHLM010000044.1, forward strand.
GTTGACCTTGCGCCGCCACTCCCGGACTTCGGTGGCGTCTTCGTTGAGCGCGTTGCGATGGAGCGCGGCTTCGTAAAAGGAGCGCACCTCGTCGCGGGTCGCTTTCTGCATGGTGAATTCGCGCATGATCCGGTCGGCTTCCACCTGCAGCCGGGCGGCTTCGGTTTGCGCGGCGGTCACCTCGGCGGTCTTGGCGGCCAGCTCGGCGTTGAGTTTTTCCTCGTCGGCGCGCAGTTGCGCCAACCCTTGTTCTTCAGCGCGCAGGGCGGCGGCCTGGGCGTCGCTGGCCAGGCGTTTGCGTTCCAGTTCGTAAAACTCGCGTTGGTAATTCTTCCACTGCCGGTCGCCCTTCAGCCCCAGCGCGGTCATCCGGCCGCCGGAATAGTCCACCCAGACCATCAGCGCAAAACACCCGACGAACAGCGCGCTGGCGATCAGAAACCACCAGTTCAGCCGGGGGATGTTGTAGGCGTGGACAGTCTCGGGTTGGTTTCTCATCGGCTCAGAATTTGATCCACGGCGTGTCCACGAAGTATTTCAAGTTAAAGAGCCAGCGGCAGACCATCTTCAACGGCAGCGTGCCCATCGTCAGCACCAGCATCGCGAGGATGCTGTAGCGGATCAGGTCGGTGTTCTCGTAGAATTTTTTCAGCCACGTCTTGGCCAGCGCCCCGGGCAGCGCGAGGAAGTAGAAGGCCAGGAACAGGATCCCGGCAAACTCGCGCTTGAATGCCATCCCCACCTCGCGCCAGAAGGCGACGGTGTTCTCCCAGTTTGGCGGGAGCAGTTGCCAGATGACGTTCTGCACGGGCGGGAGACCCTGGTTGAACCATTCGATCTTCGTCACTTGATAAATCTTCGGGAACAACACGACCCAGACGTAATCCGAGACGTTGACGTTGTTCAACGCCACGACCTTGTGCGGGTCCCAATACTCGAACGGGCCGAAGAAGTTCCAGCCCGGGCCGCGCAGGAAAGTGCCGGTAATGATCATGAACACCCACAACGCCAGGTAGCCAAACAAAAACATCGTGATCGCGAACTTCCGTTCGTGAAAACAATAGTACCCGTTGCCCTTCGGATTGTTGTCAATGTACGGAATCGCCATCAGCCCGGCGATGATGATCAGCGGCAGCACCACGCCCGCATACCACGGATCGTAATAGACCAGCATCTCCTGCAACCCGAGAAAGTACCACGGCGCTTTCGACGGGTTCGGCGTCGCGGCCGGGTTGGCCGGCTCCTCCAGCGGCGCGCGCAGGTAGACCGCCCACACAATCAACGCCACCGAACAGAGAATCAGCGCGATAAACTCGATGTACAACAGGTCCGGCCAGACCCACGTTTTTTGCTGCGAAGTCTCCTTTTCGACCGGCGGCAATTTCTGCTCCGCCCGCCGCTCGTTGTCCACCGCCTGTACCATCGCCAGCCAAAGCGTGAAGGTCGTCAGAAACAGCATGATCGTAATGGGCACGTTATCCGGCTTGGCCACGATCAGCCGAAAGTTCGGGTCCTTCAACCCGATCAGAATCACCAGCGCCTCCAGCACCAACACCGCGCCGCCGACCCACCAGTTGAAAATCAACCGCCGCCAGCGCAGCATCCCAAACATGCCCCCCGCCGCCAGCGCAAAACTCAGGCGCGGGTCGGCCAAAACATTCGCCAGCCCCTTGAAGGCTTCAAACAACGCGTTGGTTTCCGCCGCTCCGTGCGCCGTCATGGTCTAGAGAGGTCCCGAAATGCCGCCATCTTTCCGAATCCGCCAAAAGTGAACCGCCATCAACACCGCCGCGCCGAGCGGAATGCCCACACAGTGCAACACGTAAAACCGCAACAACGTCGTCCCGCCAATCTCCTTCGCGCCAAGCAGCATGAACCGCGCGTCACTACCAGGATGCACCAGCGGCACCCCGCCAATCTGCAGGAAATCCGAGAACGGCCCCGCCGCCCCCACCAGCGGGTGCGCCTTGGCCATGTTCGAGCCGACCGTGATCGCCCAGATCGCAAGTTGATCCCACGGCAGCAGGTAGCCGGTAAAACTCAGCAGGAACGTCAACACCAGCAAAATCACGCCGATCACCCAGTTGAATTCCCGCGGCGGCTTGTAACTGCCGGTCATAAACACGCGAAACATGTGGACCATCACCATGATCACCATCGCGTGGGCGCTCCAGCGATGCAGTTCCCGCATGATCCCAAACGGCACCTGCGACCGGATGTCCAGCATGTCCACATACGCCCCCTCAACGGTCGGCCGGTAATAAAACATCAACAGCACCCCGGTCAGCGTCAGCACGAGAAACAAAAAGAACGACAACCCACCGGCGCACCACGTGTAGCGCAGCTTCACGCCGCTGGTGCGCACCTTCGTCGGATGCAGATGCAGAAAGACGTTGCCCAACACGATCAGCACGCGTTTGCGGTCCGTGTTCGGAATGCCGACGCGGAAAATAGACTTCCGCACCTGCGACTCGAAGCTCTTGGCTGACTCGATTACCTTGCGCATGACTCCTCACACCGCGATGAACGACCGCGGATCGTCAAACTCGCCTTTCTCCGCCATGAACAACCGGCCTTTGTTCACGATGATCTGCCCGTCGTCCGCCAGCGATACCTCGAACCGCCGCAACGGCACCGGCGCCGGCCCCTCGAAATTGATCCCCTGCATCGTGAACCCGCTGCCGTGACACGGACACTTGAACTTGCTTTCGTTCGGCATCCAATTCGGCGTGCAACCCAAATGCGTGCAGACAATCGAGACGGCGAAAATCTTCTGCCCATCATTGACCATCCACACCCCTTTCGACGCCTTGAACGACTCATCCACCGTATTCTTCGGGTAATTCTCCGGCGGCCCCACCTTGAACACGTCCACCTTCGTGAAATCCACGCGCGGAATGAAAAACGCCGACAACACCGTCACCGCCCCGCCCATCGCCGCCGCGAACGTCGCCCACGCCAGCGCCAGATTCACCAAAAACTTCCGCCGCGGCAACGGCTGGCCGTCCATGTTCAGGACGCCCTTCTCCTGCAACTTGCGCACCGCCTGCTCCCGCGCCGACAACGGTTCACCCGTCTTGGGCTTGTCCGCTCCCACAAATTTCGTCTCCGCCATATCGCGTCACTTCCGCTTCAACTCATTGACCTGCTGCAACGCCGCATTGCGCACCTGCAAATCCAAATCGGTCGTACTGACCCGTTCCAACACCGGCAACGCCGCCGCCCCGTCCACCTTCGCCAGCATCTGCACCGCCGTCACCCGGTACCGCTGCCGATTCTCCCACGTCGTCTCCGAAAACCGGTCCACGTACTCCTTGTCCAACAACCGCTCCAACACCGCCCGCCCCGCCGCATCCCCCCGGTTCGCCAGCCCAAACGCCGCATTCCACTGCACCAACTCCGCCGGGTCATTCAAAGCCGCCACCAACAAGTCGCGGGCTTGCGGATGCTCCAGCGACCCGAGGACGTACACCGCCATCAACCGGACTGAAACTTCGTCGTGCCGGGTCAACTGGATGATCTTCCCCGCCGCCGCGTCCACCCCCATCCGCCCCATCGCCCAAATACAATTCTTTACCGTCTCCGCATCCGCGTCGTCCAGCCCCGACTGCAATGCCGGCACCGCCTCCGCGCTCCCCAACAACCCCAACACCAACGCCAGATACCGCCGCGTCTTCGCATCGCGCTCCCGTGACTCCTCGAAAATCTGCACCAACTGCGCGACGGCCTGCGGATTCTCCTGCAAAAATTTCTCGCGCCCCGCCTCGCTGCTGAGCTGCGCCGACACATCAAAAATCCCCTGCCACCGCTTCGATTCCTGAATGTAATTCAGAAGATACCGGGCCTGTTCCCCCCGTTGCGGCCCGCGCGTGGACTGCAGGGCCCCGACGTAATCCTTGAAATCCTTCTGCTCCGACGTCAGCCACATGAACAGCCCGCCCAACGCCACGCAAAACACCACCACCGCCAACGGTATCACCACCAGTTGCACGATCAACGTGACCGCGCGCGACTTCTCTGCCGGTGCCTCTGTCATGACAAAGAACTAGTGCTTCTCCAACTGATGCGGCAGCATCGCCGCCCGGTGCGTCGGCGCATTCGGCACAATGATCGCGTCCTTGTCACACACGATCTCGCACAACCGGCAGGCCACACAATCCGCCGCCACCACCTCCGCCACCTTGTAATGCCCCGCCCCGGTATGGGTCGGGTCCTCCTTCATGTAAATGCAATCAAACGGGCAAATGTCCACGCAAAACTCACAGCCCGTGCAGTTGTCCACGATCACCTGCGCCTTCGGAATCTGGCTCGGCTTGATGCGGGTGACCAGATTGCCGTACTGGTCCTGGATGCAGGAGACCGGGCAATAAATCGCGCAGACCCCGCAGTCAATACACCCTTCCGGGTGAATGACATACTTCTCCTTCGACTTGCCGCTGATCGTGTCCACCGGACACTTCAACTCGCAAACCGTGCAGCCAATACACGTCTCGGTGATGAAATAGGCCATCGTGACGACCGTTGTTCTCAAAGCTCAGCCGACTTTGAGAAAATTTTCACAAGGACTATAGCAACCGCGTCCCGAAGTGCAATAGCATTTTCGCCGGGAAACTTTCGCTTGCTTTGTCCGCCAACTCCGCCACAATACCGCCACCCTCGCGGGCGTAGCATAGTGGTAATGCACCGGCTTCCCAAGCCGGCGAGGAGGGTTCGATTCCCTTCGCCCGCTCCACCCTCTCGCCCCTGCCGGGTACAAACCTCCAAAATGCAATCCCCTCTCCGCCCCCCGCCCGCGGGGAAAGGGCCAGGGTGAGGGGCCGGGCCTGCTTGCCGGCATCCAAACCGGTCGGGGCATCCGCTGCTAATCCGCCGCCAGAAACAACGGCTCCAAATGCTTCGCGTATAAATTCTCCGTCACCAATTCCCCAATCCGCTCCCGGTGCGCCTGCAACGCCGACAAAAATTCCCCGCCGTGTTCCGCCGCCACCCGAAAACCGACGTGCACCAGTTGCCGAAAATGCGGGTTAAATCTCGCCTCGCGCGGGTCATGCCGCAGCGCCGCCGCAAACTCCGCTCCCGTCCACGACCCCACCTCCCGCGGAGCCGGCAGCCGCCGCCGGTCAATCTCGATCACCGTTGCATACGGCTGCGCCAATTCATCCAATCGCTGATACATCTGACCGTACATCCGTTGCGCCAGCCGCAACGCATCCCCCCCAGCCAGCGCCAGGCCCGCCATCTCCTCCAACCACGTTGTCCCCGCCGTTTTCAAATGAACCCCGGCCCCGCTGCGCCGCAGTTGCCGGCGGATGATCGGATACAGCGAAAACTTGTCGCTGCCGGAATGCACGCTCAGTTTCAACGTCGCCGGCAAGCCATACTCCCGCGCCGCGAACGCCACCGCCGCCAGATCATCCGCCCATTCCCTCTCGAACTTCGCCAGGTCGCCGACGTAATCCACCCCCTTGTTGAATCGCCCGCTGAACTTCGGCGCGATCGTCTGCACCCGCACCCCTTCCCGCGCCAACGCCGCCAAAATCACCAGCAACTCGACCGGCGTCTGCGGCGCGTCGGTCTCATCCATCGAAACTTCCGCGATGAAATTCTCCTCTCCTTTCACCGCCGCCACATGCCGGTACACCTTTGCCGCCTCCTGCACCGCCAACAAATACTTCCGCGCGATCCGTTCCAGTTCCGCCTCCGGCAACGCCACCGGCATCGGCTGACCGCGCTGATACGCGACAAACTCCCGCACCGCTTCCTCCGCCGCCGGCTGTCCGATGAAATCCGCCACATCCATCGTGAAAAAATCGCTCGCCGCAACAAACCGATCCACCGTCCGCCACCCGATGTGATCCGCATCCACCCGGTACGCCCCCGTCCACCCCAACTCCCGCACCGCCGCGTCCGCCTCCGCCCGCACACTGTCCGGCCGCGTCCCCACGATCGTGTGCTCGCGATTCGACTTGTTCCAGACCGGCGTAACCGCCACCCCGGCGGCCTGCGCCCGCTGAAACGCCCGCAATTGCGCCACGCCTTCCTGCCCAAACCGATCCCCAATCCCCGCGCTGAATCGTTCCAGCGTCATCATGGCATCGCAGCAAAAACCATCCGCTCCACCCCCTCAAGCCAAAACTCCAGCCTTGCGATGCCGGGCCGACCGGATATTCTCCCGCCAGATTCTCAACTGCGAAAGGACTCCAACCATGCGCACGTTCATCCGCTCGCTCCTGCTCGCGTTCGCGGTCGTCCTGACCGCCGTCGCCCAAGAAAAACCCACCATCGCCGTCATCCCCAAAGGCACCACCCACGTCTTCTGGAAATCCGTCGAAGCCGGCGCCAAAGCCGCCGGCCAGGAACTCGGCGCCAACATCGTCTGGAAAGGCCCGCTCAAAGAAAACGACCGCGCCCAACAAATCCAAATCGTCGAACAATTCATCTCCGAAGGCGTTGCCGGCATCGTGCTGGCCCCGCTCGACGACACCGCCCTGGTCCGCCCCGTCGCCGCCGCGATGGCCAAAAACATCCCCGTCGTCATCTTCGACTCCGCGCTGAAAGGCGAAGCCGGCAAAGACTTCGTCAGCCTCGTCGCCACCGACAACCGCAAAGGCGGCGAACTCGGCGGCGCCGAACTGGCCCGCGTCCTGAACCACACCGGCAAAATCGCCCTGCTCCGCTACCAGGTCGGCTCCGCCAGCACCGACGCCCGCGAAGCCGGCTTCCTCGCCGTCATCCGCGAACATCCCGGCCTGAACGTCATCGTGGACAACCGCTACGCCGGCCCGACCATGGGCGACGCCAAAAACGCCGCCCTCAACATGCTCGACAAACTCCGCGAAGCCGACGGCCTATTCTGCCCGAACGAATCCAGCACCTTCGGCATGTTGCTCGCCCTGCGCCAAAACAACCTCGCCGGTAAGAAAAAATTCGTCGGCTTCGACACCTCGCCCCCGCTTGTCGAAGCCCTCCGCAACGGCGAGATTGACGCCCTCGTCGCCCAAGACCCCACCCGCATGGGCTACCTCGGCGTCGCCACCCT
>CAZHLM010000044.1:23352-30159 GCA_964533295.1 uncultured Verrucomicrobiota bacterium
TGATGAAAATCCTCGCCGGCGCGCTCGCCCCAGATGCCGGTACGATGGAACTGGACGGGCAACCTTACCGGCCGCGTCACCCGCACGATGCCCGGCAGGCCGGCGTGGCGATGATTTACCAGGAACTGGCCATCGCGCCTCACCTCTCCGTCTGCGACAACATCTGGCTCGGTTGCGAGCCACCCCGCCGCGAACGCCGTCCCCGCGCCGCCGCCGCGCTCGCCCAGCTCGGCCACCCGGACATCCCGCTCGAGGCGCGCGCCGGCGACCTGTCGCTGGCGCACCAACAAATGGTCGAAATCGCCCGCGCCGTGGCCACGGGCTGCCGGGTGCTCGTCCTCGATGAGCCGACCAGCAGCCTGACGCGACCGGACGTGGAAAAACTCTTCGCCCTGATCCGCCGGCTCAAACAACAAGGCCACGCCGTGATCTACATCTCGCATTTCCTCGACGAAGTCCGCGACATCACCGACCGCGTCACCATCCTGCGCGACGGTCTGTCCGTCGGCGGCGGCGCCACCCGCGATCTGACCACGGCGGAAATCATCCGTTGGATGGTCGGCCGGCAGGTGACGGATCTGTATCCGCGCTCCGCGCGCACGCCGGGCGAGTGCGTGTTGGAAGTGGCCGGCTTGAAATTGCACCGCGGCGAAGTGGTCGGCATTGCCGGCTTGATCGGCGCGGGCCGCACCGAATGGCTGCGCTCCATCCCCACCGACTGGCGGCGGACCGGCTTCGTCAGCGAGGACCGCAAAGCCGAGGGGCTGGCCCTCAATCTCAGCCTCACCGACAACACGACCCTGCCGAGCCTGCCGCGCTGGGTGTCACCGCGGCGCGAAGCGGCCCGCACGCAGCGCTGGCTGGAGCGACTGGCCGTGAAATGCCGTTCGCCCCGCCAGCGCGTCGCCGAGCTGTCCGGCGGCAACCAACAAAAAATTGCGCTCGCCCGCTTGCTCGCCGCGGATGTGGATGTGTGGTTGCTCGACGAGCCAACCCGCGGGATTGATGTCGGCAGCAAGGCGGAGATTTACCGGCTAATTGACGAACTGGCACGGGCCGGCAAGGCGGTGGTGCTGGTCAGCAGTTACCTGCCGGAGTTGCTCGGCGTCTGCGACCGCATCGCCGTCATGCACCGCGGCCGGCTCGGTCCGGCCCGGCCTGTCCACGAACGCGACGAGCACGAAATCATGCGCGAGGCGACCGGCGGATGAAGCGGCTGCAACAATTCGGCCCGGTCGTCGGTCTGGTGCTGGTCTTTTTGCTGTTCACGCTGTTGCGTCCGCATCAGTTTCCCCGCGCCGCCAATCTCGAAATCATGATGCTGCAAACGACGGTCGTCGGCATCGCGGCGCTGGGGATGACGGCGGTGATCATCAGCGGCGGGATTGATTTGTCGGTCGGCTCGGTGATTGCGCTGTCCACGGTGGTGGTGGCGACGTTGTTGAACCACGGCTGGAATCCGCTGGCCGCTGCCGCCGGCGGTGTCGCCGTCGGGATGGTCTGCGGCCTGGTCAGCGGTCTGTTGATCACGCGACTGCGGCTGGCGCCGTTTATCGTCACACTCGGTTTGTGGGGCGCATGGCGCGGCACCGCCAAAGGTCTGGCCAACGAGCAGATGATCGTCGCGCCGACCACCTGGTTGAATCAACTGCTGACCGCTTTGCCCGAGGAACGCCGCTGGATGTTGGTGCCGCCCGGTGTGTGGTTGCTGGTGGTGTTGGCGGTGGCGATGGGCGCGCTGCTGCGGTACACGCGGTTTGGCCGGCATGTGTTTGCCATCGGCTCGAATGAACTGACCGCCCGGCTCTGCGGCGTGCCGGTGGAACGACAAAAACTGCTCGTGTATCTGCTCGGCTCCGGGCTGGCCGGGCTGGCCGGCGTGCTGCAATTTTCCTACCTCACCGTCGGCGACCCGACGACCGCGACCGGGATGGAACTCGACATCATCGCCGCCGTGGTCATCGGCGGCGCGAGTCTGGCCGGCGGCGAAGGCACGATCCTCGGCAGCCTCGTCGGCGCGTTGATCATGACAGTGGTCGGCAACGGCTGCACGAAACTGGAGTTTCCCAACTGGGTTCAGGAAATCGTCACCGGTGGCATCATCATCGCCGCCGTCGCTCTCGACCGGCTGCGCCACCGCCAGCAACCGTGACCGCTATCGCCGCCGCGCGAGGATTTCGACCGGCCACTCGTTCAGTTTCAGATCGTCGCCGCTCAACGGCAGATCCACCCGGTCACCTTTGATGGCGGACAAATACGCCGCCAGATTAAGCTCCGCGCTCAGGCGCATGCTCGGCCAGCCGACCAACGGCACGGGGCCGCCTTCGATCCAGTGGATCAAGTCGCTCACGATCTGGCACCACGCCCGCTCGTAGCATTTCACTTGATCCTTCGCGTAATCCTCGACCGACCGACCGCGCGCGGTTTCGATCACCACAAGATGTTCGTGTTGCAGCCGCAACGTCCCCTCCGTGCCGACCAGCGTCATCGTCCACGGGCCGGCCATGCCGCGGCCGCCGTCCACGAACCCTTTGCCGCCGCCTTCAAATTCAAAGTACGCGCAGCCGTGATCTTCCATCGCGTGACCGTAGCCGCGCAACTGCCGGACCCGCATCTGGCCAAAGACCCATTTGACCGGCTGGTCGTTGTGGAAATGGCGGAACATGTCGAGCCAGTGCGATCCCCACTCGCTCAAATCCCAATCCTGAATACCGGCCGCGCACAACAACGGCTGGCCCACCGTGCCGTTCTGGTACAACTCGCGCAGCCGCAAAAACGCCGGGAAGTAGCGGCGGATGTGCGCCACAACAATCTTCACGCCGGTCTGCCGCACCACCTCATCCACCGCCACGAGATCGGCCGGGCTGGCCACGATCGGTTTCTCCAGAAAAATCCCCTTCACGCCGGCCCGCGCGCAATCCTCCACCATCTGCCGGTGCAACCCGACATACGTGCAAATCGAGACAATCTCCGGCTTCGCCTCCCGCAACATCTCCCGGTAATCCGCAAACCCGCGCGGCACCTCAAACTTCTGGCGGAAACATTCCAGGTTCTCCGCGTTGATGTCCGCCGCCATCGCCAACGTCGTCCGCGGATTGTCCCGAAACGCCCCGCCGTGCAAATACCCGATCGCGTGACCGCCGCCTTTTTTCCCGCCCCCACCGGCTTTGCCCACGCCGATGACCGCTGCTGTGTATGGTTTCATCTCTCCTGCGCCTCTCCGATTGAAATCTCGCCTTCCGTTGGAAAATTCCGCGGCACCGGCAACGTCACCGCCCCGGTCGCCGCCCACTGACAACCCCGCGCCAGCGTCGCGCGAAACCCGACACAATCCACCGCCGTCGTCTCGCCGCCCGGCCACACGTGCCCCAACACCGTCACAAACACCCGCCCCCGCCCAAACCCCACCGTCCACATCATCGGCTCGCGCGCGCCCGTGCGCGGACTGAACGCGCTCGCCAGAATCGTCAGCTCCTCCGCCGGCCCGCGCAGCCCGTGCCACAATTCATCTTTCGCGTGCAGCCAGATGGCCGGCAATCCCCGCAATATGGGATGTTGCGGCGCGTGATGATTGATCGGAAACGAAAAACACGGTCCATGCCCCGCGCCCGGCCCGACCCCGGGCGGCGTGCGCACGATGTTGCCGTCGGCATCCAACGTCACCCGGTATCCATGATTCGCATCCCGCCACGCCAACCCGACCATCTGGTTGTAGCTCGGCCGATTCGGGAACGAACTGCCCCCGGCATGCACCACCACATACCCGCCGCCCTGCCGCACATAATTCTCCAAACCGGTAATGGTCGCCGCCGGCCAGTCCGGGCCGAGATAATTGGAGACGACCACCTGATACGGGGAAAAATCCGCCGTGAACATCGCCGGCTCCGTCACCGTCGCGACCTCGATGTCGAACAAGCCCGCAAGCGCCCGCTGGATACCGGCCGTGGTCCGCGCCCAGTCGTGGTTGCTCTGCCCGTCCACAATCAACGCCCGAATCATGGCAGCCATATCTCGTAGTCCAGTTTCACCTGCTCGCCGGCCGTCAGTTCCCACGGACCGTCATACAAAACCGCCGGGCTGAAATAATTCATCCCCTCGCTCCACACGTACCACCGCGACGGCTGGCGCGGCACCACCCGAATCCCGCCAAACTCCACCCACGCCGCGCGCTGTCCGTGCATCGCGCGAGCCTCGGTGCGTCCCTCACTGTCACGCAGCCCGCTCACCCCGGCCGCCAATCGCACCGACAACCCGGCGTACCCGCCCCACGTCTGACCGTTCGGCTCGCCGGCAATCGGCACGCGATCGAGTTTGACCGGCGCCAACGCGGTAAACTCGCTGTGCCAGCCGATGCGCGGGCCGGTCATCTCCAGTCGCCGGTATTCCTTCAATACCGGCGCGTATTCGATCTCCTGCTCAACCCGCGCGGCCGAACCCGGTCGGGCATCCACCCGCGTCGCACGCAACACCGTCGGCCCCTCGGAAATACCGGCCGCGTTCTCTTCCCAGTAATTCACGCCGTTGAGGAATTTCCACGACCACCAGATGCCGCGATGCCAGGGATGATCCGCCGGCCGCAATGCCGTCAAAACCTCACCGGCCTCGTTCGTGACCGGATGAACATACGGTTTGCCCTCGGCCGGATCAAAGTGGTACTCCCACGCCACCCGATCGCCCACCCGCCACGCCAACCGCGTCGCGCTTTGTTCCCAATAACCCTTCACCGGCTCCACTGCCGCAACCGTTCCGCGGACGTTTTCACCGCCGCCTCGCCGGCCACTTCCAGCGTCGTCGGCCCGTCGAAGCCGATCTTCTTCAACTCCTTCACGATCGCCTCGATGCCGACCACGCCGTCGCCGAGCGGAATCAATCCCATCCCGCAACCAAACATCTTGCCCCGCTGCGCCGCCATCTCCGCCGGCATGTCTTTCCAGTGAACGTGTTTGATCCGCGTCTGGAACTGCTTCACGAACTGGAGCGGGTCGCCGCCGCCGAGCCAACTGTTGCCGGTATCCAGATTGATCCCGACCGTCTTCTCGTGGCCGAGCGCGTCCAGGATGCGACTCATCCCCGGCACCGTGTCGGTCAAAATCCCGTGCGGCTCCAGCAACAACTCGATCCCGAACTCCTCTGCCCACAAAATCGGCTCGTAGAGTTTTTCGCGGATGCTGAACAACCGCTGATCCTCGGTCAGCCGGTGCCCAAAATCGGTCTTCGGGTCGCCCTCGGTCGTGATGACCTGCCGCACGCCGAGAAAATGCGCCAGCTTGATCGCCTTGATGATCTGCGCCGTGCCGTACCGGCTCGGACTGGTCGGATCGAGCAAATTGGCGTGGGCGCAAACGCTGGTCAGCGTCAGCCCGAAATCGGCGACCATCTCGCGGATCACCCGCGGATGCGAATCGAGACTGAACGACGCCGCAAAGCCGTACTCGGTCCCCAACGTCGCCCCGTCGTGATTGTCCGTCAGGTCGGCGTAATCAAAACCGAGCTGGCGGATGAGTTCGAACTGCCGGCGCATGCCGGCAAACGGCTGGATCAGAGCAAAACAACCAATCTTCATGAGCCACCCAGTACACCACAATTTGCCGCTTGTCGTCCACGCGCAGCCAGCGGTAAATTGTGAACGTGGCTGCCATCCGCGAGTTCGGCTACTGGGGACCGTCCAAACCATGGCGCCCGCTGCCCCTGCACACCAACCGCGGCGTGGAAATCGTGCTGGTCACGAAAGGCGAATTTACCTGGCAGGTCGAGTCCCACCGCGAACCGATTCGGCCTGGTACGATCTTTTTCACCCTGCCCCACCAGCGCCACGGCGCCGGCGACCAACCCCATGCCGGCTTGGAACTGTACTACGTCGTCTTCAACCCCGCCGGCGTCGGGCTGGGTCCCGCCGAGTTGCGCTGGGTGCAGGAAACCCTCCAGCGCACCCAACGCCACGCCTTCCCGGCCACGCCGCTGCTGCGCACCCTCCTGCCGGCCGTCGTCCGCGAACTGACCGGCTCGGCCCGCGGACGCGACGCCCTCGCCACCGGCCTGCTGCGGGCGCTCCTCGTGGAACTGACCCGGCTGGTCGCCGCCAATCCCCGACCCGCCCTCGTCCGCGCCGACCCCGCCGCCGCGCTGCGCCGCCTGTTGCGCGAACTCGACACCCGTTACGCCGAATGCTGGACGCTGGATCAAATGGCGGCGGTCTGCGGCCTGAAACGCACCCAGTTCGCCAAACGATTCAGCGAACTGACCGGCGACTCGCCGATGACCTACCTCAATCGCGTCCGCATCCGCCGCGCGCAACACCTCTTGCGCACCACCGACCAAACGGTGACCGCCATCGCGCTGGCCTGCGGGTTTCAAAGCAGCCAGTACTTCGCCACCGTCTTCCGCCAGTTTACCGGCACCGCTCCGAGCGCAACACCGTCACGGAAATAATCTCGTGGGGGCCGGTGGGCCAGCGTCACGGGTGGAGTGTTTTCTGTCTTGATGGGAACCTTTTATGGGTGACCGCGAAACGCGCCTTGGGACGGTGGGAGTCGGGCTGGGCGCGGAAGGGCTGGATGCGACGGGCCGGCTGGAGCAGGTCGGCTGTCACACCTGGCGCACCCGCAACGATCTCACCGGCCCGACAAGCCGGAACCGGTCTCGCCCGTGTCGCATCTGTTCAGACGCACTCCCCCGCCGGACAACCCAAATCCACAATTCCCTGCTTCAAAATGTCGAATAACGATTCCGCTGAAAAACCTCGTCCCGAAATTCCTAGCAGGCTGTTGAAAAAGTCTCATTTTGTTTGAACCCGTCGGCGGTTTGAGA
>CAZHLM010000045.1:0-13926 GCA_964533295.1 uncultured Verrucomicrobiota bacterium
CGGTCGGCCAAATGCAGCGCCCGCCGCTGGCCTGGCACCACGACGGCCGACCCAACCTCGCCGACCTCGTCCGCTGGACCGACGCCGGCTAACCGGCCCCACCGCATCGCCCGCATCGCCTGCCAGCGCATCTCCCTGCTCCCCCCTCGCCCGCCACCACATCTCCTCGCAGGTCACCGTCACCACGGCCGGCTGCGGCTGACCAAGTTGCATGACTTTGTAACAATTGTTACATCGCTGTGCAAACGGTGGATTGCTCTCCCGGCTCGCAAGGGATCGGTTTCACGCACTGCGGCGCAGCGCGCGGGGTGATTGACCGAACGCGTCGCGGATGACTTTGTTGAACAGGTGCAGGTCGGGAATGCCCACCTCGACGGCGATGGTTTTGACCGACAACGTCGAGCTGGTCAGCAACTGCCGGGCGCGCTCGACCCGGCGCCGGCGAATGTATTGCATCACGGTCTCGCCCTGCGCGGCGCGAAACAACCGGGTCAGATGATTCTGCGACAGACCCACCTGCCGGGCCAATTCGCCCACGTACAGCGGCTCGGCGAGGTGAGTTTCCACCAACTCGCAAACCCGCTCAATCGGAGAACGGGATTCGACGGTGGCGCGCGGCTCGCTCAACTGCCAGAGAATGTCCCAGAGCCGCGCGCGGGCGCGGTGCGGTTGGGTTACCGCCCAGCGCGGCACGTCGGCGAAGGCAGCGGAAAGAGCCGGGAAGTCGCCGCGGACATCTTGGACGGCCGGCACGGGTCGGCATGGGCCGGCGCGGGGTGCGACGCGAAAATGGGCGTAGATATGCCGGGACATACCGCGAAACCGGTACTCCATTCCCACCCCGGGCGCGATCAGACTGGCATAGCCGGGTCGGATGGCCAGCGGTGTGTCGTCGAGCACTAGCTCGGCTTCGTAGTCGTAGAGGTGGACGCACCACAATCCTGGCAGCCGATACGTTTCGACGCGCTGCGCGCCATGTGTCGCCACGGCGGTCATGGCGATTTGAGGCGGTTGACCCAGCGGAAGGCGGTACGTCAGCATGGTGAGATTTTACCAGCAAGAGTGATCGCAGGCAATTTCCCCCCGGGACCGTCCCTGTTATCCTTGCGGGCATGAAACTCAGCTCCCATCTCACCGAGGCCGACTGGATCCAGTGGGACCGTGACGGCTATCTCGTTCTGCGTCAGCTTCTGCCGCGCGCCGCCATTGATAACATGCGCGCCGCCTACGCGCGCGTAACGGACCAGCTCATCCGCCAGCTCAAAGCCGAGGGCTTGATTGCCGACGAGGGGGCCGAGCTTCCGTTGGAACGCCGCTTCGCGGAGGTGGCCGGCAAACATGCGACCCGCTTCGGGCGCGGTTGGCGCAAACTGGTCGGCGGTCGCGAGGTGTTTGATCTTCATTGCGAGCCGGCCCTGGTGGACGTGGTGGGCGAGCTGCTGGGCGGCGACGTGCTGGGTCATGCGGTGTTCAACGCGCGACCGAAATTGCCCCAGCAACAATTCACCGTGGTGCCCTGGCATCAGGACAGCAGTTACTTTGGGGCGGCCTCGGCGAAGTCGTTGATTCTGACCTGCTGGATCCCCCTCGTGCCGGTCCATGCGGCCAACGGGTGCATGCAGGTCATCCCCGGTACCCATCGCACGCCGTTGTACGAGCACCGCCAGGAAGAAAGGGAAGGTCAATTTCTCGAACTCGATCCGCGCGTGGTGGACGAATCGAAGGCGATGACGTTGCCGATGGCGCCGGGCGATGTCTTGATCTTCAACAATTTGTTGTTCCACCGTTCGCTGCCGAGCACCAGCCCGGAGATTCGCTGGTCCATTGACATCCGCTACATCCGCGCTGGCGATCCGGATGGTCACTGGCCCGACAAAGACTTTCAGTGGGTCATCCGCAGCGAGACGAAGCCGGTCACGCCCTACGAGCAGTGGTATGCTCAGGTCCAACGCTTCACGTGGTGAGGCGGAGGAAGTTGGCGAGGATCTTTTTGCCGTCCTCGGTGAGGATGGATTCGGGGTGGAACTGGACGCCCCAAATGGGCCGTGTTTTGTGGCGGATTCCCATGATCTCGCCTTCAGGCCGGGTCTCGGCGGTGATTTCGAGACAGGCTGGCAGCGTGTCGCGCTCGATCAACAACGAGTGATACCGGGTCGCGGTAAACGGGTTGGGCATGTCTTGAAACAGGTCCCGGCCATTGTGATGAATCGGCGAGGTCTTGCCGTGCATCAGCCGGTCGGCGCGCACCACCTGCCCGCCAAACACGTGTCCGATGCACTGGTGGCCAAGACAAACACCGAGCGTGGGGATGGTCGCACCGAAGGTGCGAATGATCTCGTTGGACAGGCCGGCCTCGCGCGGGGAGCATGGCCCCGGCGAAATGAGCAGCCGGTCGGGCCGCACGTCACGGATTTTCTCCAGCGACAACTCGTCGTTGCGAAACACGCGCAACTCCACCCCCAATTCGCCGAGGTACTGGACGAGGTTGTAGGTGAAGCTGTCGTAGTTATCAATGACCAGCAACATGGGGCGCGATAGTAGCCCAAGCGCACCGGGTTGCGAAGGCTTTTTCACTTGCGACGGGGCGGTCGCTTCGGCAATGTCCCGCCATGCAAAACACGCCGCCGCCGCTGGCTGCCACGCCCGTTCGCCGTCCGGGCTGGGTGGTCTATTCCGTCGTGGTGACTTTCTTTTTGTTTTTGAGCATCCTGGCGAACCTGTTTCTGTTTGCGGTCGCCCTGGGCGGCGGACGCCCCGATTTCACGCGGCACCGCGAGGCGCTGATCGAGGAACCGTTTGCCGGTGATTTCGACGCGACCGACAAGATCGCCGTCATCTATCTGACCGGGGTCATCTCCTCGGAGGTGGACGGGTATCCCTCCGAAGAGGGGATGGTCGGCTATCTGACCGAGCAACTCCAACAGGCTGTCGAGGATGACCGGGTCAAGGCGATCATCCTGCGGATCAACTCACCGGGCGGCGAGGTGGTCGCATCCGACCTGCTCTACCGCGCGGTGGTCGAAGCCCGGGAAACGAAGCCGGTGGTGGCGTGCATGGATTCCGTCGGAGCCTCGGGCGGTTATTATGTGGCCGTCGGCGCCGATCATGTGATTGCGACGGACATGACCATTACCGGCAGTATCGGCGTGATCATGCAAACGCTGACGTTGCAGGGGTTGATGGACAAGATCGGCATCCAGGCCCACACCTTCAAGTCCGGTCAGTACAAGGATCTGCTGAACCCGACCCGCGAGCCGAATGAGGCCGAGCGGGCGCTCGTGCAGGGTCTGATCATGGAAGTGTACGAGAAGTTCGTGGGCATTGTGGCCGACGAGCGGGAGTTGGAGGTCAACGCGCTTAAAGCCGGTATGGCCGATGGTCGCATCCTTTCCGGCAAGCAAGCGCTGGCGGCGGGACTGGTGGATGAACTGGGATATTTCGAGGACGCGATCGAGCGCGCGCAGCAACTGAGCGGCATCCAGACCGCGAAAGTCATCCGCTACCAGATGCCGTTCTCGCTGCGCAATCTGTTTCGCTTTATGGGCGAGTCGCGGACCGTGCGGGTCGAACTCCAGCCCGCGCCGTTCAAACTCCAGGCCGGTCGGCTGTATTTTCTGCCCGCGTTCCTGTTCCAATAACGAGGCGTCATGCGGGAGTTGGTTGCCGCTTTTCTGGACCACCTCGCCGTGGAACGCGGCGTGGCCGCCAACACCCGGGCGGCGTACCGGGAAGACCTGTCCGAGTTCACCCGCTTTCTCGAACGTCGGCGCGTCAGCCAGGTCCACGCGCTCACCCGCGACCACATTCTGGCCTTCCTGCAAGACCAACGCCACCCCGGCACGACGGCGCGGGACAATCCGCGACCGGCGGGGCTGTCCGTTCGCACGATCGTCCGGCGCCTCGCGGCGATTCGGATGTTTTGCCGATATTTGGTCCGCGAGAAATTCATCCGGGCCGATCCGACCCAGACGATTGACACGCCGCGGCTCTGGAAGACCCTGCCCCACTCGCTGGAGTACCGGGAGATCGAGGCGCTGCTGGCCGCGCCCGACGTGCGCCGCAAACTGGGACTGCGCGACCGCGCCCTGTTGGAACTGATGTACGCCAGCGGTCTGCGCGTCAGCGAGGTGGCCGCTCTCACCGTCAACGCCATCAACCGCGAAGCCGGTTTTCTCCGCGTCACCGGCAAAGGCAACAAGGAACGGATCGTGCCGGTGGGCAAAACCGCGCTGGAGTGGGTCGGCCGTTACCAAGCCGAAGGCCGGCCTGCCCTGAGCACCCAGGCGGCGTTGTTTCTCTCCGCGCGCGGCGCCCGGCTCAGTCCCAAAACCATCTGGCACCTCGTCAAAAAACACGCCCGATCGGCCGGTCTCACCAAACCACTGTCTCCGCACGCGCTGCGCCACAGCTTCGCCACCCATCTGCTCCAAAACGGCGGCGACCTGCGCGTCATCCAGGAAATGCTCGGACACGCCAGCATCGCCACCACGCAGATCTACACCCACACCGATCGCGAGCGCCTCAAAGACATCCACCACCGGTTTCATCCCCGGTCGGGGCGAACCTAATTTCGGCTCGATTTTTTGGCCGACCGCACTACACTCCGCCCGTGCTGTTGGATGTTCCTCCCGACGGGGGGTGTCGGGGCGTGAACCTCCGGCCGCGCACACACGAAAGGGTCATCATGCACGCGCCGACTTTGCAGGAAGCCATCGGGTACCGCTTCAAAAACCCCGACTTGCTCATCGAAGCCATCACCCACCCCTCGCTCGCCCATGAAAACGGCCACGGACAGGTTCCCCACAATCAACGGCTGGAGTTTCTCGGGGATGCCGTACTGCAACTGGTGCTGACCGATCGGGTGTACAAGTTGCACCCCGACTGGCCGGAGGGAAAACTCACTCAAACCCGCGCCCACCTGGCCAACCGTCACACCCTGTACCGCCGCGCTCAAGCCATTGAACTGGGCCGGCATCTGCGGCTCGGCAAAGGCGAAGAAAGCAGCGGCGGCCGGGAACGCCTGTCGAACTTGGCGGACGCATTCGAGGCGCTGCTCGGCGCGGTCTATCTGGATGGCGGGATCCGGGCCTCCCGCAAGTTCATCCTCCAGCAATTCGCCGAGGAATTTCGCAACTTGAAGCAGTCCGCTCCCCGCACCAACCCGAAAGGACAGTTGCAGGAAGTTTTGCAGGCAAAGTCCGCCGTCAATCCCCTCTACCGGGTCGTTCACGAATCCGGCCCCGACCACAACAAACACTTCGAGGTTGTGGTGGAATGGCGCGGCCGCGAGATTGGCCGTGGCACCGGCCACAGCAAGAAACTGGCGGAGACCGCGGCCGCGGAGGCCGCGCTCGAATCGCTCGCAGCGCCGGACGGGTAAGGTTACGGCGCTTTCGCCGCGGGCGCGTTGGTGCCGATTTGAAGACCGTGCCGGGCGAAAATGGCCGCCAACTCCGGCTTCGTCAGACTGTAACCAGCGAACTCATTCATTGCCGGCGTCCACTGCTTGAGCGCGTCGGCAATTTGCTTAATCTGCTGGCTCCGCGTCTCCACCAGCAACCTCAGGCTGCGGTTCTGCTTGTACACATACGCGCTAAACGACAGGCTCAAAATCAAAAACGCAATCCCCAGCCCGGCCACCTGCACCCGCACCTGATAAAGCGGGTCGGGAGACGCCCCCGCCGGAGCCCGACCCGGTTCAAGTTCGCCAACGGGATTCTCGCTCAGGTTCGGGTTCGGTTGTTCCATGTCGCTCATGATGGCACCTACTTGGCGGCGGCGGACGTTTGATGACGCGCAAAAATCTGTTGGATGACCGTGTCGTTGTTGGCGCGCGTCGCGAACTCACGTAGAACGCCTTCAAACGCCCGTCGCTGAGACTCCGCCGCCTGCGCCTGATTCTCCACCTTCGCCGCGGCGCGCGACAGTTCGAAATTGCGGAGCACGGCGTGAATGTTGACGACCGCACAGACCAGCACCACAACGGCACCGTACCGGATAAGAAGATTCACCGCCTGCTCCTTGTTCGCCATAATGGAACCGGATACTAAACCGCCCCGACCGGGTCTTGCACGCACAAAAGCGCTACACCGCGCGCAACTCGCGCGCCGACTTGTCCAGCAATTCAAACAGATGCGTCACACTGAACGGCTTTTCGAGAAACGCGGTGGCGCCGCGACGGAGCAACTCCGCGGCGGTCAGTCCGGCGGAGCGCCATTCGCCGGACATCAGGATGACTTGGCGGGCGGTGCCTTCGCGCAGCACGGCGTCCATCGCGGCCGGCCCGCTTAACTTCGGCATCTGAACATCCATGATGATGACATCGGGCCGATGCTGCCGGGCCAGCTCAACCGCCTCATCCCCGTCCGCCGCTACCGCCACAACATCGTGGCCCGCAAACTTGACCGCATCGGCCACCACCATTCGCACGCCCTCCTGGTCATCCACCACCATCACGCGCAACAACCGCTCATTGGCTTTGTTCATAGACCTATCACCGATTCATACACGGCCCGATTCGACTGCATCACGCGGCGGCATGTTTCTAAAAGCGCTTCACTGTGCGAAAAACCCAGCCGCTTGGCGAGACATTTTAGCCGACTCTCGTCCGCCGGTAACGCCGACACACTGGCATCCTCGTCGCGCCGCAACACCAATTCCACCTTTCTCAGAAACAAATAATTCCTCCGCAACAGGTAACTCTGTCCATCCTCCAAGACACCCAATGCCGTCAATCTATTCAACGCCGCCAAGGTATGGGCGGTTCGCAACTGCCGGTGGGACTGTCCGTGGCGCAGTTGCAACGCCTGAACCAAAAACTCCACATCCAACAACCCGCCCGGTCCGGTCTTGAACTCCCCCTCCGGTCGGCGCGGATCACCGCGTTCCCGCTCGATCCGTTGCCGCATCCGTCGAATCTCCGTCAACTCCTCATCCGTCAACGACCGCCCATACACCACCTCATGCACCAACCCCATAAACGCCTCGCCCAACTGTGGCGTCCCTGCAACATACCGGGCTTTCGTCAGCGCCTGCCGCTCCCACAACAGCGCCCGTTTGCCATAATACTCGCGGTGCGCCGCCAACCCCGCCGCCAACGGCCCCTTCTCGCCATCGGGCCGCAACCGCGCGTCCATCTTGAATAACATCCCCGCCGCCGTTTGTTGTTCCATGAACCGAATCAAACCGGTCGCCACCGGGATGGCGGCTTCTCCCTCCCCGACAAACAACACATCCAAATCCGCGCCGTAGCCCAACTCCTGCCCCCCAAACTTGCCCATCGCGATGACCGCAAACGGCAGCTTCACCCGTTTCAACTCCCGCTGCACCCGCGCCAGCCCGAATCGCACGCACGTTTCGCCCAACCGACTGATCTGTTGCTGGACCTGTTCCCCATCCACCAACCCCATCACATCCTCCACCCCGATGCGGAACATCTCCGCCCGCTTCCACTCTCGCGCCACGGTCGCTGGCTCACCCGTTTCCTCCTCCAAATCCGCCAACATCGCCGCGACCGGCTTCGACTCGTTTAACGTCACGCCCCGGCAGACCTCGTCAAACAACTCCGGCCGCTTCGCCAGCGTCTCCGCCAAAAACCGGCTCGCATCCCCCACCCGCACCAGCATCTCGACCAGCTTCGGATTGCGCGTCAAAATCTCATACAACAACCCCCGCGAACCATAACCGCTCACGAATTTCTCAAACCGCGTCAGCGCCGCATCCGGGTCGGCCACCTTTTGCAACTCCCGCGCCAGCACCGGCAACAACCGCGAAAAAATCTCCTGCGTCCGACCCGAAACGTGGACAAAGCCCGGACCATGCCACAGGTTCTCGATCACCTTTTCCGCGGCCACCGGATCCCCAAACCCGACCGGCCGAATCACGTCCGGCACACTCGCGACCGCCGCCGGCGCGGCCGCGGCGCCCGCCAGAATCCCCTGGTACACCTGCCGCACGCGCGCCGTTTGCCGGGCCTGCTCCGCCTCGAAGGCTGCCACGGTCCGAAATCCCATCGCCCGCGCGAGACGATACAACGCATGTTCCTCGTCGGGAATCGTATGCGTCTGCAACTCCATCTCCATCTGCAACCGATGCTCCACCTTTCGCAAAAACCGGTATGCTTCGGCCAACCCCCGCGCCTCCGCCTCCGTCAACAACTTGTGTTTGGCCAGCAGCGGCAGGCTTCGCAACGTCTGCGCCTGACGCAACTCCGGCACCCGCGCGCCGCGCAACACCTGAAACGACTGGACGATGAACTCGATCTCGCGAATCCCGCCGATGCCCAACTTCACATGCCGCGTCAGATTCGCCTCCCGCACCACCTCCCTCTCAATCCGCTCCTTCAACGCCGCCATCTGCAGAATCACGTTCTCCCCGGCATGACGCGCGTACACGAACGGCTGCACCATCTCCACAAACGCCGCCCCCACCGCCGCGTCCCCGGCCACCCACCGCGCCTTGCTCAACGCCATCCGCTCCCACGTCTCGCCCCATTCGGCGTAATAATTCTCGCAACTCTCCAACGACCGCACCAGCGGTCCCGACTTCCCTTCCGGCCGCAATCGCAAATCAATCCGGTAAATCGCCCCCTCCGCTCCCGGCGTCGAAACCTGTCGGATGAACTCCTCGGCCAGTTTCGTGTAAAACTCGTTAAACGACAGCCGCGGATGAAACTCCCCCTCCTCGCGGTACACAAAGATCACGTCCACATCCGACGAATAATTCAGTTCCTGACCGCCCAGCTTTCCCAGCCCCAGCACCGCAAACCCGCCCGGCGCCGCCACCCGATACCGCTGCGCCAACGTCTCCAGCGCCACCGCGTACACCGCCTGCAGACAGACATCCGCGAGATTCGACAACTCGCCCGTCGTCTCCTCCACCGTCGCCAATCCCATCAAATCCCGCGCCCCAATCCGCAACATCTCCCGCCGCCGGAAATGCCGCACCACGTTGTACCGGTCTTCCGCCGCCCGCCAGCCGGCCAGCAACCGCGTCAGCTCCGCCTCCAACCAGATCTTCTCCCGCGGCCGCGCCAACGACCGCGGCGCGATCAAGAAATGAAAGAATTTCGCATCCCGCGTCAACGTGTCCGCCAGCGCCTGCGAGTGCGCAAACAGCGTCACCAGCAACTCCAGCCGGTCGGGTGCCGCCGCCAGATACCGGTACAACATGGCGGCGTTGGGCAACGCCGCCACCAGCCGCTCAAAATTCACCAACGCCCGATCCGGGTCCGCGCTCCGCCTGCACGCGCGCAACAGATGCGCGCCAATCTTCCCCAGCGACCGCCGCGCCAGCGGATCCGCCGCCAACCGGTTCCACACCGCCACGGCCTGGCGCGGCTCACGAAACCCGCTCTTGCGGAACCGTTCGAGCAACGCCACACCCGCGCGCGGTCGAGTTCGGGATCTCGGCTTCCTGGCCATGTCTGACCGCTATTTACCACGCCACCCCAAACCGCGACACGCCCGAAATGCTCGCGCCAAGTTCCCGCGACCCGCATCCCGGAGTTTCGCTTGCAACACGACAGCGGGTGTTTAGACTGCGCCATGCTCACGATGCTTCGCCTCTTCTGGTTGACCGCCGCGGGGGCCAGCCTCGGCGGCTTGACCCTGACCGCCCGCGCCGAGACCAAGACGCTCGGCACAAAAACCACCACCGAAGAACTGGCGCCCGTTTGCGCGAGCCAAAACCTCAGCACCGCGACCGGCTACGTCCGAGCCTTGTCATTAAGCGAGCGTGTCATTCGCATCGGCCACACCCGCCAGAGCGGATTGATCCAAACCGGCTCGGCGGACATCTACAAAATCGCCAGCAACTGCCGGATCCTCCGCCGCGACGGCCAGCTCGGTTCGATTCTCGACATCACGCCGGGCACCTACGTCCAGGTCCAGTTCAGCCTCACCAATCTCAAGACGCGGCTGGCGTGCATGGTCATCGAGCAGACACCCGCCGCTGCCGCCCCACCCGCCCCCGCCAAACCGCCCGCCCCGCCCTCCGGCGGCGTCACCTACACGGGGCGGATTGCCGCGATTTCACCGTTACGAAACCGCGTGACCGTCCGCCACCACGAAGCCGACACCCGGAAGGAGTACGCCGCGGACGCGCCGCAAAACATGAGCTTCCTGGTTGCACCGTCCTGCCCCATCGTCACCGCCGGCGGCCAGCCGGTCCGGTTGCGGGAAATCCCCCTCCAAGCCGAGGCGACCGTTTGGTACAAGTTCCATCGCGACGATAAGAATATCGAGCCGGTAGCCATCTATATCCAACTCCGGCAACCCTAGTCGCCGGGCGCGTTACGACTTTCGGCGGAGATGGTCGCGGGCCGATTCGAGGATTTCCCGTTCCGCCTTTGTCAGACTCTGCATTCCCTCGCGGGCGATTTTGTCGAGAATCGGATCCACTTTCTCCCGCATGTATTCCTCGGCGGACATCTCGCGCTTCGGTCTGGCGCTGGCCGGCGGGCGACGGCGCGGTGTGAGTTTCTCCCCCAACTGCTCCCACCACCGCAGCCAGCGCGGTGGCGCGCCGTAGCCCAGTTGTTTGATGTACAGATACCCGAGCGCCGCGCCGCCCAGGTGCGCGAGGTGAGCCACATTCGATTGCGCGTGCTGGAGGACCGGGATCATGTCGAGCGCCACGAGACCCCACGCGAGATACTTCGCTTTGAGCCGCACCGGCAAGATGAAAAAGACCAGCAGCGTGATCTCCCGGTCGGGGAACAGCGTCGCGAAGGCCACCACGCAGGCGAGCACACCCGCCGAGGCGCCCACCACGGAGGCCGCCGATTCGAGATGGAACGCGAGCCAGAGCGCGGCGCCGCACAGTCCGCCGAGCAGGTAGAGCCGGGCAAAGTATTTCGGACCAATGAAGTACTCCACTTCCCGCCCAATGAACCACAGGATCAGCAGGTTGACCAGGATGTGGAACAGACCGGCGTGCAAAAACATGTAGGTCACCGGCTGCCAGAAGAAAAACTGCTGCAGCCCGCTGACCCGCAGCGCAAACAGATGTTCGAACCACGGCGAACGGAAAAAGTCGAACATCAACTGCACGGCAAACACCGCGATGTTTGTCCAAAGCAGAAACTGCGTCACGGAACCAAACTGATCGAACCAATCCCGCAACGGGCGGGCCAACCGCTCGATTGGCGTGCCCCGATTGTGTGGTGCCCACGAACCCCGCATGGCGCCAAAGCTAGACCAACTGCCCGCCCGTTACAAACGGAATGTCCGACTCACACCCAGCCCAGTTCGCGAAACTTCACATACAACTCCCGACACACCCAGGCGTCGGTCGCGGCGTACTGAATCTGGCCGGGCGTGAGCGTGGGATTGGCCCAGTTTGTCGTCCGGGCGCCTTTCGTGATTCGCAACCCCAGAAACATCCCGGCCAGGTTGCGGACGCCGGTCTGTTTCAGCCCATGCTGTTGCGCGACCGCACCGAGATCGAGCGTGCCACGCGGTTGGAAGGCAAACACCTTCCGCAACGCGCTGAGATCATAGTCCAGCGCGATGCCCACCTTGAGGATCTGCGGCTGGCCGAGGATCTCCGCCAACTCGGCGGCGACATCCAGCCGGTGGAGTTGAAACAAAAACACCCCGTCCGTCGCCGCGATCTGGACGAGACTCGGCGGGTAAGACTGACCTTTGCGAAACGTCGGGCGCGTTTCCGTGTCGAATCCGACAACCGCTTCCGCCGTGATCACCCGGTGCGCGACCGCCAGTTCGGCCGCCGTCGTCACGAGATGAATCGGCCCCTCATACCGGCGGATGGGCAGGAGCATCAGATCGTTTTTCGAGATGGTGGCCGTGCCCGGATTCATCATCAGCGCCCCAGTTTGTCGGCCTCCATCTCTTCGAGGCGGAACTCCTCGCCACTCGCCACCTTCTCCAACCGTCCATCGCGAATCCAGCAGACCCGGTCGCTGGCGGCGAGCATTTTGTGGTCATGCGTCGCGGTGATGACGGTCACGTTTTGCTCGCGGTTCAGCGATTTGAGGATTTCGATGATTTCCGCGCCCGTTTTGGTGTCGAGATTGCCGGTCGGCTCGTCGGCCAGAATGACGGCGGGGTTGTTGGCCAGCGCCCGCGCGATGGCGACGCGCTGTTGCTGGCCGCCGGACAGCTCAAACGGTTTGTGATGGAGTCGGTGGCCCAGCCCGACCCGTTCGAGGATCCGCTGGCCGCGTTTGTCGGCTTCTGTTTTGCTGGCGCCCTGAAAGATCATCGGCAAGGTCACGTTTTGGAGCGCCGACATGACGGTGACCAGGTTGAAGGTCTGGAAGATGTAGCCGATTTTGTTGCACCGCACCCAGGCTTGCTGACCCTCGCTCAGTGCGAACAGGTTTTGCCCCTCGAAAAACACCTCGCCCTCCGTCGGCACATCCAGCGCGCCGACCTGGTTGAAGAACGTGCTCTTGCCGGAACCCGACGGCCCCATGATCGAGATGAATTCGCCGCGGTAAATGTCCAGCGAGATGCCCTTCAACGCCCAGACTTCTTCGTCGCCGAGCCGGTAGCGCTTCTTCACGTCGTGCGTCCGAATGATCACATCGCGCTGGCTCATGGGACCGGCTCCGGCTGTTTGAGGCAGATCAGGCGGCGGCGCAGCAACTCGCGCGTGAACTGCACCACCGCGCGGCGGCTTTCTTCGCGGGTGCGTCCAAACCGTTCGCTGAATTGGGCGGCCAGCTCGTCCAGTGACCGCAAGCCGTTGATCTGGCTCCAATAGAAACTGCCGTAGGCGTCGAGTTGAAGGATGACATCGGCGCGCCAGCGCAGCAGGCGAGCCAGGCGGCCGGACAGCCCGCCGGTGTAGAGCCGCGGCTGGCGTACCTGGACCAAACCGTCGCGGCCGGTGCGGCTCTCGACCGTCTCCATCACCTCTGGGATCGCGTCCAGTGGATGTTGCATCAGCGAAACTCCCCGCTTTCAAAATCCACTTCGCTCGGCCGCGCCATGCGAACAATCCGGCCGTCTTCGATCCAGAGGATGCGGTCGGATCGCTTGAGCATTTTCAGGTCGTGCGTGGCGCTGACGATGGTGACTCCGAGTTTTTCCTTCAGGCTGGCCAGCAACTCAATCATTTCCTCGCCCGTCTTCAGATCGAGATTACCGGTCGGCTCATCGGCCAGAATGATTTCCGGGCTGTTGGCCAGCGAACGGGCGATGGCGACGCGTTGTTGCTGGCCGCCCGACAACTCACCGGGTTTGTGCAGGAGGCGATGGCCCAGCCCGACCAGTCGCAGCAGGTAGATTGCCTTCTCGCGGGCCGTCTCGGCATCCAGCCCGGCAAAGCTCATCGGCAGCGTAACGTTTTCGAGACAGGTCATGACCTGGATCAGGTTGAACGTTTGGAAAATGTAGCCAATTTTGCGGCAGCGCAACCACGCCAGCTCATTGTGATCGAGTTGGGCGATGTCCACCTGATCAATGTACACCTTGCCCGCGGTCGGTTTGGCCAGCGCACCAATCATGTTGAACAAGGTGCTCTTGCCCGATCCGCTCGGACCCATGATGGAAAGATACTCGCCCTTGTAAATGTCCAGCGTCGCCCCGCGCAACGCGTGGGTTTCCAGCGCGCCCATGCGGTAGGTCTTCTTTACATCCACCGCGCGAATCACGCAGGGCTGTTGCGCCTCGCGCGGCGCGGTCCACAGGGTCGCGAGTCGTTCCGCGGTTGTCATACGTTCGACCTCAAGGCGTGCGCCGGTACCATGCGCGACGCAAACTGCGCCGGGTAAATCGCCGCGACGATGGACAGGACGACACCGGCCGCGACCGCCCCGAGCCAGTACACGCACAGGATGCCCGGCTGCAACGCGCCCAGTGTCAGCCCCACTCCATAGGTGACCGAGTACATCACCACCGCGACGAGGATTCCCGCCACCGCCCCCACGACGCTGCCCGCCAAACCCACCAGACTGGA
>CAZHLM010000045.1:14026-29841 GCA_964533295.1 uncultured Verrucomicrobiota bacterium
CGCAGGTCCGACTCGGCCCGCACGCCGTCCTTGATCACCTGGCTGGTGAGGATGGACATCAGAAACGCAATCCCCAGCACCACGCCCATGATCGTCACCAGCGACCGGCCAAACCGAATCCGAATCCCCTGCAGCACCACACCGAAGGCGACCGGGAACGGCAGGCGAACCTGATTTTGAATCGTGGCCACCATGTTCAGAACGGCGCTCCCGAAACCGCCTGTTTAATCAGGTTCATGGCGATGGTGGCCATGCTGACCAAACCCACCCCGGTAAAATAGCCCGCCAGAATCGTCGGGATCATCCGCAGAAACTCGTCGCGCCCAAACCGCTTCTGGAAATAGTACCGGCCACAGAGTGCGCCGACAATTTCCAGAACCATCGTGTGCGGAATTCCGCCCAACCCGCGAATGAAACCGTAAATCAACAGCGTCGGCAGCCCGGCCGCGCTCAACACACCATACAGCACGACGGTCAGCGCCGCTCCGACGCCGATAACCCCCGGCTTGGCCGCCGCTTTCCAAAACTGACTGTCGCGAATGTCTTTCTGGGCCGGGTCTTCGCCCGGCGCGACGAAGGTCGAGGATAATCGCAGCGCGACGTGTTTGGATTGCAGTTCCCAGAACCGTTGCGCGTACGGAAACGATTGGGAGGGGATGGCGGTGGAGTGCCAGATAAACGCGTAAAACAGAAACGACAGGAGGTAGAGGATCGGTATGGCGACCAGATCCACTTTCACCAGCGAGGTGAATTTCACGCCGGTCAGTTCGTTGATGCGAAACGACTGGATTTGGCCGCCGTAGTTCTCGATGGGAATCGGCGCCAGCCAGATCTCGATGCCCTTGGCGCCCGACAGAATGAACGAGGTCTCTTTCAGCAACGGCAAATCCACCGTCTGCCCGGCCAATCCCAGCAACCGCCCGTTGATGTAGGTCAGCAACGGATTGTACAGGAACACAAAGATAAACAAGAACACCAGCAAGGTGAATTGCCGCGGCAACAGCATCCAACAAACCGCAATCGTCGCCGCCCCGGCCACGCCGTAGCCCGCCAGCGCCAGCCACAACGGGAAATCACCCCGGCCCTGCCGGGGTGTCGCCCACAGATTCTCCGTGGCCGGCTCGCGGCGGCGGGTTTCACGCAGTTCCGCCATCCGCGCCCGCACGTCGCGAACGGTCACGTAGAGGCTGACCACCGCCAACCCGATGGCCATGCCAATCCCGAAGGCCATGTAAAAGTCCACCTGGTTGGCGAACATGGTGTTGATCGTATCCATGCCGGGCTGCCACTGGGTCAGCACGCCGCTGCGGTGCAAGATCGGATTCACGATTACGGTCAGC
This sequence comes from uncultured Verrucomicrobiota bacterium, assembly GCA_964533295.1. Taxonomy (GTDB): domain Bacteria; phylum Verrucomicrobiota; class Verrucomicrobiia; order Palsa-1439; family Palsa-1439; genus OMJI01. The sequence continues at coordinate 15,367 of CAZHLM010000045.1, forward strand.
CCGATCGCCACGAAACCGCCGACGACCGCCCAGAAGGGAATCACCATCCCCACCAACACAACGCCGAGATCAAACGTCACGCCCGTGGGCGTGGCCGGCAACACCCCCTCGGTCAGCGTCGTCAGCTCCACCCACGGTTGCGGAATCAAAAAGATCGGCTTGTCCAGAAACAACCCGGAAATCGCCGGCACGCCCACCTGCACGAGACCAAACCCCAGTCCGATCGTCGCGCCCAGCGAAAACAGCCGCCATTTCGAGCCGCTCTTTTTCTGGCCCGCCCGCGCCAGGGCCGCCGCGCTGACCTCGACTTTCTCGGCGCTGCCATCCACGACGGGTTTGCCGCTGGCCTCCGTCTCCTCGGCCAGCGCCATCGCGCCCTGCGCGGAAATCGGCGCCAGCGGGAACGGCAGTTTCTCGATATCCGAGACCATGCGGAAGAAGAAATAACCGAGGCAGTACCGCATGATGTAGCTGATCACCATCAGGAAAAAAATCAGCCCGATCGGAATCAGCCAGTCGGCGTGGAAGAAATTTCGTTCCACCACCGCCGGGCTGTCCGGGCCGGGCACGTACCATTTTGGGAAACTGGTGCTCATGCCGGCATCGCGCACCGCGTCGCTGCCCACCAGATAGGAGCGGAAGACCAATTCGCCAAACGGCCCGCCCGGCATCAGCACGTTGCCGGCAATCATCACGTTGGCGGCGTGCAACAACACGACCAGCTCCTGTTTCGACATCGTTTTCAGCGCCCGCCGCGTGACCTCGCTGAACAAAATCACCGTCACCCAGGAAGCGACCGGACCGAAATTGCCGCCGATCATCAGGCCGAGATAAATCGAGCCCGGCAACATCACCAGCCCGCAGAACAGAATCCCGATCACGGCTTTCCACCCAAACCCGTCGCGGAACTCCGCGGGCGGGGTCAGCAGATCCCGGTACAGACGTAGTTCGCGATCTTCCGTGGCTTTAGACATGAGCGGGTTTGACGGTGCTTTCCAACAACGCGCGGGCTTCCTGATACAGCTCCTCGCGGTCCTCGGCACTGACGGCGCGCCAGTGTAGGAAGTGACGGCGGATTTGCGACACAAAATGGTGATTCAATCGCAGCCACGCCTCGCGGGTGCCGCTGAGCCGTTCCAACGTGATGCAGGCAATGTACTCGCGGGTCTCCGGGTCGGTCTGCAGGTCAATGACCAGTTCCTGCGACACGCCGAGGTCGTACGGTTTCAGCCAGATCGTCGAACGCACCTCGGGAATACAACCGTCGGGCTGCAACGGATCCGGTCGCTCGCTGATGCCCACGGAAGGCGGCCCGGCGAAAAACGGTCCCGCGCTGCCCTCGCCGTGGTCGAGCAGGTAGCGGTGGAAAAAGGCCAGGATCGCCACGCGGTCGCGGTGATGAAAGGTAAACGGCAGCAGGAACCGCAGCCGGTCGCCTTCCGGCTCGGGCAGCCGCCAGCCGGCCTCCTCGGCGGGGGCGGCAATCTCCAGCGCCGAGCGGGCCGGGAAAACCGTCGAGGCCAGGGTGGCCAGAATGATCGTCAGCGAAACGTACACGGTGATCTTCGAGGTGAAGTTCAACGACAGCCCACCGGTCAGGTCCAGCGCCGTCAGCACCGTGCCGGTGCCCTGGGCGATGAGGTAGCCGAGCACCGTGCCGACCACCGAGTACACCAGCGCCTCGGCCATGAACATGAAGAAGACGTAGCGCGGCGCAATGCCGACGGCGTTATAGACGAAAATCTCGTCGCGCCGCTCATAGACCGAGCCGCGAATCGTGTTCAGCACCGTCACGGAAGCGATGAACAACGGGATCAACAAATCCAACAGGCCGACCAACGAGGTTTCGCGCAGCCGTTTGCCAAGGTAGGCCACGCCGTCCAGACCGTAATAGGTGGGTTTGCCGGTCTGTTCGAGGTATTGGCTGATCTCGGCCTTGGCGTCGCGGTAGTTCAACTGCGGCATGGCCACGCCGATCGAGACGAGGCGATTGAACCCGTTCGGCACGCTCAACCCCAGATCGGCGATGCCCGCCAGAACCACGTTGGCCGGGTTCATCAACGGGTCGCTCTCCTCCGCGACCACCTCCCAGAACCGGCCGGCACCGACGTTGCGCACCGTCGTCATCGCCGTCACATCGAACGGCAACAGCGACCGTCCGTCGAGGTCCCGCAACTGGCCGAATCGCTCCGCGTCGAAAATCCCGCCGACGAGAAAATCTTTGCCGTTGATCGTGACCGTCGGCGGCGCCGTCTGCACCTGTTCGACGGTCAGACCCAGTTTGCGCGCCATCGCGTCGGGAATCATCACCGTCGGTGTCGCGGTCGCCGATGCCAGCGGCCGGAACCAGCCGTTGGTGGTCAACAACGGCATCTGCGACGCCAGCGGCTCCTCCTCGGAGAACTGCAGAATGGAGGTAAACTCCACCTTGCGCAACTCGCCGTCCGCGCCGCGATGGGAAATCGTCAGCGAGGGATTGAGCCGTTCGCGGGTCCAGGTCTCATAGCCGACGTACATGCGGCGCGGCGCCACGGTGTAGCGTCCGCCGTACTTCATCCGCAAGGCAAACAACTCGCCCTCCGAGACCGGCCGGAACTGGGGCGGTTTGACCAGAATGCCCGCGTATGACGCCTTGCCGGTCGCCGTGGTGCTGTCCACGATGTCGCTGTGCAACGTGCTGAAACAGAGCATGGCAAAGGTAATCAACACCAACGTGGCGCAGGTCAGCCCCGTGCGGACTTTGCGGCGGTGCATGTTGTTCAGCCCGAGGGCGAAGGCCGTGCCGATCACGCCCAGCGCGTTGACCTCGGCGCCGGCAACCTGGGCGCGTTTGCGCCGCAGTGCTTCGAGGTTTTCCCGGAAGCGCCCGGACAACAACAGCACCACGCCAGCCGAAATCAGGAAAATGATGAAGCCGAGCAATATCATGAGCGACGAGCGGATCATGCCGAAGGCCGGATGCAACAGTTTCAACAGGCCGAACACCACCAGAAAGATCACCGTATTGGCCGCCAGTTGCCGGCGGATGTCCGTAAACCCGAACACGAGCTTCTCGAAGAAGAACACAAACGGCACCAGCAAAAACAAATACCAGAGAATGCCCATCACCGCGTCGAAGATCGCGCCGCGGATCACCGGATAATTCAGGATCGAGTAGGTCGCCGAGTCGCGCGCCCGCAGCGTTGCCTCTTGCAAGCTGGGGCTGGCCGCCGCGGTTTCGAGCAACTCGGCGGCTTTCCGATGAAAGTCCTTCGTTCGCTCATCGGCCATGCGGTGCTGGTCCAGTGCCGCCAACCGCTGGCCGTTCAAGGCCAGCATCGAACGCGCGGTCTGCTGCGGCACCTCCAACAACAGCGGATGCTCGCCGGCCAGATACCCGCGTGCGGGCACCTCGCTGAGGCTGCGCGCGGTCTCACCGGGCTGGCTGTTGAGCATCACCGCCCGCGTCACCTGCACCAACTCGTTTTCGGGCGACCCGGCCTTGAACGTGACGATGAACCGCACGTCGGGTGGAATAAACGTGGTGACCGGCCCGGTGGTCTGGAATTTGTTAAACGAGGGAAACGGCGTCAGCGTATCCGCCCGCACCAGCTCCAGCCCGGCATACGGCTTGAGCGTCTGAGGATTGATCACGTCGAGAATCGTCACCGGCGTGGCGCGGAAAACCACCAGGTGCACCGGCGTTTGCAGGGCGAACCAGGTCGGGATATTCAGCGACCGATAGATGGATTGCGCCGCGCCCTCATCGCTGGCGTAGGCAATCCGGCCCGCGACATCGTAGCCGACGGCATTCGGCGAGAAGGGACCGCCGGGGATGGTAAAATCGGTTGGCGCATCCAACAGTTCGTAGCGCCCGTAGGGATTGGTCGGCAACAACGGATGCATGTACCAGCCCGGATAGCGAAACCCCGCTCCCTTCACGCCGACCACCGCACCCGCCAGCGGATAACTCGGCAGCACGGATTCACCGACACCGGCCACGTACACATCCCCGAAATAGCGATGCGGGGTGACCTTGCGCGGCTCGCCAAACTGGCCGTTGCCAAACGCCGCCGACAGGACCGCTTCGCCGAGCCACTGCAACGCGGCGCTCATCGTCTCGGCCCGCCACATGAACGGTTGCTCCACCGGACTGGCAAACGCGTCGTACGTCTCCTTGCGGTCCGGTTGCAGGACGGCCGCCGCCGGGTACGAGAACAGATTCCAGTACCGCACCGTCAGGGGAACCGTTGCCACCGCCGGCCCAACCGTGTTGGCGTGATCCTTGGTATGGGAGACGTAGCGGACGCCGGCCCGGCGTTGCGCGGCCGCCGACAGCAGATTGTTGAAATGCGGCCCCTCGAACTTGTCGTCCACCAGATTGCCGAGATAAAACGTCACCGCTTCCGCGCCGTCGCCGCGGCGGCTGCTCGGCACCAACGCCGGCGCCAGCGTCACCACCTGACCATAGCGCGCAAACAAATCATGCACCGCCAGATCCTGCTGCCGCCGCCGGCTCTCCCGCTCGTGAAACTCAGCCAGCTCCATCAACCGCGCCCGCAACCGCTCCCGCACCTGCCGGGTCCGCACAATTTCGGGGCGCGTTTCCACCAGCCGATCCAACGGATAGCCGGCCGCCGTCAACATCCGGTCATACTCCCGTTTGGCCGCCAGATAGGACCGGTAGGACGGCCCGGCCAAATCGTTCGTGTCACCGGCCAAAAACCGCAGCCGCGCCTGCAACATCACCTCGCTGTCATTGAGCAACATCGTGTTCAGCACATAGCGCAGTTGCTCGTCGAAAAACCTCCGCGCGGCCGGTGACAATCGCGCCAGGCCCGCCGTGGTCGCCGCCAGCGATTCGCCAAACGCCGGCGCGTCGAACAACGTCAGCGCTTCGTTCACCCATTGCTGGCGGGTCGCGTTCTCCGCCGCCCGCGCCACCAGTCGCTGCCGTGCTGCCGCGCGATCCAGCCGCGGTCCCATCGCGGCGAGCAAGTGCGACTCGGCCAGGTTGCCCATCACCCGCGAGCCGGTGGCGACGAAAATCACGTCGCGCCGCAGGTCGGCCCGGTACGCTCGCAGCCCTTCCATCAGTTGCAGCATTTCCGCCAGTTCGTAGGCTGCCAACACCCCCGGCACGCGATCCGGTAACAGCGAAAACGCGTCGTAACTGGCCGTGATCACCAGCGCCTCGTGCGTCGGCCGCGCCGATTTCAGCAAGCCGATCAGCGTTCGGGTCGGCACCGTCCGCCATTGCGTCTGCACCCGCAACGTCACCTGGCGATCCAGATGCCGGTAAATCTCGGGTGTGGCGGCCAACCGCACGTAATTGATCGGGTCGTGCGAGACCATGCCCTGCTGAATGGTTAACCAGCGCTCCACCGGTATCGCTTCCCAACCGTCGCGCGGCGCCACGATCAACGCCCGCAACCCCAACTGCGCGTAGCGTTCCCAATCGAATTTGTACGACAGCGGCGGCTCGCCTGCGTCCACCACACCGATGCAATCATCAAACCGCGCGCCTTCCCGCAGCCGTTGCTCCGTCAGCAACACCAACCGCCCGCTCAATCCCTCCGGCGGTGTGACCATCGGCTGCATGTGGTTCGGGAAAAACGGAAAAATCTCCACCCCCTGCAACGGCTGGCCATCTGCGCCGAGAATCTCGCGTCGCAGGGTGTGCGGCGCCAGCACATCCAACGTCTGCTCGCAGACCTCCAGCCCGGCAGCTTCCATTTGTTGCCGCACGTAATCCGCCGCACGCTGGAAACCCGGCTGGCCGGGAAATCGCGAGCCAAGCCCCGCCACCACCTTGACCCGTTCCGCCACCCGCTCCGCCGTCAAGGCCGCCGTCACTGCCGCGCGGTCATAGCCGGTGTAGGGCGTTGGTTGGGGCGGGCGCGGTTTGGGCGCAAAGACGCGCAGGAAACCGGCCATGCTGGCCAGCGTTAGCACCAGCGCCGCGACCGCCACCACGATGCGACCGACTCGGCTCACGGAATATCCCCGTAGAACACTTCCACGTTCTGCGTCGTCAGATACGAGGCGTACACGCCCCAAATCAGATACGACAGACAACCGGCCAAAAACATCCCAATCGCAAACGGCACCAGCCGGTTTTTCACCGTCGCCGCGCCGCCGAATTTCAAGACCAGACTGCGCACCACCCACGCCACCAGACAACTTCCCCAGATGTAATGATCCATCAATCGCGACGATCCCATGATGAAACCAAACGGATGAAACCAAAAACCGGCAAACATCTGCCGCAACACCGTCACCGCCGCTGTCCCCGCGGCCGCGTACAGATACGCCCAACGCTCGGGCGTCAGCCAGCCCGTCGCAGCTTGTGCTCCGCTTGCCTGGCCCAACATCTCGCCCGTCGCCGCGTTCAGCGCGGCGTTATAGGAAAAGAAATACCACGCCTTGTCCGCAAACGACCACTGGTAGCGCACCGTGTCGCCGCCCAGCGAGTAGGCGTTGGACAGAAACACCCAGCCGCCCCACACAAACCCACCGGCCACTCCCAACACCGCGGTGTAAAACAAATGCCGCGGTTCGATCCGAAACCGACGTCCCAGCTCCGCAAACTCCAGTTGCGCGCCGGGTATCAGAAAAAAAACCGTCTCCGTCAACATGAAACTCGCCACCAAAAACACCACCACCCCCTGCGATCCGAACACCGCCAACCCGCCCATCAACGTGATGAACAACCAGGTGTTGTACGGCGAGTAGTAGCCAAACGGCGCGCCGCATTCGGCCCGGAACTTTGCCGCCACAAACCCGGTCAGCACCATGAAGCCAAAATACAACGCCACCGCCACCAGCGAAATTCCGAGCCACGCACCCCACGCCAGCGCCCCGACAAACGTCAACCCCAACAACCCAAACGCTGCCCGGTAACTGAACATCTCGCCCGCCGATTCGGCCCGGTCACCCCGAATCGCCGCCCGCACCACCCGCGCCAGATATTTCCGCGAAAACCAGAGAATCAAAATCCCGTACGTGATGTACGACGCCATGGATTGCTGCGCGCCAAACGGATACTCCACCGAGGAGTCCCAACCCGCCAAATATCCCACCCACATCAAACTCCGATACAACCAGTAGCCGGCCACCAGACTTAACAGAACGTTCAACTCCATCAACAACGCCAGCGCCAAAAAAATCGCGTGAATCTTGAACGTCGTCCGCCACATCGTCCCCCACTCCGCCCCGCTGAAATACCCTTCCAACGGCACGTTCACATTCAGGTTGGGAACTTTCGGATTGTAAAAATGCCAACCTCGCATCAGGCACCACGCCAGCGTGATGGCAAAGCCCACCCACATCATCCAATTGCCCCAAATCGCCGCCCACGGCCGCTCCTCCGACTCGCCCTCTCCCAACCACGCGGCTGGAATCCGCGCCACCGGGAACGGAAACCGCTCGTTCTCGGCCCACTGCCGCCGCATGATCACGCACACCGCCAGCGTCGCCAACAGGATCAATCCGAAAAATGCCGCCCACGTCGCCAGCGGCGTCACCCACTGGTTCCACGGAATGTAACCGCCGAGCACAAACTTCAGCCCCGCCCAGCTCCACATCTGATCCGGCTTCACAATCAATCCGGCCCGCTCGGCGGCCGGCAACGCCTCATACTCCGACCGCCGCACCACCTGCCGACCCGTGTGGGCCGACTCCAGCGCGTCCACGCTGAACAATTTCGGATCGCACAACTCCAACCGCCCGGGACCGCTCAACCCAAATTCCAAATACACCGCCTGCCGCCACCGCGGCGAAAACTTCACCCCGTACGCCCCCACCCGCAGAAACCCTTTCGGCTGCGCAAACGTCACCTGCGCCGGCCGCGACTCCCGAAATACCTCGTCGTACTGCGGATCGTCGTCATAATAAATCCGGCCGTAATACGCGCTCTCGGCACCCAACTCCACCGGCCGCAACAACACACTGACCAGATGCGGCTCGCCGGGCAACAACTCCGCCGGCAACCGAAACCGCGCCGCGCCTTCGCCCCGCAACACCAACACCGAAGTCCGCCGACCGGGTTGGTGTTCGATCTCCTCAAACCCGTGCGGCCCTCGAATCGTCACGTCCGCACCGCCAAAGCCCGCCGCCAGCAGATTCGGCCCGTGCGGCCAGAGATTGTCGTGGAACGAATCCATCTTCGCAAAATCACCGGTGCGGGGAATCGTGCCGGCAATGGCCACGATCCGATGCCAGAACCCCTGCGTCATCAGCGGCACGCCGAAGAGCATCGCGAAAAACACGCACAACAACTCGGCGCGCGTCAGAATCTGCTGGCGCAATAGAAGGGATCCCAGGCCGGTAATTCCCAACAACATCACCAGCACCGTCACCGCCGGCACGGCCAGCGTGTGCTCGGGCGGATGAACCTGATCCAGCAACACCTGCGACCATTGCGTCAGCATCGCCGCCAGCAACAACGCCAGCCCCATGACGACCACCGACGCAACTGTAATTCCCCCTCGGTATTCTTTCATCCGCACACAAAACATGGTGAGCCGGGTGGGATTCGAACCCACGACCCACGGCTTAAAAGGCCGTTGCTCTACCAACTGAGCTACCGGCTCACCGAAAACGGGCGGGACATTGCCACAGCCGTTCCCCACCCGCCAACAAAAATCACCCCCGCCTCACCGCGCCGGCCAGCGCCACGTCTCCGCCGGCCCAAACACCTCGCGCAACTCGGGCTGGCCGTGCAACGACTCAAAGTCCCGCTCCGTCCGCGCCCGTTCCCGCCACTGCCCCGTCTGGTCCGCCGCCAGCGCCTCCTGCAATGCCCGCACCGCCAACAACCCGTCGCCGCTCAACGTGTGCGCCACCGCCAGCCAGTACAACGTCTCCGCGTCGCCCGGCCGATATTGCAGCGACGTCTTGAGTCTCTCGATCGCCTGCCGAAAATCCGTCCGCCTCCCCGACAACTTGCCCGACTCGATCAACGCCCGGCCCCATTGTGTGTATGTCGCCGCCGATGTCGCGATGGTCTGCGCCGATTTCTCGTACTTCTCCAGCGCCGTCCGCAACACCTCTCGCTTGGCCACCGTATTCGTCGTCAACCGCGCCACCTCCGTCAACGCCCCGCCCCAACTCGCGTACAACGGCGCCAGTTCCGCGCTGAACCGCGCCCGCTCCGATGCCTTCTCAAACAGTTGCGCCGCCTCGGCATGCAACTGCCGCCGCGTTTCCGCGTCCTGCGCAAACGGACTCAACGCCTCCACCAGTAACAATCCCCACCGGCTGTAAATCTGCCAGTCACCCGGCTCCACCTCCGCCGCCCGCTGGTACTTCTCCGCCGCCGCCAGATAACAATCCAACCGCGTCTGCGGCTCCACCGGCAATTCCCCCATTCGAGTCAATGCCTCCGCCCAAAACAAATACGGCAACTTCGCCTGATCATTCAGTTCCACCGCCCGCCGAAACCGATCCGCCGCTTCCTGAAACCGCTGCAACCGAATCACCGCCGCCCCGCTGGCCTTGCCCAACTCCAACAACGCAATCCCCCAGTTCACGTGCGCCTCAAAAAATCGCGGCGCCGCCCGCGTCGCCTGCTCAAACGCATCCGCCGCCCCCAAAAACTTCCGTTCCTGCAACATCTGCGCGCCCAACTCGAACTGCTGCCGCGCCACCTCGTCCGCCGACGGCGCATTCGTCTCCGCCCGCGCCACCCGCGCCGCCAGCGCCAACATCCACAACCACCTCTGCCACCCGCCGCTCATCGTTCTCTTAGACACCCGCGCGCCTCATCCTTTCAACCGCCGCGGCGCCGCGCGGCGCACGCTCATCACCCATCGTTTCAAATCCGACCGGCCGCGCCGCTGATCCGCCCACCGCGCCGTCGCCGACGCCAACAACCTCACCAGCCCTTCCAAATCCGCCACACTCAAGTATTCCGCCCGCGGCCGCGCACCCGGACCAATATTATGATAATGCCCCAGCGGCAAACACACCCCACCGACCCGGCAGCCCCACGCCGCAAACGCCGTCGCCTCGCACGTCCCGCCATCCATCAACGCCCGCTGTGCCGTCACGCCCGCTGCGCGCGCCGACTCCATCAGAAACGCCGTCGCCTCAGCGTCGAACACCCAGCGCCGATCCCCCACCCGCACCACCGGCCCCTGCCCGATCCGCGCCCACGGCCGTTCGCGGCTCATCTCCACCGACACCACCAACGCCCCGGTGGGCAGCACACCGGCTCGCGCCAACTCAATCGCTCCGTGAAATCCCACCTCCTCCGCCCGCGTGAACACGCACCAGACCGGCCCGCCCGCCTCCCGCAACGTCGCCAGCAACACCACCGTTCCCAACACATCATCCACGCTCGGCCCGTGCAGCTTGCCGGCCCGAAACGTCACCGGCGGCAACGCCCACATCCCCAACTCGCCGCGCACCGCCCGATCCACTTCCAGCTCGCGCACCGCCGGCCGCTCCGCCACCACCCGCGTGATCCGCGCCACCGTCGTCCCCACCCGCACCCGCGACCCCACAAACATCTCCCGTGGCACGTTGCCCAAAAACTCCAACCGCCGCGGCCCCACCACCGCAAACCCCGGATGGTCCATGTGCGCCACCAACACCAACGGCGCGCCACGTCTCCGGCCGCGTTTCACCAACACATTGCCGGCTCGATCCCGCTGCGGCGCCAGCCCCATCGCCCGGCAGTCCGCCTCCACCGCCGCCCGCACCGCGTGCTCATGATACGGCGCCGTGGGAATCGCCAAAAACCGCCGCGCCAATCCCAGCAATTCCGATCGTTTCATTGCCGGCCATGATACCGAACCAGTACCGGTTTCACCACGCTGCATTTCCCGCTTGTCGCCGCGCCCCGCACCGCCTACACCTGCCGGCATGATTCTCGATTCGCTCGATCAATGGCCGCGTTACGCGACCCTCTCGCCGCGCCTGCCGGCGGCGTTCCGATTCCTCGAAACGTTGCCCGCCGACCTGCCCGATGGCCGGCATCCGCTCGACGGCGACAACGTCTTCGCTCTCGTGCAGACCTACCAAACCAAAACTCCCGGCGCCGTCGTCTTCGAAGCCCACCGGACCTATCTCGACATCCAGTTCCTCCAACGCGGCACGGAAACCATCCGCTGGGCGCCGTTGACCGCCTGCGCCACCGTCACCGAACCCTACCGGCCCGAAACCGACGCCGCCTTCTTCGCGCCCACGCCACACCACATCGCGCTGGCGCTGCAGGCCGGTCAGTTCGCCATGTTCTTTCCGACCGACGCGCATGCGCCCGGCCTCGTGCTCGACCAACCCGCCACCGTCCGTAAAATCGTCATCAAGGTGCGCCTGTGACTTACCGGCTTTTTATTTTCCTCGCCCTGACCACGGCGACCGGCCTCGCCGACCTGCGTTACTCCTTCGAAAAACGCGCCCAGCCGCGCCCGCTCCACATCCACGTCTTGCGCCTCGACTTGACCCGCGGCCACCACGCGCTCGACGTGGTGTTCGCGCCCGACCCCGACGGCGAGGGTCCCGCCGAGGCACAACTGGAAACACCCGCCGCGCTGGCCCAACAGCCCGACATCGTCGCCGCCATCAACGCCAACGCCTTCGGCGTCGTCCCGCCCCCGCCCGCCAACCAACGATCGTCGTGGCGCGTCGGCCTGCCGGTCGACATCATCAGTTGGGCTAAAAATGATCGCGAAGAACGCAGCCGGCCTCAGCCGGCTTACTGGTGTTTCTGGCTCGACCCCGCCGGCCGCGCCCACGTCGGCAATCTCACCGAACCCGTGCCGGCCCGGCTGGCCGTGGCTGGTTTCGGGCCGTTGATTGTGGACGGGAAAATCGTGGATCGCTCCGCCGAGCCGTTGCACCCGCGCACCGCCATCGGCACCGACCCGACCGGCCAGACCATTTACATGGTCGTGGTGGATGGACGCCAACCCGGCACCAGCGAAGGCATGAGCACCGGCGAGCTGGCCGAGCTGATGGCCGAACTCGGTTGCCACGCGGCGATCAACCTCGACGGGGGCGGCAGCTCGATCCTGTTCCACGCCGACGAGGCCGGTCGGCTGCGCATGGCCAACCGCCCTTCCGATCCCGGCACCCGTCCCATCCCACTGCTGCTGGTCGTCCGCAAACTTGCACCGCCGCCGCCAGCCTCTACAATCCCCGCGCCATGACCGCCCGCAAAACCAGTCCCGACGATTACTACTATCTGGATGCGCTGAACAACGGCCACGGGCCGGTCACCGCCGATTTGATCCGCAAACTGATCCACAAAACCAACGTCCTCGTCTGGCGCCCGGGTCTGTCCGACTGGATCCTCGCCAGCCACCTGCCCGAATTCCGCCGCATCCACGCCGTTGAAGCCGACCCGTCGTTGGCCGAGATGCTCGACCTGTGCCAGCGGATCCTTGCCGACGGCACAGTCACCGAAACCGAAGCCGCCCAACTGCGCGACTGGCTGCAGGCCCATCCCCATGTCGCCACCGTCTGGCCCGGCAACGTCATCGCCCGCCGGCTGGCCGAGATTTTCCAGGATGGTCAGGTCACCGCCGCGGAACGCGCCGACCTGAAACTTCTGCTCGACCAAATCACCGCCCACCGGCCCGACCCGCAAAGCGTGGTCGCCGCCAACCCCGACGCGCCGTTCGACAAACCGCCGCCACACATTGGATTTCACGGTCGGTCGTTCTGTTTTGCCGGCAAGTTCGTCTTTGGCTCGCTGGAACGCTGCCACCACGCCGTCACCGCCCGCGGCGGCACCTGTCACTTCGAACCGGTCTGGGACACGCACTACCTCATCGTCGGCGCCCTCGACCCCGGTCGCCCGCTCATCGAAAAAGCGCAAAAGCTCAAACAACTCGGCAGCGTCTGCAAACTCGTCGCCGAAGAGCACTGGACCAAATTCGTCCGCCAGGCCCCGCTCCATTTCTAACATGAACCTCAGCCAAAACGTCCACGACGCCTTCCGCCAGCAATTCCACGCCACCCCGGCCCTCCTGGTCCGCGCGCCCGGTCGAGTCAACCTGATCGGGGAACACACCGACTACAACGAAGGCTTCGTCCTGCCCATGGCGATTGACCGCGCCACGTGGATCGCATTGCGACCACGCGCCGATGGCCGCGTCGTTCTCCACTCCCTCGAACACAACGAACAGGTCCAATTCGACCTCACCGCGCTGACGAAACACCATCGTCACTGGGGCGAATACCCCAAGGGCGTCGCGTGGGCGCTCCAACAAGCCGGCCACCGCCTCCGCGGCTGGGAAGGCGTCGCCGCCTGCGACGTGCCAATGGGTGCCGGCCTCTCCTCCTCCGCTTCCTTTGAACTGGCCGTCGCCCGCGCCTTCGCCGCCGTCAGCTCCCTCCCGTGGGACCCGGCCGCGATGGCGAAACTGGCCCAGCGCGCCGAAAACCAATGGGTCGGCGTCAACTGCGGTATCATGGACCAGATGATCTCCGCCGCCGGCCGGGCCGACCACGCGCTGTTGATTGATTGCCGCTCGCTGGCCACCCGGCCGGTACCCCTGCCCGCCGGCACCGTTGTGGTCGTCCTCGACACCATGACCCGCCGCGGTCTGGTCGAATCCGCCTACAACGAACGCCGCGCCCAATGCGAAGACGCCGCCCGCGAGTTCGGCGTCAAATTCCTCCGCGACGTCTCCGTCGCGCAATTGACCCCGACGACCAATCAACGCGCCCGCCACGTCGTCACCGAAAACGACCGCACCCTGCGCGCCGCCGAGACCCGCGACCCGGTCGCCTTCGGCCAATTGATGAACGCCAGCCACGACAGCTTGCGCGACGACTTCGAAGTCACCAACCACGAACTGAACGTCATGGTGGACTGCGCCCGGCGGTTGCCGGGCTGCTACGGCGCGCGGATGACCGGCGCCGGCTTTGGCGGCTGCGCCGTGGCGCTCGTGGCGGCCAAGCAGGCCGCCGCGTTTGCCGACGCCATCGCGCAGGACTACGAAACCGCTACGGGGCGCAAACCGCAAATCTACGTCTGCCGCGCCGCCAACGGCGCCGAGGTTGTGACGGAATGACCACCGGCCCCTCACCCTGCCGCTCTTCCCATCGAATGGGGAGAGCGGGCCCAAAATTCGATCCCCTCTCCCCGCTTGCGGGGAGAGGGTCAGGGTGAGGGGGCGCTGCCTTCTTCCTGTCTCATGAACACGCCCCTCCTCGTCCTGATCGGCGCGCAAGTCCTCTACACCGCCAGCGATTTCTGGGGTCGCGCGTATCTGTCCCAACACGGCTTCAGCGCCGCCACGCTGGCCACCGGCTGGTTTTGGGCCTACACCGCGCTGCGGCTCGTCGCCAACCTCGGTCAACTCTACGCCTTCGCCCACATCCCGCTCGGCAAGGTCATGGCCGTGCTCGGCGCCATCTCGATCCTCGCCAGCAACCTGCTCGGCGCGCTGTTCCTCAAAGAAATCCTCTCCCCCATCAGCTACGTCGCCATCCTCTGCGCCATCACCGCCGTGTTGTTAATGATCTGGAAGTAACCACCGC